>NZ_JBTLRK010000006.1:0-1452 GCF_054482715.1 Salinimicrobium sp. CAU 1759 | reverse complement strand
AACACTACCAACTAAAGCGCCCTATTCAGACTCGCTTTCGCTACGGCTCCATCTCTTAAAGACTTAACCTCGCTGGCAACGTTAACTCGTAGGCTCATTATGCAAAAGGCACGCCGTCACCCCAAAGGGCTCCGACCGCTTGTAAGCGTATGGTTTCAGGATCTATTTCACTCCGTTATTCACGGTTCTTTTCACCTTTCCCTCACGGTACTGGTTCACTATCGGTCTCTCAGGAGTATTTAGCCTTAGCGGATGGTCCCGCCAAATTCATACAGGGTTTCTCGTGCCCCGCACTACTCAGGATACCACTATGGTTTATGATCTTTACCTATACCGGGCTATCACCGTCTATGGCCACTCTTTCCAAAGTGTTCTAGTTCATTACACAACCAATGTCGTGGTCCTACAACCCCATGCAGCCCGTAAGCTACATGGTTTGGGCTAATGCGCGTTCGCTCGCCGCTACTAGCGCAATCACTATTGTTTTCTTCTCCTCCGGGTACTTAGATGTTTCAGTTCTCCGGGTTCGCCCTCCTTGCGGAGTAACATACCTTCAGTATGCTGGGTTGCCCCATTCGGATATCTGCGGATCAACCTGTATGTGCCAGTCCCCGCAGCTTTTCGCAGCTTATCACGTCCTTCATCGCCTCTGAGAGCCTAGGCATTCCCCATACGCCCTTATTTAGCTTATGTGCTTTTACCTAATATGCTCTTGCAAGTTATGAGTTAAGAGTTCAGAGTTATAAATAACTCTTATTCCTTCCTCAAAACTTAAAATATAATTTGCTCTATCTATAATTTTACAACTATAGAAATTTTTATGTTTCTCGTATTCTTATTTTCCAATATGTCAATGAACTTTCTGTAGATGTGAGAGCTTAGACTTGAGATCTTAGACAAAAAATGTCTCAAATCTCATATCTCACGTCTCAAATCTTATGTGGTGGAGAATATCGGAGTCGAACCGATGACCTCCTGCGTGCAAGGCAGGCGCTCTAGCCAGCTGAGCTAATCCCCCGTTTTGTAGTTGGCAGTGGTCAGTATTCAGTAATCAGTATTAACTGTACTGCGTACTGCTTAACTGCGTACTGTAAACTGGTTGCCCAACTTCTAAAATTTCCTTCAATAATTCTCAATGAACTTCGTATTTCTACCCTCGTACTTCGTAGTCTCAGGCAGACTCGAACTGCCGACCTCTACATTATCAGTGTAGCGCTCTAACCAGCTGAGCTATGAGACTGCATCTAGATGTAAGACTTTAGATTTTAGACGTGAGATTTAATCTCTCTCATCTCATATCTCAATTCTAATATCTCATATCTATATTATAATTAAATTGACAGTGAATTAAGACCAGAAGCGCTCTAAACTTCTGTTTCAAGGCTCCTTATGTCGTAATTGCGTTTTGCCTATTAAGAGGCAAAATCTCTAGAAAGGAGGTGTTCCAGCCGC
>NZ_JBTLRK010000004.1:0-2569 GCF_054482715.1 Salinimicrobium sp. CAU 1759 | reverse complement strand
TTTAAAAGAAAGGCGGCGACATACTCTCCCACAAGATAGCAGTACCATCTGCGCTAACGGGCTTAACTTCTCTGTTCGGAATGGGAAGAGGTGAGCCCCGTTGCTATAACCACCTTAAATCGTTAGTATGCAGTGTTCAGTGATCAGTTGGCAGTAGCCGTGATTACTTACTAAATGTCATACCTAATGAGTTGACATATATGGAAAATAAAAATTGAGGTATACACTTTGAGCAGTATATTAAGCTTTAGGTTTCGCGCCCTCCGCCCCTGGTTCCCCCATTGGGGGTTAGGGGGCAGAGGGGCTGCACTAAGCTATACGGATTATTAGTATCACTCGGCTATGACATTACTGCCTTTACACCTGTGACCTATCAACGTGGTGGTCTCCCACGATCCTTTAAAGAAATCTCATCTTGTGGTGGGTTTCGCGCTTATATGCTTTCAGCGCTTATCCCTTCCCGACGTAGCTACCCAGCAGTGCTCCTGGCGGAACAACTGGTACACCAGAGGTCAGTCCAACTCGGTCCTCTCGTACTAGAGTCAGATCCACTCAAATTTCTAACGCCCACTGTAGATAGAGACCGAACTGTCTCACGACGTTCTGAACCCAGCTCGCGTGCCACTTTAATGGGCGAACAGCCCAACCCTTGGGACCTTCTCCAGCCCCAGGATGTGACGAGCCGACATCGAGGTGCCAAACCCCCCCGTCGATGTGAGCTCTTGGGGGAGATCAGCCTGTTATCCCCGGAGTACCTTTTATCCTTTGAGCGATGGCCCTTCCATGCGGAACCACCGGATCACTATGCTCTACTTTCGTACCTGATCGACCTGTATGTCTCTCAGTCAAGCTCCCTTATGCCATTGCACTCTACGCACGGTTACCAAGCGTGCTGAGGGAACCTTTAGAAGCCTCCGTTACTCTTTTGGAGGCGACCACCCCAGTCAAACTACCCACCAAGCACTGTCCCCCGAGTTACGGGGTTAGGCTTCAAACAAGTAAAGGGTGGTATTTCAACAATGACTCCACGATACCTGGCGATACCGCTTCAATGTCTCCCACCTATCCTACACATCACTTGTCCAAAGTCAATACTAAGCTATAGTAAAGGTTCACGGGGTCTTTTCGTCCCACAGCGGGTAATCGGCATCTTCACCGATACTACAATTTCACCGAGCTCATGGCTGAGACAGTGTCCAGATCGTTGCACCATTCGTGCAGGTCGGAACTTACCCGACAAGGAATTTCGCTACCTTAGGACCGTTATAGTTACGGCCGCCGTTTACTGGGGCTTCAATTCAATGCTTCGCCGAAGCTAACATCTCCTCTTAACCTTCCAGCACCGGGCAGGTGTCAGACCCTATACGTCATCTTTCGATTTAGCAGAGTCCTGTGTTTTTGATAAACAGTCGCCTGGACCTTTTTACTGCGGCCCCCCAGAAGGGGGCGACCTTTCTCCCGAAGTTACAGGTCAATTTTGCCTAGTTCCTTAGCCATGAATCTCTCGAGCACCTTAGAATTCTCATCCCAACTACCTGTGTCGGTTTGCGGTACGGGCTGCTTTGCTCGCTTTTCTTGGAAGTCGATATTCAGGATTATCACCGCCGCCGTAGCTTTGGTGTACTATCGGGGTGTTACCACTCCCTTCAACGCACTATTCCGTCAGTGCGCACCTAATTCTCGCCTCCGTCACTTTTAACGCAAAGCAGGTACCAGAATATTAACTGGTTGTCCATCGACTACCCCTTTCGGGTTCGCCTTAGGCCCCGACTAACCCTCAGCTGATTAGCATAGCTGAGGAAACCTTAGTCTTTCGGTGTGCGGGTTTCTCGCCCGCATTATCGTTACTTATGCCTACATTTTCTTTTGTAACCACTCCAGCATCCCTCGCAGGTATACCTTCTACGTTGTTACAATGCTCCCCTACCACTCACAACTTATGTTGTAAATCCATAGCTTCGGTAGTATGTTTATGCCCGATTATTATCCATGCCGAACCGCTCGACTAGTGAGCTGTTACGCACTCTTTAAATGAATGGCTGCTTCCAAGCCAACATCCTAGCTGTCTAAGCAGTTCAACCGCGTTTTTTCAACTTAACATACATTTGGGGACCTTAGCTGATGGTCTGGGTTCTTTCCCTCTCGGACATGGACCTTAGCACCCATGCCCTCACTGATAATCATCATTTTATAGCATTCGGAGTTTGTCAGGAATTGGTAGGCGGTGAAGCCCCCGCATCCAATCAGTAGCTCTACCTCTATAAAACTAAATCATCGCTGCACCTAAATGCATTTCGGGGAGTACGAGCTATTTCCGAGTTTGATTGGCCTTTCACCCCTACCCTCAGGTCATCCCAAGACTTTTCAACGTCAACGGGTTCGGTCCTCCACTATGTGTTACCACAGCTTCAACCTGCCCAAGGGTAGATCACACGGTTTCGCGTCTAACACTACCAACTAAAGCGCCCTATTCAGACTCGCTTTCGCTACGGCTCCATCTCTTAAAGACTTAACCTCGCTGGCAACGTTAACTCGTAGGCTCATTATGCAAAAGGCACGCCGTCACCCC
>NZ_JBTLRK010000003.1:401678-407948 GCF_054482715.1 Salinimicrobium sp. CAU 1759 | reverse complement strand
TCACCTCTTCCCATTCCGAACAGAGAAGTTAAGCCCGTTAGCGCAGATGGTACTGCTATCTTGTGGGAGAGTATGTCGCCGCCTTTCTTTTAAAGCCTCAACAGCAATGTTGAGGCTTTTTTTATGAACTAAATCCAGATATGGAAACGGATCTCAGCTCCCCTGCCTACCTGGCGGACGGGGAGGGTCTTCTTTCCTGAATCTGTATTGTTGAGCAGAATCGAAGGATGCTTCTTAGTAGTTTATTACTGGAAGACCACCTCCCGGTTCCATGCACCACCTCGTCGCCACCTCCCTGCGGTTCCACCCCTTTTTATCAGGAGGTGACCACTAAACCTGGAGACATTCTGGCAAGAATAACGAGATAGTTAAATATTTTACTCTATTCAGGTAGGATGGAGCGGATTTGGAATCCGTGGCAATCAAATTCACTAAGCTTATATTTCATGGCATGCTATACCCTTAAGCTTCACCTACCGGTCCATCTTTGGAAAATATAAAAAAGTGAGCATTCTGCAAGTGGTGGGTCTATTTCTATGATTAAGAAATACTCGCGAAATTGGATCAAAAATTGGGAGAAACAGGATTCTAAACCAAGTAAAAAATTGATTTTAGAATGGATACTGCAGAGGGCGATATTCCTTCATTAACAGAATATCTTAGATATATTAGCAGCTTCTGTAAGATTCACCTAAATAAGGGTTCAGATTTCTCTCTTTTTTGTCAGAACTTTATTGCTAGTAAAGATTCTAAAAAGTATATATAAGCTGTTGAAAATTAGTTTTTTATAGGTATATTTATATCTCAGGTCCTTCTAAAAATACCTGTAGCTCTTTATACACCTGTAGGTGTATTGTTCCCCCGATTTTGGATTTCCCCTCAAATGGCTTTCGCCGTTTCGATGCACTCTTTCCTAACTAAAGGAAAAATTATTCCCTTTTAAGACATAATCATTCGATTCTGAATTGAATTGCAACTCCGATCTACTTCTCCTACGTATTTGGTTATGGTACAGTATTAACCAAAATTTTTAAACTATGAAAGATTTTACGATGAATCCTATTTTAATGGGATCAATGAAGGTAATCTTGTGTAGAAATTCAGTAAAACATTTTATTTTATCTGTGTTTACAGTTTTTCTGGTGGTTATTCCTTACAATGATATTCTTGCACAAAAGAATACCGCTGAAAATGTGCAGGGTGTGGTGCCTGTCATTACGCCCACAAATGGATCCGACATCTATGGTTTTGAAATAGATGGAAATGCCAAGGCTTTAAATTTTCCTTTATCTCCAGCTAACGGTTTGGGGTACGGAGACTGGTTTTCAGATCCGCCACCTGTACCAGAAGGACTGGGGTTATTTAAGAGTGATCTGGACTTCGACAAATTTGATGGAACCAATCCTGTTTTTGACGCTGAATATAAGGAAGGTGAGCTCTCCTTTTTTTTGAGAGATGATATTTCTAATAATGATCCTTCTGTATTTGATGGAAGTAATAAAATTAACGATAATCCTAACACTTATAAGTGGAAAATGGGTTCTGCACCCAGTAAAAATGAAATTCAGACAGTAGCCGTACATTTCACATATGGTGCAGCCAGCCATCCGGAATGGCCAGGTGGAACTTTTACTAATGAAGATGATCTTTGGATAATTTTTGCAGGAGACCGAGAGGATAACAACGGAAGCAGCTATATCGATTTTGAATTATTGCAACAGACATTGACAAAAAATTCTGATGGTACGTTTACTTCAGGTGCAAGTGCTGCAACGGGAGGAAGATCTGTTGGCGATTTACTCGTCACTTTGGAATTCACTATTGGAGGAGCTGCAGCCAAAGTGGTTGTGAGAGAGTGGAAAGCTGTTAATGGAGGCTATGAATATGTTCTTGCAGACTTGACCTCAAATAAGAGAAAGAATGGGATTTTTGCCTCAGTCAACACAGTAAAGACAATTGTCCCGTGGTCTGTTTATGATACTGAGCCTATCTCTACTAATCCTAGTTTATACCAGTATGATGTCAACCAGTGGGCAGAAGGGGCAGTTAACTTGAGTGCCTTTTTCCCACAGAATGATCCATGTCTACAGATTAGCACCCTTTTTATAAGAACCAGGACCTCAGGTTCTTCCGGTCAATCTCAGTTAAAAGATTTTCCTGGGGATCCTATACAATTGCAATTTGACTTGACACCTAATGCACCTACCGTTGCAGATGTTTCTAATTGCGGTCCATGGGATGGGAGCTTAATTGCTTCCGGCTGTGAAGGTATACTAAAATGGTATGATGCTGCCGAAAATGGAAATTTATTATATACTGGTGAGGATTCTGAAGATAACTCCTTTGATCCAGGTGAAATTTCTTCAACCTCGAGTTATTGGGTTAGTTGTACTGTGAATGGTTGTGAAGGTCCAAGGTCTATGGTCACTGTAACAGTCTATGATATTCCCGATCTTGAAATTGACGCTACAAATGTCACCTGCTTTGAAGCTGGAGATGGAACTGTTCTTGTTCCTGAAAATGATTATAGTTTGATACTATATAGATCAGATACCGAAAACGGAACCTATGAAGAAGTTGGAACTCCTAATACAGACTCAGATGGAAATTTCATTAATCTTGGTCCAGGCTGGTATTATGTTGAAGCCACAGAAAGCCATGCTCAGGGAGAAGGGGAAGACGCTATAGAATGTGAAGCTGATAGTAATAAGGTTGAGATCATGGAACCTGATGAGATCACAGTTTCAATTGATGCCACAAATGTTTCCTGTTATGATGAAGGAGATGGTTCAATTGATGTAACTGCATCGGGAGAAGATTCATTAGAACTATATAGGTCTGACACTTCAGATGGAACATATGTTCTGGTAGAGAGTCCTTCTACAGATGAGGATGGTGATTTCATAAGTCTTGGTCCTGGCTTTTACAAAGTGAAAGCTATTGCGGCCGGAGGTAATGAGGGAGATGATGACTGCTTTGCATGGAGCGAGGTTGAGGAAATAGAAGAACCTGATGAGATCACAGTTTCAATTGATGCCACAAATGTTTCCTGTTATGATGAAGGAGATGGTTCGATTGATGTAACTGCATCGGGAGAAGATTCATTAGAACTATATAGGTCTGACACTTCAGATGGAACATATGTTCTGGTAGAGAGTCCTTCTACAGAGGAGGATGGTGATTTCATAAGTCTTGGTCCTGGCTTCTACAAAGTGAAAGCTATTGCGGCCGGAGGTAATGAGGGAGATGATGACTGCTTTGCATGGAGCGAGGTTGAGGAAATAGAAGAACCTGACGATGTACTTGTGTCAGGAACTGGTTTCGATCCTACCTGTGAGAATCTTTCAGGAGGATATATTAGTGTGACTGCCAGCGGATATGATAGACTGGAACTTTGGAGTTCTCCAGATGGTATTGTCGCCTATACTCAAAGTGTTGCTGATGTAACCTTGGACGTGGATGACAATATCACCGGATTAGGAGCAGGATACTATGTTGTGAAAGCATTCGCTGATGGCGGAAATGGTGAAGAAGATGAATGTACTGCCGAAACAGATCCTATTGTTCTTGCAGAACCAATTTGTGATGAAGAGGCCTGTACTCTGGGTTACTGGAAAAACCATACGAACAGGTGGTGTCGTGAGGGTGATGATCAGGATCGAAATAACCCATTCATCTATGAAACTTGTGATTTATATGGTGAGATCTTTGGTATTGACTTTTCAGCCTATGGTTATGATGTATATGAAGGTCTAACACTTCTTCAAGCTCTTAATCAAGAAGGTGGAGGCGTTAATAATTTGTTACGTCAATCAGTAGCCGCACTATTGAATATTTGTGCTGATGAAATTAGTTATCCATATTCTGGTAATCTAATAGAAGCTGTACAGGACGCTTTTGAAAACGGTACTGAAGGAGAATTAGCAAGCGAATTGGATATGATCAATAATATGTATCCATGTCCTATGGGAGGAAGTTCAGCGACAGTAGCTAGCACTTGTTCCAATGGAACAATAGCCCCTGCTGCAGCAATTCTTTCCTCTGAAGCTGAAGCGGTCGAAAATGGAGACGTCATATTGTATCCTGTACCATTCAGTGATGTGTTAAATGTTCAGTATGAATTCGGTTACACATCAGATGTAGTAATTGAAGTTTATGCCGGTACATCCTTATTGAAAACTTTTACAGATGATGATGTAACGAAAGGTTCAAGTACTCAATTAAACATGAGTTTTGCCAATGTGAACCAGATGTATATCATTAGGGTAATAACAAGTAAAGAAGTAATTACAAAAAAGGCTTCTAAATAAATTATAGTTCTAATTATAAAAGAAAAGCAGCCATTTGGCTGCTTTTTTGTTTTTTGCTAATGCTCATTTTAAATTTCCTCCCGTTCTCCTCTCCAGGCAGATTGGACGTTCCATTTTTAAAATATGTAGGTCCTAATGGGGTACGAATTAAAAGATATTCCAAATTCCAATTTCTGCGATATTTAATACTAATGATCATATTATTTGTCGTCGTATTGCAACCCCAATTTTTCTTCCTATTAAAGGTTTCTTAAGAATGTGTGAGAGTAAAGAGATGTTGCCGCTTTTATTACTTTATTAACGCTAATGTCGCAGAAACAGGTGAATATTAATTTTTAGTACTTGTTTAACATTAGTGTAGGTGAGATTGGGTGTTCGATTTCTCAATTAAGCTTATCTTTAATATTGTTTTAAGGCATACAGTTAACTGTTCTTAAAATCCGCCCTCAATATTATTCCCCAAAATTGATTCTTGTTAGATCACATACCTTAGTGGTCTATATGACCTCATATTTCCATCCCCGGGAAATAGTCTCCTTTACACTCCCCTTCTAAGATTCGCCCGGATCTACTTTTGTCTTTGCTGTGCTCATGTTCTGGTTAGTATTTATTAACCAAAACACTATTTATTATGAACAGTAGTACATTAGGCCCAGACACGGTACAAAGGCTACCGATTTCCACCGGGCCGGAAAAGAACATTTATTGTAACAGGATATTGAAGTTTCTTTTAACTTTTTTCGTTGTTTTTGGACTTATCCTACCTGAAACCATTTTGGCACAGGGAGGACCAAATAAAACACCAACCGGAAAAATTGAGAAATTAGAGCAATCAGCCAATGGAAAGATGGGTTCTGAAACCAGTCCTACAAGTTGGGTGACTGGAATTGTTAATAAGGCAAAAGCACATTTTTTAGAAGATATGTGCATTCCTTACAGGTTAACTGTTTCAAGTTTAATTCCGATGGCTACCCCTGGTACACCAACTCAAGGAGATGTGATATACACTATCACCCTGGGTTTTGATACTCAAAAAGATGGTTTACATGCGATAGATTATTTGACTTCTTTTGATTATGTTGGAACTCATTCTCTTTATACGGCCCCTCATCCAATTGAGGAGATCAATCCTTTACAGGGGACAGGAGTGGTCGATAACAGTCCAGAATATCTTCCTATACCCACTCCAGCTTCTGAGGTAAGCAGTTTAGGTACTTATGGAGATTTAAATCCGGATGGGTCTGAAAACAGATTGACAATCTATAATGGTGAGTTTGTTTCTGCTACTTACACAAAGCAGGATCCTTTGCTGCCTGGTGCAACAACCTCATCAGATTTGGAAGTCAAATTCAGGGCTCACAGTGATAAGGTTGTAATAGCTTGGGGTGGCCATATTGCATTGGCCTCAGAGAACGACTGGCCAGAGGGTTTTTCTGCTAGTGCGATAAATGGTGCTCCTTATCACATGTTTATAAGTAGTTGTGACGAAGCTTTATTAGATGGTTGCGGTAACAAAGAAGTACAATTGCATGCTGATGCAGTTGACTCCCCACCAAAATGTACTATTTCTGGAGAATATTCAGTATGCCAGGAGGCACAAAGTCTAAGTTATACAGCTGATGTTGAAAATGCAACGAGTTCTACAGTTTATTCTTGGGAAATAGAAATAGTTCAGACCTCAACAGGAACAGATCCCACTATTGATGAAGGAACTGAAGATGATCCTGTTGCAGATGTAACTATTCCTGTTGATTTTTATGGTTCATATACAATGAAATTAACAGTATCGAATGATGGAATATTGTCCTTGACTGGAACATGTGAGTTCACAACTGTGGTTTATGACAATCCTGATTTGGAGGTACAAGATTTAGCTGAGTGTGAGAGCCAGGACAGTAATGGTGCTGATCTTTCTTATTACATATTTGATGTGATGGGGGGAATAAAATCGTCAGATAAT
>NZ_JBTLRK010000003.1:348061-401578 GCF_054482715.1 Salinimicrobium sp. CAU 1759 | reverse complement strand
GTTTATGACAATCCTGATTTGGAGGTACAAGATTTAGCTGAGTGTGAGAGCCAGGACAGTAATGGTGCTGATCTTTCTTATTACATATTTGATGTGATGGGGGGAATAAAATCGTCAGATAATGGTAGTTGGACTTTCTCTTATGTAGATGAGAATGATGTTAAGCAGACCATCGCCGAGGATCCTGCCGAAAGTGGAAAATATCCTTTAAAGGTTTGGCTTACTTCTACCGATGGTGATCCTGCATCTGGAGTAGTGATTACTGCACGATTAGACAATGATGGAGATACTAATGCATCTTCAAATTGTTATAATGAGAAGACTTTCACCTTGACAGTTTATGATAATCCAGATGTCACAGCCACACCGAAAACTATTTGTTTAGGTGAGAGTGTTGATTTGTCAACCTTAATAAGTGCTGATAATGGAAGCTTGAGTTATTTTACTCAAAGTGACTATTCCGATAATAATGGGGCGGGATTAAGCAGTAGTATAGTGACGCCACAGGTTACAACTACCTACTATATTAAAAGTGTTGTTCAACATACTGGATTTAATTGTGAAGGTACTACTTCTGTTATGATAACCATTGAAAACTGCGCTCATTTATTCCCAACTCAAACAACATGTTGTAATTACATGGATGAGGCCAATCGGGAAGAATTCGATCAGGACTATCTATGTGTTAGTACTCAAGGACCGAATATTAAAAATGTTACACCAGGTGTATTCTTCTATTATGGAGATTTCCAAGTAAGTTCTACGGGTGAGAATACTATAACTTTTATTCAGGAGCGACCACAGGAAAGTGGTTCGGCAGTGAATGGGTCAAAGTTCTTCTCACTGGTTAATACAAACAACGTCTGGGTATACTCAGGAGAAGACCAATCAGCTTGTGAAAATGTTACAATCACAGGAGTTACTGAGAGCAATGGTGTAGTAACTGTAACTTTTAACACTCCATATACTGGTGCCCATATTTTATCTCTAAAATTCGATTCAAAATCAATTCAAAAAGGTAAGTATGGAGGAGATAACACGTATACCTTTGAAATCCAGGGTGAAAGTGGAAGCTTCGGTCAATTACCATTAGATGTTGATGGTCAGTGTGACGCAACCCCACCTGATTTAGGAGGTTACGATGGTTGTACCACAGGTAGCAATTCCTTTATACAATCCACCCAATCCATCCAGGCAGAAAGCCTGAGTGCTGAAGAACCTGTGGTAGAAACTGATGTTGCAGTATACCCAGTACCATTCAGCGATATGATCAATGTAGATTACGAGTTCGACTATTCTTCAGATGTTACGATCGAGATCTTTGACTTTGGTGGTAACTTATTGAGAACTGTGAAAGACAGCAATGTCTCCAGAGGCTCTACTACATCCATAGCAGTTGACTTTTCTATAAGTGCAAATCAAATGTACCTTGTAAGAGTTGCTACAGACAGAGAAACATTTGTAAAACAAATTGTATCCTCTAAAAAGTAAATTTTAAATAACCTTTAAAACCAGTAAAGCAGCCGGAAACGGCTGCTTTTTTTTGCCCTCTAACGACCAAAATCGTGTCTGTAGTTAGCACTTTATGTCTATTAAATCTGCAGTTTTTGCTCTAAAAGATCCCTCTAACCTTCTTTAGATCAATTTTTTAACAAAAATTTCTTATAATCAGTATTTTCTGATTAAGATATTTTTTTACTTTTATTGAGAGGTTTATCGGACAAATTCTTTTATACCTCCAATTTCTCCCCCTTTGTTATTACCCTACAATAAGATGTATATCGGAAAGCTTTTCCTCCATCTTCCAAATATATCTTAACCTTTTAAAGGATTTTAAAATTCCCCCGGGATCTGAATTTCTTCAGATCATGTTTCCTCTGTACCCCTTCAGAAGAAACTCTCACCCTTTTGCAATGTCAGATTTTTGATCTGACAGGATCGCCCTGATCTATCTGCCTGGCTGCTCTATGTTCTGGTTAGTATTTATTAACCAAACATTATTAATTATGAAAGATTTTACGATGAACTTAAATGGTTTTTTAAATCTTGTATTACGGAGCCTACGGAAGGAAGAATTCCCTGGAAAAAAATATTTTTTCATTAGTGCTTTTACCGTTTTTTTAATTTTTCCTCAGAGTATTTCTAGTCAGATCACTGTTCAAAATGTCGAGACGGGAAAAATAGATAAATTAGAGCAGTCGGCTAATGGTGCCCTTGGTTCGGAAACTGATCCCACCTCCTGGGTTACTGGTATTGTGAATAAATCAAAGGCTCATTATTTGGAAGATATGTCCATTCCTTATAGACTTACAATTTCTAGTCTTGATCCAACAAAAACCTACACCTTAACAATAGGTTTTGATACTCAAAAAGATGGTTTGCATGCAATAGATTATTTAACTTCGTATAACTACGTTGGATCCCATTCCTTGTACAGTAATCATGGTATCGAAACCGTTGATCCTCTACAAGGCTCTGGTTGGTCGTTAGTTGCAAAACCCGGTAAAACCTTGGTCAACGCTGATTGGGAATTTATACCTACACCTGATGTAGCTAATGGTAATCCTACATATCAGAATTTGAGCGATGATGATAAGAAGATGTGGATTTTTAATGGGGATTTTGTCAGTGTATCCAATGGTGATCAGGACCCCTTACTTCCTGGAGAGACTACAGTTAGCCGGGTAATTGTACAGTTTAAGCCAAATAGTGATAAGGTAATTATTGCGTGGGGCGGGCATATTTCTACCTGGGAAGATTGGGGAGAAGGCTTATCAGCTAGTGCAATTCAAGGAGCTCCGTATCACATGTTTTTAGATTCTTGTGATGAAGCGAAATTAGATGGATGTGGACAAAAAGATGTTCAGTTGAGTGCAGATGCTGTTTCTGCACCTCCTACTTGTGAAATTTCCGGAGTAGAAACTGTTTGTCAGGCTTCAGGAAACTTGACTTATACAGGAACAGTTGATAATGCATCCAATCCCACTTACTCCTGGATTATTAGCTCAATTACCAAGACTGAAGGGACAGATCCAAGTATTGTGGCAGGAACAGAAGATGATCAGCAAGTAGAAATTAATGTTCCTGATGATTTTGCCGGTAGTTATTCCTTGAAATTAATTGTTACCAATGAAGGCGTTTTTTCCTTAACGGGTTACTGTGAATTTACAACAACTGTTTATGACAATCCCGATCCAACACCGTCAGATTTAGAACTTTGTGAGCGATCAGAAGGAGATTTAAAAGCAGTGTTTAATTTAAACAACGGGGTATCAGCAGAAGGGACTGGAGCTTTAACTTTCCACCTTAGCCAAGAAGATGCAGATAGTGGTGATAATCCTATTGCTAATCCTGGCACTTATTTATCAGGTGATGATACCATATTTGTACGTGAGGAAAGTGATAGTGATGGGGATCCTGAAATAGGCTGTTATGGAACTACGTCATTTAGTTTGACAGTTTATGACAATCCAGATCCAACACCGTCAGATTTAGAACTTTGTGAGCGATCAGAAGGAGATTTAAAAGCAGTGTTTAATTTAAACAACGGGGTATCAGCAGAAGGGACTGGAGCTTTAACTTTCCACCTTAGCCAAGAAGATGCAGATAGTGGTGATAATCCTATTGCTAATCCTGGCACTTATTTATCAGGTGATGATACCATATTTGTACGTGAGGAAAGTGATAGTGATGGGGATCCTGAAATAGGCTGTTATGGAACTACGTCATTTAGTTTGACAGTTTATGACAATCCAGATCCAACACCGTCAGATTTAGAACTTTGTGAGCGATCAGAAGGAGATTTAAAAGCAGTGTTTAATTTAAACAACGGGGTATCAGCAGAAGGGACTGGAGCTTTAACTTTCCACCTTAGCCAAGAAGATGCAGATAGTGGTGATAATCCTATTGCTAATCCTGGCACTTATTTATCAGGTGATGATACCATATTTGTACGTGAGGAAAGTGATAGTGATGGGGATCCTGAAATAGGCTGTTATGGAACTACGTCATTCAGTTTGACAGTTTATGACAATCCCGATCCAACACCGTCAGATTTAGAACTTTGTGAGCGATCAGAAGGAGATTTAAAAGCAGTGTTTAATTTAAACAACGGGGTATCAGCAGAAGGGACTGGAGCTTTAACTTTCCACCTTAGCCAAGAAGATGCAGATAGTGGTGATAATCCTATTGCTAATCCTGGCACTTATTTATCAGGTGATGATACCATATTTGTACGTGAGGAAAGTGATAGTGATGGGGATCCTGAAATAGGCTGTTATGGAACTACGTCATTCAGTTTGACAGTTTATGACAATCCCGATCCAACACCGTCAGATTTAGAACTTTGTGAGCGATCAGAAGGAGATTTAAAAGCAGTGTTTAATTTAAACAACGGGGTATCAGCAGAAGGGACTGGAGCTTTAACTTTCCACCTTAGCCAAGAAGATGCAGATAGTGGTGATAATCCTATTGCTAATCCTGGCACTTATTTATCAGGTGATGATACCATATTTGTACGTGAGGAAAGTGATAGTGATGGGGATCCTGAAATAGGCTGTTATGGAACTACGTCATTTAGTTTGACAGTTTATGACAATCCAGACATCACAGCAACTTACCCAAGTGTTTGCCTCGGAGAAACTATCGACCTGGCGCAGATGACAGAGGGAGTGTATGACTACATTTCTAATCCTGATGCTGCTGTCCTAAAGTTTTACGGTTCTTTAGCTGATGTTGATAGCGATACACAATTGTCTTCGACAACAGTTAGTCCGGACCTGGGAGATAATACATATTACATCCTAGCGACATCAACTTTTGGTGACGATACTTGTGAAAGTATTACTCCTGTCACAGTTACGGGAATTGAATGTATTGTATGCGAAACTGCTTTTGCTAAAGCAGATGTGAATGGTGGTGACGCTTACTGTTTTTCTGATGACTCAAATCCTTTTGGTGATCCTGTGAGTAGTGAAAGATGGGGATGGACAAATGAATTTGAAGCCAGCGATTTTACAGAAGATACTCCAATCATTCTAAATCTCTATGCCGGTGCTGGACAGTGTGATAATATCGTGATTGGTGAACCTGGTACTGGAAAAGGAGTAATTGCTGGGCAGGTAATAATTACTTATGATGATGGTTACGTTACAGTAGAATATGATATGACTTTATATGGCTTTGTAATGAGTTCTGCCCATTTATATGTTGGATGTGATCCTTACCCTTCTAAGAAAAAGGGCAAAACTACAGAGTCTACTGTAGCTCCGGGACAATTCCCGTTTAGCTCTAGTAGTACAGGTTACTTTGATAAGTTTGAACCGGATCCAATCTGGGTCGGAACTTCTGGAAAATTCTACATAATTGCTCATGCCGATGTTTGTACAAGTAAGAATAATGACCACCTGGAGTATTATCCGCAGTTGACTTCCAACCAGGAAATACAGTATTTATCAGCTAAAAAGAGAAATGCTCAACTTGAAATGGTTTGCGGCGGTAGCACTAAGAAAGGTGGTCCTGCAGCTAAGACCGGTGCAGAATCTCTTTCAATACAATCTGTAGAAATTGTCGAAGAACCTGTTGTGGAAACTGATGTAGCTCTTTACCCCGTGCCCTTTAGTGATGTCATCAATATTGACTATGACTTTGACTACACTTCAGATGTGAAGATAGAGGTGTTCGACTTTAGAGGTAATCACCTGCGAAGTTACAGCGATTTACAGGTGAAAAGAGGTTCCACTACTACATTGAACATTGACTTTGCGCTCAAAGCAAACCAAATGTACGTGGTTCAGGTAATTACAGATCGTGAGAAATTTGTCAAACAAATTGTATCTTCTAAAAAGTAGATTTTGATTAGTATTTATTAACCTAAAAAAGAAAGCAGCCGGAAACGGCTGCTTTTGATTTATATAAATGTCAATCTGAACTTGTTTTCAGCTTCCTTAGATCCTGAAACAAGTTCAGGATGACCTTCTTTATTAGTCCCTCAAAATACTTCTGGAGATAACGATCTTTTGGATCTCTGAAGTTCCTTCGTAGATCTGTGTGATCTTTGCATCGCGCATCAATCGCTCTACGTGGTATTCTTTCACATATCCGTTTCCGCCGTGAACCTGTACTGCTTCCACAGTAACATCCATTGCGGTCTTTGATGCGAAAAGTTTTGCCATAGCCCCGCTAAGATCGTAGTTTTCACCATTGTCTTTGTCACAGGCGGCTTTCATTACCAGGTGACGGGCAGCTTCAATAGAGGTGTGCATGTCGGCTAGTTTAAAAGCAATAGCCTGGTGGTTCATGATCTCTGTTCCAAAGGCCTTACGCACTTTTGAATATTCTTTTGCCAATTCATAAGCTCCGGCAGCAATTCCCAAGGCCTGTGCAGCAATACCAATTCGCCCTCCCGAAAGGGTTTTCATGGCAAACTTAAATCCGAAGCCATCTTCGCCGATCCTGTTCTCTTTTGGAACCTTTACATCATTGAAGTTGAGAGAGTGGGTGTCACTTCCCCGAATTCCCAGTTTCTGCTCTTTTGGTCCGATCTCGAAACCTTCCATTCCTTTTTCTACAATGAAAGCGTTGATACCTTTGTGTTTTTTCTCCTTGTCTGTCTGGGCGATCACAATATAAAAATCGGCAGTACTTCCATTGGTGATCCAGTTCTTGGTTCCGTTAAGCAAGTAGTGGTCATCTTTTTCAATGGCCGTAGTTCTTTGTGAAGTGGCATCACTTCCGGCTTCAGGCTCAGAAAGACAAAAAGCACCTATAGATTCTCCTGTAGCCAGTTTGGTAAGATATTTTTGTTTCTGCTCTTCATTTCCGAATTTCTCCAGACCCCAGCAAACCAACGAGTTGTTCACCGACATCACTACAGAAGCAGAAGCATCAATTTTGGAGATCTCTTCCATCGCCAGCACATAAGCCACGGTGTCCATACCGCCGCCACCATATTCCGGAGAGACCATCATGCCCAAAAAGCCAAGTTCTCCCATCTTCTTTATTTGCTCCTTTGGGAACTCCTGTTTCTCGTCCCTCTCAATAACTCCCGGCAGCAGTTCATTTTTTGCAAAATCGCGTGCCGCATCGCGGATCATGATATGTTCTTCGGTCAAATTAAAATCCATTCGGTAATTTTTTAGAAATGTTGAATTTTGGTTTGCAAAGATACCGTTTTACAGACATTTATTCAATGGAGAGTGCTATTTTTACCGCCGTGGATCAAAATGACTATAACGTTGTAGGAGTTATGTCGGGTACATCGCTTGATGGCATCGACCTGGCATATGTTCATTTCACATTTTCTGAAGGCTGGACTTATAAAATGCTTGCTGCGGAAACTGTTCCTTATTCCAAAAGCTGGGAAAAGATGCTTTCTGAAGCTGTTGCTTATGATGATCAACGCCTGAAGCAGCTCGATATAGATTACACCCGTTTTCTGGCTGAAGTGATTTCAGAATTTCTCTCCAAAAATGACATTTTTGACACCCATGCTATTTGCAGTCATGGCCACACCATTAAGCACGAGCCGGAAAACGGCTATACCCTCCAAATTGGCAACCTTCCGGAGTTGGCTAAGCTCCTTAACCGCAAGGTCATCTGCAACTTTAGGGTGCAGGACGTGGAGTTGGGCGGCCAGGGAGCACCATTGGTGCCTATTGGGGATGAATTGCTCTTTCCGGAATTCGATTACTGCCTCAACCTTGGCGGATTTGCCAATATCTCCACCAAACCAAACGGGGAGCGGCTCGCTTACGATATTTGTGCTGTGAACACGGTGCTAAATTCTCTCGCTCAGAAGCTGGGAAAATCCTATGACGAAAACGGGAAGATCGCAGCTTCCGGAGAATTGAACAAGGAGCTTCTGGAAGTGCTTCAGAAAATACCATTTTACGGTCTCCGGCCGCCGAAGTCTTTGGGCATCGAATGGGTAAACAGGAATATTTTTCCCCTTTTTGAAGGGTATGATTCTGTTCCCTCTTTACTCCGGACGTATACTGAACATGCTGCAGAAATGATCGCTAATGAATTCAGGGATTCTTCCGGAGAAAAGGTGCTGGTGACGGGCGGTGGGGCTTTTAATCAATTCCTTATGGAGGAAATAAAAAGAAGGACCCGCACCGAAGTAATGATCCCGTCGGCTGAAGTAGTCAATTATAAAGAGGCCCTCATCTTTGCATTTTTGGGAGTGCTAAAAATGAGAGGAGAGAACAATGTTTTAAGTTCTGTTACAGGGGCTTCAAAAGATCATTCTTCAGGAGTAATTTTTGAGCCTGAAGAGTTTTAGAAATAAAAGGACAGGAAATTTAGTTTTTTATATTTGCGTCAATTTTAAAAGAATTATGAAAGAATTATTGAATTTATATCAGAATAAGGCACCCGAAATTGTGTTTAACTGGAAAGATCCGGAAACTGAAGCCGAGGGCTGGGTGGTGATCAACTCCTTGCGCGGCGGTGCTGCAGGTGGTGGAACCCGGATGAGAAAAGGTCTCGATATGAACGAGGTGCTTTCTCTGGCCAAGACCATGGAAGTAAAATTCACGGTTTCAGGACCTGCAATTGGCGGGGCAAAATCGGGTATAAATTTCGATCCTAATGATCCCCGCAAAAAGGGTGTTTTAGAACGCTGGTATAAAGCGGTTTCCCCGCTTCTTAAAAGCTATTACGGTACCGGGGGAGATCTTAATGTGGATGAGATCCATGAGGTGATTCCAATAACTGAAGATTCAGGTGTTTGGCATCCGCAGGAAGGTGTTTTTAACGGACACTTCAAGCCAACCGAAGCCGATAAGATCAACCGGATTGGGCAGCTTAGACACGGGGTGATCAAGGTACTCGAAAATAGCAAATTTTCACCCGATGTTTCCCGCAAGTATACAGTTGCAGATATGATCACAGGTTATGGGGTAGCCGAAGCTGTACGTCATTACTATGACATCTACGGCGGAAATGTACAGGGTAAAAAAGCTATAGTTCAGGGATTCGGGAATGTTGGTTCTGCTGCAGCCTATTATCTGGCGCAGATGGGAGCAAAGGTAGTTGGGATCATCGACCGGGTAGGAGGTGTGATCAACGAAGAAGGATTTACTTTTGATGAGATCCGGGATATGTTCCTGAACAAAGAAGGAAATACTTTAAAAACCGATAATCTTATTCCTTTCGAGGAGATCAATGACCGCATCTGGTCTTTAAACGCAGAAGTTTTCGCACCATGTGCCGCCTCTCGCTTGATCACCAGGGAGCAGGTAGATGAAATGGTGGCTGCCGGGCTGGAGGTGATCTCCAGTGGTGCCAATGTTCCGTTCGCCGACAAAGAAATTTTCTTCGGTCCGATCATGGAATATACCGATGAGCGAATAAGCGTAATTCCAGATTTCATTGCTAATTGCGGAATGGCTCGGGTCTTTGCTTACTTTATGGAGCGCAGGGTGCAAATGACAGATGAGGCCATCTTCAACGATACTTCAATGACTATTCGAAATGCTATCCAAAATACTTATACCAACAACAGCAGCAAAACGAACATTAGTAAAACTGCTTTTGAGGTGGCGCTTAAGAAGTTGGTTTAAGTTCTTATCATACATATAGAATTTTAAGGGTGCTTTTTTGGCACCCTTTTTCATGGAATGCATTGTGAATTACTTTTTCATTTATTGTGAAGGAGGAGTTGCAAGAAATCAAAGGCTGTTTATCTTTACAATTAATTTTGCATTCTCACGTTACATAAAAAACCCGATACACAAATGCTATACTTTTTTCAGGAAGATGGTCTTGCCCAGGCAGCACAAGAGGCAGAACCGGTAGTAGAGGAAAAGACCCTCTCTTTATTTGACTTGTTCCTTAGTGGAGGAGTAGGAGGGCAGGTGATCATTCTCATCCTTTTCATTTTGCTGTTTGCAGCCATTTACATCTATTTTGAAAGATTGTTCGCTATTAAAGCGGCCTCAGAAACAGATAGCAACTTTATGAACCAGATCAAGGATTCCGTGATGCACGGGAACATTGAATCTGCACGTATACGTTGTGCCCAGGCAAATTCACCTGTGGCGCGTCTTACTGCTAAAGGTCTGGACCGCATTGGGAGTCCGCTCGAAGATATTAACACAGCGATCGAGAACGCGGGTCGTCTTGAAGTCTATAAACTTGAGAAGAACGTAAGCGTGCTGGCGACAATTGCCGGTGCCGCACCAATGATCGGTTTCCTCGGAACTGTAATAGGGATGGTTATCGCCTTCCATGAACTTGCAACCAGTAGCGGGCAAGCAGAAATGGGTGCCCTGGCCGAAGGTATTTACACCGCCATGACCACTACCGTTGCCGGACTTATTGTGGGTATTATTGCTTATATCGGCTATAACCACCTGGTGGTGAAGACAGATAAAGTAGTGCATCAAATGGAAGCTACCGCTGTAGATTTCCTTGACCTTCTAAACGAACCGGTATAATATGAACTTAAGAGGAAGAAATAAGATCAGTCCGGAATTCAGTATGAGTTCCATGACCGATATTGTATTCCTGTTGTTGATCTTTTTTATGCTCACTTCCCCGGCTATAACTCCGGAAGCGCTTGATCTTATCCTGCCAAAGGCAAAAGGTAAGACCACAACCAAACAAAATGTGGCGGTGAGTATCACAAAAGACCTGCAGGTTTATATTGATAAGGAAAGGGTGAGTAATAGTTCTCTGGAAGCAAGATTGCAACAGGCCTTGTCGGGCGTTGAAGATCCTACGATCATCCTGCGTGCCGAAGAAGGCGTGCCTATTGAAAGAGCGGTAGATGTGATGGATATCGCTAACAGAAATCGCTATAAGATCGTGCTTGCAGTAAAACCTGAATAATTCTTTGCTGCTTTTCCCCTTTTTGAGACATTGTGGAACTATGTTTGCTAATTAAAATTTAGAAAAAGAACAGCGTGAAATACCTGGAGACAGAACACGAAAGAAAATCAATGGCAATAACGGTGGTACTCCACGTGTTGCTAATTCTCCTATTGCTGTTCTTCGGGTTTACTTATCTCGATCCTCCTCCCGAAAATGGAATTGCTATTAACTTCGGAACTTCAGATGTCGGCTCGGGCATTGAGCAGCCTTTAGAAAAGATCCAGACATCACCACAACGTACTACCCCTCCTCCGGTTACTCCTGTAGAGACCAATATCAGGGAAGAAGTCGTGACACAAGATGTGGTCGAGGCACCTGTAGTGGAAAAGAAGAAAGAGGAAAAAGTCGTGCAGAAAGTTGAAGAGCCGGTGAAAAAGAAAGAAGAGCCAGTAAAAAAGCCTGATCCTAAACCGTCCAAATCGACAACAGATGCCCTAAGCAGTATTTTAAACGGACCTGTAAGTGACGGGCAAGCCCGCGGCGGAGAAGGAAATGATGAAGCTGCAGGCGATAAAGGAAGTCCCGATGGGGATCCCAATGCCAAATCCTATTACGGAACAGGAATGGGTCTCGACGGGGATGGAAATTACCGGCTTGGAGGACGAAAAGCATTGAACAAAGAAAAATTTGTACAGGATTGTAATGAATCGGGTATAGTAGTGGTCCAGATCGAGGTGAATCGTAATGGAACTGTTACCCGTGCAATTCCGGGGGTCAAAGGTACTACCAACAATGCGACCTGTTTGACAGATCCTGCAAAGAGAGCAGCACTTGCTACCCGTTTTAACAGCGATCCCGATGCTCCTGTAAAGCAGGTGGGAACAATTATCTACAACTTCAAACTTACCGAATAACTTGACGACCTATACAGAAACTGTTGAATGGATGTTCCAACAGTTACCTATGTATCAACAGGTGGGAAGCAAGGCCTACAAGGTAGATCTTTCCAATATCAATAAATTGATCCGCCGGCTTCAGGATCCACACCATAATTTTAAGACCATTCATGTTGCGGGAACTAATGGTAAAGGTTCCGTTTCGCACATGCTGGCTTCTATTCTTCAGGAAGCGGGCTACAAAGTTGGCCTCTATACTTCTCCACATTTAAAGGATTTCCGGGAACGGATCAAGATCAACGGCGAAATGATCTCAGAAGCAGCTGTGATAGATTTTATAGACACCAATAAAGCCTTTTTTGAGCAGGAAAGTCTTTCTTTCTTTGAAATGACCGTAGGAATGGCTTTTGAATATTTTTCTGAAGAAAATGTGGATATAGCGGTAATCGAGGTCGGTCTCGGCGGCAGGTTGGACTCTACCAATATCATCTCTCCTGAAGTTTCTGTCATTACCAACATAGGATTGGATCACGTCGCTATTCTCGGAAATACCCTGCCGGAAATAGCAGCTGAAAAAGGCGGAATTATTAAGCCAAATACTCCTGTAGTGATTGGTGAGTACCAGGAGGAGACTTTTCCTGTTTTCCAGCGATTGGCTGAAGCAAAAGAAGCTCCATTTCATTTAGCTGAAGAGTATAAGGGCAAATCATACAGTTCAGATCTTAAGGGGCATTACCAGCAAAAGAACGTTCGTACTGTCTCTATGACGCTGGAAGTGCTGAAAGAGAAAGGTTGGCAACTACCGGAGGAGGTTGTGGAAAGGGGCTTCAAAAATGTCATTTTAAACACCGGCTTGCGGGGCAGGTGGGAAGTGCTGCAGGAGAGTCCCAGGGTGATCTGTGACACTGCCCACAACAAAGAAGGACTGGTGTATGCCATGAAGCAGTTAATGGAAGAAAAAGCTGAAGAAATTCACGTTGTAATGGGGGTTGTAAACGATAAAGATCTTGATGCCGTACTGCCGCTTTTCCCAAAAGGAGTAAAATATTATTTTTCCAGACCAAATGTTCCCCGCGGACTTGATGCTACGGAACTTCAAAAAAAGGCAGCCGAAAATAGCCTTTTTGGGAAGGTATATTATTCAGTTTCTGAAGCTTATGAGGCTGCATTATTACAGGCTTCAAAGGAGGATGTGGTCTACGTGGGAGGCAGTACTTTCACGGTGGCAGAAATAATTTGAATTTTTTGAAATTATTCTTTGCAGAATTGAAATTGTGGTCTATATTTGCATCCGCATTCAGAAAGAGACACAGTCGCAGAGAATGCCGAAGTTCATAAATATTTTAGGGCAATTAGCTCAGTTGGTTCAGAGCACCTCGTTTACACCGAGGGGGTCGGGGGTTCGAATCCCTCATTGCCCACAAAATTAAAGGCTTCCTCTTGGAGGCCTTTTTTGATTAAAGGGTGATTAGCTCAGCTGGTTCAGAGCACTACCTCGACAAGGTAGGGGTCACTGGTTCGAACCCAGTATCACCCACTAAAGTGGGAAACTTAAATTTCCAAAAAAACAAATTTCAAATTTATAGCAGACCTCACAGGTTTTACAACCTGTGAGGTTTTTTTGTTCCATGGTTTTGGAGGATAATTAACTAAATTGGTTGTGGTAAAACGAGTTGTGAGCAATTTGCACATTGAAAATCCTTAAATGAAAGAATCTATTTTTCTGACCTTCGCCCTAATATTTCTTGGTATTGAGCATAGTAGTGCTCAAAAGACTGTACCAGCCGATCTTATTCCAAAAGGATATGTATTATTTGAGGAATATAGTGGAGATTTAAATAATGACGACAGAAACGACTATGTACTAATAATCAAAAATACAAAGGAAGAGGAAATAGTTGAAAACAGATTTGGGGATGTAGTTGATCGTAATAGAAGAGGAATAATAGTAATTCTCAACAAGGAAAATGAATATGAAAAAGTAGTTGAAAATACAGATTGTTTCTCGTCAGAAAATGAAGATGGCGGAGTATACATGCCGCCAGAATTATGGATTAACATTGAGAACAATAAATTAAAGATTCATTACGGTCACGGTCGATATGGATATTGGGAATATATTTTCAAATGCTTGGAGTCTGATTTTGAATTAATTGGGTATGAATCAAGTGAAAGTAACGGACCAAAAATTCTTTATCAATCTAAAATTGATTTTATAAAAAAAGAAAAAACATTATCCGAAAACACAACGCTAGATCCTGAGGCTGAGGAAGAAATCTTTGAAGTAATCTCTTACGACATACAAATAGATAATTTAATAAGATTATCTGAGATTAAAAATTTTGAAGACCTTGATATGACAAAATATTAGGTTGGCAAACAGCTCACAACAACGGTTAACACAAATGCGGCAGACCAGTCAAAAATGGCATTTTTGAGTCCCTTTAAAAATAGAAATTAAAAGATCAATTCCGTTCCCCTACTCCGCAACTTGCGTTAACCGGGACGTTGTAAGCAATTTGATTAAAAGATTAATATTTACTAGGTTTAAATGAAACTAAACCAACCAATTATAGTTATGATTAATCAAATCCAACTTTACACAATTTGTTTTTTACTTTTTTTTACACCCAACAGTTTTGCTCAACAAAAAACTGAAAATTTCCAAGAAATTTTAAATGAAGCCAATAAGTTGTCGTCCAACGGAAATTATGATAAAGCTTTAGTCTTGTATGAAGATGCGGTTAAAATTATACCGGATACTATTTCAACTATTGACAGATTAAAACTTTATAATAGCCTAACAAAGAAATACGCATTTTTAGGATTATTTGATGAAGCCAGGAAAAGAACCAGAGAACTATATTTTCAAGATCTGGAAATCAGGAATAAAGAGCTTTTGAAAATTGACGGTTCATGTTTATTAGGTGCTTATGAAGCATTGGAAGGAGACTATCAGAGTGCATTAGATTTTAACGTTGTATACCTTTCTATTGTAAAGGAATATGAAGATGTTAGCAAACATTGTGCTTATCGGATTCATGCCCTTGCTGGAAAAGAAGAGCAATCTATAAATCAAATTCAAGAACTAATTTCACGAAATCCACTTCCCGAATATTTTTTATGGCTAACTTATTTACTACAAGAAAAAGGTGCGGATAAAATGGTTCAACAACTATTGCCAAAATTAGATCAACTAAAACGAATGTCAGAATCTGGACAAATAGAGGGTTATGATGAAGGAACTATTTTTTATGGACTTGGAATGATGGAAATTATTAAGGATAATCACGAAAAAGCGATAGAATACTTAAAAAAATCTTATGACGCGGGGAATAAACAATATTATTGGTGGAAAAATTTTAATCCTATGTTTCATGAATTAGAATCGTATGCAGAATATCAAGATTTAATGGATAAAATGAAATCAGATATTGATCAAATGAGAGCAAACTACCTCAAGTCATAAGCCGCATAAGCAAGGTTATCAAAAGTGGCTCTTTTGAGAGGTAATTACTTTTTTTTATTAGAACAACCATTCCGCCGGAAAATGATTCCTTCCCTACACGCCACTTTCGTTAACCGGGAACGTTGACAGCATTTTTAACCCAACCTTAATTGAAAAATTTCATCTTAAACAAAAATGACACATGACGAAAAAATTGTTCTTTTATTTAACAGTAACAATGATAATTTTCTCTTGTTCGAAAAGCGATGATAATCAAAATGTTATAAATCCAGACTTCCTTGGAAAATGGAAACTTACAGAAACTCTTCAAGATCCTGGAGACGGAAGTGGTGTCTATGAACGTATCGATAGCGAAAAAACTATTGAATTCTTTAATAATGGAACTTTCTCTATAAACGGACCACTCTGTGGATTATCTACTTCAGTAGGCGAGAATATTATGGGTCAGGTTCGGAATTCAAATTATTCTAATAACAATATATTGCTTTCCAACGAGAAATGTTCCACTGACAACTCATCAACCGAATATATAGTAGTTATTGAAAACTCTGATTTAATTATTTATTATACAGCATGCGTAGAAGGCTGTGCCCAAAAATACCAAAAAGTAACTGCCGAGTGAAAAACTGCTTACGATAACGGCTATCCAAAAATGGCTTTTTTTAGAACTACTATCTTACATTTATTTCCATAAGAAACAGCCGGTTCAACTGAAAGTGATTTCTTCCCTACACACCACTTTTGATAGCCGGGAGGTTGTACAACATTTAAAGAAAGACTTATCTAGTGAAAAATAAAATATCAATATTCATATTTTTTTTAACCGTCCTTAGCTACTCTCAAAAAAAGCAAACTATTGAATGGATAAATAATAATTCTATTCTTATTGAAAACGCTAACCCAAATTCTGTCCTGATTGATTTTAAGCAAAATGCTCCCGTTAGTTTTAGAAATGCTAAAATTTATGGTTTTGGAGAAGCTTCTCACAATACAAAGGAATTTTTTGACCTTAAGTCAAAATTTTTTAAACACTTGGTCAATACTCAAGGTGTCAGAGTCTTTATAATGGAAGAATCGTATCAAGCTGAATCTGGAATTAATGAATGGATAGGTGGTGGAAAAGGAGACATTAATACCATAGCTGAAAATTTTAACATCGGATTCTGGCGTTCTAAAGAAGTAGTAGAATTATTACAGTGGATGAGAAATTTCAACTTAGATAAGTCAAAAGGAGATCAAATTCGCTTTTATGGAATGGATATTCAAAAAGGGAAAAACATTAGTAAAGAGATACGAACATTAATTAGTGAGAATAAAATTAATATTGGCGAATCGCTCTTGACTACTGTAGATAGTTGCTCAATCAAAACAATAAACTATAACAAACCTGACGATTGGTGGCAACTTCAGATTCCAAAATTGACTAAACTAAAACAGCAAATACTGACTTCAAAAAACGAAAGTGATGAGTATAAATCTTTAATAAGAAGTTTAGATTATTTAATTGGTTATATTGAATACGCCTCGTACGTTACAGATGAATATCCGAAAAGCACGGAATTTAGAGATTTAAAAATGTTTGATAACGTAAGGTGGATTGTGGAAAATCTTTCGCCAAACAAAAAAGCTTTTATTTGGGCTCATAATGAGCACATTAACAAAAAAGAAATGTACTACGCTGGGAGTGATATAATCAATTTAGGTCGTCACTTAAAAGACCACTACTCAGAAGATTATTATAGCGTAGGTTTTGACTTTGCGACAGGAAAGATTAATGGTTATGTATCAGACCAGAAAAAAGGTAATCACTGGAAAACTTACCACATAAAGAAGCCTTTTAGAAGAACTTACGCCAGAACATTAAATGCGGCTAATAAGGAAATTTACTTTATCGATTTAGATATTGCAATTGAAAATGAACCAACAGGATTCTTTAGTAAGAAAAACGAATACTTACTTATAGGTGGCGGCGGATATCAACCTAAACCGTTACATAAAATTAAGATTTCAAAAATATATTCGGAATCCTATGATGGTTTAATATTCGTAAAAAAAATATCGCCTCCGGATTATAAATATAAGCGAACTATAAAAACGGGGTACAGCAAGGAATAACGCACATTGATGAACACCTCTCAAAAATGGCATTTTTTAACTACCCTGTAAGATGGTATGCAACCTTTAATTTTTGATCATTGTTTCGTAACCTGCGGTAATACGATTTTTAAGATTTTTGAACCTTAAACCTTAAACCTTAAACCTTGAACCTTTAGTTCCGGAATTAAATTAATTCCATCACCCTTTCTAAAGCCATTCCGCGGGAACCTTTTATGAGAATAGTGCCGGAATTGAATTCTGAAGGCTGAAACCAGCTTCTAAAATCTTCAAAACTCTCGAATTTTTTTATCCTTTGAGAGGAAATGTTAGTTTGAAAGAAATTGGAGCCAATAGCATAGACCTTATCTACGTTTGAATTGTGATACTGTTCCAGTAAATGTTCATGTTCCCCGGCTGCTGAAGTTCCCAGCTCAAACATGTCTCCTAAAATGGCAATTTTAGGAGCTCCTTCCATACTTTTCAGGTTTTCTAATGCTGCAGCCATGCTCGAAGGATTGGCGTTGTAGGCATCCAGAATGATCCTTCTATTGTCCTTTAAAATGATCTGAGACCTGTTGTTCTTTGGGGAGTAATCTTTGAGAGCAGCTATAATATCATCTTCAGCGACTTTGAAATATTTTCCTACTGTATACGCGGCTGCCATGTTTGTGCTGTTGTAGTTTCCTGTCAATTGTCCGCAGATCTTTTTTCCTTCCACCTCGATTCCGGCATAGGAGTCTTCCCTGTAGTATGTCAGTTGAAGATCTGCTTCCGGAGAAGGGCCAAAACTGTAGGTGTGGTCATAACTTTTCTCCTGTGCCTGTAGTGGATCATCCTGGTTCAAAAAGAGCATTTTTTGATGTGCTTTCAAGTGGTCATAGAGCTCCTTTTTGCCTTTTATAACTCCTTCTACACCTCCAAAGCCTTCCAGGTGAGCTTTTCCAAAGTTTGTGATATAGCCATAATCAGGAGAAGCAATTTTGCAGAGGAGGTCTATCTCCTTTTGGTGATTGGCTCCCATTTCGACTATTCCTAATTCAGTTTCCTTGTTCATGGAAAGCAGGGTGAGAGGAACTCCAATATGGTTGTTTAAATTTCCAGTTGTTGCCACTGTTTTTAACTTCTTCGAGAGCACTGCGTTAAAGAGCTCTTTGGTGGTGGTCTTTCCATTACTGCCGGTAAGAGCAAGGATAGGAACTTCTAAATACTTTCTGTGGTATGCAGCCAGTTCCTGCAGTGCTTCAAGAACATTCTCTACCCGTATAAATTTATCATTGTTTTCGGGAAGATCTTCATCAATGACCGCATAGGTAGCGCCTTTCTTCAAGGCCTCCGAAGCAAATTCGTTGGCATTGAAGTTATCACCCTTAAGAGCAAAGAACATACTGCCGGGCATGATCTTCCTGGTGTCGGTACTAACGCCGGAAGTCTGTAGAAATAACTGGTGGAGTTGTGGTATTTTCATAAAAATAAAGCTATAAAAAAAGCCCTAATCAAATTAGGGCTTCTCCTTATATATTTAAAGAAATTTAATTCTTTGCTGTTTTGTTTTTATTAAGAGATTTTGATCCCACTCTGGACATTGCATTTCTAAATCCAATATAGTCGGTCGCCATATCCTGAGGGAAGAATCTCCTCTGTGCAGGATCCAACCAGTATGCACGGTCTCTCCATGAACCACCTTTATAAACTCTTACATTGTCATCTACTAAAGTGGTGCGTCCTGTAGACTTGTCATATTCAAGATTTTGACCTCCAATGCTGTCTATAGTTGCTGTGTGAACTGGAGAATTGTACATTCTCTTGCTTGGATCTGCTTCCCCTTCTTCACCAAAAGAATCATAGTAACGGGTAGAAGTCCTGTCTCCATCTCTAAAATTTCTTTGATCACTTTCATTGAAGTTAGTTCGCAGATAAGTATCTTCAGGTGTAATGGGAACAGTCTTTATCTCCCCGGGAAGATTTCTTGCTACGATTCTTCCGTTACTCAAAGTATCATATTCGATCTCGTCTACTCCAAGAACCTTAACGGTTCCGTCTTCAGTAATAGCGTGTTTTGTATAAACGTTACCTCTATAGTAGTTGAAGTCGTTAAATTCATCATCGACGATGGGTCGGTAAACGTCAGCAACCCACTCGGCCACGTTTCCGGCCATGTCGTAAAGACCAAAATCATTTGGCTCATAAGATTTAACTTCGGCAGTAATATCGGCGCCGTCGTCACTCCATCCTGCAATTCCGCCGTAGTCGCCATCACCTTGCTTAAAGTTGGCCATTTGGTCACCTCTTCTTCTGGCATCACCACTTCTGGTGTATTGACTATCCCATGGATATTTTTTTCTTCCGCGGTAAACATTATAATTTCTGATTCCTACTAATGCAAGAGCTGCATATTCCCATTCTGCTTCGGTAGGAAGACGATATTCGGGTAGAAGAACTCCGTGCTTGCGTTGTACATAAAGGTTGGTACTATCCTTAGTCATAAACCTGTCGGCCTTTTTACCGCCGCGAGAAATACTGTCACTTCCGCCATAGACCTGGTTTGGGGCATTAAGATAGGTTTCAGTGCTAAATCCTTGTCCGGGTTCAGCAGCAAAACGGGCACCTTCAGCAGTAAATCCTTCTTTTTCCAAACGTAGTTCATTCACTCTGTCTGTTCTCCATTTACTGAATTCCACTGCCTGTATCCAGCTAACACCAACTACCGGGTAGTTCGCATATGCCGGGTGGCGTAGATAGTTATTGGTCATCGTCTCGTTATAACCCAACCTGTTTCTCCAAACAAGAGTATCGGGTAAAGCTCCCTGGTAAATATTTCTATACCTTTCTTCGCTTGGGGGGTATACGCGCTTTAGATAATCGAGGTATTCCAAATACATTAGATTGGTGACCTCGGTCTCGTCCATGTAGAAAGACTGGACGTGTTGCTGGGTAGGTGTATTATTCCAGTCATGCATTACATCATCCTGAACCCGTCCCATAGTAAAGGTTCCTCCTTCCACGAAAACTAATCCCGGTCCTGCTTCCTGCTCATCGTAGTCGGCATTATAATTAAAACCACCTTCCTTGGAATTGATATCCCAGCCAGTGGCGCGGGAGTTATCTTTGTAATCCCTTGAGTTGTTACAGCTAAAAAGGCCGGCACTTAAAACGACGGCAAAAAGAGCTTTTACAGCAACCTTATTTCTCATATTCACAATATCTTTTATAGCAATTATGGCTTTGCAATATAGTAATTAACGCAAAACTACCAAGATTATTTCAACTGAAACAAAATCTTGTAGTCTCCTGTAAATCTTTACGATAACGCTGCCCGGGAGGAATTATTTTATTGCCGAAAATTTAGCTTTGTTAAAATCTTCCAGAACGTTACGGAGCAAAAGTAGTGGTTTTTCAGCAACAAATTTGATTAATTTCAACTGTCTGTGGCTCAGACCTTCGAAAATTGGAGGATTAGAAAAAACCTAAAAAAAATATAAAGTTTAGTGGAATTGTAGGAAAGATGATCTTAAGATATAAGCTTCTGTTAAATTGAACGTTATGTTAAGATAAAAAGGAGAAATTCAGGTATTGTACTACATTTTAATGCATTTCGGGTATATTTGTTAATTATTTATCGTGAACCTATGAAAAATTTATCACTCTTCACCTTTGCGGTGATTTTAGTATTTAGTGGAAAATCTTTTGCTCAGGAAGACCGTGACCGGGTAATAACAACGGCTGCTTCTACTTTAATGATCGCCGCCGATGCGCGTGCTGCCGGTTTAGGAGATCAAGGGGTCGCAACGTCTGCCGATGCATATTCACAGCAATGGAATCCTGCTAAGTACGTTTTTGTGGAGAGTCAGCAGGGATTTGGTGTTAACTATACCCCATATCTAAGTGAACTGGTTAATGACATTTTTCTTGGTAACCTTACCTATTATAACCGCATAAGTGAAAGAAGTGCTTTTGGTGCCAGTTTAAAATATTTTAGCATGGGTAATATTGAGGCGAGAGATTACCCGGATGAAGTTGCTCGAATTCTTAGTCCAAATGAATTCACGCTGGATCTTTCCTATGCATTAAAATTGAGTGACCATTTTTCAATGGCTGTAGCAGGAAGATTTCTGAGATCTGATCTTAAGATCGCAGAACTGGATCCAGATGCAACAGCTGCCAGTACTTTTGGAGTTGATATTGCTGCCTTCTATCAAAGTGACCGGATAGATTTTACTCAGTTTGACGGCCGCTGGAGAGCCGGCCTGAATATTTCCAACATAGGTCCTAAGATCAAATATGATGCGGGTGGACAGGAAAACTTCATACCTACTAATTTAAAGCTGGGAACCGGGTTTGATTTTATACTTGATAACCAGAACAGGATCGGGACATACCTGGAGTTCAATAAACTTCTAGTTCCAACACCAAAGGATTTCGACGGGGATGGAGATATAGATGCTGAAGATATTCAGGAATACAACTCCATTGGAGCTATTGAAGGTATATTCACCTCGTTTGGTGATGCGCCCGATGGGTTTAGTGAAGAACTTAAGGAAGTGACCTATGCTCTTGGAGCCGAATATGTCTACGATGAAGTGTTTTCTTTTAGGACCGGGTATTTCCACGAGAGCCCCGAAAAAGGATCGCGGGATTTCATCTCTTTTGGAGCCGGTTTCCGTCACACGGTTGTGGATATTGATCTGTCTTACCTGTTCTCAACTTCAGATGTTGTTAGTCCGCTTGAAGGAACTCTTCGCTTTGGACTTACTTTTAACTTTGGAAGACAATACTATCAGTATTAATAGGAACAACAAATTTCAATGATTATTATTTAAATTTGCATCTGCAAACCAGATGTTTTTGACTCCCGGACTTTTTAGTTTCGGGAGCTTTTATCTAGAGAAATACCATACATGAAAAAAATAACTATAAGTGCCGATCTTGAGGTTTACAATGATGAAACTGAATTGCCTCAGGAGGTACAGGGGTTGATGACCCAGGCAGTGGACGCCAGGGAAAAATCTTACTCCCCTTATTCCCAGTTCAAAGTTGGGGCGGCTATTCTCCTTGAGAATGGGGAGGTGGTCACCGGGAGTAATCAGGAAAATGCGTCCTATCCCGCCGGACTTTGTGCAGAAAGAACAGCAATATTTTATGCGGGTGCCAAATATCCCGAAAGTAAGATTCTCAAAATGGCATTAACAGCGCGATCTGAGAATCATAAAGTGGAAGTGCCTACGCCTCCCTGTGGTTCATGCAGGCAGGCAATTGCCGAATATGAAGTAAAACAGGATCAGCCTATTGAGATCTTTTTTATGGGTGAAAAAGGAAAGGTGGTAAAGGCGAATTCTATATCAGATCTATTGCCTCTTATTTTCGATAATAGCTATCTATAACGTTTTCGCGCTTTTTCAAAGAGAAACTGTTTTTTGTTCATTTTGAAAATAGTATTTTTGTGTTTCGCTTGGCGCAAGCATCGCTTAGCCTTAAAAATAAGTAGTTAAATGAAGAAAATTACAAAAGCCACTTACCTTAAGTGGTACGAGGACATGCTGTTTTGGCGGAAGTTTGAGGATAAACTTGCCCAGGTTTACATTCAGCAGAAAGTGCGAGGTTTTTTACACCTGTACAACGGTCAGGAAGCTATTCTTGCCGGTGCTTTGCATGTGATGGACCTTTCAAAGGATAAAATGATCACAGCCTATAGAAATCACGTCCAGCCAATAGGGATGGGTGTTGATCCAAGAAAAGTAATGGCTGAATTGTATGGAAAGAAAACCGGTACTTCCCAGGGAATGGGCGGTTCCATGCATATTTTTTCTAAAGAACACAGGTTCTATGGTGGTCACGGGATCGTAGGAGGACAAATTCCTCTTGGTGCCGGTCTTGCCTTTGCAGATAAGTATTTTAAAAGAGATGCAGTGACCCTTACTTTCCTTGGAGATGGTGCAGCAAGACAGGGATCACTTCACGAGACCTTTACTATGGCTGTTAAATGGAATCTGCCTGTGGTTTTTTGTGTCGAGAATAATGGGTACGCAATGGGAACATCTGTGGCTCGTACTTCAAAAAGCACCGAGATCTGGAAGCTTGGTTTGGGCTATGATATGCCATGTGGTCCTGTAGATGCAATGAATCCTGAAAAAGTAGCCGAAGCTCTTGACGAAGCGATCAAGAGAGCCCGTAAAGGAGAAGGACCAACCTTCCTTGAATTGAAAACGTACCGTTACCGCGGTCACTCCATGAGTGATGCCCAGCAGTATCGTACAAAAGAAGAGGTGGCCGAATATCAAAAGATCGATCCTATTACCCAGGTAAAGGATATCATCAAAGAGAAAAAATACGCTACAGATAAAGAAATTAAGGAAATCGACAAAAGAGTGAAAGATCTTGTTAGTGAATGTGAAAAATTTGCTGAAGAATCTGATTTCCCAGAGATCCAGACCTTGTATGATGTAGTGTATGAACAAGAGGATTATCCGTTTTTACCCCATAAATTATAATAAATTATGGCAGAAGTAATTAAAATGCCACGTCTTAGTGACACCATGGAAGAAGGTGTTGTTGCAAAGTGGCTTAAGCAGAAAGGTGACAAAATAGAAGAAGGAGATATACTTGCCGAGATCGAAACAGACAAGGCAACTATGGAATTCGAATCTTTCTATGAAGGTACTTTGCTGCATATTGGAATAGAGGAAGGCGAAACTGCACCTGTTGACGCTCTACTTGCGATTGTTGGAGAAGAAGGGGAGGATATTTCCTCACTTTTGGATGGTGCCGGTGATACAAAGGATTCTTCAGATAAAGCTGCTTCGGAAAAAGAGGAGTCTTCAAAGTCTGAAGAAACTTCTGAAGAAGAGAGTTCTTCTGAAGGAGGAGATATCCCTGAAGATGTGGAGGTAGTTAGAATGCCACGCCTTAGTGATACTATGGAAGAGGGAACTGTTGCTTCCTGGATCAAAAAAGAAGGAGATGAGGTCGAAGAAGGAGATATACTTGCTGAGATCGAGACTGACAAGGCAACCATGGAATTTGAATCTTTCTATTCAGGTACTTTGTTGCACATAGGAATTCAGGAAGGAGAAACAGCACCTGTAGATGCAGTTCTTGCCATCATAGGACCTAAAGGAACCGACGTTTCTGCTATTGTAAAAGGAGGAGGGGCTTCAAAACCTGCTGCTTCTAAACAGTCTGAAGAGAAGAAGAAAGAAAAAGCTGAAGAGTCTTCAAAGACTTCCCAGGCTGCATCAACTTCAACTTCAGATGGAGGAAGGATCTTTGCTTCCCCGCTTGCGAAGAAGATGGCAGATGATCTTGGAATTGATCTCAATGATGTGAAAGGTTCCGGAGAGAATAATCGTATTGTCAAGAAAGATATCGAGAATTACAAGCCTTCAGCAAAAACTTCAGAAGCTAAACCTGCCGCTGGAGCTCAGCCTGAACAACAAGCACAGCCCTCACCTGTGCAGGTATACACGCCTGCAGGGGAGGAGAGTTTTGAGGAGATCAAGAATTCTCAAATGCGTAAAACCATTGCTAAGAGACTTGGAGAATCCAAATACAGTGCACCTCACTACTACCTTACTGTAGAAGTTGATATGGCCAATGCCATGGCAAACCGGAAGCAGATCAATGAGATCCCCGATGTGAAGGTGTCATTCAATGATCTGGTGATCAAAGCTTCGGCAATGGCGCTAAGAAAGCATCCAAAGGTGAACTCACAATGGACAGGTGATACTACTAAAATTGCAAAACACATTCACATGGGAGTTGCAGTAGCAGTGGAAGAAGGTCTTGTGGTACCTGTTCTAAAGTTCGCAGATCAAATGTCGCTGACTCAAATTGGCGGAAATGTGAAGGAACTTGCCGGCAAAGCCCGAAACAAAAAACTTCAGCCACAGGAAATGGAAGGCAGTACCTTTACTGTTTCAAACCTCGGTATGTTTGGGATCACTGAATTCACGAGTATCATTAATCAGCCAAACTCTGCAATACTTTCTGTAGGAGCTATTGTTGAAAAACCTGTGGTGAGAAATGGGCAGATCGTAGTGGGTAATACTATGAAGCTTACGCTTGCCTGTGACCATAGAACAGTGGATGGAGCAACAGGAGCACAATTCCTGGAAACGCTTAAAACATATATAGAAAATCCGGTTACGATGCTGGCATAAAAGCATCCGGACTTATATTATAAGAATCCCGCTTTTAGCGGGATTTTTTTATCTTTAGCCACATGAGAAAATATTCCATTACAGGTGTTGCTGCACTCGGTCTTTTACTCTTAATGAGTTGCGGGCAATCAAGAGAAGCGGCTGAAGAAGTAGCTGCAGAACCCATAAAAGAAGAGATTGTCAAAAATGTCATTTTAGAGGATGAAGTTGCAGCGACTTTAGAATACCTTTCTTCAGATGAACTTCAGGGAAGAGCTACCGGAACAAACGGAATTGAATTGGCTGCACTGTACATTGAGCAGCAGTTCAAAACACATGATCTAAAACCCTTTTTTGAGACCTATAGAGATTCTTTTGAGGTAAAGGGTGTAACAGGCTATAACCTCATTGGAAAAGTTGAGGGTACAGACCCCCATCTTAAGAACCAATACATCATTGTTGGTGCTCATTACGATCATGTAGGCCGGGCGAGGGCAGTAGAAGGTGATAGCCTCGCAAATGGAGCAAACGATAATGCTTCGGGAACTACAGCTGTTTTGGAACTGGCAAAATTCTTTGCGGAAAATCCTCCAAAAAGGAGTATGCTTTTTACTCTTTTTTCAGCAGAAGAAATGGGACTTGTTGGTGCAAAGGAGTTGGCAAAAAGGTTAAAGGCTGAAAACCTTGATCTCTATACCATGTTCAATATTGAAATGATAGGTGTTCCTATGGAGGAGCGGGATTACCAGGCATACATTACAGGGTACGAAATTTCTAACCTGGCTGAAAAATTCAATGAGTATTCCGGAGAGGAGATCCTTGGCTTCCTTCCTCAGGCGAAAGAATACAGTTTGTTCCAAAGAAGCGATAATTATCCTTTTTATCAGGAGTTTAAGGTGCCGGCACAAACGATCTCCACCTTTGATTTTAGTAATTATCCATATTATCACCACGTAGATGATGAATTTGGGTTAATGGATGTAGATCACATGACAAACCTTATTCAAGCCATCATTCCCGGGCTTTCATCTATGGCCAATACTCCTCAAAAGGAAATAAAGCTGAAAGAGAATTTATGAAAAAAGTAGTGATCACAGGAACGAGTCGGGGGATAGGCCTTGAGCTCGTAAAGATATTTGCCGATGCAGGACACAAGGTCCTGGCACTTTCCAGAAATGAAAAGCCGGTAAAAAATCTGGAACTGGAGCAGGTGGAGACCTATAGCTTTGACATTACCAATGAAGGTCATTTAGAAGAAATTTCTAATCATATACGAGAGAATTGGAAAGATGTTGACATTCTTATTCATAATGCAGGAGCTATAATCAATAAACCCTTTGAAGAAATTTCTTCTGAGGAGTTCGAACGGGTCTATAAGATAAATGTCTTTGGAGTTGCTGCGCTTACCCGGAAATTACTTCCGTTCATGAATAAGGACGGGCATGTAGTGACGGTAAGCAGTATGGGTGGAGTGCAGGGCAGCATGAAATTCCCAGGACTTTCTGCCTACAGCTCAAGTAAAGGTGCCGTAATTACCTTGACAGAACTACTGGCTGAAGAATATAAAGAAACCGGGCCTGCATTTAATGTATTGGCCTTAGGTGCTGTGCAGACAGAAATGCTGGAAGAGGCGTTTCCGGGATATAATGCTCCCCTGCAACCCCAAGAAATGGCTAATTATATAGCCGATTTTTCCCTTACCGGAAACAAATTTTACAATGGAAAATTACTGCAGGTTTCCAGCAGTACTCCCTAGACTTTATGAAGCACATTCTTGAGAAATATATTCCTACTCATGCAGTTGAGCCTGTTTTTGGTTTGATTCAGGCAAACGATATTCACCTCAAGATCGTGAACGAGAGAAAGACCAGGCATGGAGATTACAGGAATCTTCCGGGAGGAGTACATCAAATAACGGTTAATGCGAATCTCAACAAATATCGCTTTCTAATAACGTTGGTTCACGAGATCGCACATTTGTTGGCTTTTGAAAACTTTGGAAGGCACATCAAGCCGCATGGAGCAGAGTGGAAGAAGACTTTTCAAAAGTTAATGCTTCCATTTATACGACCGGAGATCTTTCCGGCGCAGTTACTTCCCTTAATAGCCCGGCACTTTAAAAATCCCAAAGCTAGCAGTGATACAGATGCCTATCTTGCTGTAGCATTAAAGCAGTTCGACGAAGAGAACGATAAAAATTACATTTTTGAGATCCCGCATGGAGGGATCTTTAGAATTTACAATGGTAAAGTCTTTAAAAAAGGGGAACGTCGAATCAAACGATATGAATGTGTGGAGGTGAAGACAGGAAGAGTATATTTATTCCAGCCCAATGCAGAGGTTGAATTATTAAAAGCAGCTAATTAATATGAACCAGGATAATTTTGCAGTTCTAATGGCAGGTGGTGTAGGCTCCAGGTTTTGGCCGGTGAGCACTGCTGCAAAACCTAAGCAGTTTCGTGATCTTTTAGGTAGAGGTGAGACTTTAATTCAAACCACCTTTAAAAGATTGACGGCGCTTGTTCCTCCACAGAATATCTTTGTTCTTACTAATGAAAACTATGATGGGCTCGTTAGGGAGCAATTACCCAATTTAAATGAAGAACAGATTGTTCTTGAACCGGTGATGAGAAATACTGCGCCTGCAGTTTTACTTGCTGCTTTAAAGATCAAAAAGAAAAACAAAAAGGGGGTAATGATCATGGCGCCCAGTGATCATTGGATAGAAGATGAAAAAGCTTTCTTCAATGATATTAAGGCCGCCTTTGAAGCCGCCCGAAATGAAGATAAGATCATAACCCTTGGCATTAAGCCTACTTTTCCAAATACGGGTTACGGCTATATTAAGTTTGACTCAAAGGCTACAGAAAGAGTGAAGCCTGTGGAAACCTTTACGGAGAAACCAACGTATCCAGTAGCAAAGAGTTTTCTAGAAAGCGGGAACTACTTATGGAATTCAGGAATCTTCGTATGGAATGTAGATTACATTGTGCGGTCATTTCAGAAGAATCTTGAATTGATGTTTCAGCTTTTTTCGAAAGGGGAAGCAGGATTCAATACTTCCGCAGAAAAGGAATTCATAAAGGAGAACTATCCGGCAGCCGAAAATCTTTCTATTGACTACGGAATTCTTGAAAAGGAACAGGGCACTGTCTATGTCATTCCTGCTTCTTTTGACTGGAATGATCTGGGAACCTGGGGTTCATTATATAATGAAAGCGAGAAGGATGAAGAGGAAAACGTTGCTTTAAATGCACGTCTTTTTGCGGAGAATGCTACGGGTAATCTTGTAACTTCAGATAAGAACAGGGTAGTGGTTATTGAAGGGATCCGGGACCACGTAATTGTCGATGAGAATGAGATCCTGCTTATAGTTCCCAGGGCCAAGGAGCAGGATATAAAAGGAATTAGAGAAAGAGTGCAGAAGAAATTCGGTGAAAATTTAGGTTAGTGAATGGAAAACAATTCAGCCAGTAGTACATCAATACCTTCAGGTGAAGGGAAGGGTAAAACCGTTCTTAAGAGTATTAAGGAATTTCTTCGGGAGCTTCTCGATATTCATGAGGATACCGACAGGGAAACAACGCTTGAAACTGTTAAGCGGGACATTTCGTTTAAAGGGCATAATGCATGGATCCTTGTCTTCTCAATTTTTGTGGCCTCCATTGGTCTCAACGTAAGTAGTACTGCTGTAGTCATTGGTGCCATGTTGATCTCGCCGCTAATGGGACCAATTGTCGGGATAGGCTTTTCTGTTGCTATTAATGATATTGACACTTTAAAGCGAAGCCTCGTCAACCTTGGAGTAATGGTGGTGTTAAGTGTGCTTACGGCATATCTATATTTCCTCATTTCTCCTATTAAAGAAGAAACTCCGGAACTGGTGGCAAGGACTTACCCTACGATTCTTGATGTGCTGGTAGCGATCTTTGGTGGAATGGCCTTGATTGTTGCAAAGACCAAAAAAGGAGCAATAGCAAGTGTGATCATGGGGGTAGCTATTGCTACAGCTCTTATGCCACCGCTCTGTACGGTAGGATATGGGTTGGCAACCGCCCAGTGGCAATATGCCGGGGGAGCTCTTTACCTGTTCTCTATTAATTCGGTGTTCATCGCCCTTTCTACCTTTTTAGTAGCGAAACTTCTACGTTTTCCACTGGTCAAATACGCCAACAGTAAACATCGTCGCAACACAGCACGTTTAGCTTCCCTAATCGCGGTACTGGTGATGATCCCCAGTATTGTTCTTTTTGTAAACCTATTGAGGGAGCAGGTTTTTGTGAGTAAGACTAAGGAATTTGTGAATCAGGTAATAGATTATCCGGGAGCAGAGGTGGTAAAATTTGATCAGAATTACAAAACGAAGATCATTGAGATCTATTTAATAGGACGTACGGTTCCCCGGGAACAAATAGATCAATGGGTACAGCAGATAAAAGAAGTACCCAACTTTGAAGACGTGGTGCTGCAAGTGCATCAGGGTTCCGATCAATCTTCTGAATTGGCAACCCGACTTTCAACAGAGGTCAGAGCGGGAATTCTGGAAGATCTATATGTGCGAAATCAACAAGTTGTGGAAGACAAGGATAAGAGAATTCAGCTATTGGAGCAGGAGCTTTTGAAGTACAGAAGTGCAGGAATTCCTTTTGCTGCTGTTTCAAAAGAGGCTAAGATCAATTATTCCGGAATTGAGGAGATGAGCTATGCCAATAATATTGTCACCAATTTCTCAAAGATCGATACCATTCCAACTTTCAATGTGAGGTGGTCATCAGACCTTAGTACAGCTGTAAGAAGGGCAGAGAGAAATAAACTTGAGCGATGGCTGCAGGTGCGGTTGGCACTGGATACGCTAACTGTACGAACACTTAATTAGAGCCCCTTCTGCTGGGCATCCCGTACTTTTCGAAACAAATCAGATGAATAGACGAAATCTGTTACTGCTTCGTCTTCGGTTTTAAATACACCACTCTTATCTCCTTTCCATGCCAGAACTCCGTCCTTTAAAAAAGCAATATTTTCTCCTATTTCCAGAACAGAATTCATGTCGTGAGTAATAACTACTGTAGTGATGTCATACTCCACTGTAAGTTCATGAATCAAATTATCAATAACAGTAGCGGTCCGTGGATCCAATCCTGAGTTAGGTTCATCACAGAACAGGTATTTGGGACGGTTGACAATTGCTCTCGCAATTGCTACCCTCTTTTGCATACCACCACTTATCTCTGCAGGATATTTTCGACCAGAATCAACAAGGTTTACCCGCTCTAAAACTTCATCAACTCTTTTCTGCAATTCCCTTTTCTTCTTTCTTGTAAACATTCGTAAGGGAAACATTACGTTCTCTTCAACGGTCATTGAATCAAATAATGCTCCTCCCTGGAACAGCATTCCCATTTCCTGTCGCAGTTCCCGCTTTTGCTCATCTGAAAAAGAAGAATAGGGTTTACCATCATATTCTATGGTACCTTTATCAGGAGTAATTAGTCCAAGCATGCTTTTGACCAGGACACTCTTACCGGAACCTGACTGCCCAATTACAAGGTTTGTTTTACCAGTTTCAAAAACAAAGTCTATACCCTTGAGAATTTGCTCATCACCAAAACCTTTATGTAAATCTTTTACTTCTATCATTAGCTGAGTAGTAACTGAGTAATAATGTAATTCATAACAATAATGACCACACTGGTCCAGACAAAGGAGGTCGTGCTGGCTTTTCCAACTTCAAGGGAGCCGCCTTTCATATAGTAGCCATGATAAGATGGTATTGTAGCAAGAATAAAGGCAAAAACAAAGGTCTTAAAGAAGGAGTAGAAAAGATGAAATGGATCAAACTCCTCCTGAAGGCCCTGTAAAAAAATATCTGCCGGTACAAACCCACCCATTACGGCTGCAGTGTAAGCTCCAAGAATTCCCAGGAACATTGAAATAGCAATGACAAATGGATAGGTGAGCATTGCAATGATCTTTGGGAAAACCAAGTAATTCAAAGAGTTGATCCCCATTACTTCGAGGGCATCAATTTGTTCGGTCACTCTCATTGAACCAATACTGGATGTGATAAAGGAACCAACTTTTCCCGCCATGATAATTGATATAAAAGTGGGCGAGAATTCAAGAATAATAGATTGTCTTGCTGCAAAAGCGATCAGGCTTTTAGGAATCAATGGATTATTTAAATTGAGGGCTGTTTGAAGTGCCACAACTCCTCCAATAAAAAAGGATAAAAATGCGACTATTCCTAGAGAGCCAATAACGAGCTCATCTATTTCCTTAAAGATTAATTCTTTTAAGACACTGCGTTTGGTCATTCTCCCAAACACACCCTTTAACATCAAGAAATATTCCCCGATCGACTGCAGGTACCTCATTTTAAGCTTTTGTTGCGGCTAAAATACTAATTTTTTAAAGGAATGTATTTAAGCTTAACTTAATCTTAAACCCATAGAACTTTGTATTTTTGCAGCATAAAATTTACCCAAATGAGATATTTTATCCCCCTTCTCTTTTTAATCTTTTTTGTTTCTAATTCATACGCCCAGAAAACCGACCAAAGACCATTTAATGCAGATAAAGATCTATATGCAAATCCAAAACTCGTAGTTGGAGTGGTGGTAGATCAAATGCGCTATGATTATATAACCAGATTTTGGAACCACTATGGAAATGATGGCTTTAAAAGGCTAGTTTCTAAAGGTTTTAATCTTCGTAATAATCATTTCAATTATATTCCTACTTACACCGGGCCGGGACATGCTTCTGTTTATTCCGGAGCTGCGCCGGGAACGCATGGAATCATCGGGAATAACTGGTATGATAAATTTGATGAAGAATATGTCTACTGTGTGGAAGATAGTTCAGTAGAGCCTATAGGTACTTCCGATGATGCCGGAAAGATGTCTCCACATCGCTTGATCACCACCACGGTTGCTGATGAGAACCGCCTGCACACCCAAATGAAAGGAAAGACCATAGGTATTGCTCTTAAGGACCGGGGTGCAGTCCTACCCGCAGGTCATACGGCAAATGCTGCTTATTGGTTCCACGGAAGAGATGAAGGTAAATGGATCACCAGTTCATTCTACACTCAGGAGCTGCCGGACTGGGTGGAGAAATTCAACTCCTCAGGTAAGGTAGATTCTTATCTTAAGCCATGGACCACCCTTGCAGATGTCGATACTTATGTAGAAAGTGGAGTGGATATCAACCTTTTTGAAGGAGGGTTTTCAGGCAAGGAAGACACAGGTTTTCCTTATGATCTCAAGGCTTTAAAAGATAACAACGGAGGCTATGATATTGTAAAGGTAATTCCGTATGGGAACAGCCTTACTACAGATTTTGCGATCGCTGCACTGGATGGGGAGCAGCTGGGAGAGGATGATCATACCGATTTTCTTACGGTAAGCTATTCTTCAACAGATTATGTGGGCCATAACTTTGGCGTGAACTCAAAGGAAATTCAGGATGCATATTTGCGTTTGGATCAGGATCTGGCGAGACTTCTTAAGGCCCTGGACGAAAAAGTAGGGGAAGGGAATTATACTCTTTTCCTTACTTCCGATCATGGTGGAGTTCATGTCCCTGCTTATCTTGAGTCAGTGAAGATCCCTTCCGGATACTTTGACTGGGATAAATTAAAAAAAGAACTCAATATTTTCCTTAGCGGAAAATTTAACAGCGAAGATCTTATAGAGAATACCTCTAATAATCAGATCTTCCTGGATTATGATGAGGTGCTAAAAATGGAAGTTTCTTCTGAAGAAATTCAGCGGGAGATTGCACACTTTCTTTTGCAATACGAGAGGGTCAACAGGGTATTTACGAGAGAGCAACTGCAGTCGGCCAACTTTACAGAAAAGATCGCATCGGCTGTAGACAATGGATTTAACCAAAAAAGGAGCGGAGATGTCATTCTTATTTTGGAACCCTCGGTGATTTCTTATTCCAGAACAGGTTCCACCCATGGTTCGGGAAATAACTATGACACTCACGCACCTCTTATCTTCTACGGAAAAGGTATCAAAGCCGGTAATAGCCTTGAGAGAACAGAGATCGTTGATATAGCTCCAACTATTTCGGCCTTACTGGGAATTCCGTTTCCGAATGGGGCGACAGGTAGACCGTTACACATGGTAATGGAAGAGTAGCTAAAATATCTTTGACAGCATTTTTTTATAACGAAGCCTTCTAATGAAGGCTCCTTCTTTTTCACCTACCAAAAATGGCATTTTTGAGGCCTTTGCTTTTCTGAAGCCTTTAAGGTAATCAAGAGCCAACTTAGGATCCCCTTTTTTTAGAGCAAGTTTGACGGAGGCTATAGCTGTTATGAACCAGCCGTAACGCAATTTATAAAAAGCCTCTCCCTGTTTCCACTTTGCAGCTTTGTTGTAGGTAAACCCGGTAGGACGCAGATGCTTTACTGCTAAAGAAGGATCTGTTTTTATTGTCCACCCGTGATATTGTGCCAGGAGCTCATCTACCGTATCCCAGCCCATGGAGGGTTTTAGTCCTCCAATATCTTCAAAACAAGCTTTACGATAGGCCTTTAATGCGCCCCGAATATGGTCCTTATCGGTGAGGCTTTCCAGCTTCCATAAGCCATCTTTCTCCAGGTGACAAAAACCTCCCACCATTCCCACTTTTGGGTCTTTTAAAAAGTGACTGCTTATGGTTTCAAGATAATTAACCGGAAAAATGAGATCGGCATCAAACTTACAGATCACATCATAGTCATTGTCCAGCTGAGAAAGTCCGTGGTTGAAAGCATTAACTACCTTACTTCCGGGTAAATGTGCTTCGGAAGAGGTAATATTGACAAGAGAGATGAAAGAAAACTTTTCAGCAAAATCTTTTACTATTTCGGCAGTTTCGTCGGAAGACTGATCGTTCACCACCAGCAGCTCGTCCGGCTTCAGGCTTTGTTCTGAAAGGGATTTTAGAGTGCGCCCGATAAATTCAGCTTCATTGTGCGCGGGAATGATGATGTAGAATTTCAAATGAGCAGAAACTTTCAGCTAAATTACAATTTTTGAGCAGGTATTGACGGAAAGAATTCGTAGAGAAAAAAGAGGTGTCAAAAATGACATTTTTGACTATGCTTTTCTTTCGGCATAAACAGCATAGTAGCGCGGAGTAAAAGTTCGCAGCAGAGGTCGTATCCCGATCTTTTTTACCGGATTGGTCCATTTGTGGCGCTCCTTTATCTCCCAACCTGCTTTTTCCAGCAACCAGTCGAATTGCCAGTCTTCAAATTCGTGGAAATGTCGATCCCATTTATCAGTTTTGCTGCGGTAGGCAGGAGAGAACCACAACCTCAAAGGTACGCTGGCTACCAGTTTTTTCGCCTGAATGTCTCTCAGGACATTAAACGGAGCCAACAGGTGTTCAAAGATCTCAAAGGCAGTGACAATTTCTGCAGGAGAATTTTTAACGCTGTCGGTATTCAGGTCAAGATCTTCCCCCTGAGTATTCGTGACAGTATAATTATGTTCTCGCATTACTTTCGAAAAAGGATTATCTACCCCGAGATCCAAAATACTGGCGGGAGGAGGAGCAACTTTTTCTAAGAATTGGATGGTTTCCTTATAGCGCTTGTTCGGAAAGGTATTTTCGTACATTCTAGAACTGGTACACGATAGCATTAATGTTCATTCCCGCTCCAACACTCGCCAGGATGATCACATCTCCTTTATGTAAAGATTGTCCTTCCATTTTTCCCTTAAGGATGAGGTCGAGTAGGGTAGGAACAGTGGCGACGCTACTATTGCCCAGTTTATCTATACTCATAGGCATGATACCTTCGGGAACCGGCATTTGATAAAGTCTGTAAAAGCGCTTTATAATAGCTTCATCCATCTTTTCATTGGCCTGGTGAATAAGTATTTTTTTAACGTCTTCTATTTTCTTTCCACTGTTCGCAAGGCAGGTTCTCATTGCATCCGGAACATGGCTCAGAGCAAATTCGTAGATCTTACGGCCGTGCATTTTTATATAGCGGCGGTCATCCTTAGCTTCACGATTGTTGGATTTTCCAAAGAAGATGAAGTTTGCTTCTTCAAAGGAATATGTTGCACTTTCATGAGAGAGAATTCCACCGGTTTCTTCACTGGCTTCGATCACAGTAGCTCCTGCACCATCTGAATAAATCATGGAGTCCCTGTCGTGTTTATCGACAACTCTTGAAAGGGTTTCAGATCCTATAACAAGGCATTTTTTTGCCATGCCGCTTTGAATAAAGGCCTTAGCCTGTATCACGGCTTCTACCCAGCCCGGGCACCCAAAAAGGATATCGTAAGCCACACACTTCGGGTTTTTGATACGAAGCTTGTGCTTTACTCTGGTAGCCAAACTTGGCACGGTATCGCTCTGCATGTCGTTATGAAGCACGTCACCATAGTTATGGGCAACGATCAAGTAATCCAGTTCTTCAGGATCTATTCCAGCGTCTTCAATAGCGCTATTAGCTGCCAGATAAGCAATGTCGGAGTTGTTAAGTTCGTTATGTATGTAACGTCTCTCGGCAATCCCGGTAATAGCCTTGAACTTCTCAATTATTACCGTATTGGACTGCGGAAAATTAGATCCGTCCTCATATAAAAATTCATGCTTTTGAAAGTCTGAATTTTTTTCAATTCTGCTTGGGATGTAGCTACCTACTCCTGTGATTTTTATGCTCATTCTGTGTCACTTATAGGGTCGACAAGTATCAAAATTAGTAAATGTTATGCCGGTTTCCCTACATTTTTTGCATTAAAAATTTACTTTTGCGGCATCTTTAAAAGATCGCGGCAAAATTTTTTTAATGATCAAAAATTAAGAGAAATATTGTCTTTTAGTTAAGAAGTTGTTAAGGGTGTTTGAGTAAAAAAAGACCGAAGGTGGTGTTCCTTCGGTCTTTTAACTTTTTAATCTTCCATATATTCCTCTATGGGAGCACAGGTGCAGATAAGATTTCGATCTCCGAATGCTTCATCTACTCTTCGAATAGAAGGCCAGAATTTATTTTCAGCTACATATTCAAGTGGATAAGCTGCTTTCTCCCTGGTATAAGGGAAATTCCACTCATCTGCGGTTAGCATACCCAAAGTATGCGGAGCATTTTTCAAAACATTATTTGGTTCTTCGGCAGTTGCTTCCTCAATCTCTTTTCTAATCGAGATCAATGCGTCGCAGAACCTGTCCAATTCAGCTTTACTTTCGCTTTCTGTAGGTTCGATCATAAGGGTGCCTGCAACCGGGAATGAAACTGTTGGTGCGTGAAAGCCATAGTCAATAAGCCTTTTGGCAATATCAGTAACTTCAATGCCTTTTGCTTTGAAAGGACGGCAATCCACAATCATCTCGTGGGCAGCTCTACCACATTCTCCGCTATAGAGGGTCTTGTAATGTTCTTCGATACGGGCTTTGATGTAGTTTGCATTTAAAATAGCAAACTGGGTAGATCTTTTAAGGCCTTCTGCTCCAAGCATCTTGATGTATCCGTAAGAGATAAGGCATACCAGGGCAGAACCCCATGGAGCTGCAGAAATAGCTGTTATGGCATCATCTCCTCCTGTTTGAATTACAGGGTTCCCCGGAAGGAAAGGCACCAGTTGCTTCGCAACGCAAATAGGGCCAACCCCGGGACCACCACCCCCGTGAGGAATAGCAAAGGTCTTGTGCAGGTTGAGGTGACAAACGTCGGCACCAATGGCACCGGGGCTGGTTAAACCAACCTGGGCATTCATATTTGCACCGTCCATATAGACCTGTCCGCCAAATTCATGGATAATATCGATGATCTCAACAATAGCCGACTCAAATACGCCGTGCGTAGAAGGATAGGTGACCATTAAGGCTGCCAGATTATCCTTGTGCTTTAAAGCTTTTTCTCTTAGATCGTCAACATCGATGTTCCCGGTATCGGTTGACTTAGTCACCACTACTTTCATTCCGGCCATAACCGCCGAAGCAGGGTTAGTTCCATGTGCAGAAGAAGGTATCAAACAGATATTTCTGTGAGACTCACCTCTTGATTCATGGTACTTACGAATTACCATAAGACCTGCATATTCTCCCTGAGCACCGGAGTTTGGCTGCAGTGAAGTACCTGCAAAACCTGTGATCTCGGTAAGTTGTTCTTCAAGCTTCTTAAGAACTATTTGATATCCTTCTGCCTGCTCTACAGGTACAAATGGATGAATATTCCCCCACTGCGGATAGCTTATTGGAAGCATCTCGGCAGCGGCATTCAGCTTCATTGTACATGAGCCAAGAGAGATCATGGAATGGTTAAGGGAAAGATCCTTACGCTCCAGTTTTTTGATGTATCTCATTAACTCAGTTTCTGAATGATATGAGTTGAAAACATCATTTTTCAAAAACTCAGTTTTACGCTCTACAGAAGTAGGGATATGATTCTCTTTCGAAAATTCTGAAACTTTCATGGTTTCCTTTCCTGCAGCTTCAGCAAAAATGGAAATGATGGTGTTGATATCATCCAGATTTGTTGCTTCATGAACAGAAATTGATACTACATCTGCAGCAGGATAGTAGAAATTAACCTGATTTTCTTCTGCGATCGTCCTGATCTTCGCTGCATCAGCTTTTACCAGAACTGTATCAAAGTAGGTTGAATTCAGCTGAGAGAAACCGAGTTTTTCAACATTTTCAGCAACTGTGACTGCAGCACTGTGAACCCTTCCGGCAATAAATTTCAAGCCGCGTGGTCCGTGATAAACGGCATACATTCCTGCCATGACAGCAAGCAGTACCTGTGCAGTACAAATGTTTGAAGTCGCCTTATCTCTTTTAATGTGCTGCTCCCTGGTTTGAAGAGCCATACGCAGGGCGAAATTACCATCGGTATCTTTGGTAACCCCAATGATCCTTCCAGGGATATTTCTTTTATACTCCTCCTTAGTTGCAAAGAAAGCAGCGTGAGGACCTCCGTAACCTAAAGGAATCCCAAAGCGCTGAGTGGTTCCTACTACCACATCAACTCCGAACTCTCCCGGAGCTCTAAGTTTAACAAGGCTAAGAATATCTGCAGCAACTGCAGTTTTTATATTATTTTCTTTTGCTTTTTTTACGAAGTCGGCATAATCATAAACCTGCCCCAGTTTGCCTGGATATTGAAGAATGACACCAAAGAAATCATTTGAAAAATCAAATTCTTCGTGATCTCCAATAACAAGTTCAATTCCAAGGGGGATCGCCCTTGTCTTTAGAACGTCTATGGTTTGTGGTAGAACAGCCTCAGAAACAAAGAATTTTTTTACATCATTTTTCTTCTGCTCACGCTCCCGTACCTCATACAACAGCGACATTGCTTCGGCTGCAGCAGTGCTCTCGTCGAGTAATGAAGCGTTGGCCAGTTCCATACCTGTAAGATCGGCAACAACGGTCTGGAAGTTTAGGAGTGCTTCAAGTCTTCCCTGGGCGATTTCTGCCTGATACGGAGTATAAGCAGTATACCATCCCGGATTTTCCAGTATATTTCGCTGAATTACCGGAGGAGTAATAGATTCATGATAACCAAGACCTATATAGCTCCTGAAAATTTTATTTTTGGCTGCTAAAGAGATGCTGTGAGTGATGTATTCATTTTCACTCATTGCCGGAGCCAGGTTAAGTTCCTTTTTCAGGCGAATGTCATCGGGTAGGGTTTCATAAATGAGTTGATCCATAGAATCCACTCCTATTGTCTTGAGCATGTCCTGTAGATCATGCTCGCGAGGGCCTATATGACGTGTAGCAAAAGAATAAGTATTCATCTAATAAAAGTTGTGTTTTGAGCAGCGAAATTACACAATTTAGACCTAATCTTTAATGATTTACATCAGCAAGATTTGTTAAGGTTTTTCGCTTTTAAAACAGGAGGGTAATTGAGTGAAAAAAATAATTGATTTCTATATTAATAGCAGCATTCATGTGGCTTTGGCGGTAGTGTCACTAAGCCTTGTCACTATACTTGTATATGAGGTCGAAATTAGAGAAAACCTGTTGCTTTTTATCTTTTTTGGTACTGTGACCGGATATAATTTTGTGAAATACGCTGATGTAACAGGACTGCACCACCGGAGTCTGGCAAAAAGGCTGAAATTTATTCAGATTTTAACGCTCATTTGTTTCACCGCACTCACAGTAACGATCTTCTTTCTTAGCTTTGAAACTATTGTCTGGAGCGTCATATTTGGAGCCTTCACCCTTTTATATGCCCTTCCGGTCTTTAGCAAGCGGCGAAATTTAAGGAGCATCTCCGGACTTAAGATCTTTATCATAGCCTTTGTGTGGGCGGGAGTAAGTGTTGTTCTGCCGGTAACAGGTGCCAAAAATGTCATTTTTGAGGACCTTGTTTTGGAGTTCCTTCAGCGGTTCTTACTGGTCCTGGTGTGGATCCTGCCGTTTGAAATTCGGGATCTAAAATATGACCTTGAGCAACTGGGCACTATACCTCAAAGAATAGGGGTGACACCTACTAAAGTATTCGGTTTTATTTTACTTAGTCTGGTGATCCTTCTGGAGTTTCTTAAAGGTAATTTTTTATCGACATCCACTTTTGCACTGGTAGCTACTTGTATTATTACCGGCTTGTTTGTGGTGTTGAGCAGAGAGAAACAATCCCGCTATTTCACTGCATTTTGGATAGAAGCCATTCCTATATACTGGCTGGTTATTCTTGTGATGCTAAGAAGTTTTTGAATTCCCATTCTTGATCTTAGTCCTAAGAACTTCTTTTTCGTGGGAAGAACACTGCCTGATATCTGCCTTTTTTATAAGGCCGGTAAGTTTTTTATTGTTCTGGTAATAATCTTTACAGGTTCTGCAAAAGTAGAGATGAAGTCTTAATCTCCATTTTTCAAACAAACCGGCCTCTTGATATTCGGCTTTTGTGCAAACACTTGCTGCTTCTGCGCAACTTAGTTTCATAAGATTCAGTCCCTTCATATTAAAACCAGTTTTTCTCAAGACATTTGGCCAGAGAAGTCCTGGCTCTGTGAATTATTACCCAAAGGTTAGACGGTGTAATATCATATTCATTACATATAGTTTCAGTGTCTATTCCTTCAATAGTTTTCATTTTGAAAATTGTAGCCTGTTTTTCGTTCAGTTGATCGAGACATTCCAGAATGGCAAGTCCCAGTTCCCGGTTCTCCATCTGGTCTTCAGCGGTCATGTGAGAAAGATCTGCTACTTTTTCTTCCAGCCAGTCTCCTTCCTCTTCACTGTTGGGAAAATTTATTTTAACTTCTGCCTGTCCCTTAGCCGAATTGTTCTTGCGGTAATAGTCAATGATCTTTCTCTTGAGGATAGAAATTAACCAGGTTCTTTCTGAAGCCTCGCCCTTAAAATTCTTCATGGAATTCAAACCTGCCAAAAAGGTTTCAGAAATAATATCATTGGCAACCTCCCTGTCATTTACCCGCACAATCGTATAGTTGAACAGGTAATCTGCATACCGGTCAACCCATTTATCAGGATTAAGGCTATTTTCTTCCATCTCGTGGCTGGTTTCCCTCAAAAATAGGAAAAGATTTGGTTAAACTTTTACCAAACCTTTTCCTGTTATACTGTGAGATGTTGTTGGCTGAATTATTTCTTCGGAAGTAATCCCGCTCGTCTGAGCAATGCTTCGGGAGCAGCTTCTTTTCCTCGGAAGCGTTTGTATAGTGTTAGCGGATGCTCTGTTCCTCCTTGCGAAAGAATGGTCTCCCGGAATTTTTTTGCAGTTTCCCTGTCAAAAATGCCATTTTCAGTAAAGAATTCGAAAGCGTCTGCATCCAGTACCTCCGCCCATTTATAGGAATAATAGCCGGCAGCGTAACCTCCCTGGAAAATATGCGAAAAGGAGGTGCTCATACAATTCTCCTTGACCTCAGGATAAAGTTGCGTAGGCTCAAAAGCTTTTTCTTCATGAGCTTTGACATCCAGAATATCTGAAGGATCCTGGCTGTGCCAGCTCATGTCCAGCATTCCAAAGCTCAATTGCCTCATGGTAGCCATTCCTTCATGAAAAGTAGCTGAATCTTTGATCTTTTGGATCAATTCATCCGGAATCACTTCTCCCGTCTCATAATGTTTGGCGAAAAGCTTCAAGGCATCTTTTTCATAACACCAGTTTTCAAGCACCTGACTCGGAAGTTCCACAAAGTCCCAGAATACGTTGGTTCCTGAAATACTCGGGTAAACCGTGTCTGCCAACATACCGTGCAAGGCATGTCCAAACTCATGGAAAAGTGTAGTTACCTCATTAAAGGTAAGCAAAGAAGGTTCCTCGTCTGTAGGTTTGGTGAAGTTGCAGACAATGGAGATATGCGGCCGCTCATTTTTCTCTTTTTGGCGGTACTGAGATTTGTAAGAGGTCATCCATGCACCACCGCGCTTTCCTTCCCGGGGATGGAAGTCGGCATAGAAGAGGGAGATGTCGTTCCCGTCCTCATCTGTAACTTTATAGGTCTTTACTTCGGGATGGTAGATCTCCACTTCGAAAACCTCCTGGAATTTCAAGCCATAGAGCTTTTCGGCTACAATGAATACCCCGTTGATGACATTGTTCAATTCGAAGTAAGGCTTTAATTGCTCATCATCCAGATCGAAGAGTTTTTGCTTCAGTTTTTCTGAATAATAAGCGGCATCCCATTTTTCAAGCTGGTCTATGTTATCCAGCTCTTTGGCAAAGCTTTCCAGTTCTTTAAATTCTTCTTCGGCTGCAGGTTTGGCTTTTTCCAGTAACTCCTCCATAAAGGAATTGACTTTTTCGGGAGTTTCGGCCATTCGTTCCTCCAGTTTAAAGTGAGCATATGTTGGGTAGCCGAGTAGATTTGCTTTTTTGTGCCTAAGCCTTACAATTTGTAAAACATTTTCTTGATTGTCCAATTCATCGCCATGAAAGCCTTTGGCGCCAAAAGCAATAGCAAGTTTTTTTCGTAGGCCCCTGTTTTTGGCGTATTTCATAAAAGGAATGTAGCTAGGGTAGTGGAGGTTGAAGATCCAACCTTCCTTGTTCTTTTCCCTTGCCAGCATTTTGGCTGCAGTTCTTGCTCCTTTAGGAAGACCTTCAAGATCTTCTTCGTTGGTGAGGTGCAACTCATATTTATTTGTTTCCGCCAGTACGTTCTCACCGAAGTTAAGGCTTAGTGCAGCCAGCTTCTTATCCAAATCCCGTAGTTGTTTCTTTTTCTCATGATCAAGATTTGCTCCATTGCGGGTGAACATTTTATACTTTTTATCCAGCAAAGTATTCTGCTCTACATTCAGATCCAGAGAATCTTTCTTGTCATAAACTTCCTTTACCTTTTTGAAAAGTTCAGCATCCTGGATCACATCATTTTTAAAGTCTGTTAGAACCGGAGAGATCTCCTGCGCGAGCTTCTGAATTTCCTCATTGGTTTCGGCCGAATTGATATTGAAGAAAATACTGGTGATTCGATCCAGTTCTTCCCCGGCAAATTCCAAAGCTTCAATGGTATTCTCAAAAGTTGGAACTGCATTGGAAGAGGTGATCTTCTCAATATCTGCTTTGGCCCTGCGAATCGCTTCTTCTATTGCAGGTTTATAATGTTCGGTCTTTATTCTGGAAAATGGAGCAGTTTCAAAAGGCTCCAGTAATGGGTTTTTCTGATTCATATCAAATCTGATTTGCAATTTTTAAATACCCTTTAACGAAATTTTTTGAAAAAATTCGGAAGTTTCTAAATTTTTTACTTACTTCACATTTCGAAAAAATTTGTAATAGTAGCTTTTAGGTTTTTGATTAATATATTTAGAATGGTTAATAAATACTATTAAAACAACAAAATGCTACTTAAAAGCCACGTGAAAGCGTGGCTTTACTTTTTTACATTTTTGGCACCTTCAATGACTTTTTGCTTTAGGCTTTCCTTATAATCGACTATTTTTTGAAGCACTTTCTCATTTGCACTTCCCAAAATTTGTGCAGCAAGGATTCCCGCATTTTTTGCCCCGTTAAGAGCTACGGTTGCTACCGGCACTCCGCCGGGCATTTGGAGAATAGATAATACCGAGTCCCATCCATCTATTGAATTACTGGATTTAACGGGCACACCAATAACAGGGAGAGGTGACAGGGATGCGATCATTCCCGGAAGATGTGCAGCGCCTCCGGCTCCTGCAATAATTACGTTGAACCCCCTTTTGTGAGCGTTCTGGCCGTAGTCGAACAGTTTTTCCGGAGTGCGGTGAGCCGAAACTATATCCACTTCCACTTCAATATCAAAAGACTCTAAAATGTCAATTGCTTCCTGCATTACCGGCATATCGCTGGTGCTGCCCATGATGATCCCAACTTTACTCATATTTTTTTTCTTTGAACCTGTCTTTAAATTACTCACTCACAACCTTAATTGTCTTCTTCACTTCTTCAGCGATCCTGCGGGCTTCAGAAAGATCGGCATTTACTATTGTTACATGACCCATTTTTCTGAAAGGGCGGGTGATGTTCTTTCCGTAAATGTGAGGCGTAACTCCTTTAAGTTTCATTATTTCTGAAATATTCTCATAAACCACGTTTCCTTCAAAACCTTCTTCCCCTACCAAATTCACCATTACTCCGCCGGCTTTACTTTCTGTTTCTCCCAGCGGAAGGTCGAGAATAGCCCGTAAATGCTGCTCAAATTGATTAGTAAATGCAGCTTCTATGCTGTAGTGCCCGCTATTGTGAGGTCGGGGAGCTACTTCATTTACCAGGATCTCATCATTTCTGGTCTGAAACATTTCTACAGCCAGTAAACCTACATGTTGATATGCTGCGGAAACTTTTTCAGCTACTTTTCGTGCTTTTTGAGCAACATCAGCATCAATTCTCGCCGGGCAGACCACATATTCCACCTGATTGGCTTCAGGATGAAATTCCATTTCCACAACCGGATAAGTCTTTACCTCTCCTGAAGGATTGCGAGCCACGATTACAGCAAGTTCATTTTTAAAGGGAATAAGTTCTTCAGCAATACAGGCAATTTCAGGAAATTTTTCGGCTGTGATAATATCTTTTACTACGGCTACTCCCTTTCCATCATAACCACCTGTAGTGGCTTTCCAGACCAACGGCAGGGAAATTTCATCATTTTTAACACCTTCCAAAAATGCCATTTTTGAAGGGTATCTTTTAAACGGGGCCGTAGGAATTTTATGTTCTTCAAAAAAGCTCTTTTGAATGCCTTTGTCCTGGATCTTCTTCAAAGTTTGGGAAGATGGATAAACCTTGATCCCTTCCTGCTCCAGTTTTTCCAGAGCCTCTACGTTCACTCCTTCTATTTCAAAGGTTAGGACATCTGCTTTTCTTCCGAAGTTAAGAACGGTGTCAAAATCCATTAGGTCTCCCTGGAAGAATTCGTTGCAGGCAATTTTACAAGGTGCCTCTTCACTGGGATCAAGAACAACGGTTCGAATGTCAAATTTTCGGGTCTCGTAAAGCAGCATTTTTCCCAATTGCCCGCCACCAAGAATTCCGAGGGTAAATTTTGAAGAAAAGTAGTTGGTCATTTTTGAGCTATTTCAGCAAAAATAATTTTAAAAATCTGAAATGCCGTATGATTCATTTAGAAATGCATATTAGGTTACCTTTCAGGTTGAAATGAATATGTATCTTTGCTTCCCAAAAATATTTTGTTTTGGTTCAATTACACGATCTACAATTTACTCCTTTTATTTCTGAAGCCGAAATCAACCTCGGGATCGAGAAGGTGGCTGCGCAGGTAAATGCCGACTTTGATGGAAAAACACCTGTATTTCTGGGAGTTCTTAATGGAGCTTTTCTTTTTTCGGCCGAGCTTATCAAAAGGTTTAAGGGGGATTGTGAGGTCCACTTTGTAAAACTTAGTTCCTACGAAGGTACCGGCACTACCGGAACCGTGGAATCTTTAATGGGGTTGACAGTACCGCTTGAAGGTAGGGATGTGGTAGTTATTGAAGATATTGTTGACACAGGAAATACCCTGGAGAGCATCCATAAGATCCTTGAAAAGGAAAAGGTGAACCAATATAAGATCGCGACCTTATTTTATAAGCCGGATTCATACAAAAAAGAGCTTACTATAGATTATGTGGGGATGGAAATTCCAAACGATTTTATTGTGGGTTATGGACTTGATTACAATGGACTGGGCAGAAACCTTACCCAGGTCTATAAACTTAAAAATAGTAAAATGACAAACCTCGTGTTGTTTGGACCTCCTGGTGCAGGAAAGGGGACCCAGGCGTCAATTTTGAAAGCTCATTACAATCTGAAGCACATTTCTACCGGAGACGTTTTTAGGTACAATATTAAAAATGAAACCGAACTGGGAAAATTGGCTAAAGCCTATATGGACAAAGGTCAATTGGTACCCGATAGTGTTACTATTGATATGCTTAAAGCCGAGGTGCGGCAGGCAAAAGAGGGGAATGGTTTTATTTTCGATGGATTTCCCCGTACTGTTGCTCAGGCTGAAGCTTTGGCAGAATTTCTTCATGAGGAAGGAACAGAAGTAAGTGCAATGATCGCCCTTGAGGTTGATGATGAGATTCTTGTTGAGCGTTTACTGGAAAGAGGAAAAACATCGGGAAGACCCGATGATGCCAATGAGCTGGTAATTCGTAAGAGAATTAAGGTATATTACGAGGAAACTGCTATCTTAAAGCAGTTTTACTTAAAACAGAATAAATATTTTGGAGTGGACGGGGTAGGATCGATTGATGAAATTACTGCCCGTCTCAAAGAAGTTATTGACCAGCTGGTTTAATTAAACCAGCTGAAGAAAATTAGATTAGAATGACTGAGGGGAATTTTGTTGATTACGTTAAGATCCACGTTGCATCCGGAAATGGAGGAAAAGGATCTGCTCACCTGCACAGAGAGAAATATGTGGCAAAAGGTGGTCCCGATGGGGGAGATGGAGGCAGGGGAGGACATGTGATCATCAAAGGCAATAAAAATCTTTGGACCCTTTTTCATTTAAAGTTTAAAAGACATATCAAAGCAGGCCACGGGGAGCACGGAAGTAAACAACGCAGCACAGGTGGCGATGGGCAGGATGAAGTTGTAGATGTGCCGCTAGGCACGGTTATACGTGATACAGAAACCCAGGAAATCCTCCATGAGATCACAGAAGATGGACAGGAGATCATTGTAGCCGAAGGTGGAAAGGGGGGGCTTGGAAACTGGCATTTCAAATCCTCTACCAATCAAACTCCACGCTATGCACAACCCGGAATTCCGGGAGAGGAGCAGGACATCACTCTTGAACTAAAGATTCTTGCCGATGTTGGCCTGGTAGGTTTCCCTAATGCGGGAAAATCAACCTTACTGTCAGTTATCACTGCCGCCAAGCCTAAAATAGCCGACTATGAGTTCACAACCCTCAAACCAAATCTTGGTATTGTAGAATACCGGGACTTCAAAACCTTTGTAGTAGCAGATATCCCCGGAATTATTGAGGGTGCTGCTGAAGGAAAGGGGATAGGCCATAGATTCCTTAGGCACATTGAACGTAATTCAACATTGTTATTTTTAATTCCTGCAGATGCAAAGGATATTAAAAAGCAATACGAAATCCTTTTGGATGAGCTTAGACGCTATAATCCTGAAATGCTGGACAAGGACAGGCTTATTGCGATCTCAAAGAGTGATATGCTCGATAGTGAATTAAAGCAGGAAATGAAGGCAGAACTCGATAAAAACTTAGAAGCTCCTTACCTGTTTATCTCCTCTGTCGCTCAACAGGGTCTTACGGAGCTCAAGGATAAGCTTTGGGAAATGCTAAATAAGGAAGCTGTTTAATTCCTGTTAATATCTTCATTTTCAGTCGTGTTTTCTTTAAATTTAAAGAAAACACGCTATGAAATTTTTAAAGATCCTTTTCATTTGTTTCCTTTTTCAATCTTGTGGAGGTCCGCGTGCTGTCTATGATTATGATGAAAATATTGACTACAGCTCTTACTCATCTATTGCACTTTACCCCCAAATCCAGACAGGTTTAAGTCAACTGGATGAAAAGAGACTTTTCAGCAGTGTCCAATCTGCTTTGGAAAGCCGGAATCTTGCTGCTAATGTCTCTCCCGATCTTTTTTTGAATATATACACTGAAGAATATCAGGAGCCAACCAGGAACAGTGTTGGGGTAGGAATTGGCGGTACAGGCAGAAACGTAGGAGTAGGAATAAGTGGCGGAATTCCCATTGGTGGCCCTGAGAATTATTTAAGACTGACTTTTGACCTTGTGGATGTAAAGACTGATGATCTTGTTTGGCAGGCTGTGGTAGATAGTAAGTATGATCCCGATGCACGTCCAGAGGCCAGGCAGGAACTGTTTGATAAAATGGTGGAGGAAGCACTACAGGGATACCCTCCAAAAAAGTAATTTTTGAACGGTCTTAATTGCAAATATTGCAAATAAAAAGGCCCTGATCTCTCAGGGCCTTTTCTTTGGCTGGTTAGTTAAATCGTAGCCTAATTTTCCTCATCCTCGGCAGCCTCTGGCTGATCTTGAAGTTTAGGAGTAATGTTTCCGGTTATTTCAGTGAATTCGCTTCTTCTGTTACGAGCGTATTCAGCTTCAGTACACATATTTGGTCTTGTACAATCGTTCAATGGTACTTCTTCACCATAACCCTTAGGCACAAGTCTATCTCTACTGATTCCCTGGCTCACAAGGTACTCAAGAGTTGACTCGGCACGACGCTGAGAAAGATCCATGTTGTATTTGTTAGAACCACGTGCATCGGCATGAGATCCAATCTCTATCTTCAACATTGGATAGTTCTTCATGATCTCTGCTACACGATTAAGAGTAGGTTCAGACTCAGGCTTAATTGTAGCCTTATCAAAGTCGAAATAGATATTTCCGACACCGGCAATTTGTCTTCTTCCGGTTTCAGGATTGATCTCCATTTCCTCTTTTGGAAGGATTGGAGGGGTATAGTCTTCTCTGGTGAAAGCGTAAAGGTTATCTGATCCTCTTCTGTTTGAAGCCAGATATCCTTTTTCTTCACCTTCCTTCAGTACAAAAGCGAAATCATCAAATTCACTGTTTAAAGAGTTCCCAAGGTTTTGAGCCTTTCCAAAAGTGCCATTTTCCTGTTCACTTTTGAAAACATCAAGATTTCCATAGCCCATATGACCATCAGAAGTGAAGTACAGAGTGCCATCATTTGCGATGTAAGGGAACTGCTCACGGTGAGCGGTGTTAACATTTGGGCCAAGATTTACAGGTTGTCCAAAGGTGCCATCTTCGTTTACAGCAACGCTGTAGATATCGAAAGATCCCATTGATCCAGGCATATCACTGGCAAAGTACAAAGTAGAGCCATCCTGACTAAGGGTTGGATGTTCAACAGAATACTGGTCACTTGTGAAAGGTAATGCTTCAATGTTGGTCCACTCCCCGTCTACCATCTCGGCGCGATAGATCCTAATCGTAGCTACAGGCACTTCTGCCCAGTCTACTTTTACTCTTCTTGAGTTCGTGCGGTCAAAATACATAGTCTTTCCATCGCTGGAGAATGCAGCCGAACTTTCGTGGGTATCGGTATTGATCTTGTCGTTAAAAAGTTCGATGTTGCTAAGCTTTCCGTCATCATCTATATTGGCAACATAGAGGTCCAGATATGGCTTTTGATTCCATGCATAAATTGGACGGCTCGAGTTTCTGGTAGATGCGAAAACTATTTTATCTCCCATAAAAGTGATTCCGAAATCACTAGAGGCTGCATTCTGCATTACCTGGTTTGTAGTGTAGGTATGAGATACGGCAGTGTCAAGTTTGGAAGTCCATTCTTCAAAATCAACGGTTTTATTCCAGTACTGACTAAAATACTCATCTGCTTCGTCGTCCTTTCCGGTCGCACGCAAAGCGTGGGCAAATCTAAAGGAGTATTCAGGCGCAATGCTGCCGTCATTGAATTTCAGAAATAGGTCGCGATATGCTTCTGCTGCATTACCCATTCGGTTAGTAAAGAAGTAGGAATCACCTAAATTTTGCAGGACCATTTGATCCTTATCCTGAACTAACCTATAAGCTTCAGAAGCATCCATATATGCTCTTTGATTAAATAGGCGGTTAGCTTTCTTTACCTGTGAACTCTGGGCCACAGCCGAGAATCCGATAAGGATCGCTAAAAGTGTTGTATAAAGTTTTTTCATGTTTCTTAGGTTTTAGAAGAATCTTGGGGATACGTTATAACCTTTTGAAAGGCCAAGCAGGTCAAGGTCAAACAGCACCATGATCTCGTGGGTACCGTCATTGAAGTCACTCAGGTTACCTGTGGTGTAATCATATGCGTAACCTATTCTAAGCTCCGGAGTCACTCGGAAGTTTACCAGACCACTTATAGTTTCATCGAAACGATAAGCTACACCTGCTTCAAAACGATTATAAAGAAGCACGTTTGCAGTAACATCAACAGATAGCGGTGCTCCTTCTACCGCTCGTGCCATAAATGCAGGCTTAAGCTTTAGATTCTGGTTAAGGTCAAATACGTAACCTCCAGTTAAGAAGTAGTGAATATTTTCCTCACCTAAACGTGCCAATCCTGTTTCATTCTCAAGATGCTTTGAAGTAAAGATGTTTGGAGCAGACAAACCTACATAGTAGTTATCCCCAAACCAATAGGCACCAACTCCAAAATTTGGAAAAGCTTCGCTAATGTTCTGCATTGCGGGATCTCCACCTTGGTTTGTAGTTAGACGAGTTAGATCTGCGTCAAAGAAGGTTACCCCGGCTTTTACTCCAAAGGACAACTTTGAAGTTTCAGATACGGGAAGGATGTAATTGACATCGGCGTAAAGGTTATTTTCTTTCACGATATCACCAATCTCGTCATGAACTATTGATAGGCCGGCCTCCAGTCTTTCAGTAAGACCAGTTTTGGCAAAAAAGTTGGCGGTTTCCGGGGCTCCTTCTATTCCGGCCCATTGATTCCTGTAGATCCCGCCTACATTTAGCATTCCCAGGTCATCTATAGCATAAGCGGGGTTTATCACGCTCATGTTATACATGTATTGGGTATACATAGGATCTTGTTGAGCATTACCCTTTAATGAAAAAAGGGTAATGCAAGCAACTGTAAAAATTTTTATAAATGAATTTCTCATGTGTTTCGAATATTTCAAAATTATCTGCTTAAGTAGACTCTACCTTGAGTTGGCGCTGTTTGTCCGTCGTTGAAATACAGGATGTAGAAATATACACCTGCCGGTAGTACTCCGCTTCCGAAAGAACCTTCAGTTGAAGTTCCATCCCATCCCTGGCTTTCTCCTGCCTGACCTTTATAAACAGGTTCTCCCCATCTATTATAGATCTCCATATTGTGGTTAGGATATTCAGAGCTCAAGTTCATTACTACAAACCTGTCGTTCATGCCGTCTCCATTTGGAGAGAAGGCCTCTGGGATCATGATTTCACATACTTCCAACGTAACAGTTACAGCAAGTCTCTGCGAACTCTCACAACCTGTTGTGGCATCTGTGGCAGCTGCGTAGTAAGTAGTGTTGTTTTGCAGAACAGTATTTTGAGGTACTGTTTGCGTTCCTGTAGCTGTAGTGTACCAAGTAATATTACCGGTTGCGGTTACATTTTCCTGAAGTTCAGCAATTGTTGCACCATCAAACTCACAGAAAACGTCACCTCCTGTTGTCAAGGTAGGAGCAGTTGCGTCATCAAGAGTTACAGTGATCGCAGCAGCTTCAGATTCACATCCTGCAGCATTTGTTTGAGTAATATAATAAGTGCCTTCTACCAGTTCATCTGTATCTGCAGCTGGAGTTTCAAGAGCTTCATCAGAGTAAACACTAAAAGTTGCTCCATCTTCTCCTGTAATATCAAGGTCTGCTACAGTAGCACCTGTTACAACACAATCGTTGAAATCGGTTACTGTTGGAGCAGCTGGATTATCAGATACTGTTACTGTAACAGAAGGTCTGTCATCACAGGTTCCTTCTATGGGACCTGCAAAGTATACAGTTCCGTCTACAAGAACAGCAGTTGCATCAAGAGCATCCATTCCGTCTGCCGAAGAATACCAAAGTACTCCTGCCGGAGCAAGGTCTGCAACTGTTGGTGCATCTCCACAAAAAGTTTGCTCAGTTTCGGTCACTTCAGGACAATTTGGTTCCTGAGTTCCAATTACGATAGTGACAGTAGCTGAAGCGGAACATCCATTTTCGCTAGTTACGGTATATGTATATATACCTTCTTCATCTGTTGCAGGATCAAAAGTTCCATCAACTTCTTCTCCATCAAAAGTCCAGGTGCCACCAGCTTCTGCATCCTCGCCTAGTTCAGCGAATAAATTAACCGTCTCTGTTGTGCCTTCTTCAAGATTAACAGTAGTGCTTTGGCCTGGATTGGGATTTTCCAGCACAGTAACTGTAAGTTCAGCAGAATCCTGGCAATCACCCGTTCCAACAGTATAGGTTGTAGTAAAGTCACCAAAATTGCTTTGGAAGTTGTACTGATCAATTATCTGTTGAATAGTAGGATTGAATGTTCCTGTTCTATCTACACCAGCTTCAAGTAAATTGAGATATAGATTTCGAACTCCTGTATTTGAAAGATTTCGGACTTCTGAATTACAAACAGTTCTAGAATTGTCTGCACCTGCATTTGCTGAGTTTTGGCCATTTATGATTATAGTAAGCTGTGCTGACTCTTCACACCCCGTTCCCTTACCTACAGTATAGGTTGTGCTGAAAGTTCCGGCACCATCACTGTTGTTAATTTGAGTTGTTAACTCTGTTATACTCGGATTGAATGTACCTCCCGCAACACCAGTAACAAGGTTTGAAAAGATATCTTCCACCTCACTTGAAGTAATGCTGATTGTATCCAGACATATTTCTGTGTTAGTGTTATCCTCTCCGGCTGCACCATCTCCTATAACTGTAACTGAGAGAACTGCTGAATCTTCACAGGTAGTACCTTGTCCTACTGTATAAGTAGTGGAATAAGTTCCGATTCCATCACCAGAATTAAATTGCGCAGTTATTTCTGCGAAACTTGGAACGAAGTTTCCTCCTGCAGTAGCATCATCATCTAGTAAATTTTCGAAAACAGCGCGAACCTGATCTTCATTAGCAGTTTCTGCTAATTCGCTTCTACAAAAAACCGTAGCAGTATTATCTTCACCTGCGTTTCCTTCACTACCAGTAATAGTTACTGCAAGTTCAGCTGAATCTTCACATCCCGTTCCCTTACCTATAGTATAGGTTGTGCTGAAAGTTCCGGCACCATCACTGTTGTTAATTTGAGTTGTTAACTCTGTTATACTCGGATTGAATGTACCTCCCGCAACACCAGTAATAAGGTTTGAAAAGATATCTTCCACCTCACTTGAAGTAATGCTGGTTGTATCCAGGCATATTTCTGTGTTAGTGTTATCCTCTCCGGCTGCACCATCTCCTATAACTGTTACTGAGAGAATTGCTGAATCTTCACAGGCAGTACCTTGTCCTACTGTATAAGTAGTGGAATAAGTTCCAATTCCATCACCAGAATTAAATTGCGCAGTTATTTCGGCCATAGTTGGAGCGAAATTTCCTCCTGCAGTAGCATCATCATCTAGTAAATTTTCGAAAACAGCGCGAACCTGATCTTCATTAGCAGTTTCTGCTAATTCGCTTCTACAAAAGACCGTAGCAGTATTATCTTCACCTGCGTTTCCTTCACTACCAGTAATGGTTACTGCAAGTTCAGCTGAATCTTCACATCCCGTTCCCTTACCCACAGTATAGGTTGTGCTAAAAGTTCCGGCACCATCACTGTTGTTGAGTTGAGTTTTCAATGCTTCAATAGAAGGATTGAAAGTACCTCCTGTGATTCCGCCAGTAATAAGAGCCATGAATATTTCTTCAACTTCACTAGAAGAAACATTTTCGGTATCTAAACAAATTTCAGTATCAGTGTTATCTTCACCGGCAGCATTATCTCCAATAACAGTTACTGAAAGTATTGCTGAATCCTCACAAGCTGTACCTTGTTCTATTATATAAGTAGTGGAATAAGTTCCGATTCCATCACCAGAATTAAATTGCGCAGTTATTTCGGCCATAGTTGGAGAGAATTCGCCACCTGCAGTAGCGTCATCATCTAGTAAATTCTCAAAAACAGCGCGAACCTGATCTTCATTA
>NZ_JBTLRK010000003.1:0-347961 GCF_054482715.1 Salinimicrobium sp. CAU 1759 | reverse complement strand
CTTCTACATAAAATGTTGTCAGTATTATCCTCACCTGCATTTGCAGCGGGAGTCACTGTTACAGCTAGTTGAGCAGAATCTTCACAACTTAAACCTTCACCAACTGTGTAAGTAGTACTGAAAGTTCCAGTACCGTCACCATTATTAAAATCTGATGTAATTTGCGCTATACTAGGCGTAAAAGATCCTCCCGGAATGGAATTTTCCAAAAAACTCATAAAAACAGCTTCAACCTGACTTTCTGTTGCTGTTTCTGCAAGATCTATACGGCATAATTCGTTATCTGTACTATCTTCACCAAGTCCGTCAGTAATTACTACTACCTCTACAATAAATCTTTCTGTGCTTTCACAGGGCGGTTGTGTAGAGCCATTGCGATTAATTATTTGACTTGCATAATAAGTCTCTCCGTTAATTAAAGGAGTAGATGGAGCTAGCGCTGGATTTGAAGTTGCAGTACTGTACCATCTGAAACCCTGAGTAGCCGAATGTGTAGCTTGGATTTCCAGATCGGCCACAGTTGATCCCGAACAAAACGTCTGTAGCGGGTTTCCTGTTGGCGCCTCTGCAAGAATAGGATCGTACCTTAAAGCAATTCTACTGGTAGGACAACCAGTGTCCGGGTTTATTTGACCAGCAAAATAACTCGTTCCGTCTACCAATAATGTATTAGGGTCAAGGGGTTCCCCTGAAAATTCTTCTGTAAAGACCTCCACCTGATTCCCTGTAATTAAGGCAATAAGATTACTCACGGTACTACTATCGTCTTCTGAATATTCACAAGGCTGAAAAACGTTCCCGAATTGGGAGGTTGGCGCCCCAAAATCATCTACAGTAACCTGGACTTCTATTCGATTAGTACAAGTTCCCGAAGCATTTCCGGCAAAGTAGCTTGCGCTTTGTAATAGTTCATTTTCAGGTATAGGATTTGTCGATGTTGCAGTACGATACCAACGCACGTCATCTCCAGTTGCTGTTGCATCAAGATCGGCTACCGTTGAAAGATAACAGAACTCTTGGATGTCTTCCGCTACAGTAGGACAATTTTCCTGTCCGTAAGAGTAGGTTCCGGTCATTAGAAAAAAGGCAAAAAAGAATAGTGGTACTCCTTTTTTACCCAAAGTAAAAATTCGCATAGGCTCTAAGTGTTAAATTAAATCGATTTTCATTAATGATTTTTACGGCTCAAATATATATTTAAACACGCACAATAAAACTTAAACTCCTGTTAAGTGAGAAAATTTAAGCAATGTAACGTTTCAATGAACGTATTTCTTTGAAGTAGGGGTGGTTAAAAGTACAATTTTTTCATTAATAAATTTTTTTTAGGGGTTTTTTTACACCTAATAAGTTAAAAAAACCGTTCATCGGACAAATTGTTCTTACAGTTTGACCTAATTAGGCTCCTTTCGTTACAAAATTCCCTTGATTTTTTGTTAGGACCTTCTCTTTAGCTTTCTGTCTATTCCATTATATTTACTCAAAATTTGAGAGATGCAATTACATTTTATTGCTATTGGAGGTAGTGCAATGCATAACCTCGCACTTGCTCTTCACGATAAGGGTTATTCCATAACTGGAAGTGATGATATGATCTACGAGCCATCGAGGTCACGGCTGAAGAAAAAAGGTTTATTACCGGAAGAATTTGGATGGTTTCCAGAGAAGATTAACAGCCAACTTGATGCTGTCATTCTCGGTATGCATGCAAGAATGGATAATCCTGAACTAAAGAAAGCTAAAGAGATAAGTTTACCCATATACTCTTACCCTGAGTTCCTTTATGAACAGTCCAAGAATAAAACAAGAGTGGTTATAGGGGGGTCGCATGGTAAGACAACCATTACATCAATGGTTCTTCATGTCCTAAAGTATCATCAAAAGGAAGTGGATTACATGGTGGGTGCCCAATTAGAAGGGTTTGATACAATGGTCCACCTTACACAGGAAAATGATTTTATCGTCTTGGAGGGTGATGAATATCTTTCCTCCCCCATAGATCGCCGGCCAAAATTTCATCTCTACAAACCTAATATTGCACTTTTAAGTGGAATAGCCTGGGACCACATCAACGTATTTCCCACCTTTGAGGAATATCTTGAGCAGTTTAGGATCTTTATTGATTCTATAGTCAAGGGAGGTATTCTTGTTTACAATGAGGAGGATGAGCACTTAAAGAAGCTAGTTGCGGAATCCACTAATACTATTCGAAAACACCCTTATAATACTCCTGGTTTTTCTATAGAAGATGAGAAAACGCTAATTGAGACTCCTGAAGGGGATATGCCGGTCACCATTTTTGGGAAACACAATCTGCAAAACCTGGCAGGGGCAAAATGGATATGTCAGCACATGGGCATTGACGAAGAAGATTTTTATGAAGCAATTAGTTCTTTCAAGGGAGCTTCAAAGAGAATGGAAAAGATCGCTGAAAACCTGGACTCTGTAGTCTTTAAGGATTTTGCACATAGTCCATCCAAAGTTATGGCTACCACAAGTGCCGTAAAACAGCAGTTTCCGAAACGAAACTTGATAGCATGCCTGGAACTTCACACTTATAGTAGCTTAAATTCTGAATTTTTGAAGCAGTATCATAAAGCCTTAGATGCTGCCGATGAAGCTGTTGTATTCTTTTCGCCTGAAGCAATCGAAAACAAAAAGCTTGAACCGATCACACAAGAACAGATCTTCGATTCTTTTGGAAGGAAAGATCTAAAAGTTTTTACTAATCCTTCAGATTTTCAATTGTTTCTTCAGGACAAGAACTATAAAGATTCAGTTCTATTGTTGATGAGTAGTGGGAATTATGGTGGTCTAGACTTTAATGGGATCAAAAACTGGATCTCCTAAAATGGCATTTTTGAGTTATTTCATTTTATTATCTTTAGATAAAATGTGCTGATGAATTCAGAAAAACCCTCCTCTTTTACCATAAAACACTGGGCCGAAGGAGATCGACCAAGAGAAAAGCTACTTCAGAAAGGGCGGGAATATTTGAGTGATGCCGAATTATTAGCAATTCTAATAGGTTCAGGAAGTAAAAATGAATCGGCGGTGGAGGTCTCTAAAAAAATTTTGGCTAAGGCCCAGGACAATCTTAGTGAACTTGGAAAGTTTTCTGTAAAACAGCTCATGGATGTAAAGGGAATTGGTGAGGCCCGGGCTTTAACTATAGTGGCAGCTCTCGAGCTGGGAAGAAGACGCCGGTCATCTGAAGCGCTTGAAAAGAAAAAGATTTCCTCAAGCAGCTCAGTGTTTGAACTAATGCAGCCGAAAATAGGAGAATTACCTCATGAGGAATTCTGGATCCTGTATCTCAATAACTCCAATAAAGTAATTCAGGAGCTTTCTCTTAGCAAAGGAGGTATAACAGGTACTCTGGTAGACGTGCGTCTCGCTTTTAAACAAGCCCTGCATTTAGGAGCCACAGGACTTATTCTCACGCATAACCATCCTTCAGGTAATCTTAACCCTAGTGCAGCCGACAAACAGCTAACTCAAAAATTTAGAACTGCCGGGGAAAGCCTGGATGTTAAAGTTTTGGACCACATCATTATAACCGAAAATTCTTACTTCAGCTTTGCCGATGAAGGTTTGCTGTAATATTTATATATGCTCCTTGTTTACACGCAAAAGATAACGCCAAGAATAACATATGTTTTTAAACATATTTGTACACAAATTCTTGGAGTGCCTGTTGGATTCACTTCTAAGATTGAGGAGTTTGTTGCTCATGAAGGTATGAAGATCTCCTATGGTAAACAAAGCCTTGCCAACGAGGTCTTTATTCAAAACGTAGACCTTCTACTGGAGCAGGGAATAAGTGACCTGGAGGTAAAGGTACAGGAGTGGGACGATGTACCGTGTTTTTTTTCTGTAGGGGAAGCAAGTTCCATTCCCTTTGACATATTTGCTGCATCTTTTTATTTACTAAGCCGATATGAAGAATATCTTCCTCACGTAAAAGATAAAGAAGGACGATTTCAGGCGAGCGAAAGCCTGGCGTTTCAGAATGGTTTTTTAGATAAACCTGTCATTGATATCTGGGCCCAAAAGTTTAAGAAGGTCCTAAAGAAAAAATTCCCCGCTCAGGATTTTCCGAAGAGGGATTTGAGAACCCAAACTATTATTTCTGTTACCGAAGCTTATTGCTATAAGAAGAAGGGTATAGTGCGGGTTGTCCTTGGGCTCGGTCTCGACCTTATAAGATTTAAACCAAAATACGTTCTGCACAGGTTACAGGTAATGACGAAGCTTAAAAGAGATCCATATGACATTTACACTAAGGTAATTCAATTCCTGCGGAAATATAAAGTGCCCATGAAATTCATGTTTCAGGTTAGTGATTTTTCCACTCATGATAGAAATATCAATCATAACAGGTTGGAATTTCAAAGCTTGATCAAATCTGTTGCAGATTATGCCGAAGTTGGCCTACAGCCAGGATTTTATGCCAATCAAAAATTCGCAGTTCTAAAGGAAGAAAAGAAAAGACTGGAACAAATAATCAAAAGACCGGTGCGAAGTTCTATCAATACTCATTATAATTTGCTGCTGCCAGATTCTTATAACCATTTGGTGGAACTTGAAATTCAAAAGGATTTTTCTATGGGTTATCCTGAAGCATTGGGTTTAAGAGCTGGAACCTGTACTCCTTTCCTTTTTTACGACCTGAATTTTGAAATTACCACTCCTTTGCGGGTTTATCCATATGCAATCAATTCTGAAGCCTTGGGAAGATTAAAAGAAAGTGAAATAGAGTTTAAGGTTCTGGAATTAAAACGACAAATAGCCATAGTAAATGGTACTTTCACTTCGGTTTTCACAAATGTGGACTTTTCCGAATATGCTAATGCAAGAAGAAACTTTTTAATTTTAAAGATGATAAATGAAATTCAGTAACATCCGTCATATATTTTTTGACCTTGACCATACACTATGGGATTTTGACAGGAATTCCGGTTTAGCTTTTGATTCAATTTTTGCCAAGCATAAGATCAAAGTAAGGCTTGAAGATTTTTTGGCTGTCTACGCTCCCATTAATGCTAATTACTGGAAGTTATACAGAGAAGATAAGGTAACTAAGGACGACTTGAGATATGGCCGTCTTAAAGATTCATTTGACGGAATGAAAGTCAACGTTACCGACTCCAAGATTAAACAATTGAGTATTGATTACATTGATCATCTCCCAAACCACAATCATCTGCTTGAGGGAACTGAAGAGATCCTGGATTACCTTTATCCGCAATATGAATTGCACATTATTACTAATGGATTTAAAGAAGTTCAGCATAAGAAACTGGAAAGCTCCGGAATTCTCAAGTACTTCAAAACGATCACAACTTCTGAAGATGTTGGAGTAAAAAAACCTAATAGGTTGATCTTTGAGGTGGCCCTTAATACGGCCAGAGCCAAGGTGAATGAGAGCATAATGATTGGAGATAACTTTGAAGCAGATATTATGGGTGCCAAGGACTTTGGAATGAAAGCTATTCTGTACAATTATTACAAGACTGAATTTTCGCCCGATCATCATCAGGTAATGGAAATGAAGGAATTGACCAGGTACTTGTAATAAGTTACCAGGGTTTTCGTTTGATATAGAACCACATGAGTACGTCGTTGAAAAAAAGTCTGTTCAGAATATCATTTTTGACACTCCTTCTACTTCACTATTCTTGTGTGAAGGATGTTGATCTCGATCAATATGAGGAAATCGTTCTTACGCCCGAGGCGGCATTAGATCTTATTTTTTTCACAATCACTAATAACGACTTCTCCAGTACCCCTGGTGGAGAAGTTTCTGCAAGTGATGAGACAAGACTTGATTTTCTTGATGATGATTATATACAGAACAATCTGGTACGGGCAGACTTTAATTTCCGCTTTACCAATACTTTCCAAAAACCTTTAAAAGCAACTATTAGATTATTATCACCTTCTAATTCGGTACAGCATACCGTAATAATTCCTATTCCTGCGGGAACTACAAGCACACCGGCAAGGGTGGATTATACCGAAACAATCAATGAAGGTCAAATTGCAAGAGTAAGAAGAAGTATAAAACTGTCGGTGGAGATTTCCAGTCCCGATCCTATCTTTAATGAAGGAACTTTACAGCTGGAGTCAAAGGGATTCTATTACTTTGAATTTGAATGATAATGATGAGATATACACTCAGCCTCTTCATATTCATTTTTTCCTTAGCTGTTTCGGCTCAAAACAAACAGCTACTGTATAATTTTGATGATCTTCCTCAAACTCTACTAAGCAATCCCGGAGCCGAAACCAATTTTGACATGCATATAGGTCTTCCGCTTTTGTCTCAGGTCCATCTTTCAGCAGGTTCTTCCGGAGTAAGTATGTATGATATTTTTAAAGATGATGAAGGGTCTATTAATGACAGGATAAGAGAAACTTTACATAAGCTAACCCGGAATGACTTTTTTGTGGTTAATCAACAACTTGAAATTTTTTCTATTGGCTGGCGGGATAATAAAAGAAGGTATTATACTGCCGGAATTTATCAGGAGTTAGATGCATTTATGTATTTTCCAAAAGATCCAGCCGTTTTGGCTTATGAGGGTAATAAGAACTACATTGGAGAAAACTTCAGTTTTTCAGATGCTGCTTTTACTGCAGATGCTCTTAATGTCTTTCATATTAGCTTTACAAATTACTATTCCGAAGATCTCAATTATGGTTTTAGAGGTAAAATTTACTCGGGAGTTTTTAACGCCTACAGTGTAAATAACCAGGGAACTTTTAGGACGGAGATCTCTCCTGAAGGCCCCAATCTTTATCGGCATTACATGTCGGGTGTGGATGTTTTGATTAATACTGCAGGTTATGCAGGTCTGGTTGATTCTGAAAATGCAACAGGAGTTGGTACCATGTCAAAACTGGGGAAAAGGGCATTTTTGGGAGGTAACTTAGGGCTGGGAATAGACGCAGGTTTTACCTGGTATCCTTCAGATCAATATCGGGTTACCGGTAGCATTTTGGACATAGGTTTCATGCGCCAAACAAAAAATGTGGAAAGCTACAGGTACTATGGGGACTACGAAACGAGCGGTATCGAACTCCTTTTTCCGGGGACACGTGAATATTGGGATGAATGGGAGGATGACCTGGACAGAAATCTCAGGGACGAGACCCTTACTAACTCATATACCACATGGCGTCCGGTAAAAATGAATGCTTCTTTGGATTTTGGTTTCTCAGAGAATGCCGAACCTTGTAATTGTTATAGACCCATGGGAAGAAGGAGGTATTATAACCACCTGGGTGCTCAATTTTTTGCAATGAAGCGTCCGCGTGGTTTGAATTATGCCACTACCCTGTACTACGACAGAACGTTTAGTGAGAATTTAAGAGGGAAGGTCACCTATACTGCAGATTCTTTCTCCTTTTCCAATATTGGTCTCATGGTTGCGGCCAGGTTATACAATTTTAATTTTTATCTTGCTGCAGATAACCTGCTGGATTATACCAACCTCGCAAAATCTCGAAATGCATCGGTACAAATTGGTTTTCAGCTTTTGTTTAGTAGAGAATGAGAACTTTTTTCCTCTTTTTAATTCTATATTCCATAGGCTTGGGAGAACTTTTTTCTCAGGATTTAGGGAAATATCAATATATCAAGGTTCCTGAAAAATTTGAATTTTTGAAACATGAAAATCAGTTTGAAGTGAATGCACTTACTGCTTTTCTTTTTGAGAAATACGGTTTTGAGGTGCTCTATAAGGAAAGAGTTCCTTCGGGTATAGATGCCTGTGATGTACTGCGAGCTAATGTTCATAGTAAATCGGGATTATTTAGATCACGGCTTTACGTGACATTGGAAGATTGTAATAATCACATAATTTTCACTTCCCAAACAGGAGCTAGTGGGGAAAAAGATTTTAGAAGATCATATCATGAGGCCCTAAGAGAAGCTTTTACATCTTTTGAAGAGCTACCGGAAGATCTTAGTGTCAAAAGTAAAACCGTCACGGGGGATAAGGTTTCAACAGATGAGTCTGTTCCTGCCGAAGTAATTATTGATCCTACACCATCACCTAATGAACCCGATGTTGTGCAAGAGGATCTTAAAGTTGTTATTGATCCGGTTGTTACTGCTGAAGAAATAGAAAAAGCCTCTGATGAAGATGTTGTACAGTTGGTAAATGGGAATATTTCATATCAACTAAAGCCTACACCTGAAGGCCACGTAATGTTTAGAGAAAAAGAGGAAGAAAAGTTCGCAACTTTGATAAAATCGGGTGGGGGAGATAACTTTTTATACTCCTCAAAAAATGTTTCCGGAAACGCCTTTTTTGACACCAATGGAAATTTGGTTGTGGAATATCTCGATCCACACACTCAGCAACTTGTAACAGTGATTTACAAGCCGAAAAATTAATATCCGTATTTTCCTTTCCACCTTTTTTGAAGGAAATCTCTTTGTGATTGCTCCCTTTGATTGTTACCCGGATGGAAAAAGGTAGTATTCTTTATTTCTTCCGGCAGAAATTCGGCAGCGGCAAAATTTCCTTCGTAGCTATGTGCATATTTATAATCCTGTCCATAACCCAGATCTTTCATCAGTTTGGTTGGGGCATTGCGAATAGCCAGAGGGACAGGTAAATTTCCGGTTTTCCTTACGGTAGATTGGGCTTCATTTATGGCCATATAGGAAGCATTGGATTTAGGTGAAGTTGCCAAATAGATACAGCACTGGCTCAAAATGATCCGTGACTCGGGATGTCCTATAGTCGAAACAGCCTGAAAGGTATTATTGGCGAGGATGAGAGCTGTAGGGTTGGCGTTCCCGATATCTTCGGCAGCAAGAATAAGCAGCCGCCTGGCGATAAACTTCACATCTTCTCCTCCTTCTATCATTCGCGCGAGCCAATAGAGGGCCGCGTTAGGGTCACTACCCCGAATAGACTTGATGAAAGCTGAAATTATATCATAATGCTGCTCTCCTGTTTTATCATAAAGAACAGTATTTTGCTGTACCTTTTCCATGACCATTTTATTGGTCACAACTACTTTTACGTCTTCTTCAGAAGTGACTACCAGTTCAAAAATATTCAGCAGTTTTCTTGCATCTCCTCCACTAAGCCTAAGAAGAGCTTCAGTTTCCTTTAGCTCAACACTTATTTTAGAAATAATCTCATCCTCCCTAATTGCCCGCTCAAGAAGAGCAATAAGATCATCTTTTGAAAAGGAATTGAGAATATACACCTGACTACGGGAGAGTAATGCGGGAATTACCTCGAAACTGGGATTTTCTGTAGTGGCACCTATGAGCGTGATCCATCCTTTTTCTACGGCCCCTAAGAGAGAATCCTGTTGTGATTTGCTAAAGCGATGGATCTCATCAATGAACAAGATCGGATTTTTGGTAGTGAATAAGCCATCACTTTTTTTAGCTTTTTCAATCACTTCTCTCACATCTTTTACTCCACTGCTAATAGCGCTAAGGGTAAAGAAGGGGCGACCAGATTCTGTAGCAATAATATTGGCAAGAGTAGTTTTGCCAACACCGGGAGGACCCCAGAAGATCATGCTGGGAATAATATCTCTTTTAATTTGCTTCCGCAGAGCAGCTTCGGGGCCAACAAGATGTTGCTGACTCAAATAATCATCTAAGGATTGTGGGCGTAATCTTTCTGCCAGTGGTTTATTCATGGAGTAAAAATAGTAAATTGGGAGACGGTGCAGAAATAGGAGGAAAATTTGTAAAGATCTTGTGACGAAGTGGCAGAGGGAAAAGAAGAGTAACCAAAAATGTCACTTTTAATAGGTAATTTTTTCCATTTTTTTTAGTGGCTAAATTATTGTGATTGCGACCATATGAAAGTTCGGAAACAAAAAGAGCATGAGCCATTTGTCTTTACCACAGGAGTAGTGGGCTATCCGCTACTATTTATTTTGCTCATTTGGATAGTGTACTGGATGGAAATAAGGTTTAGCTGGGATTTTACCTCTTTTGGTGTTTATCCACGGACATTGGAAGGGCTTAGAGGAATTCTTTTCTCTCCTTTCATTCATAGTGGTATTAAGCACCTGTTCCATAATACAGTTCCCCTTTTCGTGCTAAGCCTATCTCTATTCTATTTCTATAGGAAACTGAGCTGGAAAATCCTCTTTTTGGGACTACTGCTATCGGGATCTATTACCTGGCTTATTGGAAGACCTGCTTTTCACATAGGAGCTTCAGGTATGATTTATGTTTTGGCAGGTTTTCTGTTTTTCAAAGGAATTTTTTCTAAATATTACAGGCTTGTTGCCCTTTCATTGATCGTTGTTTTTCTCTACGGCGGTCTCTTATGGTATATCACGCCTATTGATCCCGAGATCTCATGGGAAGGACATTTGGCAGGGCTGCTTTCGGGATTATTCTTCGCCTTAATCTACCGGCAGAATATTGCCCGTGCGCCAAAATATGAATGGGAAAAGGAGACCTATAATGAAGATAATGATCCCTTCATGCGGCACTTTGATGAAAACGGGAATTTTGTTGAAAACCCTGACGGTGAGGAAGACCAGGAATACATTTACCATTACAAGAAGGCCCAAAGTGATGACAAATCCAAATTATTATAAGGATTTAGGCTTAATTCTAGTTTAATCTTTGTCTCACAACCTCGTATAAAAATGCACCACAAGCCACTGATACATTTAAGGAACCAATGGTTCCCTGCATAGGTAATTTCGCTTTTTGGTCTACAAGTTTTAGAACAGAGTCGGATATGCCTTTTCCTTCATTACCCATTACCAGAGCAGTTGGTTGCGTGAGGTCAACAGCATATAGCAATTCATCAGTTTTCTCTGTAGCTGCTACCACTCTTATTCCTGAAGCCTGCATGTAGTAAATAGCATCTTTTATATGGTCTACCTTAATTAAAGGGATCTTGAAGATTGCGCCGGCCGAGGTTTTTACGGTATCTGCAGTGACAGGAGCGGCTCCTTTTTTGGGAATAATGATTCCGTCCACACCAGTGCATTCGGCTGTCCGTATTATGGCTCCAAAGTTCCGTACGTCATCCACCTGGTCTAATAAGAGGAAGAGGGGAAAAGTTGATTTTTGAAGAGTTTTTTCGACTACCATTTCAAGATCGGCAAACTCTACAGGGGAAATTTTAGCAACGATTCCCTGGTGATTACCTTTTACCAACCGGTTGAGCTTTTCTACAGGCACATAAGAAATGTTGTAATCACCGCCTTTCATTTTGTGCTGTAGTTCTTGAAATAGTTGTCCGCTAAGGCCTTTTTGAATAAAAATCTTGTCAATGGTCTCGTCGTTTTGAATAGCTTCAATAACTGCTCGTATTCCAAAAATGGTAGTCGTGTCTTTCATACTGCAAATATAGATATAAAAAAACCACCCCGAAGGGTGGTTATTATACTCTGTCAAATGAAAAAAATCTAGCTGGCAAGTTGAACTGCCTGAATTAGATTTTCTGTACGTTTTATATTTCCGTGGATTTGTTTTCTTTCTTCTGAGTCCAGTTCAAGAATATTGTAAATCTTTCTTTTTGATCTGGGAACCTCAATAAGTTCTTTGCTCTCCTGATCTACAAAATATAATTTGTCCTTTGTCATTATCTTTTTCTCATACAGACCTAAAGATCTTTTCGACTGAACATCCTTTATTTTTAAATCGTACAATTTGACCAGATCAAATTTGTCACCTTCCCCCAGGACCTCCATGTAAGCAGTTGAATTCTCATCGCTGAAGTTGTGATTTGGAATGAAAGTCCTGTTTCCTTGCTGAATTTCAACAATAACATCATGTTGAAGAAAATAGATCTGGTTGTCCACCTTCATTTCGAACTGATCGGTTAACAAATTATAGTTGCACGGTACCGCAAAGTTGAGACCTTCTTCCTTAAGATTTGTTTTTATTATGCATTGTTGCCAATCTTCAAACAGATACATTTTTCCGCTTATATTATTTGAATATTCAGAGGTGTAGACCTTGTCTATTTTTTGAAGTGCAAAATCCCCCAGGTTATTTGCAAACATTGAACTGCTGGGACCCAAATCCCTGCTTTGAGAAAGGGTGACAAGTGGGGCAAAAAGCAGAAGTATTAAAATTTTTTTCATCTTTAAAGAAATTTAATTAATAAGACGTAGTAATAATGCAGGGAGATTTAAATGTACTCAAATAATGTAAAACTTGAGGCTAAATAATAAAAAAGCTGCCGGTTCACCGGCAGCTTTATCTTTTTCCTAATATTTAATGGAAAAGTTATTCCGTATCAAAGAATAGTCTTGTTGTCTTTGTATCTCCTCCAATAGCACTTGCTGCTGCCTGGTAACCCGATGGGTTTAAGGTAGCTTCAGAAACAGGGTAAAGGAAACGGGTTGGAATATCTGCCAAAGTCATATCTTCTGGTGCATTAAATGGTAATGCATCATCAAACAAACGGTAAACAGTCCATCCTTCAAATCCATTGTTGTAAAGGGCAATCCATTTTTGGTAGGCGATTTTAGCTAATTCATCACCTGGAGTTTCAGTCCACGCTCTTGCAGCATAGGCCTCAGCTTCGGTTTCACTAGCAGCATTCCATTCCAGAACAGAAGCAACAACTCCCTCTTCGAAGAATTCTTCAACAGTTCCACCTACATTGTATCCTCTAGCAGCAGCTTCTGCTAAGAGAAAATAAACTTCACTGGCAGTAATTACATTACCAGCTAACGTTGGATCGTGAAGCTGTTCACCCGGAAGTGAGAAACTTGAAGGAGAGTTTGCAGAACCATAAACCCCTCCCTTGTATTCTCCTCCAACAGGCTGGAAATACTCTTCAAGTCGTGGGTCGTCCAAATCCTTAAGTACATCGACAAACGTATTAGCACCTACAAAGTCTGTACGTCCACTTTGAACAAGTGATACCCACACAGGATTAGTATTTGGTGCTCCACCTAAATACTGAAGCCCAAAATTGTACTGATTACTGAGGATTAGGTTATTTAAATCTGAAGCGGCTTCTTCAGCTGCGGATTGCGAATTTACTCCGGCGATATCAACCTCAGCAAGACGCATGGCCATCCTTAGCTTTAAAGAATTAGCAGCTTTAAACCAACCTGTCATGTCTCCATTGTAAACAGGATCCTGCTCAGGCTCAAAGCCATCTCCAGAAACGTCCATCTGAGCAATCGCCGCATTCAGACGACTAAATAAGTCGGCATAGATCGTTTCAGCATCGTCATAAACAGGAGAAGGATTGGTTGGATCAAGAGCTTCTGTGTAAGGAACATTACCAAAAGTTTCTACAAGGAAAGCATAAGAGTAAACTTCCATAAACTCAATGATAGCGAGTTTATTATCCAAATTATCGGCTTCATTCTCAATTAGAGTCTCACGTGCACCTTTAAGATCCTGTAGTACATCTCTATATATGGTATTCCACATATTCTCGCCTATATTACGAGTAACCTGGTTGTACTGACTTTCATCAGGATACGTTGTCTGCGCCCAGTATTGGGAATACAATCTGAAAACATTGAAGTTAACACTGGCAGACTGCATGAGATCAAAAAAGTTACGCGTAGCGTTCGTGAAAAGTCCACTTCCCGGTACTTCGGTGGGATTTTTTTTGTCAATGTTTAAGCCTTCATCAACTTCACATGAAGCGAGGAGAATGCTAAAACAAAATATTGTTAAGAATATTTTTTTCATTTTTTTCTAAAATTAAAATTCAAAGTTTACACTTAAACCAACTGTACGTAATGTTGGGTAAGAACCTGATAGATATCCCTGAGCGTTACCTGCACCAAGTCCTGATTCAGGATCTGCAAAAGGTACATTTTTATCAATAATCCAAAGGTTTCTTCCTATTAAAGAAATAGTACCTGAATTCATTGAATCTCCAAACCACTCTTTCACAGGCATTCTATACGAAAGAGCTACTTCTCTCAGCTTAACATAAGAAGCATCATACACATTGATCTGGTTAGGGTTTCTGCTCGAGTTACCCCAGTAATAAGCACCACCAAAGTAATCTGCTCTTGCGCGGGTAGTGTTAGGTTGGCCGTCGGCAGTAACACCTTCATTCAAAACTCCACCACCTTCAGAAATAGGATCCCTTACAGGGTTACCCAGTTCGTTAAGTCCTGCCGTGTAATCTGGAAGACCAGTTCCTTGTCCGTAGTGTAAGTCGAGAGAGAAAACATCTCCACCTTGCTGTACATCCACAAGGAAACTTAAAGCAACATTCTTGTAAGAGATCTTATTGGATACCCCTCCATTCCAGTCAGGGTTTGCGTCTCCAATTACCTGATCGGCTACAGCGACGTAATATCCACTGGAATTAACAACTCTTTGTCCATCAAGATACTGGTATCCTGTACCTCTTAGAGTGTTGTATGGTTGTCCTACAGTTGCGTTAAGAGAAACACCACCTTGGTAACTAGCAAGAACCAGGTTTTCCTGATCTCCGTAAAGATCTACCACAAGGTTTTCATTCTTCGACCAGTTAATATCCATAGTCCAGTTCCAATCATCTGTAGTAACAGGAACTAAGTGTAATCTGGCTTCAACTCCTTTGTTTTGAAGCTCTCCCGCATTGACCCATCTGTTAGAGAAACCTGTTGCAGTAGAAAGAGATACTGGCATCAACTGGTTTTCAGTGTTTTTCTTGTACCAGGTAAGGTCTAGTCCTACGCGGTTCTGCCACATACGGGTTTCTATACCAACTTCGATCTCTTTTGTTCTTTCTGGTACTAATTCTTCATTTTGCTTTGTTCCCGGGAAAGAGAACAGCGCTGCCTGGCCAAAATTGTTTAGGATATTATAGGTGTCGTAAACGTTGTTAGCAGGAAGGTCATTACCAACTTCGGCATAACCAGCTCTGAACTTTCCAAAACTGAACCAATCTGAATCAAAAAGGTTAGAGAAAATCAAACTTGTACTTACTGCGAAATATCCATATCCATTTTCATCTGGAGGAAGTGCGGAAGATATATCATAACGATATGTTCCATCTAAGTAAGCTGTGTTCTGATAACCCACAGAAGCTTGACCATAATATCCAAGTACTTCTTTTTCCTGAAGGATCTCAACCGGTTTTGGGTTTGTGTTCACAGAGTTGCTTAAGGCAAAGATGCCTGGTGCAATTAAACCTCCGGCCGTTGCCTGGTGATAGAAGCTATAAGTTTCCCTTCTAAGGTTAATACCGGCAACACCGGCAAGACTTACGTCGTCACCAAAGTCTTTATTGATATTGGCCATAAGGTCATAATTGTATTCTGTAAAATCCACATCTTTACGATCATAACCAGAAGTTTCATCATCTCTTAGTACTCCAAATGGAGCAGCAACAGATCCTATTGCTCGTCTTTCTTCTCTTAGTTCAGAATAAGTATCAACAGCTCCTTTTGCTGTAATGTCTAGCCAATCAGTAACGTTATAGGAGGCAAAGAGATTTCCGTAGAAACGATTTCTTCTATCTGTTTGGTAGTTTCTATAACGTGTCCAATATGGGTTGTCCCAATAGTGAGGTTGTAGGTAAGATCCGCCTAAAGCACCTTCGTGGTTCCAGGAGATGTTCTTTCCTGTTTGCTCAAAGATCTCTCTCTGAGAATCCATATCCACGTTCACCTGCCACCATTGACGGAATTGAGACATAAGGTTGTCGCTATATCCTGTAGAGTTTCTACCTGTAGTTCTTTGAACAATAAAGTTGGCTGATGCTCCTGCGCTGAGGTTGTCTGTGACCTGAATATCTCCATTTAAGTTAAAAGAGTTCTTATTCAGATTAGAGTTGGGGAGCATTCCCGTTTGATCGAAATTGGTATAACCTAATCTATATGTCATTTTTTCGGTACCTCCTGAAACAGCAACAGAGTTGTTAAACTGGAGTGATGTTTCAAAGAAATCTACCGGAGTAGTAGCACCTGCAACATAAGGTCTTGGTTGTAGATAATTTTGATGTTCAGGAACAAAAGCATCCCACTGGAAAACAACCTGCCCATCTAAAGGAGCACCGTATGAAGCGTCATCATATGTTGGTACAACCCGATCTGTGGTTCCATTTCCATCTACATCAAATAATTCGAAGTATCCATCGAAATCCGGAGCACCATAGTATGGACCATATCCAGCTCCATATTCATCTTGATAATCAATAAAGGTGGATTTGTCTATCTCACCAACAGTTACACTTGAGCTAACGCTCACTTTCATTCTACCTTCTTGTCCTGATTTAGTAGTAATGATCACTACACCGTTAGCACCTCGAGATCCATAGATCGCAGATGCAGCAGCTCCTTTTAGAACGTTAATAGAGGCAACATCCTCTGGGTTAATATCGGAAGCCGCGTTACCATAATCATAACCAGTACTTCCTGCTCTTTGTGCAGCAGTGTTATTAATATTGTTCGAAATCGGAATTCCGTCAATAACAAATAAAGGCTGGTTGTTTCCGGTTAAGGAGCTAACACCACGAATAAGGAAGTTAGCCGATCCACCGAAGTTGTTGTTGGCCTTAATTTGAACCCCACTCACTTTACCGGAAAGGTTATTGATCACGTTGTCTGTCTTAACAGTTGAAACTTCCTCACCGGAAACTTCCTGAGTTGCGTAACCAATAGACCTCTTCTCACGAGAAATACCTAAAGCTGTTACTACAACTTCTTCCAATTGAGCAGCATCGGGCTGGAGTACAACATCAATAGTGTTTACATTGGCAACGGTGTATTCTCTAGTTTGCATTCCCAAAAAGGAAAACACGAGGACTTCTCCCGGGCTCGCTTCAATAGAATAATCTCCATCGAAACCTGTTTGCACCCCACGGGTGGTGCCTTTTACCAGAACGTTAACTCCGGGGAGAGGCATACCGCTGTCATCGGTCACCGTCCCGGTGATTGTTCGCTGTTCTTGTGCAAACGTAATTTGCACAACTAACGCCAGTAATAGCGTTAGAATTCCACTAAACTTTGTTTTCATTTTATAAGATTTGTTTGAATTAGCCAAGGCCAAATTTGATGATTAATTGTCATCCAAGCAACTTTTTTTCTTATAAACTTCATTTTGTTCTTTATTATCTCGTAAGATTTAAGTTTTTGTTAACTAAATTTAAGAAACTGTGAATTTAATGTAGTTTGCTAAAAATCAAGATGAAAGGTGAAATGTGGCCGTTATTGCATTTTTTATAAGTTTTTTTGATAAAAAGCTGTCCTTAAGCCTTAGTTAAACGTTTAAAAGCGAGAAGAGATTAATTAGATATATAGACAGAGACACGAAAACTGCAGATAATATTAATTCTCCTGAAAATTAATTTATTAAGATTTGAATTATTGGGTTTTATTTCTACCTTTGCAGACCTTTTTAAAAAAGGGGTTATATCAAATAAATAATTAGTGTAAAAGAAATTATGCCAACAATTTCACAATTAGTACGAAAAGGAAGAGCCACAATTACCAAGAAGAGTAAATCGGCTGCTTTGGATTCGTGCCCTCAAAGACGGGGAGTATGTACTCGTGTTTACACCACTACACCTAAGAAACCAAACTCTGCTATGAGAAAAGTAGCGAGGGTAAGGTTGACCAATGGTAAAGAGGTGAACGCTTACATTCCCGGTGAAGGTCACAACCTCCAGGAGCACTCGATAGTATTGGTTAGAGGCGGAAGAGTTAAAGATTTGCCTGGAGTTAGGTATCATATTGTACGTGGTGCTCTGGATACTGCCGGTGTTGCAGGAAGAACCCAGAGACGTTCCAAGTATGGTGCTAAAAAGCCTAAGAAATAGTAGTATTTCCACGGCAAGTAACAATTAACTTATTACAAAGAAGAAATGAGAAAAAGACAGGCTAAAAAAAGGCCACTTTTACCAGATCCAAAGTTTAACGATCAGTTAGTAACGCGTTTTGTTAACATGATGATGTGGGATGGTAAAAAATCTGTTGCCTTTAAAGTTTTTTACGATGCAATTGCCATTGTAGAGGAGAAAAAACAAGATGAAGAAAAAACTGCTTTAGAGCTGTGGAAAGATGCTCTTTCTAACGTTATGCCTCACGTGGAAGTGCGTAGTCGTAGGGTTGGGGGTGCTACTTTTCAAATTCCAATGCAGATTAGACCAGACCGTAAGGTTTCAACTGCAATGAAGTGGTTGATCTCTTACTCGAGAAAGCGTAACGAGAAATCTATGGCGCAAAGACTTGCGGCTGAAATCCTCGCTGCGGCTAAGGAAGAAGGTGCGGCTGTTAAGAAGAGGGTGGATACCCATAAGATGGCTGAGGCTAACAAAGCATTCTCTCACTTTAGATTCTAAAACATGGCACAAAGAGATTTAAAATTCACACGAAATATTGGTATTGCGGCGCATATTGATGCAGGTAAGACCACAACTACAGAGCGTATTCTTTTCTATACCGGTATTAGTCATAAGATCGGTGAGGTGCATGATGGTGCAGCTACAATGGACTGGATGGAGCAGGAGCAGGAGCGTGGGATTACCATTACTTCGGCTGCTACCCACTGTAAGTGGAATTACCGCGATCAGGAATACACTGTAAATATTATTGATACACCGGGACACGTTGACTTTACTGTTGAAGTAGAGCGTTCGCTACGTGTTCTTGATGGAATGGTTGCTCTTTTCAGTGCGGTTGATGGTGTTGAGCCTCAATCTGAAACTGTTTGGAGGCAAGCTGATAAATATCGCGTACCAAGACTTGGATTTGTTAATAAGATGGACCGTCAGGGTGCAGACTTTTTTAACGTGATCAAGCAGGTAAAAGAAATGTTGGGAGGAAATCCTGTCCCGCTTCAAATTCCTATTGGTGATGAAATCGACTTCAAAGGAGTGGTTGATCTTATTTCCAAAAAGGCTATTGTTTGGAATGAAGAGGACTTCGGAATGACTTACGAGACTATTGATATTCCTGCTGAACTTGAAGGAGATGTAAACAAATACAGAGCCGAGCTTGTTGAGGCAGTAGCTGAATATGATGAGGCGTTGATGGAGAAGTTCTTCGAAGATGAGAATTCTATTACTGAAGACGAAATTATTGCTGCTTTAAGAGCTGCAACAATCGATATGTCCATTATTCCAATGATGTGTGGATCTGCCTTTAAGAATAAGGGGGTTCAAGCTATGTTGGATGCTGTAATGCGTTATCTTCCTTCACCGGTTGATGTTGAGGCTATCGTTGGTGTCAATCCAGATACAGAAAAAGAAGAAAGTCGTAAGCCGCACGTTGATTCTCCTTTTTCAGCTTTAGCTTTTAAGATTGCTACAGATCCTTTTGTTGGTCGTTTGGCGTTCTTTAGAGTATATTCAGGTGCGTTAGATGCAGGTTCTTATGTTCAGAACAACCGTTCCGGAAAAAAAGAGCGTATCTCACGTATCTATCAGATGCATGCAAACAAACAGCAGCCAATTGACAGAATTGAAGCTGGAGATATTGGTGCTGCTGTTGGATTTAAAGATATTAAGACTGGGGATACCCTAACAGACGAGAAGCATCCAATTGTGTTGGAATCTATGTCTTTCCCTGATCCTGTTATTGGTATTTCTGTTGAGCCTAAAACAAAGGCAGACGTTGATAAGATGGGTATGGCTTTGGCTAAACTAGCTGAAGAGGATCCAACTTTTCAGGTTAAGACTGATGAGGTCTCCGGACAAACGATAATTTCAGGAATGGGTGAACTTCACCTTGAAATTCTTGTAGACCGTTTGAAAAGAGAGTTTAAGGTTGAGGTAAATGAAGGACAACCGCGTGTTGAATACAAAGAAACTGTTACTAAAACAGCAGATCACAGAGAGGTTTATAAAAAGCAATCTGGTGGTCGTGGTAAATTTGGAGACATTGTATTTACATTAGGACCTGCAGACGAAGATTTCAAGGGGCCTGGACTTCAATTCGTTGATGAGATCAAAGGTGGTCGTATTCCAAAAGAATTTATTCCTTCTGTAGAAAAAGGATTTAAAGAGGCTATGAAGACCGGGCCTATGGCTGGTTTTACAATGGATACTTTAAAGGTAGTTCTTAAGGATGGATCTTTCCACCCTGTGGATTCGGATCAACTTTCGTTCGAATTGGCTGCGAAAATGGGATATAAAGTTGCTGCTAAGAAAGCTGGAGCTGTGATCCTTGAGCCAATTATGAAAGTAGAGGTGGTTACACCTGAAGAAAACATGGGTGATATAGTAGGGGATTTGAACAGACGTCGTGGACAAGTGAATAACATGTCTGACAGATCTGGTGCAAAAGTTATTAAAGCTGAAGTGCCGTTATCTGAGATGTTTGGATATGTTACTACATTGCGTACCCTTTCTTCGGGACGTGCAACTTCTACTATGGAATTCTCTCATTATGCTGAAACTCCTTCTAATATTTCAGAAGCGATCATGAAGGCAGAAAAGGGTACCTCTAACGAATAATTATCAGGAAAATGAGTCAGAAAATCAGAATAAAACTAAAATCTTACGATCACAACCTGGTAGACAAATCTGCCGAAAAGATCGTGAAAACCGTAAAAAGTACGGGAGCTGTGGTAACAGGACCTATTCCATTGCCAACTCACAAGAAGATATTTACTGTATTACGTTCTCCGCACGTTAACAAGAAGTCCAGAGAGCAGTTCCAATTAAGTTCTTATAAAAGACTTTTGGATATCTACAGTTCTTCTTCCAAAACTATCGATGCCTTAATGAAACTTGAATTGCCAAGTGGAGTAGAGGTGGAGATTAAAGTGTGATAACACTCACGGCTTCGAACAGGTTTCGTGGCCATACATGTCCCGAGCTTTAAGCAAGGGAAAAACGGTGAAAAATACATTCAGGATTGGAAGTGTTTTTCAATCCTGAATATTTTTAGATAAATAAATATTAATAACTAATAATTAATTATGTCTGGGTTAATAGGAAAAAAGATTGGCATGACCAGCATTTTTGACGAGAACGGGAAGAATGTCCCTTGTACCGTGATTGAAGCAGGACCATGCGTAATTACCCAAGTCAGAACCAAAGAGGTTGACGGGTATGAAGCTCTTCAACTTGGTTTCGATGACAAAAAGACTGCTAATAAGGCTGCTGAAGGGCATGCTAAAAAAGCCGGAGCCGCAGCAATGCGCAAAGTCGTTGAATTCAAGGGATTTGAAGGAGAGCACAAACTAGGTGATACTATCACTGTAGAGCATTTTGTTGAAGGTGAATTTGTTGACGTTTCCGGTGTTTCAAAAGGGAAAGGTTTTCAGGGAGTTGTAAAACGTCACGGATTTGGTGGAGTTGGACAGGCTACTCACGGTCAGCATAACAGATTAAGAGCTCCAGGTTCTATTGGTGCTGCTTCTTATCCTGCGAGAGTATTCAAAGGGATGAGAATGGCCGGTAGAATGGGTGGCGATAAAGTAAAAGTAGAAAACCTTAGAGTTTTAAAAGTAGTGGCCGATAAGAACTTGCTTGTTGTAAAAGGAGCTGTTCCTGGTCATAAGAACTCTTACGTAATCATTCATAAGTAATGGAAGTAGCAGTTTTAGATATAAAAGGAAAAGAAACAGGAAGAAAGGCAAACCTTTCTGATGCTGTTTTTGCAGTTGAGCCTAACAACCATGCTGTTTATCTTGATGTGAAGCAATACCTGGCAAATCAACGCCAAGGTACTCACAAGGCAAAAGAGCGTGCAGAGATCTCAGGTTCTACTCGTAAGATCAAAAAGCAAAAAGGAACAGGTACTGCCCGTGCGGGAAGTATTAAGTCTCCTATCTTTAAAGGTGGAGGTAGAGTTTTTGGTCCAAGACCACGAAACTACTCTTTTAAGTTGAACAAAAACCTTAAGAGACTGGCAAGAAAATCTGCCCTGTCTATGAAGGCAAATGACAACTCCATAATAGTTGTAGAAGATTTTTCATTTGACACTCCAAAAACTAAAAATTTCATTGATGTTTTGAAGGCTTTAGGACTGGAAAGTAAAAAATCTTTGATAGTGTTGGGTGACTCGAATAAAAACGTATATTTGTCGTCACGCAATTTAAAGGCCTCTGAGGTTGTAAGTGCTTCAGAATTAAGTACTTACAAAATTTTAAACGCAAATAATCTTGTGTTTTTAGAGGGGTCTCTAGAAGGAATTGAGTCGAATTTAAGTAAATAAGCATTATGAGTATCTTAATAAAACCTATTATTACAGAGAAAGCTACAGCAGATAGCGAGCTTAACAATAAGTACGCTTTTGTAGTTGATAATAAGGCGAATAAGATTGAAATAAAAGACGCAGTTGAGTCTGCTTATGGTGTTTCAGTTACTAAAGTTCGTACCATTAACGTCCGCCCAGACAGAAAAACACGTTATACTAAAACGGGTGTTGTCACTGGTAAAACCAGCGCTTATAAAAAAGCACTAGTACAGGTGGCGGAAGGTGAAACTATTGATTTGTATAGTAATCTCTAAGATTAAAAAATGTCAGTTAGAAAATTAAAACCAATTACCCCTGGTCAGCGTTTTAGAGTAGTGAATGGATTTGACGCAATCACTACTGATAAGCCGGAGAAGAGTTTATTAGCTCCGAACAAAAGATCTGGTGGTAGAAACAGTCAAGGAAAGATGACCATGCGCTACATTGGTGGTGGTCACAAAAAACGTTACAGGATTATAGACTTTAAAAGAGACAAGCAGGGAATTCCTGCTACTGTTGCTTCTATTGAGTATGATCCAAACAGAACGGCTTTTATCGCACTATTGAATTATCAGGATGGTGAGAAACGATATATTATTGCTCAAAATGGACTTCAGGTTGGGCAGAACATAGTATCTGGAATGGAAGAGGTAGCGCCGGAAATTGGAAATGCTATGCCTTTGTCAAATATTCCTTTGGGTACTATTATCTCTTGTATCGAGCTTAGGCCAGGACAAGGAGCGGTTATGGCTCGAAGTGCTGGAGCCTTTGCTCAGCTAATGGCCAGGGAAGGAAAATACGCAACCATTAAATTACCTTCAGGAGAGATCCGAAGAGTATTGGCCAGCTGTGTGGCAACTATTGGTGCTGTTTCAAACAGTGACCACCAGTTGTTAGTATCAGGTAAGGCTGGTAGGAACAGATGGTTGGGTAGAAGACCGAGAACAAGACCGGTTGTAATGAACCCGGTAGATCACCCAATGGGTGGTGGTGAAGGTCGTGCTTCCGGAGGTCACCCACGTTCTAGAAAAGGTATTCCTGCTAAAGGATTTAGAACCCGTTCTAAAACGAAGTCGAGTAATAAATATATTGTAGAACGTAGAAAGAAATAATAAGATATGGCACGTTCATTAAAAAAAGGACCTTACGTTCACTATAAACTGGAGCAAAAAGTAGCTCAAAATACAGAGTCAGGAAAGAAAGCGGTTATTAAGACCTGGTCAAGGGCTTCTATGATCACTCCGGATTTTGTTGGGCAAACTATTGCTGTGCACAACGGACGTCAATTCGTTCCTGTGTACATTACCGAGAACATGGTAGGTCACAAATTAGGTGAATTTTCACCAACAAGATCTTTTAGAGGTCATGCTGGTGCTAAGAATAAAGGTAAAAAATAATTGAAGCTATGGGAGTTCGTAAAAGAGAAAGAGCAGAGCAAATTAAAGAGGCTAACAAGCAGATAGCTTTTGCAAAACTGAATAACTGCCCTACTTCGCCAAGAAAAATGCGTCTGGTTGCAGACCTGGTTCGTGGTGAAAAAGTAGAAAGAGCGCTTCATATTTTGAAATTCAATTCTAAAGATGCGTCTAAGAGTCTTGAGAAGCTGTTATTGTCGGCAATTGCTAACTGGCAGTCTAAGAACGAAGATGCGAGCATTGAAGATGCAGAGTTGTTTGTAAAAGAGATTCGTGTAGATGGAGGGAGTATGCTAAAGAGGCTACGTCCTGCACCACAGGGTCGCGCACATAGAATTAGAAAACGTTCCAACCATGTGACATTGGTTCTAGGAGCAAACAATAATACACAAAGCTAGTTAAGAGTATGGGACAGAAAACAAATCCAATCGGGAATCGTCTTGGTATCATTAGAGGATGGGAATCCAACTGGTACGGAGGAAATGACTACGGCGACAAATTAGCCGAAGACGATAAGATTAGAAAATATATCCATGCTCGTCTTTCTAAAGCGAGTGTATCCAGAGTAATTATTGAGCGTACTCTAAAGCTTGTAACCGTTACTATCACCACAGCCCGTCCTGGTATCATTATTGGTAAAGGCGGTCAGGAGGTAGACAAGCTTAAGGAAGAGCTTAAAAAAATTACCGACAAGGAAGTTCAAATCAACATCTTTGAAATTAAAAGGCCAGAACTTGATGCTCACTTAGTGGCTTCTAGTGTTGCAAGGCAGATCGAGAATCGTATCTCTTACCGTCGTGCAATTAAAATGGCTATTGCGGCTGCAATGAGGATGAATGCTGAAGGGATCAAAATTGAGATCTCCGGGCGTTTGAATGGGGCAGAAATGGCTCGTTCAGAATCATACAAGGATGGTAGAATTCCATTGTCAACATTTAGAGCCGATATTGATTATGCTTTGGTTGAAGCTCACACTACTTATGGTAGATTGGGTATCAAAGTATGGATCATGAAAGGTGAGGTATACGGTAAAAGAGAACTTTCTCCACTTGTTGGCATGGCCAAAAAACAAGGAGGAAAAACCGGAACCGGACGAAGTGGTGCACCAAAATCACGTCGTAGAAAGTAATTTTTTAAAGTAAAGAAAAATGTTACAGCCTAAAAGAACAAAATATCGCAAAATGCAAAAGGGCCGTATGAAAGGTGTTTCTCAGAGAGGACACAGACTTTCAAACGGAACTTTTGGGATCAAGTCATTAGACTCAAATTTTGTGACTGCCAGACAAATTGAAGCTGCGCGTATTGCTGCTACACGTTATATGAAGAGGGAAGGTTCACTGTGGATTAAAATATTTCCAGATAAGCCTATTACAAAAAAGCCTCTTGAAGTGCGTATGGGTAAAGGTAAGGGTGCCGTTGAATATTGGGCTGCAGTTGTAAAACCCGGAAGAATACTTTTTGAAGTAGGAGGTGTGCCTTTTGATGTTGCTAAAGAGGCTTTACGCCTGGCGGCTCAAAAACTTCCTGTAAAAACTAAGTTCATTGTAGCTAGAGATTATCAAGCTTAATAAGAAACGTTATGAAACAATCAGAAGTTAGAGAATTGTCTGTAGCAGAATTACAGGAAGAACTTGGTAAGTCAAGGAAAGCATATTCCGATCTTAAAATGGCTCACGCAGTATCGCCATTAGAGAACCCAATACAGTTGAGAACTGTAAGAAGATCTATAGCGCGTATTGCTACAGAGTTAACTAAAAGAGAACAACAATAAGTGTTATTCTGCTGAAAATGGAAAAAAGAAACTTAAGAAAAGAACGTATAGGTGTTGTTACCAGTAATAAGATGATGAAGTCTATTGTGGTTTCTGAAACTAAGAAAGTAAAACACCCCATGTATGGAAAGTTCGTTTTGAAAACGAAGAAATACGTGGCACACGATGAAACAAACGACTGCAACATTGGAGATACTGTAAGGATCATGGAAACTCGTCCTTTGAGTAAATCTAAATGCTGGAGATTAGTAGAAATAATTGAAAGAGCGAAGTAATTATGGTACAACAAGAGTCTAGATTAAGAGTTGCAGACAATACCGGAGCTAAAGAAGTTTTAGTTATTCGCGTATTGGGCGGTACAAATAGAAGATACGCTTCTGTTGGAGACAAGATCGTTGTCAGTGTTAAAGAAGCTACACCTAATGGAAACGTAAAGAAAGGTGCAGTTTCAACAGCAGTTGTTGTTCGTACCAAAAAAGAAGTGCGCAGACCAGATGGATCTTATATCCGTTTTGATGATAACGCGTGTGTTCTTCTAAACCCTGCTGGGGAGATGAGAGGAACACGTGTGTTTGGACCTGTAGCACGTGAACTTCGTGATAAGCAATTCATGAAGATTGTATCATTAGCACCAGAAGTGCTTTAATACAGAAATAAGATGAAAAAGCTTAAAATAAAAACCGGAGATACTGTTCGCGTAATTGCCGGAGACCACAAGGGTCAGGAAGGGAAAGTACAGCAGGTATTTTTGGATAAGAACAAAGCTATTGTGGAAGGTGTAAATATGGTTTCCAAACATGAGAAACCAAGTGCATCAAATCCACAAGGTGGAATTAAGAAGAAGGAAGCACCTGTTCATATTTCCAATCTTTCTTTGATAGACAAAAATGGTGATACTACCAGGGTTGGATATAGAACAGAGGATGATAAGAAAGTAAGGTTTTCCAAAAAATCCAATGAAGTAATTTAGTTATGGCGTACGAACCAAGACTTAAGAAAGAGTATAAAGAGAGAGTGATCTCTTCTCTTACAGAAGAATTCAGCTACTCCAATGTTATGGAGGTTCCAAAACTACAAAAGATAGTTGTGAGCCGTGGAGTTGGAGCTGCTGTTGCAGATAAGAAACTTATTGACCATGCTGTAGATGAGCTTACAGCTATTACCGGTCAAAAAGCGGTTGCTACCATATCTAAAAAGGATGTTGCTTCTTTTAAGCTTCGTAAAGGAATGCCAATTGGGGCGAAAGTTACCTTGCGCGGAGAAAGAATGTATGAATTCCTGGATCGTTTGATCACTTCGGCACTACCACGTGTTCGTGATTTTAACGGGATAAAGGCTACAGGTTTTGATGGTAGAGGTAATTACAACCTTGGTGTGACCGAGCAAATTATCTTTCCTGAGATAGATATCGATAAAGTAAACAGGATCAATGGTATGGATATTACCTTTGTGACCAGTGCCAACACCGATAAAGAAGCAAAATCATTGTTAACCGAACTGGGATTACCTTTTAAAAAGAATTAATTATGGCTAAAGAATCAATGAAAGCCCGTGAGGTGAAGAGACAAAAATTGGTTGAAAAGTATGCTGAAAAACGTAAGGCTTTAAAAGAAGCCGGAGATTATGAAGCATTACAAAAACTTCCAAAAAACTCATCTCCTGTACGTTTGCACAATCGTTGCAAATTAACCGGAAGGCCAAGAGGGTACATGAGACAATTCGGAATTAACCGTGTTACTTTTAGAGAAATGGCTAATAGCGGTTTGATCCCAGGTGTTAAAAAGGCGAGTTGGTAAGAATATAAATTGGGAGAAGGTTCCCCTGTTAGTAACAAGGGAAAACCACTTTCGCAAATTGAAATAGATGAATACAGATCCTATTGCAGATTATTTGACAAGAATTAGAAATGCGGTTGCTGCAAACCACAGAGTGGTGGAGATCCCTGCTTCTAATCTTAAAAAGGAAATTACTAAGATTCTTTTTGATCAGGGTTATATCCTTAGTTACAAATTTGATGACTCTACCGCTCAAGGTACTATCAAAATTGCACTAAAATATGATAAGGTTACAAAAGAGCCTGTTATCAAGAAAATTCAGCGCATAAGTAAACCCGGTTTACGTAAATATGCCGGTGCCAATGAACTTCCTCGTATCCTTAACGGCCTTGGAATTGCTATTGTTTCTACTTCTCATGGTGTTATGACCGGAAAGCAGGCACAACAGGAAAAAGTTGGTGGTGAGGTATTGTGCTACGTTTACTAATATTTAAAGACGAAAAGAAATGTCCAGAATAGGTAAAAGTCCAATCACAATTCCACAAGGTGTTACAGTAGACATTAAAGACGGAATTGTTACGGTAAAAGGAAAATTAGGGGAACTTACTCAGGAGTACTCGGAGATCGATATTAAAATCGAGGATGGAGTAATTACTTTTGAGCGCCCTTCAGATAAGAAAGAGCACAAGGCAAAACACGGTCTTTACCGTGCTTTGATCAATAACATGATCGAAGGTGTTTCTAATGGATTTACACATGAGCTTGAATTGGTTGGTGTGGGATATAGAGCGTCCAATCAGGGTCAAAAATTGGATCTGGCAGTTGGGTACTCTCATAACATTATCTTAGATTTGGCTCCCGAAGTAAAAGTGGAGACAATTTCAGATAAAGGTAAGAACCCTATTGTGAAATTGACTTCACATGATAAACAACTAGTAGGCCAGGTAGCTGCAAAGATCAGATCTTTCCGTGCACCGGAACCTTACAAAGGTAAAGGTATCAAGTTCAAAGGTGAACAGTTAAGAAGAAAAGCAGGTAAATCAGCTTAATAAGTAAGATTATGGCAGTTTCAAAACAAGATAGAAGAACAAAGATCAAGAAAAGGATCAGAAGAGATATTAGCGGTACTCAAGGCCGTCCAAGACTTTCCATTTTCAGAAGCAATAAAGAAATTTATGCTCAAATTGTGAATGATGTTGACGGGAAGACCTTGGTAGCTGCATCTTCGAGAGATAAAGAAGTTGCATCTGCGACTGTAGAGAATAAAATAGAGCAGGCGGCATTGGTTGGAAAAGCTATTGCTGAAAAAGCTTTAAAGGCCGGGATAGAGACGATTTCTTTTGACAGAGGAGGTTACCTTTATCACGGAAGAGTAAAATCATTAGCAGAAGGTGCTCGCGAAGGAGGACTAAAATTCTAAAAGTATGTATCAGGATTATAAAAACGTAGAACTTGTAAAGCCAGGAGGACTTGAATTAAAAGACCGTTTGGTTGGTGTGCAACGTGTTACTAAAGTTACTAAGGGTGGTAGAGCATTCGGCTTTTCTGCAATTGTAGTTGTAGGTGATGAAAATGGTGTTGTAGGCCACGGGTTAGGAAAATCAAAGGAAGTAGCCGATGCTATTTCTAAAGCAGTAGAAGACGCAAAGAAAAACCTGGTGCGTATCCCGCTTAATAAGGGTACCCTGCCTCACGAGCAAAAAGGTAAATACGGTGGAGCAAGAGTAATGCTATTGCCTGCTGCACCCGGTACCGGAGTTATTGCTGGTGGTGCAATTCGTGCAGTGCTTGAATCTGTTGGAGTTCACGATGTGCTTTCTAAGAACCAGGGTTCTTCTAACCCTCACAACGTGGTGAAAGCAACTTTTGATGCATTGCTTCAATTGAGAAGTGCAGAGACTGTCGCTAAGCAACGTGGAATCTCACTTGAAAAGGTTTTTAAAGGATAATACAAGGAAAAATGGGAAAGATTAAAGTTACACAGGTAAAAAGTGCTATCAAACGCACTCAAAACCAAAAACGTACTTTGGAAGCACTTGGACTAAGAAAGCTTGGTCAGGTTGTGGAGCATGAGAATACGCCAAACATCCTTGGTATGGTAAATAAAGTAAATCACTTGGTTTCCGTTGAGGAAACAAAATAAGAAATTCACATGGATTTAAGTAACTTAAAACCTGCGAAAGGTTCAGTTCAAAGTAACAACAAGCGTGTTGGGCGTGGTGAAGGATCAGGTAAAGGTGGTACAGCCACCCGTGGTCATAAAGGTGCCAAGTCACGTTCTGGTTACTCAAGGAAAATTGGATTTGAAGGAGGGCAAATGCCTCTTCAAAGACGTGTTCCTAAATTCGGATTCAACAACATCAACCGTAAGGATTATCAGGGGATCAATCTTGATACTCTGCAATCTTTGGTAGATGAAGGTAGAATTACCGATACGGTTGACATGAATGTTCTTGTAGAGAATGGATTGGCCGGAAAAAACGAATTGGTAAAGATATTAGGTAGAGGTGAATTAAAAGCTAAGTTGAAAATATCTGTTCATAAATTTACTGCATCCGCAAAGCAAGCTATTGAAGCTGCTGGTGGTGAAGCCGTTACCTTATAATAGATAACAATGAAATTCATCAATACATTAAAGAATATCTGGAAAATCGAGGAGCTAAAAAATAGAATTTTAGTAACCCTTGGTTTGTTGTTGGTGTATCGTTTTGGGGCACAGGTAGTGCTTCCGGGCATTGATGCGTCTCAATTAGCTAACCTCGCCACTCAAACAGATGGTGGACTGCTTGGTTTACTAAACGCTTTCACAGGAGGTGCGTTTTCAAATGCATCTGTGTTTGCATTAGGTATTATGCCCTACATTTCTGCATCTATTGTGGTGCAGTTGATGGGTATTGCAGTTCCTTATCTTCAGAAGTTACAGAAGGAAGGAGAAAGTGGTCGTAGAAGGATCAATCAAATTACTCGTTGGTTAACTATTGCTATCACACTTGTACAGGGACCAGGCTACATTTATAACCTCTTTGCTACTCTGCCTTCAAGTGCCTTTCTACTTGGAAGCACGGTAACGTTTGTGGCATCATCTGTTATCATTCTTGCGACAGGTACCATATTTGCAATGTGGTTAGGTGAGAAAATTACCGATAAAGGTATTGGTAACGGTATCTCGCTTTTAATTATGGTTGGTATTATTGCCACCCTACCACAAGCATTCATTCAGGAATTTGCCTCAAGAGTATTTGAATCAAATGGTGGATTGATCATGATCCTTATTGAACTTGTGATCTGGTTTGCTATCATCCTGGCATCTGTAATGTTGGTTATGGCTGTACGACAGATACCTGTACAATATGCAAGAAGAACTGCTACCGGAGGATATGAAAAGAATGTATTTGGGTCAAGACAATATATTCCATTGAAGCTAAACGCTTCTGGAGTTATGCCGATCATTTTTGCCCAGGCAATTATGTTTATTCCGGCTGCAGTTGCAGGACTGTCACAGTCTGAAACTGCACAAGGAGTGACTGCTGCCTTTAGTGATATCTTCGGCTTTTGGTACAATCTGGTGTTCGCGTTGTTAATTATTATTTTTACGTACTTTTACACCGCGATTACTGTGCCTACCAATAAAATGGCAGATGATCTTAAGAGAAGCGGTGGTTTTATCCCGGGAATTAGACCTGGAACTGAAACTGCTGAGTTTTTGGATCGCATCATGTCGCAAATCACCCTGCCGGGTTCTGTTTTCTTAGCGCTTATCGCAGTGTTCCCTGCTATTATCGTTTCCCTTTTGGGAGTACAGGCCGGATGGGCTTTGTTCTTTGGAGGAACATCATTGTTAATTATGGTAGGAGTTGCAATCGATACCATGCAGCAGGTTAATTCTTACCTGTTGAACAGACACTATGATGGTCTTATGAAAACCGGTAAAAACAGAAAAGCAGTAGCATAATGGCAAAACAATCGGCAATAGAACAAGACGGAACGATCATTGAAGCATTGTCAAATGCGATGTTCCGGGTGGAATTAGAGAATGGTCATGTTGTGACCGCGCATATTTCAGGTAAAATGCGAATGCATTACATTAAGTTATTGCCTGGGGACAAAGTGAAATTAGAAATGAGCCCGTACGATTTATCTAAGGCTCGAATAACTTACAGATACTAATAACTATGAAAGTTAGAGCATCAATTAAAAAAAGAAGTGCCGAGTGCAAAATTGTGCGAAGAAAAGGCAGACTGTACGTGATTAACAAAAAGAATCCAAAATTTAAACAAAGACAAGGGTAGTTATGGCTAGAATTGCAGGTGTTGATATACCAAAACAAAAGCGAGGCGTTATAGCATTGACCTATATCTTCGGAATTGGAAAGAGCAGAGCTCAGGAAATTCTTAAAGAGGCCAACGTTGAAGAAGGAAAGAAAGTTTCAGACTGGAACGATGATGAGATCGGAAAGATCCGTGAAGCTGTTGGCTCCTTTAAAATTGAAGGGGAATTACGTTCAGAGATCCAATTGAGCATCAAGCGCTTAATGGATATTGGAAGTTACAGAGGTATTCGTCACAGAGCGGGGCTTCCGTTAAGAGGACAACGTACCAAGAATAACTCCAGAACCAGAAAAGGAAGAAGAAAAACAGTTGCAAACAAAAAGAAAGCAACTAAATAATAAGTAGGATGGCAAAAGCTAAAGTAACTCAAAAGAAACGCAAGGTAAATGTTGAGTCAATTGGAGAAGCGCATGTTACTGCTTCTTTCAACAACATTATCATTTCGTTGACCAATAAAAAAGGAGACGTTATCTCCTGGTCTTCTGCCGGTAAAATGGGCTTTAGAGGATCAAAGAAAAACACTCCTTATGCAGCACAGTTGGCTGCAGAAGACGCATCAAAAGTAGCTCACGAAGCTGGTCTTCGTAAAGTGAAAGTTTATGTGAAAGGACCAGGAAACGGTAGAGAATCTGCAATTCGTTCCCTTCACAATGCAGGAATTGAAGTAACTGAGATTATCGATGTTACTCCACTTCCACACAATGGATGTCGTCCTCCAAAAAGACGTAGAGTTTAATTAAATAAGTATAATAAAAGTAAGCAAAGAGATCTGCGAAGGACAGTGACCTTAATTCCACGATCGCTTGCTTTATAACAAATTTTTCAATGGCAAGATATACTGGTCCAAAGACTAAAATCGCCCGTAAATTCGGGGAAGCTATTTTCGGAGATGACAAATCATTCGAAAAAAGAAACTATCCTCCGGGACAACACGGTAACAACCGTCGTCGCGGTAAAAAATCTGAATATGCTATCCAGTTAATGGAGAAGCAAAAAGCTAAGTATACTTACGGTATCCTTGAGCGTCAATTCAGAAACATGTTTGAAAAAGCAACCCGTGCACAGGGAATTACCGGTGAGGTTCTTTTACAATTATGTGAGTCTCGTTTAGATAACGTTGTTTATAGAATGGGAATCGCCCCTTCAAGACGTGCTGCAAGACAATTAGTTTCTCACAGGCATATCACTGTAAACGGTGAATTGGTTAATATTCCTTCTTACCAGCTAAAGGCAGGAGATGTTGTAGGAGTAAGAGAGAAATCAAAATCCTTAACTGCCATCCTGGATTCATTGGCTAATTCCAGCAGTGTTTACGAATGGATCACATTCAACAATGAGACCAAGCAGGGAACATATGTTTCTGTACCCGGAAGAGTACAAATTCCGGAAAATATAAATGAACAATTCATCGTCGAATTATATTCGAAATAATAATTCACAGAAGTCGTAATATGGCAATATTAAATTTTCAGAAGCCCGATAAAGTTATAATGATTGATTCAACCGATTTCGAAGGGAAATTTGAATTTCGCCCTTTGGAGCCAGGTTATGGATTGACTGTTGGTAACGCTCTAAGAAGAGTACTTTTATCTTCACTTGAAGGGTTCGCTATCACCTCTGTTCGCATGGAAGGTGTAGAGCATGAATTCTCAACTATCCCGGGGGTAGTAGAAGACGTAACCGAAATTATCTTGAATCTAAAGCAGATCAGGTTTAAAAGGCAAATTGATGAAATAGACAATGAAGCCGTTACCATTTCTGTATCTGGTCAAGAGCAACTAACTGCAGGACACTTCCAGAAGTTCATTTCAGGTTTCCAGATCCTTAATCCAGATCTTGTGATCTGTAACATGGATAAGAAGGTAAACCTTAATATGGAAGTTACTGTAGAAAAGGGTAGAGGATACGTTCCTGCTGAAGAAAATAAGAAGCCTAATGCACCTATCGGTACGATCTATACAGATTCTATTTACACTCCTGTAAAGAATGTAAAGTACAGCATCGAAAACTATAGGGTTGAACAAAAAACCGACTATGAAAAGCTGGTTTTTGAGATCTCAACAGATGGTTCTATTCATCCTAAGGAAGCCCTTACTGAAGCTGCCAAGACTTTGATCCACCACTTTATGTTGTTCTCTGATGAACGCATTACTTTGGAGGCCGATGAGATTGCACAGACTGAAACTTACGATGAAGAGTCCCTTCACATGCGTCAGTTACTTAAGACTAAACTGGTAGATATGGATCTTTCAGTTAGAGCTTTGAACTGTCTTAAGGCTGCTGAAGTTGATACTCTTGGTGATCTGGTATCTTACAACAAGAACGATCTTATGAAGTTTAGAAACTTTGGAAAGAAATCTCTTACTGAGCTTGAAGAGCTGGTAAACAATAAGGGATTGAACTTTGGAATGGATCTTTCAAAATATAAACTTGATAAAGACTAGTCGCGATTAACACGCAACTGGTAAATAATATTAATTTCAACCATCATAGTCTGCTCCTCAAAAAGGGTCGTAGCAAGATGATGAAACAAAAAATGTCATGAGACACGGAAAAAAAACAAACCACTTAGGTAGACAAACAGCGCATCGCAAGGCGATGTTGGCAAACATGGCTTGTTCTTTAATTGAACATAAAAGAATAAACACCACTGTTGCAAAAGCAAAAGCTTTGAAGCAGTTTGTTGAGCCCTTGGTTACGAAGTCTAAAGAAGACACAACTCACAACAGAAGATTGGTATTTTCAAAATTGCGTGACAAAAATGCAATTTCTGAATTGTTCCGCGAAGTAGCTCCTAAAGTGGGTGATCGTCCGGGTGGATATACTCGTATCATTAAACTGGGTAACAGGTTAGGTGATAATGCAGATATGGCACTTATCGAACTTGTGGATTACAATGAGATCTACAATGTAAACAAGCCGGAGAAGAAAAAATCTACTCGTAGAGCAGGAAGAAGTAAGAAATCTACCGATGCACCTCAGCCGAAGCCGGAAGCTTCTACTGAAGAAAAGAAAACCGAAGGAAACGAGGAATAGCAATGAATCTTTCATCATAAATTTTAAAAAGGATAAGCCATTAAAGCTTATCCTTTTTTTATACCCTATAACCTAGGTCTTCAAAAAAGGTAATTTTAAAGAACATTTTTAAAAGTTAAACCCGCAAAATTATCTCTGTCAAATATGGTAGTTTTGTAAATGATTAATAGGAAGTAATTATGAAATACCAAGCACGCAAAAAAGCCATTCTACTCCTTGAAGACGGCACAATTTTTCACGGAAAAGCTGTTGGCGACAAGGACGGAAAAGCATTTGGGGAAGTTTGTTTCAACACCGGCATGACCGGATACCAGGAAATTTTTACAGATCCTTCTTACTTTGGGCAGATTATTGTTACTACCAATGCTCATATTGGTAACTATGGTGCCAATGAGGAGGAAAAGGAGGCAGAAACTGCCCAGATCTCCGGACTCATTTGTAAGAATTTTAGTTATTATCAAACTCGTCCGGCGGCAGATGAGACTTTGAGACAATTTCTCGACCGCAGTGATCTTTTTGCTATTTCCGATGTGGATACCAGAGCCCTGGTCACCTATATTAGAGAAAATGGAGCTATGAACGCTGTGATTACGACAGAGATTGAGGATCTTGAGGCTCTTAAAAAAGAACTATCTGCAGTACCAGACATGAATGGTCTTGAATTAGCTTCAAAAGTTTCAACAAAGGAGCCGTACTTCTTTGGAGATGAGTCTGCGAGATTTAAAGTGGCAGTTCTTGATATAGGTGTCAAAAAGAGCATTTTAAAGCATCTTTCCAAGAGAGATGTATATTGTAAGGTCTATCCTTATAATACTTCTTATGTCGAAATGAAAGAGTGGGGTGCACAGGGATATTTGTTATCCAATGGTCCCGGAGATCCTCAACCATTAGAGAGCGCAGTCCAGGTTGCAAAAGATATAATTGCAGATGATAAGCCTCTCTTCGGGATTTGTCTTGGTCACCAGGTAATTGCATTAGCTAATGGAATATCTACCTATAAAATGCATCATGGCCACAGGGGGATTAACCATCCCATAATGAATTTGGAGACCGGCAAGGGGGAAATCACCTCACAGAACCATGGATTTTCAGTTAATAAAGAGGAAACAGAAGCCCACCCTGAAGTTGTGGTAACGCACACCCATCTCAATGACGGTACAGTGGCCGGGATCAGACTTAAGAACAAAAACTGTTTTTCGGTCCAGTATCATCCCGAGGCTAGTCCGGGACCAAATGATGCCCACTATCTCTTCGATGAATTCATTCACAATCTAATAAAAGAGAAGCAATAATTTAAATCCCCGCAATAGCGGGGATTTCTTTTTCTGCTATAACGTATTCGTTAATAAATTTCTCCTAATTCCTATGAACTAAAGGCTTAGCCTTTTACTATTTTTTTGAAGTATTCGTATCTTGCAGTACCAAAAAAAGAAAATTAATTAAAAATAGACCATATGAGCATAATTATAAATATTCATGCACGTCAAATTTTTGATTCCCGAGGGAATCCGACAGTAGAAGTTGACGTAGAAACAGAGAACGGAATTGTAGGAAGAGCGGCAGTGCCTTCGGGGGCATCAACAGGAGAACATGAAGCAGTAGAGCTTCGTGACGGTGGTGATGCTTACATGGGTAAAGGAGTGTCTAAAGCAGTAAAAAATGTGAACGAGATTATTGCTGAAGAACTGCTGGGTTATTCTGTCTTTGATCAAAATATCATTGATCAAGCAATGATAGAATTAGATGGAACTTCAAATAAATCAAAGCTTGGAGCTAATGCCATTCTCGGCGTTTCTCTTGCAGTGGCAAAAGCAGCAGCAAATGAGCTGAATATGCCTCTTTACCGATACGTTGGTGGGGTAAGTGCCAATACACTTCCTGTTCCAATGATGAATATTATTAATGGGGGATCTCACAGTGATGCTCCTATTGCATTTCAGGAGTTCATGGTAATGCCGGTAAAGGCAAATAATTTTTCCGAAGCATTGAAAATGGGTACAGAGATCTTTCATAATTTAAAGAAAGTACTCCACGAAAGAGGATTAAGTACAGCTGTTGGAGATGAAGGTGGATTTGCGCCCACTCTGGACGGGACGGAAGATGCCTTGGATACGATTTTGCAGTCTATCAAGAATGCAGGTTATAAACCGGGTGAAGAAGTTATGATCGCTCTGGACTGTGCTGCCGCCGAATTCTATGTAAATGGAAAATATGATTATACCAAATTCGAGGGAGAGTCAGGAAAAGTAAGAAGCAGTGAAGAGCAGGCGGAATATCTTGCAGAATTAGCTTCTAAATATCCTATTATCTCTATTGAGGACGGGATGGATGAAAATGACTGGGATGGCTGGAAAGCCCTTACCGAAAAGGTAGGTGATAAGGTGCAGTTGGTTGGAGATGACCTCTTTGTAACAAATGTTGAACGTCTTTCCCGTGGAATTGAGAATAAAATAGCTAATTCTATTCTTATTAAAGTTAACCAGATTGGAACATTGACCGAAACTATCTCGGCTGTGAATATGGCGCACAATGCCGGCTATACTTCTGTAATGTCACACCGTTCCGGAGAAACGGAAGATAACACTATTGCCGATCTTGCAGTAGCTCTTAACACCGGACAAATCAAAACAGGATCTGCTTCCCGAAGTGATCGTATGGCAAAATATAATCAGCTACTTCGTATTGAGGAGGAGTTAGGAAGTGTTGCATATTTTCCGCAGGAAAAAGCTTTTAAGATCCAGAAATAACAACTTTTCCATCTTTCAATTGAAGCCCTTCACCGTCGTGAGGGGCTTTTCTTATAAAGATATGATCCTCGTCATTTTTTTAAAAGTATTGGCTAGTTAATTTTAAAAGGTTCATTATTAGAGGACAAGAGTCAAGAAGTCCTGCTGTTACTAAACTTTTCTGTGCAATTTCCTATTCTTTTGAAGTCCAGGAAAAGGAATTTCAGTCCCCAAAAATCTGGACAGAATTTTGTAAATTAGCAATCCTTAAAATAAATCATAAGCAAATCCATAAAAAATATGTCAAAAGTAGCTACACTAAAGATAGATGGAAAGACCTATGACCTGCCCTTGGTTGTTGGCACAGAGAAAGAAGTTGCCCTGGATATTACTTCATTAAGGGGCCAGAGCGGGGCTGTCACCCTGGATCCCGGATATAAAAATACCGGCTCTTGCGAGAGTGCAATAACTTTTTTGGATGGAGAAGAAGGCATCTTGAGGTACCGCGGATATTCCATCGAGGAATTAGCTGAAAAAGCTGATTTCCTGGAAGTAGCTTACCTGTTAATCTTTGGAGAACTCCCAACAGAAATTCAACTTCAAAAGTTCAATACCGATATTCTTGATCAAAGTATTGTAAATGAGGATATGAAAACTGTTTTAAAAGGTTTTCCTAATTCAGCTCACCCTATGGGAGTTCTATCATCTCTTACGAGTGCCCTTACTGCATTTAATCCAAAATCGGTCAATGTAGAATCTGAAGAGGATATGTACAAGGCCATTGTAAAGATCCTTGCAAAGTTTCCTGTATTGGCTGCCTGGACTTTGCGTAAGAAGAATGATCAGGTGCTTTATAATAAAGATACAAACATCGGCTACGTAGAAAGTTTGCTTAAAATGATGTTTCAGGATGACAATCCTAAGAAGAACTACAAGCAGAACAAAGTTGTAGTCAATGCATTAGATAAGTTACTCATTCTTCATGCAGATCACGAACAGAACTGTTCTACTTCAACGGTTAGAATAGTTGGTTCATCGCATGCAGGTTTATTTGCTTCCATTTCTGCAGGGGTTTCTGCGCTTTGGGGACCACTTCACGGTGGCGCAAACCAGGCTGTGATCGAAATGCTTGAGGAAATAAAAGCAGATGGAGGAGATACCTCTAAATTTATAGCTAAAGCAAAAGATAAAGATGATCCCTTTAGATTGATGGGCTTTGGTCACAGGGTTTATAAGAACTTTGATCCAAGAGCCAGAATTATTAAAAAGGCTGCCGATGAAGTTCTTGGACAATTAGGAGTTGAGGATCCAATCCTTGAAATTGCTAAAGGGCTTGAAAAAGCTGCATTGGAAGATCAATATTTTATTGACAGAAAACTTTATCCAAATGTTGATTTCTATTCTGGAATCATTTATCGTGCAATGGGAATACCGACAGAAATGTTTACTGTAATGTTTGCTGTAGGACGTCTGCCGGGTTGGATTGCTCAATGGAGAGAAATGAGACTTAGAAAAGAGCCCATTGGTCGTCCAAGACAGATCTACATTGGAGAAACTAAAAGATCTTTTAAAGAGATCGAGAATAGGTAATATCTGCAAAAGGTTTAGTTTAAAAGCTCCGCAATATGCGGAGCTTTTTGGTTAGTGGCAATTTCTACTTTTTTAAAAAATATTTTTCTTATTATCTGCCGACAAAAATTAAAAGGACAAAAGAACTTCTGAAGATGTGCTTTAAACAAAGCCTTTTTACCTCCTTTTAGGCATGATTCCTTTTACTATATTTGCAGCAAATTTAGGGGATATGAAACTGAAAATAAAAAACGAAACTTCACGGTTGAGAGCAGTAGTACTCGGAACAGCCGTAAGTCCTGGACCTACACCCGATTACGAGAATGCTTACGATCCAAAATCGGCTGAACATATCAAAGCCGGTACTTATCCTGTAGAAGAGGATGTGGTCAAGGAAATGGAAGCTGTACGGGAAGTTCTTGAGAAGTACGATGTTACCGTTTACAGGCCCAAGCTGGTAAAGGATCTGAACCAGATCTTTACTCGTGATATCGCCTTTGTAATTGATGATAAATTTATCAAAGCCAATATTCTACCCGACAGGGAGGAGGAAATTGAAGCTATTTCGTATGTTATTGATAAAATAAATAAGGACAAAGTATTTTCTCTGCCCGAGGATGCTCACGTTGAAGGAGGAGATGTGATGCTGTATGATGATTATCTTTTTGTAGGTGCTTATTATGGTGAAGATTACCCTCAATTCATTACGGCGCGAACTAACTTAAAAGGAGTAGAGCATCTCCGGGAAATGTTTCCTAATAAAAAGGTGAAATCTTTTAATCTAAGAAAATCTAATACCGAAGCTCGTGATAACGCTCTACACCTGGATTGCTGTTTCCAGCCGGTAGGGAAAGGTAAAGCTATAATTTATAAAGATGGTTTTCTTGATCAGGAAGAATATCAATGGCTTGTTGATCTTTTCGGAAAAGAGAACATCTTTGAAATCACTCGTCAGGAAATGTATGATATGAATTCCAACGTCTTCTCAATTTCTGAAGACGTAGTGATCTCCGAAAGAAATTTCACCCGACTCAATACCTGGCTTAGAGAGAATGGCATGATAGTGGAAGAGGTACCATACGCCGAAATTGCCAAACAAGAAGGATTGTTGAGATGTTCAACTTTACCTCTAATAAGAGATTAAAATTTTAATGAGACAGATCACAGATACAGTTTTAATGGTGCGGCCGGTTGCTTTTAGAATGAATGAGCAAACGGCTGTAAATAATTATTTCCAGGAAGGTCTGCACCTGGACAATGAGCAGATCAATAGAAAAGCTCAGGAGGAATTTGATGCCTTTGTAGAAAAGCTTAGAGGTGTAGGAGTAAACGTTATCACAGTGGATGATGATGAAAAACTTGATACCCCCGATTCCATTTTCCCAAACAATTGGGTTACCTTTCATGAAGATGCTACAGCTGCGCTCTATCCTCTCTTTGCAGAAAATCGCAGAAGGGAGCGTCGTGCAGAGGTCTTTGAAAAGATCGAAGCTGAAGGTTACTTAATCAAAGATGTAATTGACTACACCAGTGCCGAGGAGGAGGAGCTTTTCCTCGAATCCACCGGGGTTTTAATTCTGGATCGAATACATGAAAAAGCATATTGTGCCCTTTCTCCAAGAGCTAATGAAGAATTGCTCATAGAGTTTTGTGAAGATTTTGAGCTTACTCCTGTAATTTTTAATGCTTATCAGGATGTAGATGGGCGCAGGATGCCGATTTACCATACCAACGTGATGATGTGCCTGGCAGAAAATTTTGCGGTGATCTGTTTAGACAGTATAGATGATCCCAAAGAGCGAAAGAATGTGGTGAAGCATTTGAAAACAGATGGCAAAGAGATCATACAGATATCAGAAGCTCAACTGCATCATTATGCAGGAAATATGCTGCAGGTGCAGGGTGCTGAAGGAAAGAAATATTTGGTGATGAGTGAAGCTGCAAGAAAAAGCCTACTTCCGGTTCAAATAGCTGCTATTGAAAAACATTGCGAGATCTTAAGTAGTGATCTCACCACAATTGAAACTTGTGGAGGAGGTAGTGCCCGCTGTATGTTAGCCGAAGTTTTCCTTCCAAAAAAATAAAAATAAGAGCCCTTTCAAAAAGGGCTTTTTTCATACCCTTTATTCCTGGTCCTCAATTCTCGGCAGGGCTTGATCTGCTTTAAAATGACGTAGCTTTTTTATAAAGCTGTGGACTTCCGGCTGGTTAGCACCGGCATGGATCTTTATGAAGTAATTGTCCTTGTAGAATGAGTATTCTTCTGCGCGGCCTTTATAGATCTTCAGTTTGTAGAAAGGTACCACGAGCGAGTAGGTCTCCCCGGCGGCTCTAAAGCTAATTAGGATTCCCTTTGGTCGCATCTCCAAATTGCAGTTGCTCTGTCCTTCGTTAAGAACAAGCAAATTATAGATCTCAATGCTCGCTGCGGTGATGGGAAGGTCGCTTAGGCTTGTACTTTCTAATTCCTGTCTTTTGGAAAGATCAAAAGGCTTGCCTACCAGCTCATTAATTTCTTCTCTATTATCGCTAAAGTCACGGGAAATATTCAGTAGCATGTTCTTTTTTCTAAAGGTAAGCATTTGCGATTAAACGCTTTAACCAAGCTTAAAATTCTGTTATCTTTGCAGCTTCCTGTAGTTACCTGCAGGGCTTATAATTCGAGAAAAATGAATGTTCAAGAGACACTTTCGGTTCAGGTAAAAGAAGCGGTAAAGAATATATATCAGGTAGAGATCGAATCGGTAGAATTCCAGCCTACGAGAAAGGATTTTGAGGGTGATATTACCCTCGTAACTTTCCCCATGCTAAGGCAGGTGAGGACAAATCCGGTACAGTTAGGGGAGGCTATTGGAAACTATCTTGTGGAAAACAACAGGGAGATTAAGAAATTTAATGTGGTTCAGGGCTTTCTAAATATTGTGCTTGATGATCAGTATTACCTTAATTTCTTCGGAAAAATTAAGGATGATCCTAACTTCGGAAGAACTGCAGCAGGAGAGGATTCTTTAATGGTGGAATATTCTTCTCCCAATACCAATAAGCCGTTGCATTTAGGTCACATCAGAAATAACCTTTTAGGGTACTCTGTTTCTGAAATTTTAAAGGCTTCAGGAAAGAAGGTTTATAAGACCCAGATTATCAATGATCGCGGAATCCATATCTGTAAGTCCATGCTCGCCTGGCAGCGTTTTGGTCATGATGAGACACCTGAAACTTCAGGCTTGAAAGGGGATAAGCTGGTTGGGAACTACTATGTGAAGTTCGACAAGGCCTATAAGGAAGAGGTTTCTTACCTCGTAGCCCAGGGGAAATCTGAAGAAGAGGCAAAGGCTGAAGCTCCTATTTTAAAAGACGCTCAGAATATGCTTCGCCAATGGGAAGCGGGAGACAAAGAGGTGGTGGAGCTGTGGAAAACCATGAATCAATGGGTCTATGATGGTTTCGAGGAAACTTATAAAAAACTCGGAGTTGATTTCGATAAGAATTACTACGAAAGTAATACCTATCTTCTGGGAAAAGATGTAGTGAGCGAAGGTCTTGAAAAAGGGGTTTTTTACCGCAAGGACGATGGCAGCATTTGGATAGATCTTACAGATGAAGGTCTTGACGAGAAGATAGTTCTTCGAAGTGATGGAACTGCCGTTTACATGACTCAGGATATAGGAACTGCTATTCAGCGAGTGCAGGATTTTCATATCAATGGGATGGTCTACACGGTAGGAAATGAACAGGATTACCACTTCAAAGTCCTCTTTTTGATCCTGAAGAAGCTTGGTTATGAATGGGCCGAAAACCTTTACCACCTTAGTTATGGAATGGTGGATCTTCCTTCCGGAAAAATGAAAAGTCGGGAGGGAACAGTTGTCGATGCCGATGATCTCATTGAAGAGATGACCGCTACCGCTCAAAAGATCTCTGAGGAACTTGGGAAACTTGACGGCTATTCTGAAGAGGAAAAGGAAGAGCTATACCGAATTATCGGACTCGGAGCTTTAAAATATTATATCCTGAAAGTAGATCCCCGAAAGCGTATCCTTTTTAATCCTGAAGAATCTGTAGATTTTCAAGGGAACACAGGTCCTTTTATTCAGTACACCTATGCGAGGATACAGTCTATCCTTAGAAAAGCTGATTTTGACTACAGTGAATCTATTTATGCATATGAGCTCAATGAAAAGGAAAAACAGCTGATCAAGCAACTGCAACTCTATCCTGTAACAGTTCAATTGGCAGCAGAAAATTTCAGTCCGGCATTAATCGCCAATTATACATATGAATTGGTGAAGGAATTCAATAGCTTCTATCAAAATGTCACTATTTTAGGTACCGAAGATGAGAAAGAGAAGCAGTTCAGAGTTCAGTTGTCTAAAGCTGTTGGAAATGTGATCAAATCTTCTTTTGCGCTACTTGGAATTCAGGTACCCGAGAGAATGTAAATCGATTTACCAAGGTAGAAGTACGAAATTAGGAGTAATGAAATATAAGAGGTGTCAAAAATGTCACTTTTGACACCTCTTTCGGAAAATTTTTTTCAGAAGAAAATTCCGGAAAAAATAAAGAATTTTTGGAGCAGATGTGAAGTTGAAAAAGTTTTCACTTCAGCCTCAAATCATTAAATTTGCAACGATCGGTGAAAACCGGCAGCTCATAAAATTGGAGAAAAGATTATGTTCGAAAGTTTAAGCGATAAATTAGATAATGCCTTACACGTCTTAAAGGGACATGGGCAAATCACTGAAGTTAACGTAGCCGAAACTCTTAAGGAAGTTAGGCGTGCTCTTGTAGATGCCGATGTTAACTATAAAATTGCCAAGGAATTTACTACTACGGTAAAGGAAAAGGCGCTGGGGCAGAACGTGCTTACCGCTTTAAAGCCAGGGCAAATGATGGTTAAGCTCGTAAAAGACGAGCTTACCCAATTGATGGGTGGTGATGCCGAAGGAATTAATCTCTCAGGTAATCCTTCTGTGATTTTGATGTCGGGTCTGCAGGGTAGTGGTAAAACTACTTTTTCGGGAAAACTGGCAAATTATCTTAAAACCAAGAAATCAAAAAATCCTCTTTTAGTAGCTTGTGACGTTTACCGTCCTGCAGCGATCAATCAGTTGCACGTAGTTGGAGATCAGGTTGGAGTTGAGGTATTCAGTGATGAAGGTAATAAGGATCCGGTTGCGATTTCCAAAGCTGCTATTGCTCATGCAAAAGCTAACGGGCACAATGTAGTGATCATCGATACCGCGGGTCGTCTTGCTGTTGATGAGGCGATGATGACCGAGATAGCAAATATTCATAGCGCGATTCAGCCGCAGGAAACTTTGTTTGTTGTGGATTCCATGACAGGGCAGGATGCCGTGAATACAGCAAAAGCCTTTAACGACCGACTTAATTTTGACGGAGTAATCCTAACGAAACTTGATGGTGATACTCGCGGTGGTGCGGCCATTTCGATTAAATCGGTAGTAAATAAACCAATCAAATTTATTGGTACGGGTGAAAAAATGGACGCTATTGATGTGTTCTATCCTTCCCGTATGGCCGATCGAATTCTGGGAATGGGAGACGTTGTTTCCCTTGTAGAAAGAGCACAGGAGCAATACGATGAGGAGGAAGCCAGAAAGCTTCAGAAGAAGATTGCCAAAAATGAATTTGGATTTGATGATTTCCTGAATCAGCTTCAGCAGATCAAGAAGATGGGATCCATGAAAGACCTGATGGGCATGATTCCCGGTGCCGGTAAAATGCTTAAGGATGTGGAGATCGATGATGATGCCTTTAAGCCTATCGAAGCTATTATTCATTCCATGACTCCGGCAGAGCGCTCCAAGCCATCAATCATAAATGCATCGCGTAAGAAGAGAATAGGTAAAGGCTCAGGTACTTCGGTTCAACAGGTAAACCAGTTGCTGAAGCAGTTCAACCAAATGAGTAAAATGATGAAGATGATGCAAGGCGGCGGTGGCCGTAAGATGATGCAGATGATGAAAGGAATGAAGTAGTTGAAATTTTTCAGTAGCAGTGCGCAGTGTTTAGTGGGCAGTAATGATTAAGCAAAATTGATAGATGAGTTTTAAAAGTTTACTGGCCTATCAAAAAGCTTTTGCCCTCGCCATGGAGATTTTTAAACTGTCAAAATCTTTTCCTGTCGAAGAAAGATTTGCATTGACTACTCAGATTGTAAGATCCTCCAGAAGTGTTTGTGCTACAATTTCAGAAGCCTATAGGAAAAGAGAATACGTAAAGCACTATAAAAGTAAACTAACAGATGCCGATAGTGAGAATTCAGAAACACAGCTTTGGCTGGATTTTGCTCTTGCTTGTCGATATATTTCTGAAGAAAAATATCATGGCTTGCAGGATCAAAGCCTGCAGGTTGGAAGATTAATACATTTCATGATCAATAATCCAGGAAAGTTTGGAGTCCAAGACTGCTAACTGCCCACTAATAACTGCGTACTAAGATGACTCTCCTCGACGGTAAGAAATTAAGCAACGAAATTCAGGAAGAAATTGCCCTGGAAGTTCAAAAAATGAAAGAACGTGGGGAGAAGGTCCCACATCTTGCAGCGATAATTGTTGGAAATGACGGTGCCAGTCTCACTTATGTTAACAGTAAAGTACAGGCCTGTAAACGTGTGGGTTTTGAATCTTCTGAATATCGCATGTCTTCCAATACCAGCGAACTGGAACTGTTAGCGAAGATCGAAGAGCTCAATGCCAATGATGATATTGATGGATTCATCGTGCAATTGCCACTTCCTCCACAAATTAACACTCAAAAAGTGCTTTTAGCAGTAAGTCCAGATAAGGATGTTGATGGATTCCATCCTACAAATTTTGGAAAAATGTCATTGGACATGACTTCTTTCATACCGGCAACACCTTTTGGAATTCTTGAAATGTTGGAGCGTTATGAGATCCCGACCAAAGGCAAACATACTTGTGTAATAGGACGGAGCTATATTGTGGGGAGACCTATGAGTATTTTGATGGGAAGACAAGGTTTTCCCGGCAATTCTACTGTTACTCTTACTCACGAATTCACCAAAAACATCACTCAAATAACTTCCCAGGCTGACATTATCATTATCGCTGTTGGCATTCCAAACTTCCTGAAAGCTGAAATGGTCAAGGACGACGCTGTGGTAATCGATGTGGGCATCACCAGAGTTCCCGATGATTCTAAGCCAAAAGGTTACAGGATAACCGGTGACGTAGATTTCGAAAATGTATCCAAGAAAGCAAGCTATATTACACCGGTGCCTGGTGGAGTAGGTCCCATGACTATAGCCATGCTTCTCAAAAATACTTTACTGGCAAGGGAAACCCACCGGACAAGGGAGAAAGAATTAAAGAGTTAATTAAGAATTCAACATCTTAGCTTCGTCTATTTTCCAGTCAAGATAGGCATGTAGATCGGATTCTATAAACCGTATAGCTACCGTGAAAAGTGCGAAATCATCTACATATCCAACTCCGGGGAGAAAATCGGGTAACATATCCATTGGATTAAAGACGTAAAGTAAAGTCAAACCTATTGCTGCAATGGTGAACCACGGTGGAGATGTATATTCTCCTTTCCGGTAATCCTGGAGCATACCAAACATCAGCTTTCCAAGCTCTGCGTATTTTTTCATACCGGAGCCTTTTAATTTCTTGTCTATTGCTTTTTTGTTCTTCATGACCATATCAAGGTCTCCGTCATCAACATTAGAGATTTCCGTTTGAAGGTAATCTTTGTTGATTTTCTTTTTTACATTTTCGAGCATAGCAAAGTTTTTTAGAGGGTTACAATTTGTTTTCCGTTTTTCCGTATTCGTGCTTGTATATCTTTAAGATAAGCAAAAACAGTGATACGAGCAAAGGGCCGAATATAAGTCCTATGAAACCAAAGAGCGGAACTCCTACCACTACACCAAAAAGTGTTATTAAAGGATGAACACTTGCCAGTCGGTTGAGGATATAAAGCCGCAGAATGTTATCTGTAATTCCCACTATCACAAATCCATAAATGATAATAAAAATAGCCTGCCACTCCATTCCCATGGAATAGAGCAAGATCGTTACCGGAACGATTCCAATTGCAGTTCCTATGAACGGCACCATGGCTCCAATTGCTGTGATCACGAACCAAAAGAGGGGATCGGGGACACCTACAATGAGATAACCAATTAAAGCTACAACTCCCTGAAAAAAAGCAACTAAAGGAATTCCCAGAGCATTTGACTTCACCATTTCATCACCTTCATTTCCAATAACTTCCAGGTTATCCTCTCCCAGTGGGATATAAGAAACCACCATTTTCTTGAGATCATTCCTGTTCATCAACATGTAGTACAACAGAAAGTACATGATACTAATTGCAATGAAGGCATTAAAAGTGCCGGCCCCCAGGCTTTGCAAATTGTTGGATAACCAATCTGCAACACGGGCAGAATCAATACTCTTACTTATGTCGTAGCCTATATAGACCTCAGCTTCGTTGATCTGATCCTTGATTGCCTGTATAACCATTTCAGAATTAGCAACGGCTTTACCAATTTTTGAAGTCAGCATAATTACCGTGAGGGTAATAGGTACAAGAATCCCTACAAAGGAGAGGAACATGAGGAAAGAGGCTGCCAATACAGGTTGCCAATTTCTGGAAATCAGCCAACCCATTGGTTTTCTCATGACCACGTAAAGGGTAATTGCTCCTAATATTCCTGAGAGGTACGGTAGAACCTCCCGAAAGATCAAAACCAGAAGAAATATTATGAGAAGTAGTACGAACAATTGCCGTACTAAAGACGGCTTTAATCTATTCATTTAGTTGAGGTAGTTATTTCGCGAATAATTGGTCTATGTTTTTAAAAGCCTTGAATTCAAGTGCGTTGCCGCAGGGATCTTTAAAAAACATTGTTGCCTGCTCTCCCACCTGTCCTTCAAAGCGTATATATGGTTCAATAACAAAATCAATTTCTTTACTTCTAAGCTTCCCGGAAAAATCCTGAAAGGTATCCCAGTCCAGTACCACTCCAAAATGAGGAATAGGTACGTCTTTCCCGTCTACGGGATTACTTCCGGTATTTCTTTCTTCAGAAGCGGCTTTGTAATGGATGACCACTTGATGGCCAAAGAAGTTGAAGTCGACCCAATGGTCACTGCTTCTGCCTTCTTCACAGCCTAAAACTTCTCTATAAAATACTCTGGCCTTCTCCAGGTTGTCTACCGGGATGGCTAAATGAAATGGTTGTATCTTTTGCATTTTCTAATGATTACGTAAGGCGCTGATCAATTCTTTTTTACTCATTTTTGATCGACCTTCAATACCTACTTCCTTAGCTTTTTTGTAGAGTTCATCTTTGCTGCGATCTTCATATTTTCCGGCCTTACCACCTTTCTTACCTGAATCTGAAGAATTGGCGATCCTGGCTGCTTTTTCCTTGCTCGCGCCTTTGTCTCTTAAAGCTTCGTACTGGTCTTCGTTCTTAATTCGATTGTCTGGCATAACTTTTTTCTTAAAATTAAGCAGATATGCCAGATCATTTGCTTAATTCTCTGTTAAGATTCCTTTTTCCTTCTGTTTTGGGAGAATTTCTCTTTGGGAATACTTTTCCTGGAGGAAGAGGTTTCTATTTCTTTTTCCGGCTTCTTTGCGCCCGGCTTCAAGTCAATCGATGCTTCTTCAGTCTTTGTGGATTGTCCTGTAAGCCGCTCGAGTTCCCTTAATTCTTCGGAAGTGACATGCCTATATTTTCCTACCGGAACATCCAGCTCAATATTCATAATTCTTATTCGCTTCAGTTTTACCACTTCATATCCCAGGTATTCACACATGCGGCGAATTTGCCTGTTGAGACCCTGGGTAAGTACGATCCTAAAGACGAACTTACTCAACTGCTCAACTTCGCACTCCCGGGTCACGGTGTCTAAAATTGGAATTCCAGATGACATTCTTTCGATGAAGTCGTCGGTTATCAAACGATCTACAGTAACTATGTATTCTTTTTCGTGGTTGTTACGGGCTCTAAGGATCTTATTGACAATGTCTCCGTCATCAGTGAGAAGGATCAGCCCTTCGCTGGGTTTATCTAGTCTACCTATTGGAAAAATTCGGGTAGGGAAATTGATGTAATCAACAATGTTCTTCTTTTCGGCGGGATTGGTGGTGCAGACTATACCAATTGGTTTATTGAAAGCCAGATAAACATTTTCCTTTTTGGGAGGAACTATTAGTTCGCCGTTGACCCGAATTTCATCCCCCGGGCTTACTTTAGTTCCCATTTCGGGAACCTCTCCGTTAATGGTCACCCGTCCCTGTTCAATAAGTGTATCTGCTTTCCTCCTTGAGCAGTAGCCTACTTCGCTGAGGTATTTGTTTAAACGGGTGAGATTATCTGCAGTCATTTAAGAATTTTAAAATAATTAATCCCAATCGATCATAAAGTACTTGATCTTGGCATCATCAGGGATCTGGGATGCCTGTATGCGACTTTGGGTGTCATATCTTAATTCCACCGGCAGTTGCTTCTTATCAATTGTTACATATACATTTAACTCATCGATAAATATGACTGCAGCACTTAGCGTGTTTTCTATTCTGGATATAGTGTAATTTTCGATAATATCCTTAAAAGTACTTTCTTTTCCTAAACCTTTAGCTGTTTGATATCTGGGATCAAGTACCTGAACAAAACCTATGGTGCTTGTAGAGTCGAACGCCTGGACGGGTTCTATGAGTAGCAGCTTCTTTCCTTCAGTATCGTACACTTCGATTTCATTGCTTTTGCGGTACAATTCACTGTTGCTAACTTGCTTCACGATAGAATCTTCAGCAAAAATTGAGTCAAGTTGGTTTATTCTGATATCCTTGGTTAGACGGCCTATGCTGTTGGCGCTAATTAAAAAAGGATCCTGTTCTTTTTCACAGGAAATAAAAAGTCCGGTGGTAATACAAAGTGAGAATAAGAGACTTCTTCGCATGGGGAATTTAATTAATTATTTTAAAAGTTTATTGAGAACTCCCATTACACCTCTAATAAAGGTCGCACTGGTGAGTACTTTTATTACAGCTTTTTGAGATCCAGAGCCTGATGTGCGCTTTCTCCCTGAGCTTGCTTTTTCAATCTTTTTTCTTTCCTCCTCGGCCTGTTTTCGGGATTTCTCGTTATCGGCTCTTTCAATCTTTCCGGTGAGGATCTCGTATGCACTTTCCCTGTCAATAGTCTCATTATATTTCTTTGCCAGAGAGGAAGTGGCTGTAAGTTCCCTGAGTTCCTCGGGAGTTAAAATATTCATTCGGCTCATCGGTGCCCTTAACATAGTTGCCGCCAGCGGGGTTGGCCTTCCTTTCTCATCCAGTGCCGTTACCAAAGCTTCCCCAATTCCTAACGTGGTTAGTTCGGTTTTGGTATCGTAAAATTCTGAGATCGGATAATTTTCTGCAGCCAGTTTAATGGCTTTCCGGTCCTTTGCGGTAAACGCTCTTAGAGCATGCTGGATCTTTAAACCAAGCTGCCCAAGAACATCAGCTGGAACGTCGGCAGGATTTTGAGTAACAAAGAAGATGCCTACACCTTTAGACCTTATCAGTTTCACAATGCTCTCAATTTGATTGAGTAAAGCTCCCGAAGCTTCTTCAAAAATGAGATGTGCTTCATCAATAAAAAGTACAAGCTTAGGTTTGTCACTGTCGCCCTGCTCAGGAAATGTATTGTAGATCTCCGCAAGTAGGCTCAGCATAAAGGTGCTAAAGAGTTTGGGGCGATCCTGAATATCTGTAAGACGCAGAATACTAATATAACCGTGGCCATCGGTATTTGTTCTCACAAGATCTTCGACTTCAAATGACCTTTCTCCAAAAAAGAGGTCTGCACCTTGTTGCTCAAGGGTAACTATTTTTCTAAGAATAGCTCCTGTGGATGCAGAAGAGATCCTACCGTAGGATTTTTCAAAATCTTCTTTTCCTTCTTTTGTGGAGTACTGGAGGATTTTCTTTAAATCCTTTAAATCGAGAAGCGGTAAATGATTGTCATCACAGTATTTAAAAATGATCGAAATTATACCACTTTGAGCAGGAGATAATTCCAGGATGCGACTTAGCAAAACGGGTCCAAATTCGCTTACAGTAGCTCTCAATCTCACTCCTTCTTCTTCGGAAAGTGTCAGGATCTCCACCGGTGAAGCAGATGCTTCAAACTTATACTGAAGCTTCTCATGACGGGCGTAAATAAAATCCTCCCCGGCTGAAGGTTTTGCTACTCCGCTCAAATCTCCTTTGACATCCATAAGCAAAACGGGAACTCCCTTTTTTGAAAGGTTTTCGGCGAGGATCTGCAAAGTTTTGGATTTGCCTGTTCCTGTAGCTCCTGCAATAAGGCCGTGCCTGTTAAGGGTCTTCAGGGGAATTTTAACTGCAGCATCAGCAAACACTTCTCCCTCATACATGGCAGCCCCAAGGTAAATGGAATCACCTTTTGGCTGATAACCTGATGAAATATGAGAAATAAATTGTTGTTTGTCGACCACTTTAAAATTTTTATAAAAATAAGAATTGTGAGGGATTCGGGAGCTCTCTATTCACGCTAATTACCTCACAGCAGGATTTAGCAACTTAAAAGTTCCCTTTTCGGAATCCATTTCTGCACTTATTCCGTTGGGTATGGTGGCATTATCGCTAATATGGCCGATCATTGCTCCTTCGAAAGCAGGGATCTCCAGAGGTTTAAAATAATGGTCCAGTACTTCCTCAAGAGTTAAAGAACCGTATCCGCCGGCGCCGCCGGGTTCGCAATCAGTGCATTTCCCGAAGATAACTCCACTTACTTGTTCCAGAACACCTCCCAGGTGTAACTGTGAGAGCATGCGATCTACAGCATAGATCTGTTCTCCTACATCTTCCAGGTAAAGTATTTTTCCGGTCCAATCGCTGGGAAAGAGAGGTGTTCCCATGAGTCCGGTAAGGACAGAGAGATTTCCGCCTAAAAGTTCACCTGTCGCAGTACCGGGCGTGATAGTCCTTATTCTGTTTTTTGTTTGCGTGAGCAGCCCTCCTTTTTCAGAGGGATTTGAATATTGAACGGCTTCAGCTTCAAAAAGCAGCTTTTTTAGGTGCTCTACGGCAAACGAATTCCAGGTGGATGTAGCGAGGGGGCCGTGAAAAGTTACCAGTCCTGTCTTTTGATGGATCGCGAGATGTAAAGCGGTTATATCACTATACCCAATGAACACCTTCGGATTTTTCTTTATGGCATCATAATCCAGTAAATTCAGGAGTCTGGCCGCTCCGGAACCACCTCTCAGGCATATGATCGCATCAACATCGGGATCCCTGAACATATCATTAAGTTCCTGTGCCCGCTGTTCATCAGTTCCGGCTAGATGCCCATGTCGGGCTTTCACATGCTCTCCAAGTTTCACTTTTAATCCCAAAGCCTGCATGGATTCAACTGCGATCTCATAAGACTGAGACTCATAAATAGCTCCGGCGGGACTTACTATTCCAATAGTGTCTCCCGCTTTTAGGCGCGGTGGAAGAAGAGGCTGACCTGCTTTAACCGTATCATTTAGTAATCCCGGAGTTATACAACTTAAAAAAGGTACAGCCATGCTGCTAAGGCCAATATTCTGTAAAAACTTCCTTCTTTCCATACTAGTAGTTCAAATATAAAGTTCGCAATACATGGTCCATTCTTGCCTTTATTTCGGCAGTTGGTACAAGATAATTGCTGTTCATAAAGCTGAAGATAAGAACTTTGCCCGATGCAGTCACTAAATACCCGCTCAAGCTGTGATTATTCTTCATTGTACCTGTTTTTGCAAAAATAAAAGGAGGTTTTGCCGCGGGAGCTGGATAATCACTTTTTATAGTCCCCGATACTCCTCCTGCAGGCAACAGGTGAAACAGCCGTTCCTGTTCAACTTCCTCATAAATTCTTTCCAGTAGCCACACCATGTTCCCCGGAGTGGTAAGATTATATCTTGAAAGGCCCGAGCCATCTACCCACTGGAGATCATCAGGCATCTCCTGAAGAAATTCCTGTTTCATATGATCAATGACAATTTCGGTTTTAAGTGTATCTGAAATTTCTCCTGCCGCCATTAGAAGTAGTTGCTCGGCGAACAGATTGTCGCTGTTTTGCAGCACTTTTTTGTAAATACTGTCTGTTGGCTGACTCATGATCTGCTGATTCAATTTTAGATCCTTCGGAAGTTTTTTTGCTAAAATCACTTTCCTTTGTAAGGTATCAGAGAGTAGCTCTGCAGTCAATTCGGGGGAAGTCATAAACGGAACATTCTGCTGAAATGCTGAGGTTCCAAAAAGGGGAATTTCAAAGCTGTTTATCTTTTGATTTCTTCGGATTCTCTTTAGAGTTCCTGTAGTGTCGGGTTGTAGTCGATTACCAAAGTTTGCAGGCACTACGGTTAAAGATTCAGGAGAGATTTCAAAAGAAACTACATTTCCGTAGATCGGAAAAGTAGAGCGTTCAGCCGAAAATCCATAGTTGTAATCATCCCACGCCCATCCCGGTCCAAAAGCTTCTTCTGATGCTTCAGGAGATACAAAAACAATAGTTTCAGGAGCAGATTTTAGGAAGCTAAGGATATTGGAGGAGTCAAAATCTTTGTGCAGAAAAGTAGGATCTCCTGTTCCGCTGAAGTAGAGGGTGTCCTTTGAAATAGCGTATTTAAGTCCGGGAATGGAATCCTTCAGGAGTTTTATTCCCGTATAAAAACTATAGAGTTTTATGGTCGAGGCAGGAGTGAAATACTTATGGGAATTGTGCTCAAAAATGACCTTTTTAGTGGCCGGTTCGTAGACCATCATCCCTTTGAACCATGGGAGGGAATTTTCGGTTTGTGAAAAGCTTTTTTCAAGCTCCCTTTCCAGGTCTTTTCCTGTAGCGCAGGAAAGCAGTAGCAGCAGGGAAAGAAAAATTGAGGATCTTCTTAGGATTTGGTACAACTCTACAACAATTAAATAATTGGTTAAAGTAAGAAAACTTTGACAGGAGAACGAAAATAATTCTCATGAAGGGGTCTCAAAAAGGGCATTTTTGAGAGGTGTGCTTTTGTGAGCTCAAGGGAGAAGGCTTCAGGTTTTTGTTTACCTTTGCCGCTTATGAATGAGAAGGAAATGAACGAGTTGGTAGAGCAGGGAAAGATGCTGCCGCTAATGGAAGAATTTTATACTATACAGGGTGAAGGTTTCCACAAGGGAACTGCCGCCTATTTTATTCGTGTTGGGGGTTGTGATGTTGGTTGCCACTGGTGTGATGTGAAGGAAAGTTGGAACCCTGCTTTACATCCTGCAACTGCAGTAGATAAAATTGTAGAAAGTGCTGTAAAAAGCAGTAAAACGGTCGTGGTCACAGGTGGGGAGCCGCTCACCTGGAACATGGAACCTCTTACTACAGGATTAAAGGAAAAAGGAGCTAAAATCCATATCGAGACTTCGGGGGCTTATCCTTTAACGGGGATATGGGACTGGATCTGCCTTTCTCCTAAAAAGATTAAACTTCCTACCGAGGAAATATATAAGGTAGCTCATGAATTAAAGGTGATCGTCTTTAATAAGCATGACTTTAAGTTCGCTGAGGAACAAGCTGCCAAAGTAAATGAAAACTGCATATTATATTTACAGCCTGAGTGGAGTAATAGAGATAAAATGATGCCCTTGATCGTGGATTATGTAATGGAAAACCCAAAGTGGAAGGTTTCCCTACAAACCCATAAGTATCTAAATATCCCATAAAAAAACGCCCTTTTTAAGAAGGGCGTTTTTTATTTCTTCTTTTCTTGTGAGGTTACATAGTCTCTCTAAACGGAACTTTTACATACCGATCATCCCATCCAATAAAAAGATTCGCGCCGTCATTGCTCTTTGCAAAGCTCATTGAAAGTGCATCAATAGGAACAGGGGATTTTCTTACCGGGACTGTGATACGCGCCACATCCTTTTCCACATGATAATCATAAGCACCCCAAATATTTGTGCTGTTGTTAAGGATGATTGTCCATTCATTTTCCTTTGGAATAGTAAATAGAGTATAAGTTCCCTTTTTAATAGTTTTATCACCAACCATTAGATCCTGGTATAGAGTGATCTCAGTAGCTTCGTTAGCTCCTGTTCTCCATACTTCACCATAAGGAATTAGTTTACCAAAGATCTCTCTATCGCGGGTTTGAGGCCGGCTGTAAAGTACTCTGGCCACCGGTTCATTGTTTTCACCTCTAAATAAAGCAACATCCATAGGGCTAACGTCCAATTTAGAAAAATTAGGGCCGTCATTATCTTTTGTAGTTTCCGGAGTGTTCTGAGCATACATTTGAGGTGTGAATAATGAACCTGCAAAAACTGCCAGCATTATAAATAGTTTCTTCATTTCTTCTGTTTTTTAATTAATGGTTTAAATATAAATCATGTAGAGGAAACTTAAGTTAAGGTTTTCTTTAAATGCCGTTAAAAAGATGAAAAATTTGACTTTGAGAAGTATGGTGTGATATTACTCTCCTTCAGGATGAAATTCAAAAGGAAAGAATTTGTGGAAAAACATCTACAGGAGAATTTTCACAGGGTTTCATGAAAAATGTGAATCTGCAGATTTAATCAGACTCCAGCTTTGCTGGCTGTTTTTATATGAGGTCTTTACAAAGGGCTACAAGCGAGGGTTTTTCCACAGAAATTGTTGATAACTTCAAGGCTTTAACAGGGGTGGAAGTGGTTTTACAGGCATGATTTTGGTATATTTGTTTGTTATAGAAATTGATAAAATTTTAACGAATTTAAGTATGAGCGAAGAGGTTAAAAGAAGCAGTTATTCGGCTGACAGTATCCAGGCACTGGAGGGGATGGAGCACGTGCGCATGCGCCCTTCAATGTACATTGGTGATACTGGAGTGAGAGGCTTGCATCATCTTGTTTACGAGGTGGTAGACAACTCCATTGATGAAGCGCTGGCGGGACACTGCGATACCATAAGTGTAACCATAAACGAAGACAATTCTATTACTACAGAGGATAATGGACGAGGTATTCCTGTAGATCTGCATAAAAAAGAAGGGGTTTCTGCACTCGAGGTGGTAATGACCAAGATTGGGGCAGGAGGAAAATTCGATAAGGATTCATATAAAGTTTCCGGTGGACTTCACGGGGTTGGGGTAAGTTGTGTGAACGCGCTTTCCGATCATCTTAAGGCTACTGTTTACCGGGATGGAATTATCTGGGAGCAGGAGTACGAAAGAGGTAAACCAATGTATCCGGTGAAATCTGTAGGTACTACAGATCTTAACGGTACTATTGTAACCTTTAAGCCGGATCAGAGTATTTTTCAGCAAACTACTGAATACAGCTATGATACTCTCGCCAGTAGAATGCGGGAACTGGCTTTCCTGAACAAAGGGATCACTATTACTCTTACAGATCGCAGGGAGAAGGACGATAAAGGTGAGTTCGTTTCTGAAGTTTTTCATTCTGAGGAAGGACTAAAAGAATTTATTAAGTTTCTTGATGGAACCAGGGAGCCTATCATCAGTGAGGTAATTGCAATTGAAGGGGAGAAGAATGACATTCCTGTTGAGGTGGCGATGGTTTACAACACATCTTTTAACGAAAACCTTCACTCATACGTTAATAATATCAACACCCACGAAGGAGGTACTCACCTGGCAGGTTTCAGAAGAGGTTTAACTACCACCTTAAAGAAATATGCAGACTCTTCGGGCTTACTTGATAAGCTGAAGTTTGAGATTTCCGGAGACGATTTCCGTGAAGGATTGACAGCTATTGTTTCGGTTAAAGTTTCTGAACCTCAGTTTGAGGGGCAGACAAAAACCAAGCTGGGAAACAGAGAGGTGACTGCTGCTGTTTCGCAAGCGGTTTCCGAGATGCTGGAAAATTACCTGGAAGAAAATCCTAATGATGCCAAAACCATCGTGCAAAAGGTGATCTTGGCCGCGCAGGCCCGTCATGCAGCCAAAAAGGCTCGTGAAATGGTACAGCGTAAAACTGTGATGAGCGGTGGTGGATTGCCCGGTAAGTTGTCTGACTGTGCTTCTCAGGATCCACACGAGAGTGAAGTTTTTCTTGTTGAGGGAGACTCGGCAGGTGGAACGGCTAAACAAGGTCGTGACCGTCATTTTCAAGCTATTCTTCCACTAAGAGGTAAGATCCTGAACGTTGAAAAGGCTATGAGTCACAAGGTCTTTGAGAACGAAGAGATAAAAAATATTTACACTGCTTTAGGTGTGACCATTGGTACAGAGGAGGACAGTAAAGCGCTGAACCTTTCCAAGCTTAGATATCACAAGATCGTCATCATGTGTGATGCCGACGTTGATGGTAGTCACATTGCAACTTTGATCCTTACTTTCTTCTTTAGGTATATGAAGGAGTTGATCGAAGCCGGTCACGTTTACATTGCAACTCCACCTCTTTACTTGATCAAGAAAGGTAGTAAAAAGCGTTACGCCTGGAACGACAAGGAGCGGGATGAAATCGCTGCTTCTTACAATGGAGGGGTGAGCGTACAGCGATATAAGGGTCTTGGAGAGATGAACGCAGAACAGCTTTGGGATACAACCATGAATCCTGAATTCCGTACTCTGCGTCAGGTAACAATTGACAATACAGGAGAGGCCGACAGGATCTTTTCTATGTTAATGGGAGATGAGGTGCCGCCTCGTAGGGAGTTCATCGAGAAGAATGCAGTCTACGCAAATATTGATGCGTAAACTCCAGAATAAAAATTTAAAGCCCTGCAGAAATGCGGGGCTTTTCTGTTTGTAGGAAACTCCTGAAGGAGCTATGCTTTTTTTATTATTTTTACTCAACTTCAAAATCAACCATTGTGAAAAAACTACTGATTTCCTTTTTTGTCTTTCTTGCATTTCATGTAAATGTTCTTGCTCAAGATGATGTTGCTGATTTTATTGATGATATTCTTGTCTTAGGAGGAAATTTTTCTGAGCCCGCTGCCGAGGGTGCAGGATATCAGGCCAGTGCTGGTTGGTTTAGTTCTGCCATCCCGCTTGAAAAATGGAAATTTCGGGTATCCTTACATGGAAATGCTCTATTTGTCTCCTCAGATAAAAAGAATTTTAATCTATCAAATTCAGACCTTAGGCTTTTAAACATAGACGGTGCGGAGAATGTTACTCTACCTACAGCTTTTGGCGGTGGGAGTCCTGTGACTTTTAGCGGAGAAATAAATTTTAATGGTGAAGTTATTCCTGTGAATGGACTGGAAGCTATTGAAGGGATAGGAAGAAATTATGTTCCACATGCTTTTTTGCAGGCAGCTGTAGGTGTTTCGGCGGGAACTGAAGTGACTGTGAGAGTTATGCCAGAATTAACCATAGATGGAGTTACTGCCAGTACATACGGTTTGGGGGCTAAGCATAATTTGAATCAGTACTTTGGATACGTTTATCCTGAAGACTTTCAAGTAGCCTTTGGTGCTTCTTATTCCAAACTAATTGTGGGATATGAATTTGAACCTAAGGGGGCTGAAGGCCTCGTCGTACTGGATGAAATTGATGTTGATGCCAATCTTTTTATGGCTGAAATCATCGGCTCGAAAAAATGGGGACTTTTTGAAGTCTTTGCGGCAGCCGGTGCTATGAATTCACAGTTCAGCTACACTTTTGGGGGAACCGGTCAGGTAGATCTTGTTAATGCTGAGGTCGATAGTTTGGAGGATTCTAAAATACAATTCAAGGGAGATTTTGGATTTAATCTTTATTACGACCGTTTTAGGTTAAGCGCTATGGGGACAGTTGGAGAATTTTTCAATGCAAATTTAGGTCTCCACGTAAGCATTTGATCTCCTGTTTTTGCCAAGATATGTGAGGGAGAAATCCTTGAAAATTCGTATTTTCGCTGGACTATTAATCAAACTAATTCACAATGAAAGTTACCATAGTAGGTGCCGGAGCTGTAGGAGCCAGCTGTGCGGAATATATCGCCATTAAAAATTTTGCTTCAGAAGTAGTTTTAGTAGATATCAAAGAAGATTATGCTGAAGGAAAGGCAATGGACCTGATGCAAACCGCTTCTCTTTTGGGATTTGACACTAAAATAACAGGAAGTACAAATGATTATTCAAAAACTGCAAATTCAGACATTGCTGTTATTACCAGTGGAATTCCGCGAAAACCGGGAATGACCCGGGAAGAGTTGATCGGGATAAACGCAGATATCGTAAAATCGGTTTCTCAGAGCCTTCTGGAGCACTCTCCCAATGCTACTTTGATCGTGGTAAGTAATCCTATGGATACCATGACTTACCTTGTCCATAAAACCACTAATCTTCCAAAGAACAAGATCATAGGAATGGGAGGAGCTCTTGATAGCGCCCGTTTTAAATATAGAATTAGCGAAGCTCTGGATTGTCCTGCGTCAGATGTTGACGGGATGGTCATAGGAGGGCATAGCGATACCGGGATGGTGCCGTTAACACGTCTTGCTACCCGCAACTCTGTACCTGTTTCGAAATTCCTTTCTGAAGAGCGTATAGAGCAGATCAAAGAAGACACCAAAGTAGGGGGAGCTACTCTTACAAAGATGCTTGGCACCAGTGCGTGGTATGCCCCTGGAGCGGCTGTATCTTCACTTGTACAGGCAATTGCCAATGATCAAAAGAAAATGTTTCCATGTTCTGCCCTTTTAGAGGGGGAATACGGGCTGAACGATCTTTGCATTGGTGTGCCGGTGATCCTCGGGAAAAACGGGATTGAAGAGATCGTGGAAATAGAACTCGATGAAGCCGAAAAAGCTAAACTAAAGGAGAGTTCTGAAGGAGTTTCCAAAACAAATGATCTTCTTGATTTGAAGAAATAATTTTAGTGAGAAATAGCTTTTAAGAAGCTTCTCAAAAATGTCATTTTTGATGAGTATTTTCCTTCCTGAGAAATGCCGGGAAGGTCGATGAATAGCAAATTTGGCAGCGGTTTTGAGGAGCTTCTTTTTTTATATCCAAAAGTTAATTTTTTCAAAAAATATAATTGGGATTTCTATCTTGAAAACCTATATTTGTCCGTTTTTAAAAATTGAACATAAATTAAAGAATAATGCAGAACAAGGGAATAATCAAGGTATTCGCGATATTGTTTGCTCTGGTATGTATTTACCAGTTGTCTTTCACATTTATTGCTGGTAATATTGAGGGCGATGCCGAAGAATTTGCGCAGCAAGAGATCCCCGAAGGTGTTGACAATTATGTAAGCCTTAGGGAGAGAGCCGAACAGAGGTATCTTGATTCTATTGGTAATGAGGAGGTATTTCTTGGAATCACCTACAACTCGGCTAAGGAAAAAGAGCTCAACAAGGGGCTGGATCTTAAGGGAGGTATTAATGTGATCCTCCAGATCTCTGTCAAAGACATCTTGAGGGAATTAGCGAACAACAGTAAAGATCCTGCTTTTAACCAGGCTCTTGCAAGAGCAGATGAGGCTCAAAGAACAAGTCAGGAGAACTACCTTGACCTTTTCTTTGAAGCTTTCGAAGAAATTCCTGATGCACGCCTTGCTTCTCCCGATATTTTTGCTAACAGAAACTTGAGTGAGGAGATCAATTTCGAAATGTCCAATGAGGAGGTGAAGCCGATCATTAGAAGAAAGATTGATGAATCTATAGTTTCTGCATTTGAAGTATTAAGAAAGCGTATCGATAAGTTTGGTGTAACTCAACCAAACATTCAGCGTCTTGGTTCTTCAGGAAGAATTCTTGTTGAATTACCTGGTGCTAAAGAAATAGAACGTGTAAAAGACCTTTTACAGAGTACAGCGCAGTTAGAGTTCTGGCATGTTTATAAAAGCAATGAATTTCAAAACTTCTTTGTTCAAGCCAACAATGTGCTTAAGCAAATGCAGGTTGAGGAGACCGCAGAAGCTGATGTTGATACTGCAGAAGCAGAGCAGGATGAGATCGATGCTTTATTGGAATCTGCTAATGATACAGCCCAGGTAGCTGAGCAAAACAATCCTTTGTTTGACCTAATGGCTTCTCCTGGTTTCCAGGGAGGTCCTGTTTTGGCTACTTTCAACATTGAGGACACTGCAAAAGTAAGGGAGTACCTGAATATGCCCGAAGTGCGCAGCCTTCTTGAAGGTGAACAGCGTTATGCAAAATTTGTATGGGGAATTACCAGTGAAGATGATGAGGCTGCACCGCTTTATGCTTTAATAGGTAACAGGCAAAATGAGCCACCACTTTCGGGTAGTGTGATCACAGATGCTACACAAGCTTACGATCAAGTAGGTAGAGTTGCTGTAACCATGCAAATGAATGGAAAAGGAGCTAAGTCCTGGGAAGAAATGACAGGTTACGCCTTTGAGAACCAGAGCCAGATCGCCATAGTTCTTGACAATGTGGTTTATTCAGCTCCCGGAGTATCCAGCGGACCAATATCCGGTGGAAGAAGTGAGATCACTGGTGATTTCAGTATTACAGAAGGTCAGGATTTAGCAAACGTATTACGTGCAGGTAAACTTCCTGCTTCAGCAGATATCGTACAGAGTGAGATCGTTGGTCCTTCTCTTGGACAGGAAGCCATAGATAGCGGTATTATGTCTTTCGGTATAGCACTGGTTCTTGTTTTACTTTGGATGATCTTCTATTATGGTAAGGCAGGTATTTTTGCCGATATCGCCCTTGTGGTGAACATCCTTTTCATCTTTGGAGTACTTGCAGGTCTAGGAGCGGTTCTTACCCTTCCCGGGATTGCGGGTATCGTTCTTACCATAGGTATATCTGTGGATGCGAACGTTCTTATCTTTGAGCGTATTCGTGAGGAATATGCAAAAGGAAAAGTTCAGAAAGATGCAATTAGAGACGGATTTAATAATGCTCTTTCGTCAATTCTTGATGCTAACATCACGACTGGTCTTACGGCCTTGATCCTTCTGGTTCTTGGAACTGGTCCAATTAAAGGGTTTGCAACCACCTTATTGATAGGTATTGCTACCTCTCTTTTCACAGCTATCTTTATTACCAGGTTGTTCATTGACAATTATGCCAAGAACCCAAACAAGAGTCTTGAGTTTTCAACTTCGGTTACTAAGAACCTTTTCTCCGGACTTACTATTAAGTTCCTGGAGAAGAGAAAAACCTTCTATATAGTTTCAGGAGTATTTATTCTTGTGAGCTTAGGTTCCCTGTTTACTCAGGGATTAAATCAGGGTGTTGATTTTGTTGGAGGAAGGAGCTATACTGTAAGATTTGAGCAGGCCATCAACCCATCTGAAATCGAAGATGACCTTGTTGCGGAATTTGGAAGTGCGAGTGCCAAGACTTTTGGAGCTGCCAACCAAATCAAAGTAACTACTAAGTATAAAGTAGAAGAAGAAGGAAGTGAAGTAGATGAGGAAATTTCTAGAAAGCTATACAGTGCAGTTCAGTCCTATTTACCTGAGGGAACTACTTACGAAGACTTTACTGTTGGAAGTGAGGGTGAAAGAGAGATTGGAATAATGCAATCTATAAAGGTTGGACCATCTATTGCCGATGATATTAAACAAGCTTCTATTTGGGCTGTATTAGGTTCTCTGTTGGTGATCTTCCTTTACATCTTGTTGAGGTTTAGAAAATATCAATTTTCACTTGGTGCAGTAATAGCAGTTATACATGATGTTCTTATCGTACTGGGAGTATTCTCCCTGACTTATAAGTTCATGCCTTTCAATATGGAGATCGATCAGGCATTCATCGCTGCAATTCTTACCGTTGTGGGTTATTCGCTGAATGATACCGTGGTTATTTTTGACAGGATCAGGGAGTTCTTCAATGAGCACCCGTCTTGGACCAAAAAAGATGCTATTAATGCTGCGATTAACAGTACAGTGAGTCGTACAGTGAATACCTCTTTAACTACACTTGTAGTACTTCTTGCAATCTTCATTTTTGGTGGAGAAAGCATTAGAGGATTCATGTTCGCCCTTATTGTTGGTGTGATTGTGGGTACTTACTCTTCTATTTTTATTGCAACGCCGGTTACTTACGACACGTTCAATAAAGAAACCAGGAGAAGAGAACTGAAAAAGAAAGAAGCTGTAGCTTAATTTCATCAGCTTTTCACATATAGCCTTCCGGAAACGGGAGGCTTTTTTTTGCCCTTTTTGGAGCAGGTAGTACATTGAAGTTAGAGGTGGTAGAGTAGCATTTTTTTCTAAAGTTAGAACGATGGTTAAAAGCTTCCTTTTAAACTTTTGAGCCAGCTCCAGGTTTGCTGTTGTTTAGCAATTGAGAAGAAAAGGACCAGGAAGGGTTTTTCCTGGTATCAGGAATACATTTTCGTGTTCCTGGTTAAGTATTTGAAGAGAGGGTTAGGTTTTGGGAAGCTATCTCAAAAAGAAAAGCCTCAAAAAGAGGCTTGAAAAATGGCATTTTCGGAAGGTTATATTTTAATTTCTCTTCAGGATTAAGCTGTCACCAACTTGCAGCCCCCATTCATCTGAAAGGCCGGCGTTTACTTCCAGTACATACTGTGCCGGAACTTCAGAAGGAATTGTTTCGAGACTCTGTGGCTTTGCATTTTTAGCAATACTCACAATTTTATTTTCAGCATCAAGGAAGATTAGATCAAGTGGAATATTGGTGTTCTTCATATAGAAACCCCGTGGCTCCTCATTATCGAAGATGAACAGCATACCCTGGTCCTGTTCCATTCTTTCCCTGTACATCAATCCCGTTTCCCGCTGGTAATCATCATCGGCGATCTCCAGTTGCAGGAATTGAATGGTGTCACCACCAGATTTTGTGAGATAAGCTTCTGCTTCTTTGGTGAAAGAAATAGGTTCAGAAATGTCCTGCTTTTGAGCTTCAGGCTTGTCTTTACAGCCCGCTGCAAGAATACCGACTACCAGAAGGCCCAAAAATGCGTTTTTTCGGATCATTTTACACGGGTTTTAGTTGAAGGCCTATACATAAAGTAAAAGCCGGCAAGGATGAAAGGAATACTCAACCATTGACCGGTATTTAGTACCCAATTCACTCTTTCACCCACCTGTGGTTCCTTCACAAATTCGACAAAGAACCTAACAGACCAAAGTAGGACAAGAAATAGTCCAAAAATATAACCCAGCTTTTCTCTTTTTAAGGTTTTCCAGTAGGTGTACCAAAGAATAAAAAAGACTACAAGATAACATGCGGCTTCATAGAGTTGAGCCGGATGCCTTGCGAAATCTTCACCCAGTTTAGTGAAAACTACACCAAAATCGCTGTTAGTGGGTTTTCCTATGATCTCAGAATTCATGAAATTCCCAATACGAACGAAGATCCCACCGCAGGCTACAGGTATAACTATCCTGTCCAGGATCCATAGCACAGGTTTGTGCAGCACGTTGCGGCAATAAAGGTACATTGCTGTAATAATTCCTATTGCTGCTCCATGACTGGCCAGGCCTCTAAAGCCTGTGAACTCGAATTCCGGTTCAAAACGTACCGGCAAGAAAATTTCCAGTAAATGGTTCTGGAAGTAATCCCAGTCGTAGAAGATGACATGTCCAAGCCTTGCACCTATAAGTGTAGCAAGAACTGTATAGATGAAGAGAGAATCCAGTTTTTCAAGGGAAACACCTTCTCTTTCATAGATGCTCTTCATGAGATACCAACCTATGGTAAAGGCGATAACAAACATTAAACTATAGTAGTGAATAACGAAAAATCCCAGATCAATTCCTTCGGAAGGATTCCAGTAGATCTTATTGAAAAGCATGATGTGTTTTTACTGTTGGGAGGTAAAGATACATATTCGGCAACTTTTCGACTTATTTTTCCTGCTGAAGTTTCTCCGGAACAGGGTCATATCCTTTTCCTCCCCATGGGTTGCAGCTGGCAATGCGTTTAAGAGAGAGCCATCCGCCTTTCAAAGCCCCGTGCTTATGAAGTGCTTCAACGGTGTATTGAGAACAGGTGGGAGTGTATCGACAAGTGGCCGGAGTGAAGGGAGAGATGAAACGCTGGTAAAATCTCACAAGTCCAATAAGCGGATATGTTGACCACTTTTTCACCTCATAGCTTTTATTCAATGCTAAAACTAGTACCCTCTTTGCCGTCTTTCAGTTGAATTCCTAACTCAATAAGCTCATCCCTGATCTTATCACTTGTTGAAAAATCCTTGTTTGCCCGTGCCTCAGCCCTAAGCTTTATTAGTAACTCCACTGTTCCTGATAGTTTATTTCCAAAGTCATTATCTGCAGCTTCAGTTGTATCTACAAGTCCCAGAACTTCAAAAATGAAGTCGCTCATAGTCTTTTTAAGAAGCTCAAGGTCTTCAGCATTGATCTCAGCCTTGCCATCTTTTATGATGTTGATCTGTTTTACCGCTTCAAAAAGCTGAGCAATCAGGATTGGACTATTGAAGTCATCATTCATAGCATCATAGCATTTCTGCCTCCAATCAGCTACATTAAAATCCGATCTATCTGAAGTTTCAAGACTGTTAAGGGTGTGGAAGGCATCCATAAGCCTCTGGAAGCCTTTTTCACTTGCCATAAAAGCTTCATTGGAAAAATCAAGGATGCTCCGGTAATTGGCCTGTAACATGAAGAATCGAGCTATAGTAGGAGCAAAGCCTTTTTCGAGATTGGGATTGTCGCCCGTAAAGATCTCATTTGGGAGAATGTTATTGCCTGTACTCTTAGCCATCTTCTTGCCATTAAGGGTAAGCATATTGGCGTGCATCCAGTAATTGACCGGAGTCTTCCCGGTGGCCGCTTCTCCCTGTGCGATCTCGCACTCGTGATGAGGGAATTTAAGATCCATTCCGCCGCCGTGGATATCAAATTCTTCACCTAAATATTTAGAGCTCATCACTGTACATTCCAGATGCCAACCGGGAAAACCGTCACTCCATGGGGAAGGCCAGCGCATGATATGCTGAGGCTCTGCTTTCTTCCAAAGGGCGAAATCCTGAGGATTCTTTTTGTCACTCTGGGCAGCCAGTTCCCTGGTATTAGGGATCATGTCTTCCAGTTTTCTTCCGCTTAACTTCCCATAATCATGGGATTCATTGAATTTGAGAACATCAAAATATACGGAACCATTGGCTTCATAAGCATAACCTTTCTCCATGATCTCTTTGATGATCTCAATCTGCTCTACAATGTGGCCTGTTGCAGTAGGTTCAATGCTTGGAGGTAAATTGTTGAACTTTTGGAGGATATTGTGAAAATCAACGGTATAGCGCTGAACGACCTCCATTGGTTCTATTTGTTCTAAACGTGCTTTTTTGGCGATCCTGTCTTCACCTGAATCTGCATCGTTTTCCAGGTGTCCGGCATCAGTAATATTCCGTACATATCGCACTTTGTAACCCAGATGCTTTAGATATCTAAAGACCAGATCGAAGGAGATAAAGGTGCGGCAATTACCAAGGTGAACATTGCTATACACAGTTGGACCGCAAACGTACATGCCAACTGCACCTTCGTTGATGGGCTTAAATACTTCTTTTTCTCCCGATATTGAATTGTAGATCTTTAATTCCTGCTGCTGGTAGAGTGCCATAAATTATAAACCTGTTTAAAATTCGGTTTCCAGATTGATGTAGTCCAAAAAGTCCCTTCTTGCTTCGGGATCTTTGAACCTTCCGCCGTATTCACTGGTTACTGTGCTGCTTTCAATATCGCGAATTCCGCGGCTGTTCACACAAAGGTGCTTGGCATCAATAACACAAGCCACATCTTCTGTCCCCAACACCTCCTGAAGTTCCTTCACGATCTGCATGGTAAGTCTCTCCTGGACCTGTGGGCGCTTTGCGTAATAATCTACGATTCGGTTCATTTTCGATAGACCTACTACAGTACCATTAGAAATATAACCTACGTGAGCTTTACCCACGATAGGAAGCAGGTGATGTTCGCAGGTAGAGTAGAGGGTTATGTTTTTTTCTACGAGCATTTCGCCGTACTTATATTTGTTCTGAAAGGTTGAAGCTTTCGGTTTCACCTGTGGGTGAAGTCCACCAAAGATCTCTTTCACAAACATTTTGGCCACTCTTTTTGGAGTACCTTTAAGGCTGTCGTCTGTTAGATCCAAACCAAGGGTATCCATTATGTTCCTTACATTTTCCTGGATGCGGTCGATCTTTTCTTCGTCACTTATATCAAATGCGTCCTTACGCATAGGCGTGTCTGTATTGGGGCTCACAAAAGCATCTCCCATTTCATCAATAGCCTCGTCAATATGGTCTTTTTTCATAATATTTATAAAGTACGGTCTAAACACTCAGTAATTAAGCTTGCAAAGATACATATTTAAACCCTTTTCTGGTAATCTGAGGAAGCAAGTTGCATCACCCCAATGGCCCGAAAAAGAAAAACAGCCCGAAGGCTGTTTTAGTAATAAGAATTTCTAAAAACTATAAGTTGAAACTAAGCGACAGAGAGTAATTGGAATTTTCTCTGTTAATATCTAACCTGTCGGTCAATCCCACCTGGTACATCTGTGGATTGTTTTCTCTTGAAGACCTGTCATACGCAAAATCGATTCTTACGTTCCCAAAGTTGTAACCAAGTCCGGCTGAATATCCTTCGAGGTCACCTACCGTAATTCCATTGCTGTAAGGACTTTCTTCAAAACGGTATCCACCTCTTAAGCTCCAGTTTTCTATTCTATATTCTCCTCCAATTCTAAATGTTGAAGCTCCCTGTAGAGCATTAGAAATTAGATCGTTCTGTGCCACAAAAGCCGGGTCATCTGTCGGCTTAAATTTGGTAGTTCCATGATCTCTATAAGTGTAATCAAAACTAATAAGCGCGGCAGAGCCAAAGAGGTAGGCAAGACTTCCCGTGTAACTTGCCGGAGTTTGCAGCTTGTAATCAGGATATACATTAACAACATTGGGATTTACAACTGCAAGATCTGATTCGATATACTGAGTGGTTTCTTCAGAGATCGTATACCATGTGGGTGACTCGTAAGAAACTCCGGCGCGTAGATTCTGTCCCACTTTTGCTATAGCTCCTAATTGTAAACTAAATCCACTTCCTAGAGTATTTAGTCGATCTTCAAAGTATACATATTCCGCCGGTGCATCCAGGTTTCCTTCATCTATTGCAGTCATTCTTTCATAATTGATGAAGTGCGTATTCAAGTTAAGGCCGAGGTAAAGGAAATCCTGATATTGAGAGGCGAAATTGAATGAAAACTTACCATTAAGACCTGTCGCGGCATAAGCATATCTTTGGTTGTAGGTCCCCGGAGACAGTATACTGCTATATGTGTCCAGATCATAATAAGAAGGGTCAGATTCAGGAATATTATCCGGGTTGTTTACTCCAATCACTCCTCCCTGTAAACCGAGAAACGCCTGTTGAGCCCCAAAACCAAGATTCTCACCTAAATAAGAATAGAGGTCTCCATCTGTCTCACCTTGCAAAGGGACAAGATAATCTAGCGCTATACCATTAGCGTAAGCGAGGAAGTACTGATCAATTGAACGCATGTTATTTCCCACTGCCAGGAAATCATCCTCAAAACTTGCTGTTTTGTTGTAGTTAAAACCAAGGGAAAATTTTCTCCAGTTTGCTTCCTGGTCATTGTTATTAAAGACAAAAACAGCACCGGCCTGTCCCAGATCAGTGTGAGAGTTAGAGTTGGTGTTGTACCCATTCATGAAACTCACTTCGTTATCGCTGTTTTCTACATTGAGAGTGAGGGTGGAAAAGCTGTTAAGAAAAACCGCTGAACCTGCAGGGTTCACATTTAAAGAGGAAAGATCACCTCCCAACGCACCAAAGGCTCCGCTCATTGCTCTATAACGAGCTGTTCCATTAAGGTCTGTATTGGAATACCTTACGGCATCTGTAATATTTTGAGCCTCCACAGTCATAGAAACTATGGCTGTGAAGGCAAAAATTAATTTTTTCATTTATAAAGCTTTAGATAAGGACTAATTTCCACCTCTTCCACGGCTTGATCTGCTGGAACTCGAAGATGAGCCTGTTGCGCCAGATGAAGATCTTGTTTGTGTTGAAGATCTATACGAGCTGTTATTACTTCTTGAAGATCGGCTTGATCTCACTGCCGGTCTGGAATTCTCATATGATCTACCTCTTACCGCAGGTGCAGATCTGCGCTGAGTAGAACTTCTATAAGCGTCATTGCTTCTTGTTGAAGTTGATCTTACGCGAGTGGAACGGGTTTGATAAGTTCTGCTATCATTTACACGTTTTCCTGCTGCGCGTACATTTCGGGTATTGGAATATCCCTGGATCCTGGAGACTCGGCTGTCTGCGTTGACCTGCCTGTTCCTGTAATCATTGGAATAGCTGTCTCTACGCCCTGCATTGTAAGCAACATCTCTGCGGTTGTAGAAAGGATAATTGTGATAATAACCCCCATACGGGAAATACGGCGAATACCTGTGGCCATAGCCATAGTAGCCACCCCAGCCGAATCCCCAGCCAGTATTCCATCTCCACGAGTGGTAGGCAAAAGGGTGCCCATAATAATATGGGTTTCGAAAACCATAACCGTAATATCCAGGCCCCCAAAAAGGATCGTAGAACCCTCCATAGTAGGAGAATGGATGGCCATACCCATAACCATAATAGAATGGGTGATATCCGATATTATTGTTGTAGACATTGATCGCTATCTCATCTGGATCTGTTCCCCAGGCAGCACGTCCCGGCTCATATTCCAGGCCTTCGGCCCCAAACATGTTTTCATCATAATGGCCCGAAGAATAACTCTCGACATCTGTGAAGATGGCTCCGCTCTCCGGTACTGCTTCAAATTCAGAAGCTTTTTGACCAAAGAGATTTTTGTAATATAATGCGTCTTCATAAGATTCCTCATAATCATTAGCAGTATAAGCCTCGCCTTGATTAGAGGAACTATAGATTCCATCATTATCATATCCGGCATACTGATAAGAACTACAGGAAGCTAATAAAAACAGAGAACTCACTGCAAAGAGCAGGCTCCTCACGTTTAAAAGCTTGTAGTTTGATTTCATGGCGTCGAATTTATTATTGAACAAAGATAAAAATAGTTAGTTTTGCGCTAACATTTATTATTATAACGAGGTACAAGATTTGTGCCAAAAGACAGGAGATGGCAAAGAACCTAACTACCCGAAAAGAAGATTACTCAAAATGGTATAACGAATTAGTTGTCAAGGCGGACCTGGCTGAAAATTCTGCCGTAAGAGGATGTATGGTGATCAAGCCGTATGGTTATGCGATTTGGGAAAAAATGCAGGCGCAACTCGACAAGATGTTCAAGGAAACAGGGCACCAAAATGCTTATTTTCCATTATTTGTTCCTAAAAGCCTGTTCGAAGCTGAAGAAAAGAATGCTGAAGGATTTGCTAAGGAATGTGCTATAGTTACGCATTACCGACTTAAGAACGATCCTGATAATGCCGGAAAATTAATAGTCGACCCCGATGCAAAGCTGGAAGAGGAGCTAGTGGTAAGACCAACTTCTGAAGCTATTATCTGGAATACCTACAAGGGTTGGATTCAATCTTACCGCGACCTGCCTATCCTGGTGAACCAGTGGGCAAATGTTGTGCGTTGGGAAATGCGTACCCGTCTTTTTCTACGTACTGCGGAATTTCTCTGGCAGGAAGGACATACAGCTCATGCTACAAAAGCTGAAGCTCTTGCCGAAACAGAACAAATGAATAACATCTATGCCGAATTTGCTGAGAGTTTCATGGCGATGCCGGTAATCAAGGGTAGAAAAACTGAAAGCGAACGCTTTGCCGGAGCCGAAGAGACTTATTGTATTGAAGCCTTGATGCAGGATGGAAAGGCGCTTCAGGCCGGGACATCACATTTTCTGGGTCAAAATTTTGCCAAAGCTTTTGATGTGAAGTTTGCTACAAAAGAGGGAGGTCTTGATCATGTATGGGCCACGTCCTGGGGAGTTTCAACCAGGCTGATGGGAGCACTGATTATGACCCACAGTGACGATAACGGTCTCGTGCTTCCTCCAAATCTTGCGCCAATCCAGGTGGTAATAGTGCCAATTTACAAAGGAGAGGAGCAATTGGACCAAATTAGTGAAGTGGCAAATAAACTGGCGTCAGATCTCCGGGCACAGGGAATTTCAGTTAAGTATGACAATCGAGATACGCAAAAGCCGGGCTGGAAGTTTGCTCAATATGAATTACAGGGCGTGCCGGTTAGAATTGCTATTGGTCCAAAAGACCTTGAAAAAGGTTCTGTAGAACTTGCCAGAAGAGATACCTTGAGCAAAGAATTTGTTCAGCAGGATGAGGTGGTAGGAAAAGTGAAAGAGCTTATGACCGAGATACAGGAGAACCTGTATAAAAAGGCAAAGGATTTCCGTAATGAGCATATTACGGAGGTTGAGAGCTTTGAAGAATTTAAAAAAGTACTTAAAGAAAAAGGTGGATTTATTTCTGCTCATTGGGATGGTACTGCCGAGACAGAAAATAAGATCAAAGAAGTTACCAAAGCCACTATACGGCTGATTCCGTTTAATGCAGAAAATGAGGAAGGAGCCTGTGTTTACACGGGTAAACCATCTGTGGGGAGAGTGTTGTTTGCTAAGGCCTATTAAAATTTCAAAAAAATTTCCTCAACATTTGCGGCATTGAAAAATAGTTGTATTTTTGCATCCGCATTTGAAAATAAATGGTCCGTTCGTCTAGGGGTTAGGACGCCAGGTTTTCATCCTGGTAACAGGGGTTCGATTCCCCTACGGACTACGAAAGGTTTGCAAGTCGTGTAAACCATCTTTGAAATAACAATTGGTCCGTTCGTCTAGGGGTTAGGACGCCAGGTTTTCATCCTGGTAACAGGGGTTCGATTCCCCTACGGACTACTGAGAAAGAATTAATTTAATAAGAGTGTAATGGCAAATCATAAGTCATCGTTAAAGAGAATCCGTAGCAACGAGACAAAACGTCTTAGAAACCGCTACCAGCATAAAACTACAAGGAATGCCATCAAGAAGTTGCGTGATGCAGGAAAAGAGGAGGCGCAATCATTATATCCTACTGTAGCTTCTATGATCGACAAATTAGCGAAGAAAAACATTATTCACGATAATAAAGCTGCTAACCTTAAGTCAAGTCTGGCTAAGCACGTTGCTGCACTTTAATTAGAATAGTAGTGTTCAATTTATAGAGGAATGCCTCTCGTGAAAGCGAGAGGCATTTTTTCGTTTTACTATTTCATCCTCCTCCCGTCGTATCCTTCGCTTCCTTGTTTTCTTCTTATATTTTTGTACAATTTTTCTTCTCATAGGGAAGGGATTCCGCCGCAGGTGGGCAGTGAGGTTAATTTGGATCAAGAACAAAAGTTGTGGATTAGCTAAATATTGTAGTTAATCTATAAAGAAAGAACTCTACGTTTTTTACGCCTCTAAACTGACTTCTAAAAGCTTTTATTTTGGCATTAAAGGATTCTGCTGAGGCGTTTGTGCTTCTATTTCTAAAGTAGTTTAAGATTGATCTGTAGTTTAGACTTATTGTCGTGGCGACGGTATTAAATGATTTAAAACCGGATTCTTCTACTTCTTTGTACCAATGAGCTAATCTTGTATACCCTGCTTCAATGGTTGACGTCTGGTTAAATACATTTCTAAGGCTATTGACTAGGTCATAAGCTTTAGCAATGTCGGGATATTCATTGAACAGTATTTTAGCTCTTTTAGATTGACTTTGTGTCCATTTGGAGGGAGCTTTGTATAGCAGATATCTACTTCTGGCTAATAATTGTTTCTTGGTATCTCCATTGGTAAAAGTCTCTGGAGTATAACTTTGACCTTTTATTTTTTTCTTCTGTATCTGGTCGTTTTCATAGTCTATTGCTTCCCATCGATGTTTGATCCGGACGTTCTGTAAAGCTTCAATGGCCAGCTTCTGAACGTGGAACCGATCTGTGACTTGTATTGCTTTTGGAAAACACTTCTGCACGATAAGCTTCATTGAATGCGCCATATCTAAGGTGATCTCCTTTACTTTATTGCGTTGAGAGGAGGGGATTTTTAGTAGTTGCTCAATGATAGATTCTGCTTTAGTACCGGCAATAATAGCTACTAATGCTCCTTTTTTTCCTTTAGCCTTCTTATTGGTGATGATCGTGTAGAGCTCTCCTTTGGATAGAGCAGTCTCATCGATAGGGAGGTAAGGCCCCATATTCTCAGGAAAGATGAGCCACTTTCTGGCGTGCTTCTTTTCTTTCCAATGTTTGAAGTCGCTTAAAAAATCCTTGTATTGCCGCTGTAACTTCTTCCCATTGACACTGTAGAAACTTCCAATGGTATGGCAGTCTGAAGCCTTAGTATCGACTAATTTCTTTTAAAAAAGCAGCGAACTCGTTGGTCATACGGGTTCCCTGTGCTACCAGATTCCAGTCCCTTTGCACTACCTGCCCGGTATCCTTATCCAGCCATCGACGCCGTTTTACACGAAGATAAACAGTGTTTCCCCGGAGCGGAAAGTCTTGAATGGTAATTTCTTTGTGAAAACCTTTAGACACCAAGATCTTGGAGGAATGTTCTTGAGGAGGTATATTACGCTCTTCAAAATAAAGATGAAGTACTTCTTTTTCTTTTCTACTCTTTACTAAATCAAAATTCTCCACAAGGAATTGTGGTAATACAAGCTTAATCAGATCCAGATAATTATTATCCACCTACAGTAATTTTTCTGCAAATATCCAGCTTTACTTCATTTCCTCCACAACATTTAGGAATGATCCGTTAATTTTTCCAGCCACCCTATAGAATACATAACAGTATGTTTATTGAGGAGAGGAGTCTGCAGGACAGGGTGGTGCTCGTTCCTTCAATTGATATCAGTAGGCGGTCGGTAAAAGTCCGCTATAGCCAACTTCTGCTGTGGCACCATTAAGACACAAAAAAATCCGGAGCATCGAAAGATGTCCGGATTTTGTCATTTTTGAAAGGTCTGTTCTTTATCCGTTCATGGAGATAAGAAACTCCTCATTATTTTTTGTTTGTTTGATCCTGTCGTTGATGAATTCCATTGCTTCTACAGGATTCATATCGGCAAGATACTTACGCATCACCCACATTCTTTGAAGTGTGTTCTCGTCAAGAAGAATGTCATCTCTACGCGTACTGGAAGAAGTAAGGTCGATAGCAGGGAAAATCCTCCTGTTGGCGATCTTTCTGTCCAGTTGTAGTTCCATGTTACCGGTACCTTTGAATTCTTCAAAGATCACCTCATCCATTTTTGAACCGGTTTCAGTTAATGCAGTAGCAATGATCGAAAGAGATCCTCCACCTTCAATATTCCTGGCTGCTCCAAAGAACCTTTTTGGCTTGTGAAGAGCGTTGGCATCCACACCACCCGAAAGTACTTTTCCGCTGGCAGGTTGTACTGTGTTATATGCCCTAGCCAAACGAGTAATAGAATCGAGTAGGATCACAACGTCATGTCCACATTCTACCATTCTTTTTGCTTTTTCAAGAACGATATTCGCTACCCGTACATGCTCATGAGCTTCCTTGTCAAAGGTTGAAGCAATAACTTCCCCTTTTACATTTCGCTGCATGTCTGTCACCTCCTCAGGGCGTTCGTCAATAAGGAGAATGATCTGGTAAACTTCAGGGTGATTTGCTGCAATTGCATTGGCAATATCCTTAAGAAGCATTGTTTTTCCCGTTTTTGGCTGGGAAACGATCATCCCTCTTTGTCCCTTTCCAATTGGGGAGAACATGTCAATTACCCTTGTAGAAACGGTGCTTTGTCTCTCGGCGATATTAAATTTTTCCTGTGGGAAAAGTGGAGTAAGGTGTTCAAAAGAAACTCTGTCTCTTACCACTTGTGGATCAAGACCATTGATCTTATTGATCTTTATAAGCGGGAAATATTTTTCTCCTTCTTTTGGCGGTCTCACCTGTCCTAGAACGGTATCACCTGTTTTTAATCCAAACAGGCGTATCTGTGACTGGGAAACGTAAATGTCATCGGGAGAAGAAAGGTACATATAATCTGAAGATCTCAGGAATCCGTAACCATCCTGCATGATATCAAGAACACCCTCGCTTTCGATAATTGCATCAAATTCGTAGTCAGGTTCTTTGTAACGGTTGCGGTTATCCCGATTTCCGGAATCCCGGTTGCCGCTATCACGATTTCCGCTGTCCCTGTTGCTGTCGCGGTTTCCATTGTTATCGCGGTTTCCGCTGTCGCGGTTGCTGTTGTCGCGGTTTCCGCTATCGCGGTTACTCTGGTTTCGATTGTCCCGGGAATCCTTTTGGCGGTTATCTCTCCTGTTGTCTTTCTGCTGATTACGGGAGCCGGAATCTTTAGAAGACTGTTGTCTTCCTGAATCTTCCTTTTTACCTTTGGACTCAGCTTTATTGTCGGAAGAGCTTTTGGTTTCCTGAGGTTTCTCTTTTTGGTCACCTGAAGCTTCGGCTTTTGGGCCCGATTGCTGGTGCTTTTCTCCTGCAGATTTAGGAGTAGTAGATTTTTCTTTTCTCGGACGTGTTTTGCGCTGCTTTTTATCGGAATTCTGATCTTCCTGCGGCTGCGGTTTCACCTCTTCATCTGTCAAAGCCTCCTGAACCTTCTTAGGGTTGGCGGCTTGGTAGTCAAGAATTTGGTATACCAGGTCAAGCTTTTTTTGCGTGCGGTACTTTGGAACCCGAAGCGTTTTGGCTATTTCCTGAAGTTCAGGCAGCTTTTTAGCCTTTAATTCTGAAATTTCAAACATGAATGTTCTTAAATAAAATTGGTCTTTGGTTTAATTAACCTTCTCGAGGAAGAATCGAAAAAATTTTAGGAGTCTAAGTAACCTTTATTGAATTGGTTACGAATTGATACTGCAATTATACAATATTATTTTCAGATTATAAATATGGTTTCTAAAAAGAATCTTTTATTTTTGTGCCTCTATTGAAGATTAATGCTACAACGAGTACAGACAGTTTACCTTTTGATCGCGGCTCTTTTTAGTGCCGGTTTTGTTTTTATATTCAAGCTGTGGGAAGGTCAAAGCGGGAATCCGGTATTCATTGAAGATGTATTTTCAGCCTTAGGCTTGACTCTGCTATCTGCATTAATTTCTTTAGTTACGATCTTTTTGTTTAAGAATAGAAAGCTTCAGTTCGTGCTGGGGCGTATCAATATCTTATTAAACTTAATTTTACTAGGATTATTTGTCTATTGGTCCCTAACTGTATCTGGAGAAACCTCGGTTTCAGAGAAAGGTATTGGGATGCTGACTCCTGTATTTTCTATCGTTTTTTTAGTGCTGGCCAATAAGGCCATAAAAAAGGATGAAGATCTTGTAAAATCTGTGGACCGGTTGCGATAAACCTTTTATCTTAGTAGTATTAGTGCGTAAAAACCCGGAGTGAAAGCTCCGGGTTTTTTAGTTCAAGGTTTAAAGTTCAAAGTTTAAGGATCAAGAAATATCAGGTGCCAAAAATGGTATTTTTGGAAGGTATTTCTGAAGCAGTTTTTTCCGAGAACTATTAACCAATAACTATTAACTACTGATCACCGACCACTGAGAATTGACCACTCAAAACTACCTTTTCCCCAGTTCAATTACCTCCAGGTTTTTTATTTCCTTGCCATCAATAACAAATCGAAGCATAGTGCGCATTTGGTGGAAGCCTTGTTTACCTGCAGCCCCGGGGTTCATATGTAATAGTCCAAGTTTCTTGTCATTCATTACCTTCAGGATGTGGGAATGTCCGCTAATAAAGATCTTCGGTGGATTCTGTTTTATTTCATCTTTTACAGCAGGAGAGTAGCGACCGGGATAACCACCAATATGTGTGATCCATACATCCACCTCTTCACACATGAACCTGTTGTTAAGGGGAAACTCTTTGCGTACCTCTCCGCCATCTATGTTCCCAAAAACGGCTTTTAGAGGCTTTATTTTTTTAAGTGCATCGCTTACTGCAATAGTTCCAATATCACCTGCATGCCAAACTTCATCTGCTTCCCCGGCATAAGTAAGAATGCGGTCGTCTATGTATCCATGGGTGTCACTAAGCAGTAAGATCTTTTTCATTGAGAATAATTATTACAGGATTAAAAATCTAAAGACTGTGGAGAATGAGCGGTTGCCTTTAATGGCTTATCTTTGTCTCTTTAATTTGCTAAAGTAAAAATTTAGATTGAGATATTTTTTGGAGCTGGAATACTTCGGAAAAGCCTATCATGGCTGGCAGCGACAGCCTACGGCAATTTCGGTGCAGGAAGTTGTGGAGAATTCTTTGAGAACCTTGCTTCAGGAGGAAGTTGAAATAGTTGGAGCCGGAAGGACAGATGCCGGAGTCCATGCACGGCAGATATTTGCCCATTTTGATTCTGAAGCCGACTTTTCTAAAGAATTTACCTTCAGGCTTAATTCCCTCTTGCCAAAAGATATAGCTGTGAAGCGCTTAAGGCTGGTGAAGCCTGAAGCTCATGCAAGATTTGACGCTATATGCCGTTCCTATGAATATTGGATAACAACCAGAAAAAATGTTTTTGTAACAGATTCAGCACACCTTGTACATAAAGCTCTGGATGTTGAAAAGATGAATGAGGCGGCACAAATCTTACGGGAATATGAAAATTTTAAATGCTTCTCCAGATCGCGGACAGACGTGCACACCTATAATTGCAGAATCGACAGGGCGGAGTGGGTGCAGGAAAATGAGATGTTAGTCTTCCATATCACTGCAGATCGTTTTCTGCGCAATATGGTTAGAGCTATAGTGGGTACTTTGCTGGATGTTGGCCAGTCAAAACTGGAGGTGAAGGAGATGCACCGTATTATAAAAAGTGAAAACAGGAGCGAGGCAGGAGCATCGGTTCCTGCTCACGGACTTTATTTAACAGGGATTAAATATCCCGAAAGTATTTTTGATTAATGGCAGCATCGGGAAACGCATTTGATTTTACTCTGTTTAAGCGATTGCTTGGTTACGCTCATGCGTACAGATGGGCTTTCTATTTTGTAGCTATTGCCGCTATTCTCCTGTCGTTCCTGGGAGTAATGCGTCCTTATTTACTGCAGCTTACTATAGACAATTCTATAGTTCCACAAGATAACGATCAGTTATTTTTCTTTATAAGTTTAATGGTAGGTGTTCTCTTGCTGGAGGTGATTTTTCAGTTCTGCTTCATCTACTTTGCAAACTGGCTGGGGCAGGAGGTGATACGGGACCTTCGGGTGAATCTCTTTAAACATATGCTGCAATTCAAGATGAAATATTTTGATAATTCGGCAGTTGGACGTCTGGTCACCAGGGCTGTGAGCGATATTGAAACTATTGCCAGTATCTTTAGTGAGGGCTTGTTTGTGATCATCAGTGATCTGTTAAAAATGCTGGTTATCCTTGCCTTCATGTTCTACCAGAGTTGGCAGCTAACCTTACTAGTTCTGGTAGTGTTGCCTTTCATCCTTTATGCGACAAGAGTATTTCAGAAAAAAATGAAGCTGGCATTTGAAGAGGTGCGTACACAGGTTGCTAATCTCAACACCTTTGTCCAGGAGAGAATTACCGGAATGAAGATCGTACAGCTGTTCACGCGGGAAGAGAAGGAATATGAAAACTTCAAGCATATTAACGATAAACACCGTAAAGGCTGGGTGAAAACCGTGTGGTATAATTCCATCTTCTTTCCTATTGCCGAAATGGCCACTTCCATTACCATAGGTTTGATCGTTTGGTACGGAGGTTTAAGAGTGGTTGCCGGAAGTGAGGCGATCACTCTGGGGGTAATCGTTGCCTTTGTGGAGTTGAGCCAGATGTTGTTCAGGCCTTTGCGGCAAATTGCCGATAAATTTAATACCCTCCAAATGGGTATGGTCGCTGCAAACAGGGTTTTCGGGATTCTGGACACTGAGGCCTCCATTGCCGATAACGGAAAAGTAGAAGTAGATCATCTTAAGGGAGAAATCGAATTTGAAAATGTGAGGTTTAGTTATGTGGGAGATGAAGAAGTACTTAAAGGTGTTTCTTTTAGAGCGGAACCCGGTGAGACTGTGGCGATCGTGGGAGCTACCGGTGCAGGGAAATCAACAATTATTAATTTACTGAACCGTTCTTATGAAATTTCAAGTGGCCGCATACTTATTGATAGTATTGATGTTAAAGATATGACGCTCAAAAGCCTGAGAGGGGAAATTGCAATTGTGCTTCAGGATGTATTTTTGTTTGCAGATACGATCTTTAATAACATTACCCTTAATGATCCAAAGATCACCAAAGATCAAGTGGTAAAGGCGGCAAAGGAAATAGGTGTTGACAAATTCATTGCCAGCCTGCCCGGAGGTTATGACTACAACGTGAAGGAACGTGGGGTTATGCTCTCATCGGGACAGCGTCAATTAATTGCATTTTTGAGGGCTTATGTAAGTAACCCAAGTATATTAGTTCTGGATGAAGCTACTTCTTCTGTGGATTCATACAGTGAGCAGCTCATACAGGATGCCACTTTAAAAATCACTCAGGGCCGTACCTCCATAGTTATTGCCCACAGGCTTGCAACCGTGAAAAAAGCCGACAAGATCCTGGTAATGGATGCTGGTAAGATCGTAGAGCTGGGAACTCATTCAGAATTGCTGAAGAAGGAAAACGGATACTATAAGAACTTGTATGAGGTGCAGTTCATGCAGGAAGAATCAGCTTAGATCAACCCTGATTTGTCTACTTTAAGAAAGGATTTAAACAAGATCTGATTTCAATTTTTTAATAAGGTCATCTCTGTCCTGGAACATTACAAATTCCCCGTCTTTTATATAAGAGATCTGTCCTGTTTCCTCACTTACCACAAGTGCAACAGCATCGGTTTTTTCGGTAATTCCTACCGCAGCACGGTGTCGGAGTCCGAAACGAAGAGGGATGGTTCGGTCATTTGAGACGGGAAGAATGACTCTTGTTGCTGTAATGTAATTATCTTCAATAATGAGTGCCCCATCGTGCAGTATGCTGTTCTTGTAAAAGATTGATTCGATTATTGGTTGGTTTACCAGGATCTTCATTGGGTCCCCGCTTTGCTTTACAAAATCAAGGCTCGTGTTTCGCTGGATCACTATAAGAGCTCCGGTATTTGTTCTACCCATGTTTTCACAGGCTTTCACTACTGCCTCGATATCATTAGGAGTTTCAAGATCGTCTTTAATGATCTTTAAGGTCTGGAGAAAACGCCTTCTTCTGGCAAAATTAGTAGACCCGATCATTAGGAGGAATTTTCGGATTTCCTGTTGAAAAACCACAATCAAGGCGAACATCCCCACCCCAATGAATTCTCCAAGTACGCTGCTAAGCATTTCCATGCGTAGCAGCTGGGTGAGCTTCCACACAAAATAAATGATCACTATCCCAATGAAGATATTGACGGCGACGGTTCCTTTTACCAGTCTATAGATGTAATAGAGCAGGGCCGCAATAAAAATGATGTCAACAATATCTAGAATGCGTAGGTCCAGGAACTCCAAAGTAGGTTGCTTTTTGGTAAATGTAAAAAATTATGAGCTAGTTTGGGAGACGCTGCAGCAATTTCACGCATTCCACTGCCTCTTTTACGTCGTGTACTCTCAAAATATTGGTGCCATTCATTAATGCTACTGTGTTCAAAGCTGTGGTGCCGTTCAAGGCATTATCAGGTGTTGTATTAAAGGTTTTATAAATAAGAGATTTTCTCGAAAGCCCTGAAAGAATGGGAAGGTCGAGGTTTTTAAAGAGCTGTAATTTAGAGAGCAGCTCGAAGTTCTGCTCAATATTTTTTGAGAAGCCAAAGCCCGGGTCAATAATGAGATCGTTTATTCCATAGTCTCTGGCACGGTCTATTTTTTCAGAGAAATAAAATAGTATGTCCTGTACAAGATTATTATAACTATTGAGGTCTTTCATAGTTTGAGGATTACCTCTCATGTGCATCATGATATACGGCACCTGCATTTGAGCTACAGTTTCCATCATCTTCTCGTCAAGATTTCCTGCGGAGATATCATTGACCATAGCTGCACCTGCTTCCACACATTGCCTGGCAACTTTACTTCGGAAGGTATCTATGGAAAGGATTACATCTGGAAATCTCTCAGCCAGTTCCTCCACTACCGGAAGTATTCGCTTTAGTTCCTCTTCTTCCGAAATGTCATCGGCGCCGGGCCTGCTGCTGTAGGAACCAACATCAATAAAATCAGCTCCCTCTGCCAACATTTTCTCTGCCTGATGCATATGGTCTTCCCGGCGCTTCCTGCGGCCGCCATCGTAGAAGGAATCGGGGGTAAGGTTGAGGACTCCCATTACTTTTGGAACAGAAAGATCTATAAGTTGGCCTTTGCAGTTGATATACATCCCGAAAAATGTTGTTTTTTGGTTGGAAAAATTAACTTTGACAAAAAGAATAAAATCAGCGAAATTTACGCAAATTAACCATTTCTATGAAGGATACTTCTGCCCAATATGATGCTGTGATTACCGAATGTCGCGGCCTTTTCATGAAAAAAATGAAAGATTACGGCTGTGCATGGCGAATATTGAGGTTGCCCTCTCTTACAGATCAGATCTTCATTAAGGCGCAGCGTATAAGAGGGCTTCAGGAGAATGAAGTAAGAAAAGTTGATGAAGGCGAGGTGCCCGAATTTATTGGGATCATAAATTATTCGGTCATGGCTTTGATCCAATTGGAAAAAGGTATTGCTATACAGCCTGACCTTACTTCAGCAGAAGTGGAGGAGCTATATGATCGCACCGTTGCCCGAACAAAGCAACTCATGGAAAATAAGAATCACGACTATGGAGAGGCCTGGCGTGAAATGAGGGTGAGTTCCCTAACAGATCTTATTCTTCAAAAGGTGCTGCGAATAAAACAGATCGAAGATAATAAAGGCAAAACATTGGTAAGTGAAGGAATTGAGGCGAACTATGAAGATATGATCAACTATGCTGTTTTTGCCCTTATTCATATTCATGAAGAGAGCGAATTGAGTAAATCTTAAATAATCATACATGAAAATTCTGGTAGGTATTGCCCGATGGGTTGTGGGTCTGTTATTCATTTTTTCAGGGTTTGTGAAGCTGAATGACCCAATTGGTTTTTCCTTTAAGCTTGAGGAATATTTTAGCCCTTCAGTACTCGACCTGGAATTTTTGGCTCCTTTTGCACTTATAATTGCGATCCTTCTGGTCGTTTTCGAACTGGTGCTGGGAATAATGCTGCTTATTGGCTATCTCCCGAAGTTTACAACCTGGGCATTGTTGCTTATGATTATCTTCTTTACATTTCTCACATTTTACTCCGCATACTTCAACAAGGTTACCGATTGTGGTTGTTTTGGGGATGCAATTCCCTTAACTCCCTGGCAGTCTTTCTATAAGGATGTTATTCTGTTGGTCCTCATTCTAATTCTCTTCTTTAAAAGGGAATATATTACACCTTATTTTGCAAAAGCCTCTCACCGCTGGATCGTCTTTTTAAGTTTCATGCTGTGTTTTGTATTCGCTTATTATGTTCTAATGCACCTGCCGGTCTTTGATTTTAGGGCCTATAAGGAAGGAACCAACATCGAGCAGGCAATGAAGGTACCACCGGGAGCGCCCGAAGCAGTTTATGATTACAATTGGAAATTCCGTGTCAATGGAGAGGAGAAGGTCTACACTACCAGTGGAGCTTATCCCGCAGTTGAAGGGGAATTTATTGAAGTAGATACAGAACTTGTGCAAAAAGGATATGAGCCACCCATTCATGATTTTTCAATAGAAAAAAACGGCGAAAACCATATTTCCGAAATTCTTGCTGAAGATAAGCTGCTTATGATCATTGCTTACAGCCTTGGTCGTAGTGAAGCTGATGGAATGCAAAAACTGGAAGAGGTGATTGAAAGGGCTCGCAGTAACGGCTATAGAGTTATTGGGCTGTCTGCTTCAGGTGAAGAACTTAAGGAGCAAATGAACCAGAAGTATGATCTTGATCTGGAATGGTATTTTAGTGATGAAACCGCCCTTAAAACAATAGTCCGAAGCAATCCTGGTCTTGTAAGACTTCAGGAGGGAACTATTCTGCAGAAACGGCACTGGAATGATGCCGCCGAGCTTCAATTTTAAGAGGCTCCAAAAATGCCATTTTTGGCACCCTGTTTTTTCAACTTTTTGTTCTAAATCTGCAGGTTCTTCGAGCCTGCAGTCCTATATTTGTATCTATAGCTGGAGAATATTCTTCAGGATCTTAATGTGTTGATTATTAAGAATTTCGGTTGAATTTTATAAAAGTTTTAGCTAGAGCATCAAAATCAGAATATTAACTTACCCTTTAAACAACCATTATGAGAGATAAAATAGTAGCAGGGAATTGGAAAATGAACAATGACCTGGCACAAACTGAGGATTTACTTTCCAACATCAAGAACCTTTATAAAGAAAATGATGGGGTTCGTGTGATTGTAGCACCTTCATATACCAACCTTTATCACACCTTTGAATCTTTAAGGAATTCAAAGATTGAAGTTGCTGCTCAAAATATGAACGAGAATAGCGAAGGAGCTTTTACCGGGGAGGTTTCGGCAAAAATGTTGACCAGCGTGGGAGTAAAAACTGTTATCCTTGGGCATAGTGAACGAAGAGCGATCTTCAAAGAGACAGATGACTTACTGGCTAAGAAAGTCAATGCTGCTCTTGAAAATGATATGGAAGTGATCTTTTGCTGTGGTGAAGAATTAAATGAACGTAAAGCCGATAAACATTTTGAAGTAGTAAAACAACAATTGGAAAAAGGCCTCTTTCATCTTTCTGAAGATCAATGGGAGAAAGTTATAATTGCTTATGAACCTGTTTGGGCCATTGGTACGGGAGAGACCGCTTCCCCGGAACAGGCGCAGGAAATGCATGCATTTATAAGGAAAACTATTTCTGAAAAATTCGGTAGTGAGTTGGCTAATGATGTAGCCATACTTTATGGGGGTAGCGTAAAACCTAGTAATGCCCGGGAGATCTTTGCTAAAGAAGACGTAGACGGCGGACTCATTGGCGGTGCCAGTTTAAAAGCCGAAGACTTTATGGCTATTGCCAATGCCTTTTAATATGAAGAACATGAATTATTTGGAGTTTAAATTTGTAATTGAGCCTCCACAACCAGCATCAGAGATCCTTATTGCCGAATTGGGCATGGCGGGCTTTGAGAGTTTTGTGGAGAATGAAGATGGGATCACTGCCTATATTCCGAAGGAAGAGTACGAGGCAGAAACAATGACGGGAATACATATTCTCCAGTCAAATGAATTCGATATTTCTTTCACCCAAACCGAAATTGAACAGGTGAACTGGAATGTGGAATGGGAAAAGAACTTTCATCCCATTATAGTAAATGAAAAATGTGGAGTAAGAGCACCTTTTCACCCCAAGCCCGATGTCACCTATGACATTGTAATAGAGCCAAAAATGTCATTTGGAACCGGCCATCATGCTACTACTCATATGATGATCGAATTTCTTTTGGAGCATGATCTCGAGGGTAAAAAGGTGCTCGATATGGGGTGTGGTACTGGAGTTTTAGCAATAGTTGCCGAGAAAAGAGGTGCATCTCAAATAGATGCTATTGATATTGATAACTGGTGCTTTCAAAATACTCAGGAGAATGTTGAGCGCAATGAATGTCTAAAGATAGAAGCTTTTGAGGGTGGCGCAGAGCTACTTAAAGATCAACAGTATGACGTCATAATTGCCAATATCAACCGAAATATCCTTCTTGAGGATATGCCAACATATTACAACTGCCTTAATGAGGGAGGAGAACTTTACCTAAGTGGTTTCTACTCAAAAGATATACCTGTTATTAGAGAGGCATGTGAGAAACAGGGACTGGAATATAATGACTACAAAGAACGGGAAGAATGGGTGGCTTTAAGATTTCTTAAAAAGAATGATTAGAAAGAAATTATTATATTTAAACCCTGTTTTTCCAATGAAAAGGATTGATTATGAGTACACAAGAAGAAGTTCTTGAGAAGAAGAAGGTCGAAAGCAAGGAATCCAAACTGCATGAGATCGTTTTATATAACGATGACTACAATACCTTTGACCATGTTATAGAAACATTGATCATTGCATGTGATCACACCCCCGAGCAAGCCGAACAATGTTCTTTACTGGTACATTACAAAGGTAAGTGTACAGTAAAAACCGGGACTTATAAAGACCTTGAACCTAGATGTGGAAAACTTCTTGAGGAAGGCCTAACGGCAGAGATAGTTTAAAATTTCAGGAAGTAGAATTAAAAAGGGTAGGAGCATAAACTCCTGCCCTTTTTGTTTTTAATATTATTGAGCCGATAAGTTGAAAAAGGATATTGTAACGGAATCAGCTTTATCAGGTTCTATTATGATTATTAGTTATACCTGGATTTCATCTCACTGGTTGTTTTGCCTCCAATAATTAGAAACTGAAGGGGTAAAAAATATCTAAGAAAAAGGGCTCTTGAAAAAACATGAGGAAAATTAATTCCTGAACCTCAGAAGCATAAAAAACGTCTTTTGGCTTTTTAATCCTTTATTCGGTTTCTGAAGTGGATTTTCTACGGGAATCGCGCTGCATCATTCGGCGATATTGGTCTGTATATCCCCAGTCTTTTCTTCTTGTACTTTTAGTTTCATCTGATTTTTCAGTAGATGAACTTATTCTTCGGGTCCTGTTCCAGGAAAATGTTTTGTCACTCATGATAGTAAGTTTAAAGTGATTATTCAGTTTGAATTAAGGAATTTTGGTTACCTCTTCCAGCGGATGAAGTAGCTTTTCTCAAAGTTATTAAAGGATTGGCTTTGAAAAATTGACCCTTACTCCTTTAACTTATTTTTAGCCTATTTTATTTTTTTAACCTGAACGTTATGATTAATGAGAATAATTGATTTTTAGCTCTTTATTGTTTAAAATCAACCGTGGATCATATGAAATTTTATAATTTTTATATTGATTCATTAAAGAGAAGAGCATTTCATTACACTTTATTTAACTTCCCAAAGGTTTGTTAACGCTTTTTCTTATGTTTGTGGTTATGAAAAAAGCTGCTGAATTCTCCTTTCTTTTACTTTTCTGCCTCACGTTTTTAATTGGTTGTGGAGGCGAGGAAAAGGAGGAGCTTCCGGTTGCTCCTGAACCGGGTACCGCAGGTTATTTTTATTTACTGGGTCTTGATACATCAAACATTGAAAAGAAGTTAGGGCTTTATAACAAAGGTTTAGCGGCAATAAAAGACAAGAGGGATTCTTCACTGGTTGCACTTCTGGATGGGAAGATATATGCTTACACGCGATTGGGAATTGAAGACAGTATTGATTTTTGGATCGACAGTTTAATTTCGGCGGCAGAATTTCAGGGAGATCTCTTCTACCAGGCCAAAGGATATTACAGAAAGTCCTGGTCTTTCCAAAATGTCAATCCCGAGGAACAATTCAGAAACGCTTACTATTCACGTAATCTGTATTTAAAATACGGGGACACCTCCTTAGCCGGAAGGCGCTCTCTTGATATGGCTCATGCTCAATATGGATATGGAGACTTTGCAGGAAGTCAGGAATCTGCCATAGAGGCGCTAAAATATCTTGATGCCGAAAATGATCCCCATTATGTGAGTTCTGCATACAATGTACTGGGGCTTACCTATGGAGAGCAAAAACTCTATTCAGAAGCACTTAAGGAGTATAATAATGCGTTGAGGTATGCTGTTAATCGCAAAGATAGTCTTAGCTATTTGCATAACATTGCTCTTCTTCACAAGAATCAGGAAAATTATTCAGAAGCGACTCAAATTTTCCGGGAGATCATACGATCTGATGAAGCCAGTGAAATTTCCCAGATAAGATTTAGAGATAATTACGCTTTCATGCGTTGGTTGCAGGATCCTACTTGTGAAGCCGATAAGGTCATGCTGCAAGCTCTTGAGCAAAGACAAAAAATTGGGGATTTAGAAGGAACTCAGACTAGTTATTCTCATTTATCGGACTTCTATAGGAATAAAGATCCAGGGTTATCTCAGTTTTATGCTGAAAAGTACCTGGAAGTAGCAAAGACATTATCCAATCCTGCCGCAGAGGTTGAAGCCCTTAGTAGGCTTATTCCTCTCACAGAGGGCAGGGATGAGGATGAGTACGTACAGCGATATCTTTTCTTAAGTGACAGTCTTAAAGAAGCCAATCTGCGACTCAAATATCAATTTGCCAAAATAAGGTTTGATGAGGAGAGGAAGGAACAACAGATTAGTCTTTTACAAGCTGAGAATCTTACCCAAAACTTAAGAACAGAGAAGTTGCGAACCAGCAATATCATCAGTTCTCTTATTGCCCTGTTGATCCTGCTTTTCGCTGTCGGACTTTTCTATTATTTCAGGCAGCGGGGGAGAAGAGAAAAGGTAAAGCAAATATACCTTACCGAAAGTCGGATATCCAGGAGGATACATGACGAATTGGCCAATGATATTTACCACGTCATGAGTTCCCTGGAAACAGTCGCACCTTTGCCCATGATCGATAAACTGGAGAGGATCTATCAACGCACACGTGATTTCTCACGAGAAAACAGTGAGATCGTGACCGGAGCCGAATTCTTAAAGGGGCTCCTTAATATGTTATCTGGAACTGTGCCTACTGGAACAAAACTAATAATTCGAGGGGAAGACACTATTGATTGGAATAAATTAGAGCCCGAAAAGAAGATAGTCGTCTATAGAGTACTTCAGGAGATGGTGGTGAATATGAAGAAACATAGTAAGGCGAAACTTGTAGCTCTTGTTTTCTCTAAAGAAGGGAAGCAAATAAAGATCAGTTATTCAGATAATGGTGTAGGAGCAGAAAAAATGGTGTTGGAAAATGGTAATGGCATCAAAAATCTAAAGGACCGCCTAAAAACTATTAAAGGAAATGCCATTTTTGAAAGTGCAGATAAAGGCGTGAAAGCTGAATTCTATATTCCTCTCAAATCCTGAAAATTTAGTTTCCTGATTTTCTACTGTTCCTTTGGCGGTGGAGTATATCTTAGGAAATACATTTTGTCCCCGCTGGGATGATCCCATTCGTTGAACAATTCAAATCCATAGCGTCTATAGGCAAGGCTTATTCTTCTTATTCTTGTTTCGGCATATATTGGAAGTTGTAGGTCTTTGGCGATGGCATAGAATTGATTTTTCATGTCATAGGCCGTCTTTGCGTCGTCACTCCCCCTGGCATCACTAAGAATTCCCCAGAACCAACAGTATAGGTAATCCCCTTCCTTTGGACGCTGAGCCTTCACATACTCCTGTACCTTCATAGCTTTTAAGCCCTTCTTAATACCTGTAACATTCCAGGCAAGTTTAAGGTCCATAATAAGATCCTTCCAAAAATTTTTGTCTTTGCTATTGGTCTTAAAAAGAATTGCAATTCCCTTTCCATCGGGAGAAGTAATGAGAGCATCCTTTTCTATGGCTTTTTCAACCATGTATTTAGCCAGGTAACGAAATCTCTTTTCTTTCTTAGAATCATCCTTAACGATCTCCATTGAAGTAGGGATTTCCTGTAATAAAGTAGAGACGTTATTGATTATTTGCTGCTTATCCAAGGGGCTGAAAATTTTTCCGAAAGATAGAAAATTGAATGCAGTTTAACTTCCGGCAAAAAGGAAATATTTGCAGCATTATTTTTCAATCCTAAAAAATTTGTTCAAACAATTGTCATTTTTGAACAGGTTTGGAATGGTTTTTTACATTTGTTCTTCCTTATCAAAGTCTTATGAAAAAAATTGTTGCCCTATTTCTCGTTTTAAGTGCGATGAATACCTTCGCCCAATCTACCATTCAACAGGATTCCATGGCTCTTAGAAAGCTCTACGACATGTCCCTGCTCAATGGTCAAAGTTATGCCTGGCTTGACCATCTTTCCAACAACATTGGAGGTCGGCTTTCGGGTTCTGTGAATGCTCAGCGTGCTGTGGAGTACACAAAGGCTGAATTGGAAAAACTTGGGCTGGATCGGGTATGGTTACAACCGGTTATGGTACCAAAGTGGACTCGTGGTAATCCTGAATATGCTTATGTGCAAACTCCGGGAGGACCTTCCAATACTGTAAATATTCTCGCTTTGGGTGGTTCTGTTGCTACTCCCGATACAGGTCTTCGTGCAAAGGTGATCGAAGTGCAGGGGATAGAAGATCTTGCAAGGTATGGTAGGGAGGAGATTGAAGGAAAGATAGTTTTTTATAACCGGCCTATGCGTGCAGATCTTATTCACACTTTTGAAGCTTATGGAGGATGTGTGGACCAGCGTTATTCCGGCGCGGCCGAAGCTGCCAAATATGGTGCAGTAGGTGTGATCGTTCGTTCTCTTTCTCACAAGATCGATGATTATCCACATACCGGCTCTATGAGCTACGGTGACCTGCCAAACAACAAAAGAATTCCTGCGGCTGCAATAAGCACTAAAGACGCCGAATATCTTAGCGGGATGCTAAAGCTTAACAAGGATCTTGATTTTTACTATAAAATGAGTTGCCGAAATTTCGAAGATGTAGAATCCTATAATGTTATTGGGGAGATCAAAGGGAGTGAACGTCCAGATGAGATCATTGTAGTAGGAGGTCATCTGGATTCCTGGGATGTTGGTGATGGTTCACACGATGATGGCGCGGGAGTGGTTCAATCTATGGAAGTTTTAAGGCTTTTTAAGGAAGCCGGGATCAAACCTAAAAGAACAATTCGGGTAGTTCTTTTTATGAATGAAGAAAATGGTCTTAGGGGCGGAAACAAATATGCCGAAGTAGCCAAAAGGAATAAGGAAAATCACATCTTCGCCTTAGAAAGTGATGCCGGAGGTTTTACCCCCCGCGGGTTCTCTTTTGATGCCCGGGATTCTCAGTTCGAAAAAATCCAGAGCTGGAAACCTCTTTTTGAACCCTACCTTATCCATTATTTTGCAAGAGGTAGTAGCGGTGCCGATATAGGCCCGTTGAAGAACGGAAGTACAGTTCTCGCCGGACTGCGTCCTGATTCTCAACGTTATTTTGACCATCACCATGCCGCTACAGATACATTTGATGCCGTAAACAAGCGGGAATTGGAATTGGGAGCAGCTACTATGGCTTCCCTGGTTTACCTGGTTGATCAATATGGTTTTGATGGCATTCAAAATGATCCCGAGATCCTGAAATAAAAAGAATTGCCGGGCTTGTGTCCCGGCAATTAAACTTTCTATCTTTGCAGCCTTAAACTACAAGGCTTGCAGCTCACTGCCTACACAAAAGAATTTAGTAAGAACCTGAACATCGCTTATCCTGTGATGCTCGGGCAGTTGGGACATGTAATGGTTGGCCTGGCCGATAATATTATGGTGGGGCAACTTGGAGCCGCACCACTTGCAGCTGTTTCGCTGGGGAACAGTCTCGTTTTTATAGCCTTGTCCTTGGGAATAGGATTTTCTTTTGCCATTACTCCTTTGATCGCTGAAGCCGATGGAGCAGGAGACATTGAGACCGGTAAGAGCTATTTCCATCACGGTATCATTATGTGCGGGATCAATGGACTCTTTTTATTTATCCTGCTGTTACTGGCTAAGCCCATTCTGTACCACCTGGATCAACCCCCAGAAGTCGTGGACCTGGCAATTCCATATTTGGAGATCGTAGCTTTTTCTATGATCCCGCTTATGTTTTTTCAGGCTTACAAACAGTTTGCCGATGGACTTTCCCAAACCCGCTATGCCATGTACGCTACATTAATAGCCAATGTGGTAAACGTGGTGTTCAACTATCTGCTCATCTATGGGATCTGGATATTTCCACGGCTCGAGCTTGAAGGCGCCGCCTGGGGAACTCTAATCTCAAGATTCTTCATGTTGTGGTTTGTTTGGGAGATCCTAAGGAGGAAGAAAAAGTTCCGGAAGTACTTTGAATGGTCCCGAAAAGAACTGCTTAAAATTGACATTTTTAAGAGGTTATTTGCTTTAGGTTTTCCAACTGCTCTACAAATGCTGTTTGAAGTGGCGATCTTTACAGCCACAGTTTTTCTTGCCGGCACTTTAGGAACTAATCCGCAGGCAGCAAATCAAATAGCACTTAATCTGGCCTCCATGACTTTCATGGTCGCTGTGGGACTGGGAGTGACGGCAACTATAAGAGTTGGCAACCAGAAAGGAAAGGCCAATTTTTATGAATTACGGCGAATAGCCTTTTCTACCTTTTTGTTGGTCTTCCTTATCGAAGCAGTGTTTGCTGTTGGTTTTATCGTGCTCAAAGATTGGCTGCCCACCCTCTATATTGACAATATGGAAGTGATCTTACTGGCAGCGCAACTGCTGGTTGTGGCAGCTTTATTTCAGCTAAGTGACGGGATGCAGGTAGTGATACTGGGGGCGCTTAGAGGGCTGCAGGATGTAAAATTCCCCACACTTATCTGTTTTATTGCCTACTGGATCATAGGATTTCCCGTCTCCTGGTATTTAGGAAAAGAATCGGCTCTGGGCAGTATGGGTATCTGGTTAGGATTATTGGCCGGGCTTAGCGCATCAGCATTAATGTTGTATCTTCGATTCAATTATTTAAGTAAAAAATTACTTTTTTCGGCAGGTGCTTCGGGCTAGCCGGAAAGAATCAAATTATATTAGTAACTATGGATTTTCCGAAATTTCTACTGGGTGATAATACAGATTATCCCGATGCTATCTTTATAGTGCATACCGAATATCCCCGCTTTATTCTAAACCTTGAGAACGATGAGGTAGAATGGCTGGAAGATTTTGATGCAGCCGATGAAAAGGAACTAGCTTCTGAAGCCGAAGGGCTTATTCAACAGGCGACTAATTTCTATGACCGCGAGATTTCGAGATACGAGGACTAAGTCATGGAACAGCTGGTAGAACTGGATCAGGAAATCTTTCTGTTTCTGAATAATCTCGGAAATCCTTCCTGGGATAATTTCTGGAATTTTATCACCAACAAATTTGCTTCTATACCGTTCTATGCGCTGCTAGTCTTTTTTCTTTACAAAGCTTTGGGTTGGAAGAAAACCTTGCTCAGTTTAGTGCTTGTGGCGGCTGTGATCACCTCTACAGATCAGCTTTCTAACGTTTTTAAGCATTTTTTTGAACGACCCCGACCCTGCAGACAGGAAGGGGTTATGGAATATGCCCGTTTCGTTGCTGTGCGTTGCGGACGGTTTGGCTACTTTTCTGCACATGCGGCCAGTTCGGCAGCATTGGTGATATTTCTGGGGTTAATTCTAAAAAACTATTGGAAGCACATTTTTGCAGTGCTCGTTGTGTGGGGGCTAATGGTATCTTATAGCCGGATCTATATAGGAGTTCATTATCCCGGGGATATACTTACTGGTTGGATCTTTGGTATTGTGATAGGTTATTTGTTCTACAGGCTTTTCCTGTTTTTGCTGAAGAAATTTTTTACTCCTTCCGCTGCAGAAGATAGAACTGCCTGATCAATCTGTCTTTGTATCCCGAAGCTTCAGGACTTACGTAGTTGAGATCGTATCTCCTGGAAGAGAGCACCTCAAAATCCCTTTTTAGAATATCTATTAAAGCGGAATCTTTTTCCTGAAGAGATGTGGCTCATGGAAAATTTTCTATAACTCGCGGTAACGCTGCAATAAATAGTTAGCTGCTTCAAATGGGGTGGTCTCATTATTCTCCAAAGCTTCGATTTGTTCGCTAAGTAATTTCTTTATTTCCGGCTGATTGTAAAACCGACTTTTGAGATGTTCATTGATCGTCTGTAATAGCCAGAATTTATTCTGTTCATGTCGCTTTTTATCGAAATTTCCGCTTTCTTTCATTTTCTGCTCATAGTCTGAAATGAGCTCCCAAACTTCAGCAATCCCTTCTTTGTAGTAGGCACTGCACAACAAGACCTTCGGCTGCCATCCGCTCTCTTTTGCAGGATATAAATGTAATGCCCGGCGAAATTCTGCCCGGGCTCTTTCTGCAGGTTTCAGGTTTTCACCATCGGCTTTGTTGATCACTATTGCATCGGCCATTTCCATTATTCCGCGTTTGATCCCCTGGAGTTCGTCACCGGCTCCTGCGAGTTTCAACAGTAAAAAAAAATCCGTCATACTGTGCACGGTGGTCTCGCTTTGCCCAACGCCAACAGTCTCGATGAGCAATGTATCAAAACCTGCAGCCTCGCATAAAATGATCGTCTCCCGTGTCTTTTTTGCTACTCCACCAAGAGAATCTCCGGAAGGAGAAGGCCTGATAAAAGCATTTTTGTGATTTACCAGCGTCTCCATTCTGGTCTTGTCCCCCAGGATGCTTCCACCCGAAATAGAACTGGTGGGATCTACTGCCAGCACCGCAACCTTTTTACCGGCATCGGCAAGATGTCCGCCAAAAGCTTCAATGAAAGTGCTTTTCCCAACTCCCGGAACTCCTGTGATCCCTATTCGAATTGAATCATTTGCAAATGGCAAACATTTCTCAATGAGTTGTGATGCCTTCTCCTGTTGCTTTGGCTGATTAGTTTCAACCAGCGTAATTCCCTGGCTCAAAGCTGATTTATCTCCTGCTCTTAACTTTTCAAAAAGGTCATCTACAGTCACTTCTTTTCTTCGGGAATCCCTTATTTTTTTCGCCATTGCGGTATTAACTTCCGAGGAAGGGCGACTGCCTTCTTTTTCATGTAAAGCCGATGGTTTTTTCAAAACAGGGAATAAGTTTTTAGGTGGAGATCTTATTTGTATATTGAAGTACTAAAATAATAAAATAAAAGATCATTATGAAGACATTGTATACCGGCGTAGCCACCACAACAGGCGGGAGAGAAGGAAGTGTAAGGAGTGACGATGGAATTTTAGATTTAGAACTTAGTAAGCCAAAATCCATGGGCGGGAAAGGTGAAGAAAAAACCAATCCCGAACAACTTTTTGCTGCAGCATATTCTGCCTGCTACGGTAGTGCCCTTCAGGCTATGGCAAAAAAGCACAAGGTAGATCTTGGAGATTTTTCAGTTACAGCTTCAGTAGAGCTTGGAACAACCGAAGAGGGAGATCTGCAACTTTCAGTCATTCTTGACTCCTATATCCCGGGAGTTGATGTGGAAACCGGTGAAAAGCTGGTAAATGAAGCACATGAGATTTGCCCTTATTCCAGGGCTACGCGAGATAATATTGATGTAACTCTTAATCTTATGCTAGATGAGGAGGACTAAGGTCCTTCTACTACCTAATAACACTAAGGGCATTGAAAAATGCCCTTTTTTGATGGTCTTGTCTCAACAATTTCTACAGATTATCTTCATCATCTGTATCGGGATTGTATGCGAGATGTAAGCTGTTATACACGGCTTCCACGTTCCTTTGATTTTCCATTAAGACGATCAAAGTATCATCTTCCTCAATTTGAGTTGCTCCGTTTGGTGTTAAAAATTGCCCGTTCCTGGAGATCATTGCTATAATGGCGTTTCTCGGAAAATGCAAGTCTACAATTCTCTTTCCTACCGAAAAATTATCTGGTGGTATAGTGATCTCTCTAATGAGTGACTTTGTGCCATCGGCAAGAAAAGCATCGACAGGGGATATCTTTTTTGCCTTTTTTGGAAGGGCAACATGCAGCCAGTGGGCAACTTTAGATAAAGTCGTTCCCTGTATAAGGACAGAGGTGAGGGAAACGAAGAATACAATATTGAAGATCATGTGCGCCTTTTCAATACCTGCGAGAAGGGGGTAGGTAGCAAAAACTATAGGCACCGCACCTCTAAGGCCCACCCATGATATATACCAGCGGCGGCGCATTTTCATTTTAAAGGGGGCGAGGCTAAGAAATACCCCTATAGGCCTCGCAATAAGAATAAGAAATCCTGAAATAAGAATACCCAGTCCAATTACCGGAAGTATATCGCTTGGAAAGACCAGCAGTCCCAAAGTGAGGAAGAGGACTATCTGCATTAGCCAGGCTACCCCGTCAAAGAACCGCATGATCGTTTTCTTATGGATAAGGTCTTGATTTCCCAAGTAAACACCAGCCAGATAAACAGCTAAAAAACCGTTTCCGCCAAGTCTATCGGTTGCCGAAAAAGCCAGAAACATAAGGGCGATTGCCAGCACCGGGTAAAGTCCTTCAAAATCGAGGGTGATTTTATTAATGATCATTTTACTCAGCTTTCCGAAGAGAAAACCAAGAGCAGCTCCAATAAGTATCTGCTTCAGAAAAAGAGGAACTATTGAAAGCAGGCTTTGATCCTGATTTACCACCAATCCCAGGAAAGCTATAGTCAAGAAGTAAGCCATTGGATCGTTACTTCCACTCTCCAGCTCAAGGGTTGGTCTAAGATTGGCCTTGAGGGCCATATTTTTCGAACGCAGAATAGAGAAAACGGCAGCGGCATCTGTTGAAGAGACAATAGCACCTAGAAGCAGGCCTTCATAGATGCTGAAATCTGTGATTGCCCATACGAATGTTCCTAAAGAAACGGCAGTGAAAAGAACTCCAAGGGTGGAAAGGGATATACCGTGCCACAGTATAGGTTTGATACTACGCCAGTTCGTGTCCAATCCCCCTGAAAACAGAATGAAGTTTAAAGAAACTATCCCGACGAACTGGGCCAGCTGTGGGTCATCAAATTCAATCTGTCCAATTCCTTCAGATCCCGCCAGCATTCCTACAGAAAGGAATAAGATAAGAGTGGGTACGCCAAATTTGTAGGAGGTTTTCCCTGCAAGAATACTTATGAGCAGCAGTAGGGAACCTATAAGCAATACATTCTCTGTGGTAATACCCATACGTGGTGAGGCTTATTCAAGTTTCCGCAAAGAAAGCTAATTTTAACTTTTTTGGAAGCTTATTCCTATTGGTTTTCCTTGAGTAGCTGCGGAAATTTCTTTTTAAACCTGTTTAATCGGGGAACTGAAACATTTTTAATGTATGGATTATTGGGATTATACTTTTTGTAATCCTGGTGATAATCTTCTGCTTTCCAAAATTTTTGGAAGGGCAGTACCTCTACGGCAATAGCTTTTTTATATTCTCCAGCCAGTTCCTTCATTTTTTGCTCTATAATCTTCTTTTGCTCCTGGTTTTGATAAAAAATTATGGAGCGGTATTGAGAACCCATGTCCGGTCCCTGGCCGTTCTTTTGCGTGGGATCCATAGAACCAAAGTAGACATCTGTAAGAGTGGCAAAATCAACGACCTGGGGGTCGTAAATCACTTCAACTGCTTCAGCATGACCGGTGCGACCGGTGTTGCTCTCTTCATAGGTTGGATTTTTTGTATGTCCTCCGGAGTATCCTGAAACAGCCTCTTTTACTCCAATCACACTTTCGAAAACAGCTTCTACACACCAAAAGCAGCCGCTGGCAAAATATGCCTTTTTAAGACCATCCTGCACAGGAACTTCTACCGGTTCGGCATTGGCAATTTCGGGCAAAGTCACTGTTTCGCCTGAAGAATTTCCACAGGCAGTAAAACTAATAAGCAGTGTCAAAAGCAAATACTTCATTCTAATCTTTTTTATAAATTCCTTCTAATGTTTTTTTGCCGTACAAGGCATAGTCTGTTATGACTTCTCCATTCTTTGAAAACCCAAGCCAGTCGAGTTTTGCGCTGCCGTCTGGTTGAAAGGTGAGCGTTGCTACGGGAGTGTTGGTATCAAATTCCTTCCAGGGTAGAGATCTATCCGGAGATAGTTCCCTGCCGGAGCCAACAAAATAAACATCGGCAGTGTTATCTCCTGTTTTTTGACAACGGGCATTCATATATACCTTGTCCTTGGTTATGCACCACTCCGTCGCTCGGTCGTAAGCAATTTCAATACAATTACAGTTGCAATCATCGGCAGCCTTGTCCTTGATCATCTTTCGATAACGTCCGTGATTTACTGCGATGGGGTCAGGTGCAGTACGCAGTTCTTCTTTTTCTGTTTGCATTGCATCCCTTTCCTCCTGAATATTTCCCGGAGGCAAAGTATCTGCACTAATTGTATCCGGATCAATTTTTTCTGAAGTATTAGACGTGTTGCTCTTCCCGTCATTACAGGAATATATCACAACTAAAATAATGAAAAGTAGATTTTTCATAGCTGTAGGTTTATTCTTTAAAGGTACAGCATACAGATTAGATTATTGTGAAACAGATGTTAACGGGAAAAGATTCAAGCCCGCCAGGCTTCGAACAAGATCCAGGACTAAAATGTTTGCTAGTCCTGATACCAACACTGGAATCACAAACTTATATCAACAAAAAACCCTTCACTTTTGTGAAGGGTTCAAGTATTGGTATAGACTTTAATTAGAAGCTTTGAAAAAGCTCATTCATTTTTTGTCTTTCTTCCTGGGCAAGTTCTTCGTCTACAAGGATTCGGCCACTGTGCTCATCTGTAATGATCTTTCTGCGACCTGCGATCTCCATAATGACCTGTGGCGGGATGGTGAAGAAAGATCCACCTGAAGCTCCTCTTTCAACAGGAACTACTGCAAGACCGTTCTTTACGCTACTGCGAATTCTTTTGTAAGCATTAACCAGGCGCTCTTCGATCTGCTTTTCAAATTCTTTTGACTTGTCCAGAAGTGCTTTTTCCTCTTTTTCAGTTTCAGCAAGAATTTCATCAAGTTCACCTTTTTTGTGATCCAGGTGCTTTTGTCTTTCTTCAAGACGTCCTTTGGTTTGCTCGATCACCTCTTTTTTCTGCTCGATCTGAGCCCGGTATTCCTTGATCTGCTTTTCAGCCAGCTCTATTTCCAGCTCCTGAAATTCAATTTCCTTGGAAAGCGCATTGAATTCGCGATTGTTACGCACATTCTTTTGCTGCTCATTATATTTTTTGATCAATGCTTTAGCATCTTCAATCAATACTTTCTTTGTGTTGATATCCTGATCGATCACTTCAAGGTCGGCATCCATTTTTTCCAAACGGGTGTTAAGGCCTGCTACTTCATCTTCTAAATCTTCTACCTCAAGCGGAAGTTCACCTCGCACGTTTCTTATCTCATCCACGCGGGAATCTATAAGTTGAAGATCGTACAACGCTCTTAACTTCTCTTCTACAGTAACATCGGATTTTTTTGCCATAGTTAAAAATACTTGATAGGATTGGTATCTGTGTTTGATAAAACGACTGCAAAATTAGCAAATTTTTTCTTAAGAAAAGAGGCTAACAAGTTTTTTGTGTACTGCTCACTTTCATAGTGCCCAATGTCTGCCAGCACCAGTTTTTGCTCGGCTTTGTAGAAATCGTGATACTTGAGATCGGCCGTGATGAAAATATCTGCTCCCGCTGCAGCTGCCTTTTCAATTGCAAAGCTTCCGCTGCCACCCAGAACAGCTACTTTTTTGATCGGCTTTTCAAGCAATTTTGAATGTCTTATACAGCCGGTTCCAAAAGTGTTTTTTACCTGCTTTAAAAAGTTCCTTTCATCCAGCTCTTCTTCAAGTTCCCCTATCATGCCAATCCCAATATGCTGATTTACGTTTTCGAGACTGGTCACTTCGTAAGCCACTTCTTCATAAGGGTGCCGCTCAAAAAGGGCTTTTAAGATGACCTTTTCAAGATGCTTCGGAAAAGTCACTCCAATCTGGACCTCTTCCTCATAATGTGTTTCTCCTTTTCTGCCGATCACCGGATTTGATTCCTCATTTCCACGGAAAGAACCGCTGCCAAGGAGATTGAAACTACAATGGTCATAATTTCCAATGGTGCCCGCTCCCGCTGCAAAAAGGGCTTCTCGAACGCTGGCTGCATCCTTTTTGGGAACAAACGTGGTCAATTTTTTGATGGTTCCAGGTTGAGGGATAAGGATCTTGCGCTTTTTTAATCCCAGTTGTTCGCAGATCATATCATTTACTCCCTTAAAGCTATTATCTAAAGCTGTATGAATTGCATAGATTGCAATGTCGTTCTTTATTGCCTTCAGCACGGTCCTCTCCACATAATTGCTGCCGGTAAGTCTCTTAAGACCAGAAAAGATAATCGGGTGAAAGCTAAGGATAAGGTTGCAGTCCTTCTCAAGTGCCTCATCTACTACGTCTTCAAGTGTGTCCAATGTGACTAAAACGCCGGTGACTTCATTTTGTAGAGAGCCGGTTAATAAACCTACATTGTCGAAACCTTCGGCATAGGCAGTAGGCGCAAATTTTTCTATTTCGGTTATGATATTCTGTATGATCATGATCTTGATTTTGCTGAAGAATCCAAAGATAAAAATTCTAAGGCCAACAGAGAGATCTGGTGAAACTACCTTTAACGCCGAAATTTTCTATCAAAGGACTTCTGCAGTAGGGTTCCAAAAAGGGCAAAATTTAACTATCTTATTTCTTACCCATATTTCAAATATCTTATTTCTGTTTCAGGAAAAAAATTACCTTCGCGGTCATGTCTGCAAGAAAGTTTCTTTACCCATTTTCAATCGTATACGGCTCCGTGATGCGCGTACGCAACAAGCTGTATGACCATGGAATTTTACCCTCAAAACGCTATGACCTGCCGGTAATAGCCGTGGGCAATTTAAGCGTGGGTGGTACCGGGAAATCGCCTATGGTGGAATATCTCGCAGAATTGCTTCGGAAGGAGTACAGAGTGGCAACCTTAAGCCGAGGTTACAGAAGAAACAGCAGTGGATACATCTTGCTCACCGGCCAGGAAACTGCGACAGAAGTAGGGGATGAACCCTTGCAGTTCAAGCAGAAATTCCCTCACGTCATGGTGGCTGTAGACGAGAGCCGCACTAATGGCATTGAAGAATTACTAAGTGAAAAACCACAACCCGAAGTGGTGCTTCTTGATGATGCCTACCAACACAGGCGGGTTACTGCAGGATTATATCTTCTGCTTACCTCGTATTCCAAACTTTATAGGAACGACCTTGTGTTACCTGCAGGAAATTTGCGGGAGCCTGCATCGGGTGCTAAGAGAGCGAAGATCATTGTGGTCACAAAATGTCCTCCTGATCTTGATATGGAGGAGCAGATGGAGATTATCAAAAAATTAAAGCCAAAAGCGGGGCAGGAGGTTTTCTTCAGTACTATTCAATACAGTGAGTCGGTTTTTGGAAGGAATAGGTCCTTTACATTAAAGGAGCTGAAAAATATTCATTTTACACTGGTCACCGGAATTGCAAATCCGCTGCCTCTGGTCAAATTCCTCCGGGAGCAGGGATTGCAATTTGACCACAAGGCTTATAAAGATCATCACAACTTCACAGAGTCGGAGTTAAGGGAATTGCAGCACGAGGAACTTATAATCACTACTGAAAAAGATTATATGCGGCTCAAAAATGAGATTTCCAGGGAGAAAATATTTTACTTGCCCATCAAAACCGGTTTTCTTCACCGGGAAGAGGACTTTAATCATGTGATCCTGAATTACGTGCAAAAAAAATGAGACCTGTTACAGTCTCATTCTTTATATTTTTGGCTAATTCAAACTATCTCTTACAATAACCTGAGCTAACATTTTATCAAACCTTGTGCCAAATTTAAACTGTAGCTTTTTCCTGGCTCAAATATTTGTTGATCTTCTGAAAAAATTCCTCTGTTTTATAAGGTTTTGGAATGATATCATTAAAGCCGTTGAGGTAAAATTCATCTAAGCTTTCTTCCAAAGTAACAGCGGTAAGTGCGATAATCGGGATTGATTCATTGAACTTTCGAATCTCCTTGGTAGCCTCAATACCGCTAATTCCCGGCATATGAATGTCCATTAAGATAAGATCAAAATGATTGTTCTCTACTTTTGAAATAGCAATAGTACCATTGTCGGCCACGTCACAGATCACTTTATTCTTTTCGAGGATCTTTCTTGTGATCATTTGGTTGATCTTGTTATCCTCAACAATAAGGATCTTCTTATTGTGCATGATATCGTTGGACAGTGGCTCCGGGATCTCATTTCCGGTTACACTTTGTGGGGTTGCCGGTTCAAGAGCTTCAAAATTCAATTCGAAGTAGAATAGGGAGCCTTCACCAAGTTCGCTCTCAAGATGTATCTCACTGTCCATAAGATTAAGGAGATTCTTGACGATCGATAGCCCAAGCCCGGTACCACCAAATTTTCTGTTGATTTGTAAGGAACCTTGGGTGAAGTTTTCAAAAATTGCTTTTTGTTTTTCTTTACTAATTCCCTCGCCGGTATCCTGAATTTCGAATCTCAGTAAAACCTTGCAATCATTTTGGTTTATGCTCTTGACCCTAACCCAGATATCTCCATTTTCGGTAAATTTAATCGAGTTCCCAACCAGATTGATAAGAATCTGGGAGATCTTGAGAGGGTCACCTTTTAGCTTTTTAGGGATGTTCGGGTCAAACTCCAGGTGCAGCTTCGTCTTTTTATCTTCTGCTGAATTTTTTAAAGCAACAAGAACATCTGTTATCCTTTTCTTGAGATTAAAAGAACTTTCCAGCATTTCAACTTTTTTTGCTTCAAGTTTATTCAGGTCAAGGATGTTGTTGATAAGGGAAAGCAGGTATTCTCCGGAAAACTTCAGAGAATTGAGATGTTCTTTTTGATTTTCAGTTGGGCTTTCCTCCAGCAGGAGGTGAGTAAGACCAGTAACTGCGTATAATGGAGTCCTAAGTTCGTGGGTAATTGTAGACAGGAACTGCGCCTTTGCAAGGGAAGCTTTTTCGGCATTTTCCTTTGCGGTCACCAGTTCGGAATTCTTTTTTTGAAGCAGGTCATTTGCCCTGGCTCTTAGGTTGTTGTTCTTGTACAGCGACAAAGTAAGCAGGGAAAGAATGGTGATCAAAGCCACACTTAAGATAGTTGTCAACTTATTCACTTTTAGAGTTCTTTCAGCCTCTTCTTTGGTGCGGGTCAATTCATTCATAGTGCTCTTCATGGGATCTACTCCATAGGGGGCAGAGGCATCTACAGCCAGGGCCTCCTGGTTTAGATTATAAATTGAATCCCGAATTTTATTATTTTGACGAAGAAGTGCTAAAGCCTGAGCATGATTACCCATTTCTTCCTGTAGCTGACTTTGAACAAGCATTGTATGCTGGATCATTCCGCCGAACTGGTTTCTCTGGGCATATTCCATACTAATCTCAGCTTCTTCCACCGCCTTTTCAAACTGCCCGGTGGCCTGGTAAGCGCGTGCTTTATAGAAATGCACTCTCCCCCGCTCATATTCGTTGCTACTGGTCTGCAGCTTTTCTTCTGCTAAATTCAACAAAGTTAGAGCAGCATGAGGCCGTTTTGCTGTGTTAAGGTACAAGATTCCTCTATTGAGATCTACTACCCCAAGGTTTTCCCTGTCACCTAATTTCTTATAAAGCGTTTCAGAAAGGTCGAAGTATTCCGTTGCACGGTCGAAGACCTGTTTTGCCGTAAAGATCTTTCCGAAGTTAAGATAACTGTAGGCCAGGCCTTCTTCATCATTGATCTCCCGTTGAATGGAAATTGCACGTTGAAGTTCTGTTGCGGCCTTGTCATTTTCATGACGCACATAGTGGAGTTGCGCAAGAAGACTACTGGAAAGTGCTATTAATCTGGGATGATTAATAGTTCTCGACAGCTCAAGGGCAGTGTTTAACTCCCGCAGAGCCTGGTCAAATTGAACGCTGTTGATGGATTCTTCTGCGTCTTCCAACAGCTGTTCAATAGTGGCATTTAATTCGTCTACTTCCTGTAGGTTATTTTCCTGGGCGAAGGAAAAGGAATAGAATAAAATTGCCACCATTAAAAGAGTAAAATTCTTCATTTGGGACGTGGATAACAGTGGCTAAATATAATTATTTAATTGAAACATGGGAAATTAAATCGATAAGCCGGCTCGAATATGCAATTTCATTGTCGTACCATCCTATAATTTTAACAAGAGTTCCACCCACAACCGAGGTCATTTGTGCATCAAAAATGCAGGAGTGTGTATTCCCATTAATGTCTATAGAAACAATGGGGTCTTCTGTATATTCGAGGATATGTTTTAGTGATCCTTGAGCGGCATGTTTAAAGGCTGTATTTATAGCCTCAATGCTTGTCTCTTTTTCAACGTGAAGGGTCATATCTGTCAGGCTACCATTAGCAACCGGAACTCTAATGCCGCAGCCACCTATAACTTCAGATAAATTGGGAAAAATACTTGTCAGGGCTTTTGCGGCACCTGTCGTTGTAGGGACGATAGATTGCCCGGCAGCCCGTGCTCTACGTAGATCCTTGTGAGGTTGATCATGAAGGCTTTGATCTGTAGTGTAAGAATGTACTGTGGTAATATATGCCTGTTTCACACCGGCAAGCTCATTTATGATCTTGAGCATAGGCGCAGCATTATTTGTTGTACATGATGCATTGGAAATTATGTCCTCTGTTCCAGCGAGGATATATTCATTGACTCCTAGAACCACCATTTTAATAGAATCGTCCTGGGGAGGAACGCTTAAAATGACTTTTTTGATACCTCTTTGTAAATGTGGCTGCAAAAGTTCCCGGGTCTTAAATTTTCCGGTGCTTTCCACCACAATGTCGACCCGGTGTTCACTCCAGTTTATATCCCGGGGATTCGACTTATTGAGGATTGGAACTTCAATGCCATCTACTACTATCGAATTTTCTGTAGATGAAACATCTTTTTTCAGGACTCCGTGAATACTGTCGTACTTAAGAAGATGGGCCAGGGTAGGAGCAGATGCAATATCATTGACAACCACTACCTCAAGGTTTCTCTGATCCAGAAGGAGCCTGAACAAGTTTCGGCCTATGCGGCCGAATCCATTGATCCCTATTCGGATCTTTTTACCTGTCTCTGCTGAAGGTTTTACGCCCTCCATTAAGTCAAATGTTTTTGTGCTTTGTATGAAGATCTAACTAAAGCGCCACTTTCAACATGCCTTAAGCCCAGTTCCAGTCCGATGTTCTCATATTTTTTGAACTGCTCGGGTGTTATAAATTCATGAACAGGAAGGTGTTGCTTGGTTGGCTGAAGGTATTGGCCTATAGTGACTATGTCAAGATCCACCTCTCTTAGATCCTTTAGTGTTTGTATTACTTCTTCCTCTTTTTCTCCCAGACCTAACATGATCCCAGACTTGGTCCTTTTGATCCCCTGTTGCTTCAGGTATTTTAGAACCTGTAAACTGCGTTCATATTTCGCCTGTATACGTACTTCACGTGTCAATCGTTTAACAGTTTCCATGTTGTGAGAAACGATCTCTGGATTTACTGCGATGATGCGATCGATGTTTCTTTCTACTCCCTGGAAGTCGGGGATAAGAGTTTCGAGGGTGGTTTCAGGATTCATGCGGCGAATTGCAGTAACAGTCTCGGCCCACATGATCGATCCCATATCCTTCAAATCATCCCTGTCAACGCTGGTAATTACAGCATGTTTGATCTTCATTAGTTTGATTGAACGGGCTACTTTTTCTGGTTCGTCCCAGTCCAGGGTTTCAGGTCTTCCGGTTTTTACACCGCAAAATCCGCAGGAACGGGTGCAAATATTACCCAGGATCATAAAAGTAGCAGTTCCTTCTCCCCAACATTCTCCCATGTTAGGACAACTTCCCGAGGTGCAAATGGTGTGCAGGTTGTATTTCTCAACAACACCGCGCAGCTCGGTGTATTTCTTTCCGGTAGGCAATTTTACCCTTAGCCACTTAGGTTTGGGGGTTCTTTGTGTAGGGATTTGCTGTGTTTCCATAAGGATGCAAAGATACAATATCAAAGAGAATCAACAATTATTTACAAAGAAGGTTGATCTTATTGAGCAATAACAAAAAGCTTTAATTGTAAGAATAGCCGGAATGAAAATAATGTCCTAATTGCCGGTTCTTTTCTCAATAACTTCGGCGAGCAGTTTTTTAGCTCTTAGCAACTTGACTTTGACGTTATTCATTGGTTCCTGAAGGTGAGCAGAGATCTCCTTATAGCTCATTTCCTGAAAATATCTCAAAGTAATTACTTCCTGGTACGGAGGTTTTAACTTTTTGATATCCCTTAGAAGTTGCGCCAAATTTTGTTCGGTGATCAATGTATCCTCAATGGTGGGGGCATCGTCGGGAATCCTGTGCACCCTATCATCTTCTTCATCTGTAGTCCTGGAGCGAATTGATGCTTTCTTCTTCCTTACCAGGTCTACGTGGATATTTTTGGAGATGGTAATGATCCAGGTCTTAAAAGTGTATTGGGGGTCAAAAGTGTCAATTTTATCAAAAGCTCTGGAAAAGGCCTGAATGGTGATATCCTCGGCATCAGATTCATTCTGGGTACGCTTGAGTTGAAAGCTGTAGACGTCGTTCCAAAATCTGTCCAGCAAATAATTAAAAGCAGCCTGCTTCCCTTTTTTTGCTTTTTCGATTTGTTGCTGAAGTAGTTCTGGTTCTATTTCCAATGAGTAGGTTTTGAAACGATGTTAGCTATAAATATAGCTAATTGGGCCCATATTAGAAACAGCTCCAGGAAAGGGAAAACCCAAAATAGATCGGTCTCACCGAATTTTTTACCCGAATTGTAGATCACAGTTCCCTGAACTATCCACCTTAAAGCAAGGAATATTAAAGACACCTGCCAAAAGGAAGTGAAAAGCAGAGTAAAGAACAAGATCCAGAATAACAGTTGAGAGGTGTAGAATAATCCTAAAATGAACTGGTGTTCTTTCTTGTAATGAGAAGCAATGGAGACGTGCCTTCTTTTTTGGGTGAACCAGGATTTAAAATTAGTCTTTGGTACACTCCTGGTTATGGCTGTAGGTGTATAGCAGAGGGCTGTATTGAGCTTATTTGCTGCCTTATTAACAAAGAGATCATCATCCCCGGCTTTCACATGTAGATGAGTCGCAAAACCATTTTGTGCAAAAAATTCTTCAGAGGTATAGGCGAGATTTCTGCCTACACCCATATAAGGCTTACCCCAACTGGCATAGGAGAAATACTGTATGGCAGTAAAAAGTGTCTCAAACCTGATTAATTTATTCAGTACGGAGCGGGTATTTATCAAATATCCCCCATAGCCCAGCACTATACTTTTTTGATCCTCAAAATGAGCGCTCATCTCCTGTAGCCATTGGCTAGTCTCGGGACGGCAATCTGCATCGGTAAATAGGAGATAAGGTTTTTTGGCCTTTTTAATACCTAAGGTAAGTGCGTATTTTTTATTCGCCCAAAAAGCTTCATTGTTCTGAACATCCACGATCTTCACCCGGTTATCCCGACTTTGGAAATCCTCAAGCACCTCAAGAGTTTCATCTGTAGAAGCATCATTTATCACCACCACTTCAAAGTCGGGATGATCCTGTGATAATATTACCGGAAGAAAATTTTTAAGATTATCGGCTTCGTTTTTGGCGCAGATAATAACCGAAACCGGTAAATTTTTATAAGCAGGTGGATTTTGAACAGTAGCCAGGGCAAACTTGAAAAAGCCAAGATAATAGCACAGGTTAATTAGGCCAATGATCACAAAGGCGACAAGGATGGTTAGCATGCTGTGAGAGGAATTATTTTACCGTATGAGGTTGATCACAGTCTTTAACTTCATCGGGCAATTTGCCGCAATAACTACAGGCTTCACCCTCTTTATTTAAAAAAGGACTTTGACTTGCGCAGGTTCCACTGAATTTCCCATCTTTTTTACCCCATATTTTTATGGCGATGCCCGCAACAGCCAATCCCAGTAATACTATAGTGATCAATATAAGTTCCATAACCGAAATTTTGTGCAAAAATAATGAATAATAGGCACTATAAGAAGTGAATGAAAAATTTAATTAAGTCTTCATTTACACTATTTTAACTAAAATTTATAGCGCTTTAATATGTAGTAGGGTCTGAACGTAATAACTTACTTATAGATCTTAAATATTATGAGTTATGAGTCACATGTTTTTAAGAATTATGATTGTTTGCCTTTTTATAGGGATTACTTCCTGCAAGGATAAGGAACGGGAACAGGATACCGAAGTAGACATCATTCCTGCTGAAGAAAAGAAAGATGAATTGAACGATCAGGATCGGCCAATGGCTAGAAGTTATCTCCTGGCAAGAATGCGTGAGAATGATGAACTGAGTGCTTTTACAGAAGAGTTGAGTCAATCTGGTATTGAAGAAGAGTTTGAAGGTGAAGAAGGGTTGTATACTATTTTTGCTCCCTCGAATGCCGCATACGACAAGATTCCTGCAAGAGAAATAAATGCTAAAGATAGTACTGAAATTAGTAACAGAATGCGGTATTACATGGTTGAGGGGGAAATGACCGTAGATTATCTTCGTGAAAGATCTACTGTACAGTCTTGTTTTCATTTTAACTAAGGATTATAACTTATTTCTGGGCTAAAAGTCATGTTTTTAATATTTTAAGGTGGAAATCTATAAAAGAGAAAAGCAATGAAAATTCAATATCTAGTTTTGTGCAGTGCGTTTCTAATATTCAGCCTTAACTCTTGTAAGGACAATGAGAGGGAAGTAGATAGAGATGCTGAAAGTCTTGAAATGCAGGAAGAGAATTTCGACGAAAGTGTAGAAAATCTACGGGAAAGAAATTCCACTGTAGATGCAATTGAAGGTAATCCTGAATTGAGCACTTTTGCTACCGGTCTAAATGTTTGGAATATTGAAGATACTCTCGACATGGTAACAGAACCCTACATGGTCTTTGCTCCCAGTAACAGAGCTTATAGCCGGGTTTACAGGCAGCAGGGTTATGACATCCTCGAGACAACACCGGAATCTGTTATCCCGTACCACATGGTCAAAGCAAATTACACTCATGACGAGCTTAAGCAGGAAATAAGAAATGCGAATGGCTCACTGGTACTTCCCACTTTTGAAGGTGAAGAAATTACATTTAAAATGGATGGAGATAAAGTGGTATTGGTAGATGCTAATGGGGTGACTGCAAACATTATGGAGACTTTTGATATTGAGAACGGAACAGCGTACATAATTGATACAGTTTTGCTTCCCGCAGGTCTGGTTGAACCTGTAACTCTAAGTACTGAAGAATAAAAAATGGAAATTGAAAAAATGCCGGTCAAAAAAGTCACTTTTGACCGGCATTTTTTCTGAGATATCTAAAATATATTTACCTCGGGCTGTATTTCTATCCCGAACATCTCCTCAACCTTCTTCTGAATTTTTTTTGAAAGAGCGAGGATCTCCTTTCCGGTGGCACTTCCGTAATTCACCAGGACGAGAGCTTGTTTTGTATGCACCCCTGCATCACCTTCTCTGTAGCCTTTTAATCCGGCTCGTTCGATGAGCCAGCCTGCTGGTACCTTCACCAGATTTTCATCAATTGCATAAAAAGGAATTTCAGGAAATTGTGCTTGTAATTCCTTCAGTTTTTCAATGGAAACAACCGGATTTTTAAAGAAACTTCCGCTGTTCCCCAGCTCTTTCGGATTTGGTAATTTTGATTCTCTGATGTTTATTACTGCTTCAGAAATGTCACCTATAGTTGGATTGTTAACACCTTTTTCTTCAAGATATTGATCAATAGATCCATAGGAAGTATTCAGTTTATGATTTCTCTTCCTAAGCCTGAAATTCACACTTGTTATAATGTATCTTCCTTTGGCTTCATTTTTAAAGATCGAATCTCTGTAACCGAATTTGCAATCTTCCCGAGAAAAGGTCATTAGTTCTAATGTTTGAAGATCCATGGCTGTACAGCTTTCAAAGCTGTCTTTTATCTCCACTCCATAAGCCCCGATATTTTGAATAGGAGCGGTGCCAACATTCCCGGGAATAAGCGAAAGATTTTCAAGGCCGCCCATATTCTTGCTAATACAATAGCGGACAAATTCATGCCAGTTCTCCCCGGCCATAGCCTGTACTACTGCTTCATCCTCTGTCTCCTCAACAATTTCCCGTCCTTTCAAATTTATGTGAACAACAGTCTTCTCAACATCCTTCGTCAGGAGCATATTGCTTCCGCCTCCAAGAATGAAGAGCTCTGATGCATACATGTTCGTCAGGGTCTCCCTAAGTTCTTCCACAGACGTGACTTCCACAAAATTGCGGGCTTTCACATCTATACCAAAAGTGTTGTATGGTTTAAGGGAAATGTTGGAAAGGAAATTCATTAGCCTTTATACTGCTTTAAGGCTGCTCTCAAGATCTCAATAGCTCTTATTAGATTTTCCTTCTTTAGAACATAAGCTATTCTTACCTGGTTTAATCCTGTATTAGGTGTAGAATAGAATCCTGCAGCAGGAGCTACCATTACTGTCTCGTTGTCGAGTTCAAAACTTTCAAGGAGCCACTTTGCAAAATCTTCGGCATCTGCAACCGGTAATTCGGCTATACAATAGAAAGCTCCCTTTGGAACGGCAACTCGTACTCCTTCGATCTGTTCAAGACCTTGTACTAAAGTATTTCTACGGGAAGTATATTCCTCAATAACTTCATCAAAATATTCCTGTTCTGTTTCCAAAGCAGCTTCGCTTGCGATCTGGGCAAAAGTTGGCGGACTTAATCGTGCCTGGGCAAATTTCATGGCTGTTGCCATGAAATCCTTATTCTTGGAGGCAACACAACCAATTCTTGCTCCACACATGCTATAGCGCTTAGATACGGAATCTATCATAATAGCATTCTGCTCCAGACCGCTTACACTCATGATCGAATGGTGCTTTGCGCCTTCATAGGCAAATTCCCGGTAAACCTCGTCGGCAACTATGAATAGATCGTGTTTCTTAACAATAGCTGCCAGTTGATCTATCTCTTCTTTCGTGTAGAGATAACCAGTAGGATTCCCGGGATTGCAAATTAAAATAGCTTTAGTCTTTGGGGTGATGAGCTTTTCAAATTCCGAAATAGGAGGGAGCGCGAAACTATCCTCAATCTTAGATTCTACAGGCACAACTTTCACACCCGATGCAGTAGCAAAACCATTGTAATTTGCATAGAAAGGCTCCGGTATTATTACTTCGTCCCCTGCATCGCAAATGCTGCCCATAGTAAAGAGTAGGGCTTCAGATCCACCAGTTGTGATGATTAGCTCGTTTGCGTCAATTCTAATATTGTGCTTGCTGTAATAGGCCGCAAGTTTTGTGCGGTAACTTTCGAATCCTGCAGAATGACTATAGGAGAGAACCTCAATATTATTGTCTTTTACTGCAGCAAGGGCTTTGGCCGGCGTCTTAATATCCGGCTGGCCAATGTTGAGTTGATAGATTGTGCGTCCTTTTTTTATTGCAGCTTCGGCGTAAGGAACCAGTTTTCTTATAGGAGATTCGGGCATTGCCTGCCCTTTGTTTGAAATGCGTGGCATACTTAAAATTTTGGCTTACAAAGTTGCAAAAATTAAAATTCAGAAAGATAATTTTCGTAAATTTTATCATATCCTAATTCTTACATTATGCTTAGAACAGGACTGCTAATATTATTTGGATTTGGATTGATCATGAGCAGTTCTGCGCAGGAGAAATTTTTGATCAGGAACAACAAGAAAAGTGACAAGATCAAGTTCGAAATGGTCAACAACCTCATAATCGTTCCTGTGGAGCTTAATGGCACCAAATTATCTTTTTTAATAGATACAGGAGTGAAAACTTCTGTGCTTCTCACCCTTAACGAGGAGGACACCCTTTTACTAAATAACGCAGAAAAGATCTTTCTTAGGGGAATTGGTGGTGAGGAGTTAATAGAAGCTTACAGGTCTGTGGATAACGAATTTACCCTGGGAACAACTACTCACCCAGGCCTTACCCTCTATGTGATCTATGATGAAGACATTAATTTTTCCCCGCGATTGGGAGTTCCCGTACATGGGATAATTGGATACGATCTCTTCAAAGATTTTATTGTGGAAATAAATTATTCCCGAAAATTTTTCCGACTCCATGACTCTCACCGGTTTGATAAGAGATTAAAGAGGTACAGTCGGCTTCCTTTACAATTTAATCAGGATAAACCTTACATAGAAGTAGATGTAGAGATCGAGGGCAAGGAGTCTCGGGCGACACTGCTTCTGGACAATGGTCTTAGTGATGCCCTATGGCTCTTCCCCGATGAAAAGCAGATTCAGGTTCCTGAAAAAACATATTCAGATTATCTTGGAATGGGACTTTTAGGAGATGTAAGTGGACAGCGGGGTTTGATAAGATCCTTAAAAATTGGGGAGGAAGTCCTTGAAAATGTTCCCGCATCCTTTCCCGATAGTCTTTCTGTGCAGGATCTAAAGACTTATCGTGCCCGGAATGGCAGTATAGGTGCAGAGATCATGAGGCGCTTCCATTTGATCTTTGACTATAAAAATCAAAATCTTTACCTGAAGGATAATAAAAACAGGAAACAAGCCTTTACCTTTGATATGAGTGGGATTATCCTGGAGCATAGTGGCTTCAATTTAATTGAGTCTTATGAGGAGGTAGTCTCTTCAATCCTTTCGAAGAATGAGAACAAGAATGAGATCATAATGGAGCCGTCTTTCTTTAAAAAATTTGAATTGAAACCCGCTTTTAAAATAGCGAGGTTAAGAGAGGATTCTCCTGCAAAAAATGTGGGGCTTAAAATAGGAGATGAGGTTATAGAGATCAACCGCCGTAAGGCGTGGAAAATGGAGCTTGACGATTTCACTAAACTTTTTACTTCCGGGGAAGGAGATTTGATCACAATGGAAATCCTGCGAAACGGAAGAAAGTTGATATATGAATTCAACCTTCAGAATCCTTTCCAATAAAAAACCCCTCCGGCCAGAGGGGTTTAAAAAATGTTATTTTTTATACCGTTTAAATTTCTTCCTCAAGAACCTTACCTTTTATCTTTATAGATTTTGCAGGCTCTTCGGCATTGGAGTAAACAGTGATCGTTTTCCTGATAGGGCCCACCCTTTGAGTGTCATATTTCACCTTGATCTCTCCGGTTTCACCTGGAGCAATAGGATCTTTCGGTTTTTCAGGAATGGTACATCCACAGCTAGAGGTGACATCGGTGATCACCAGAGGAATATTTCCGGTATTGGTAAATTCAAATACCCTAATGCCGTCACTTCCTTTTTTTATTTCGCCGTAATCTATTACTTCAGATTTGAATTCAATTTTTGCTGATTCCTGCGCCTGTACCGCAAAACCAACAAGAACGAACATGGCGATTGCAATTAGTTTTTTCATAGTTTTTCATTTAATCAGAATTGTAAATATACTAATTATCTGCTTTTTGCAGCAAATAAAAAAGCAAACGACTGCTTCTCCTTTTTTAATCCTGAAGTTATAATTACTTTTGCCAAGATATTCCAAAAACCGCACCAAAGAATGGCTGTAGCATCAAATTACATAGCAAAGGAAGTTGAAAAAAAGTGGTATGACTACTGGATGAAGAATGGGTATTTTCATTCTGAAGTTGATGAAAGAGAGCCTTATACTATTGTAATTCCGCCGCCAAACGTTACCGGGGTGCTGCACATGGGGCATATGCTGAATAATACCATTCAGGATGTATTAATTCGTCGTGCGAGATTGCAAGGTTATAACGCCTGCTGGGTTCCGGGAACAGACCACGCTTCTATTGCTACGGAAGCAAAAGTAGTGGCAAAGCTAAGAGCTGAAGGAATTGATAAAAATGATCTTTCAAGGGAAGAATTTCTTAAACACGCATGGGACTGGACTCATAAACATGGAGGAATTATCCTCGAGCAGTTAAAGAAATTAGGAGCGTCCTGTGACTGGGAGCGTACCAAGTTCACTATGGATGATGATATGTCTGCTTCGGTCATAAAAGTGTTTGTTGATCTTTATCGCAAAGGTCATATCTACCGCGGTTACCGAATGGTAAATTGGGATCCACAGGCAAAGACTACACTTTCAGATGAAGAGGTGATATACCAGGAAAGACAGGGACACCTATATTATCTTCAGTACAAAATAGAGGGTTCAAATGATCATCTTACAATAGCAACGACACGTCCCGAGACCATTTTGGGAGACACCGCAATATGTATCAATCCAAATGACGAACGCTTTTCCCATTTAAAAGGGAAAAAAGCCATTGTGCCTTTGTGCGAACGCCCAGTTCCCATTATTGAGGATGAATATGTGGACATGGAGTTCGGTACAGGTTGTCTCAAGGTAACGCCGGCTCATGACGAGAACGATAAGGTGCTCGGTGATAAACATGATCTTGAGGTGATCGACATTTTTCATGATGACGCTACCCTTAATTCCTACGGAATGAATTATGAGGGCTTGGATCGTTTTGAAGCCCGGAAGCAGATCATTGAAGAACTTAAAGAAAAAGGAATCCTGGTAAAGACCGAGGATCATATCAACAAAGTTGGAACAAGTGAGCGTACGGGTGCTGTCATTGAGCCGAAATTGAGTGACCAATGGTTTCTTAAAATGAAGGAGTTGGCACAACCCGCCCTTGATGCTGTGCTGGAAAAAGAGGTCAACCTGGTGCCTGAAAAGTTCATCAACACCTACCGTCACTGGATGGAAAATGTTCGCGATTGGAACATTAGCCGACAATTGATCTGGGGCCAGCAGATTCCCGCTTTCTATTACGGAGACGGAAAAGAAGATTTTGTTGTTGCCGAAACTCCCGAAGAAGCTTTAGAACTTGCCAGGGAGCAGTCCGGTAAGTCTGATCTTACAGCCGGCGACCTTACTCAGGATAAAGATGCTCTTGATACCTGGTTCTCTTCCTGGTTATGGCCTATAAGCGTGTTCAACGGAATTCTGGAGCCCGATAATAAGGAAGTTAATTACTACTACCCAACTAATGATCTTGTAACAGCTCCCGAGATACTATTCTTTTGGGTAGCCCGTATGATCATTGCAGGATACGAATACAGGGATCAAAAGCCGTTTAATAATGTTTACTTAACCGGGATCGTTCGGGATAAACAGCGCCGTAAAATGTCAAAATCCCTGGGTAATTCTCCAGACCCGCTGGGGCTTATAGAAGCTTATGGAGCCGACGGAGTGAGAGTGGGAATGTTACTTAGCTCCCCGGCAGGTAATGATCTTATGTTCGATGAAGATCTTTGCAAACAAGGGGGCGCTTTTGTAAACAAAATATGGAACTCCTTTAAGCTGGTGAATTCCTGGGAAGTTTCAGAAGAAGCTTCTCAACCTGAATCTGCTGCTATTGCGGTTGAATGGTACAAGGCCAAGTTTCAAAAAAGCCTGCAGGAGATTGAAGATAACTACAAGAAATACCGAATTAGTGATGCTTTAATGGCAACCTATAAACTGGTATGGGATGATTACTGTTCCTGGTTTCTGGAAATGGTAAAGCCGGCTTACGGTCAACCCATGGATAGAACCACTTTTGACGCGGTAAATGAGATCCTGGAGAATAATTTGAAGATCCTGCATCCTTTTGTCCCTTTCGTATCTGAAGAAATTTGGCAGGCTATGAAGGAGCGGTCTAAAGAGGAAGCTCTTATTGTTGCTTCCTGGCCAAAAAGCAGAAATTTTGACGCCTCTCTTATTGATGACTTCACAGTTGCTTCCGAAGTGATTTCGGGTATAAGAAGTATTAGAAAGGAAAAGAACATATCCTATAAAGATCAGATCGAATTACTGGTACTCAATAATGAGAAAGTTTCGACTAATTTCGACCCTGTAATTGAGAAGTTGGGGAATATTTCTACGCTGGCTTACACAAATGAGCAGGTAATGGGAGCGCTTTCATTTAGAGTAAAATCCAATGATTATTTTATTCCTGTGGCAGGCGCAGTAGACGTTGAGGCGGAAAAAGCCAAACTTGAGGAAGAACTGAAATATACCCGCGGCTTCCTTCAATCTGTAGAGAAGAAACTGTCAAATGAAAGGTTTGTAAGTGGAGCACCTGCTAAAGTTGTGGAGATAGAGAAACAGAAAAGGGCTGATGCTGAGGCAAAGATCGAAGCTATTCAGGCAAGTCTTAAGGCTCTATCATAGAAATTTCGGGAGCCCGGTTGCGGTTGTAATTGCTAAATTTCAAATGGGAACCTGGAATTTGGTGTATTTGATTTAAAGCGGCTATTTATAAGCGCATTGACCATTCACCACTATTCCTTTATATTTTCATTTACCAGCTTAATATAAGCTTCCTTCGCTTCCTGTATACTCATACCTTTGACCTGGAGCAAAGCATTGAGTTTAAATGCATTCTTTACGTCATTGTCGCCTGAAGGAATGTAGGCAGAGGTGTGTTCTGTAGCCTGCTTATAATAAGCGTACAGCTTTAACATAAGATCTGGAGGGAATTTTTGGGAAGTATTACTGGCTTTTTCGTAAGCCTTTTGGAATTCCCTGTCAACTTCTTCGGGAGTCATGACTACAGGATTAGGAAACTTTGGCAATGAGGCTAATTCCACCTTTAACTTTTTGATTCAGTTTAACTTCTAACGGGGTTCCAAGTGGAAGGAACACATCTACTCTTGAACCAAACTTGATAAAGCCGCTGTCGCTTCCCTGTATTACTTCTTCGCCTTCTTTGGCGTAATTCACAATCCTCTTAGCGAGGGCTCCGGCAATTTGCCTGTAAAGGACCTCTCCGGTAACTTCATTCTCAACCACAACTGTCGTACGCTCATTTTCTTCACTGGCTTTTGGATGCCAGGCTACAAGATATTTTCCGGGGTGGTATTTGCTGTATTTCACCACACCGCCAACAGGATGTCTTGTGACGTGCACATTAATGGGCGACATAAAAACAGAGACCATCAATCTCTTGTCCTTGAAATACTCTTTTTCAAAAACTTCTTCAATAACCACCACCTTGCCGTCTACAGGAGCAACTACATGTGCATCATTGAGTTCGGTTTCTCTTTTGGGATTTCTAAAGAATTGAACAATAAGGAAAAAAAGGAGGATCGAGCCAATGAGGATGGCTATACGTATCCAATAGGTGAAAATGAATGTATGGGCAAGTAGATTGACAACGATCAATAGGATCATTGCAACTCCCATTATTTTATATCCTTCTTTATGAAACATAGTTAAGTAGTTGTAAGTAGCCGTAAACAAAAGGGCTGGCAAATATAATACTATCCAGTCTATCAAACAGCCCTCCATGACCGGGCATTAATCTTCCACTGTCTTTTACGCCGGCCTGTCTTTTAAATTTTGACTGAATAAGATCTCCCAGGGTGCCAAAAATGCTCAAAATTATGGCCAGTCCCACCCAGGTATGTAAGTCCAACAAGCCGGTAAAAAAGTAGACCAGGTAAGCAGCAACGGCACTAAATAAGAGACCTCCCAGGAAACCTTCTACTGTCTTTTTTGGTGATATTCTTTCAAAGAGCTTCTTTTTTCCAAAGTTCTTACCTACAAGATAGGCAAAAGTATCATTAATCCAAATAAGGGAAAATATCCCTACAACCAGCTCAGGAGTAAAGTCTCCGGTGTAACTGGGGATTAGGGTGAGAAAAATCATTGAAGCAATGAGGTAGAAGATTACTATTACATACTTCTTCTTCTCAAAAAGGGGAATTTTATTAACCAGCATGAGGTCTTTCACCAGGAAAAGGTTAACAAAAATGGTGATCAATAAGAGGACCATCGTAGCATAGGGATTCCAGCGTAAATAACTGAAGATGTAAAAAAAAACAATGAGGAGAAAATAACCAAGGTAACTCTTAAGGTGAAGGAGACGCTGCAATTCCCGCAGACATATAATCCCAAATAAGAGGAAAAGAGTGGTGAAGGCAAACTCAGACGCGAATATGGAGACCACGAGTATAGATATGTACAAGACCCCCGATAAACCCCGAATAATACTTTCCTTCATGTTACAGATCTTCCAGAAGCAGCAAATATAGGTTTTTTGTGCTACTTCCATAACTCATGAAGTCTCCTTCCTTGTTGTTCTCGAAATTTTTAATAGTTGTAATATTGGAAGGAATACGATCTTTATTCTTGAATTTTATACCTCTAAGACCTTCTCCAATAGCATCGACAAGTTTACTGGTAGAGGCAAGGATAACAAAGTTGTAAGGTAACTCCTTAAGTTTCTTCTCCTTGATTTGGTTTGAAGAAATTAAGATAGAGCCATCGTTGGCAATTAAGTATTCACAAGTGCTCAGAAAAAAAGCTGCATCACCCGAAGTGGTGAATTCCAGGTTCTGGTCTGAAAATTTATCCCTTAAGTTCTGATCAAAACAACAAGTTTGCTTTTCATACCAGTCATTCTCCAACATAATGTTTTCGAATGTTTCAACTAACTCCTCGTTACTTTCACAATAAAGAAACTTGCCGCCATTGTTTTTAAAGTTGAGCATAAAACGCTCATCTGTAGGGAGCTTAACATCTGGCATGTACTTGCTACGGTCAGAATTTTCTACTTTATCCTGACCTTTGTCTGATTTAGATTTAGGGTTTAAGAAATTTCTAAATAGACTCATATAGGTTTTCAATTACTCTAAGTAGCATTTCAACCAAAGGTAAAAAATCTTAACTTACAGATTAGGATAAGTCAAGATTTTTTACAGGTAATTAAATAATTATTTTTCTTCGGAAGCAGGTGCGTCTGGTGCCTCTGAAGTTGCTGTGCTTCCCGGAACAGTTCTTTCGGTTACAGTTTCTTCCTGTGCGGGCACATTTTTTTCCTGGCTGTTACCGTTCATAATTTCGTCACGGCTTTTAAAAGGTCTCTTTCCAAAAATCTCTTCGAGGTTGTCTTTGAAGATGACTTCTTTTTCAAGGAGAATTTCAGCCAATTGGGTAAGCTTGTCTTTGTTTTCTTCCAGTAGCCTTATTGCACGTTGATATTGTTCTTCAATAAGATTTGATATTTCCTTATCGATCAACTCTGAAGTTTTTTCGCTGTATGGCTTGGTGAAGTTATACTCGCTTTGACCTGAAGAATCATGATAAGTTAAGTTCCCAACTTTCTCGTTAAGACCATAGACTGTCACCATTGCCCGAGCCTGCTTGGTTACTTTTTCAAGGTCACTAAGGGCGCCGGTGGAGATCTTGTTAAAGATCACCTTTTCGGCAGCTCGACCTCCCAAAGCAGCACACATCTCATCCAGCATCTGCTCCGGTCTTACAATAAGTCTTTCTTCTGGAAGATACCATGCAGCTCCAAGAGACTGTCCTCGCGGTACAATGGTTACTTTTACCAAGGGCGCAGCATGCTCCAGGATCCAACTAACGGTTGCATGTCCTGCTTCGTGAAAAGCAATGGCTTGTTTTTCTTCCGGAGTGATTATTTTATTCTTCTTTTCAAGTCCTCCCACGATACGATCTACCGCATCAAGGAAATCCTGCTTTCCAACTGCTGTTTTGCCTTTTCTTGCAGCAATAAGAGCAGCTTCGTTACATACGTTGGCAATATCGGCCCCCGAAAATCCAGGGGTTTGCTTAGCCATGAATTCAGTATCAAGTTCATCAGCCACTTTTTTAAGTGGGCGCAGGTGTACTTCAAATATTTCTTTTCTTTCTCTAACATCGGGTAGATCCACATAGATCTGTCTGTCAAATCTTCCCGCACGCATAAGAGCTTTATCTAAGACATCGGCCCTGTTCGTGGCAGCGAGTACAATAACATTGGTGTTAGTTCCAAAACCATCCATTTCTGTCAACAGCTGGTTCAGGGTATTTTCACGCTCGTCATTCGAACCTGAAAAATTACTCTTCCCGCGAGCTCTACCAATAGCGTCGATCTCATCAATGAAAATAATGGCAGGAGATTTCTCTTTTGCCTGCTTGAAAAGATCACGTACTCTCGAAGCACCAACTCCAACAAACATCTCCACAAAGTCAGAACCTGACAGAGAGAAGAAGGGAACTTTTGCTTCTCCGGCTACCGCCTTTGCAAGAAGGGTTTTACCTGTTCCAGGAGGTCCTACAAGAAGCGCTCCTTTTGGGATCTTACCACCTAAGGAGGTGTATTTATCTGGATTCTTTAGAAAATCCACGATCTCCTGTACTTCTTCCTTTGCACCTTCGAGACCCGCTACATCTTTAAAAGAAACTTTTACATCTGTATTTTGATCAAACAGCTTGGCTTTTGATTTTCCAATATTGAAGATCTGACCACCTGCACCGCCACCGGCTCCACCGCTCATGCGACGCATGATGAAGATCCAGATCCCAATGATAAGGATGAAAGGCAACAGGGTCAATAAAATATCCCCCCAAACATTTTGATGGGTTTCAAATACCACAGGGGTGTTGATATCAGTCTCTGCCTTTACTTCCCTTATATCATCCTCAAGATTTTGAAGATCCCCAAATTCAAATGTATAAGCAGGAGACTCTCCACCGGGAAATAATTCATCCTGGACAGCCTGCTGGTGTATTTCTTTTGCTTTTGCTTCTTCAGTCAGGAAAACCTTTGCCTGACTTCGATTGACAATCACCACCTTCTTCACATCTCCCTGTTCGAGATAATTCAAAAATTCAGCAGGATTGGTCTTGGCAGGCTCATTGAACCCGCTTCCGCTAAAGAAATTTATTCCGAGGAAGACCAGTATAATAGCAGCGTAGATCCAGTATGCACTGAATTTAGGCTTCTTGGGTTCTTTTTTATTTTTAGGTTGCTCTTTGGCCATGCGTTCTTTCTTAACTCTTAATAATTTGTTTCAATTGAGGTAGATTTTGCATCTCCCCAAAGACTTTCAATATCGTAAAATTCTCTAATGTGTTTCTGGAAAACGTGTACTACAACATTTACATAATCCATTAATACCCATTCGGCATTGTCAGATCCTTCTATTTGCCAGGGTTTATCTTTAAGAGATTTACTAACAGTCTTTTGAATGGAATTTACAATAGCGTTTACCTGCGTATTAGAGGTACCGTTGCAGATAACGAAGTAGTCACAAACAGTATTTTCAATTTCCCGTAGGTCAAGGATATCAATGTCATTACCTTTAACTTCTTCGATCCCCTTGATTATATGTGCAATAAGTATATCGTTGTTAGCTTCTTTTTTTGTCATTAAATTTATTTTCTTTGCGCAAAGTTATTACTTTTTAAGGTTTTTGAACCTTGGTTTTCATAACATTTAACTCCTGCATTATCTATTCTTCTTATGCACCTTATCAAAGTTGATGCCATCAACTCCACCAATTCTTTCGCCAGGGAACTTATAAAGGAGAACCCGAAATTGCCACTGACTTGTGTTGTGGCCAAAAAACAACTACAGGGCAGGGGACAGCGTGGGACCGTCTGGGAAGCCGAAGAGGGGAAAAATCTCACCTTTTCAGTCTTTTTGCCTAAACCGAAGATCGATCCTACCCATCAATTTCTGCTGAGTGCAACCGTAGCAACCTCACTTATTTCGGCTCTTGAAAAATTCGATTTACCCCGTCTCCGGGTAAAATGGCCTAACGACATCTTGTCAGCCAATCACAAAATAGCCGGAATCCTTATTGAGAACATACTGTCTGAGGGTAAAGTAATGGGATCTATAATAGGGGTGGGCCTTAACGTGAATCAGGAGGATTTTAAAGGTCTGCCACAGGCAGGCTCAATGAGAACTGCCAACAATTCTGAATTTAAAACAGATGAAGTGCTGCAAGTTGTACTGGAGCAAATGGAAGAAGGGTTCAGAGAACTTACAGAAGAAAATGCTGAAGTTATTCTAAACAATTACAAAAACCGTCTTTTTCGCAGGTTAGTACCATCCACTTTTAAAAAGCCGGACGGGAAGCTCTTTACAGGAATTATCATCGGGGTCACTCCCACGGGAAAACTTCTCGTGCAGACAGAAGAAGAAGTGACCGCCGAATTTGATCTTAAGGAGGTCAGTCTCTGCTATTAGATCCTTGAGAGATTTTCTGAAAGTGTATTGATAAATTTTTTCAACGGCCCTTTTACCATCATAGCCATCATGGTATTGAACTTGCCATGGAAAAAAAGTTGGGCCTCACTCTGGTTCTCTCCTAAAGAAGCTATTTCTACATCAAGTGAAAAATCAAATTTGTCTGATGTTGATCCAAGCTTAATATATTCAGGTTCTCTGGTTTCCTGTATTTGCAGTGCAATCTCGGGCATTCCCTTTAGCGCAAAAGCAAAAGTGTCCTCAGACTTTACTTCAAATTTCTCTTTGCTTTCAGGCATGATCTGCTCATAGTTGCCCACGTTGGTAAGAAAATCGAACAGCTCCTGCTGATTCTTTTGTACTGTTACTTTGTCACTCTGTAATTCCATAGCTTATTTTTTCCAGTTGGCCGGATCTTTACGCCAGCTTTTCAGGAGCTCGCTTTCGGCTTGATTTATATAATTTGTCTTTAGAGCCACCTCAAGGAGATATTCATAATTGCTCAAGGTGTGTAGCTCGATATTTGATTTCTTGAAATTGTCATTGGCAGTTTCAAATCCATAGGAGAAAATGGCAAGCATTCCTTTGATCTGGAGATTGGCCTCCTGTAGTGCTTTAACAGCATTCAAGCTGCTGTTCCCGGTGCTTATCAAATCTTCGATGACTACTACTGTTTGTCCTTCTTCGACTTTACCTTCAATTTGATTTTTTCGGCCGTGGGATTTTGCTTCAGGTCTCACATAAGCAAAAGGAAGACTCAGATATTCTGCTACCAACATTCCAATACCAATGGCTCCTGTCGCTACTCCGGCAATAACATCGGCTTTACCATAGAGCTGCTCAATTTGACGGGCCATATGCTCTCTTACAAAGTTGCGAATAGGAGGATAGGAAAGTATGACTCTGTTGTCACAATAAATAGGAGAGTTCCAACCGCTCGCCCACTTAAACCCTTGTTGTGCATCTAATTTTATTGCCTTAATTTGCAATAATAACTCAGCAGTTTTGCGAGCTGTTTCCTTGTCTAAAATCATACTGCAAATGTATAAAGTTTTTGTAAATGATGTTCCTATTATTCTCTCAACGAAAAAGGATTTAGGTGAAAAATATGTATCTATTCCGTTAAAAGAGGTTAAATTTAAGAGGATTATCAAAAAAATCAATAAAGGTAAACTGCTCTATGTAAACTTGTACCACGCTAAAAAAGAAAAGCTTTTAAAGCACCTTTTTAAGAAGTTACCTGTTGTTACTGCAGGCGGTGGATTAGTATTAAATCCTCACAATGAAGTCCTATTCATATATCGCAACGGCCGCTGGGACCTGCCCAAAGGAAAGGTTGAAAAGAATGAAAGTATTGAGACCGGTGCAATAAGGGAGGTCGAGGAAGAGACTGGTGTGAGGAATTTAAAGATCACAAAATTTCTTCAAACTACTTATCACGTATTTCAAAGAAAAGGCCGGTATAAGCTGAAGGTTACCTACTGGTACGAAATGACTACAGATTATAATGGTGAGCTTGTTCCTGAAGAAAGTGAAGGTATAATGAAAGTGAAATGGAAGGATATGGCTAAGGCGCAAAAGGCTCTGAAAAAATCCTATGCAAATATAAAGCTGCTGTTCCCGGAAGAGATCTTACCGGTTCACTCTAAAAATGGGATATCTCAAATGTGACCTCTCATAGTGTTCACTTTTTTTATGGATCCAATCAAGTTGAGCATACCAGTTGGCTGCAAAATCGGGTTCATTCTGCTTTTTCAAAAGAAATTCCTCTTCAATCTCGGGATGATCGTCGAGAAATTCTCTCGCGACATCTTCAAATACATAAGGTGAAAACCCCTCTTTTTGCTGAAGAATGCTGTCAAAGAAGTTCCAGCTGAAGAACGAATCTGGAGCCTGGGGCTCTAAGGTTGCCATGAGATATTTTGCCGCTTTCTGCTTTATGGGTACGAAGAAATCCCCTTTGCGAATACTCACTTTTTGCCTGCTGCTTTCTACTTCAATGTCATAATGAGGATAATGACCTTCATAGGAATTGCTTCTGGTCTTATAGTCCTTGATTCTGTACACTTCTAAGGTAAGACTGGTATCTTTTTCAAAAGGGATCATTTTCACATTGTTGAGCTCAAGCAGGTTTATTACCTGCCACCATGCCTGCGGTACAATGTAACCTTGAGGCGTCTTTACCTTCCGCGTTGGCAAAAAGTTATCATAGTAATCTACCGTTTTGATGAAGGGCCGGGTGGTATCATATGCTATTCTTTCAAAACCGGTCACCTCACTGGGAATTCTTTCGGCTTCATAACCTTTGAATTCGAGTGCAGAAATATTGCTGCTGTCAATTTTAAAATCCAAAGCATATTCATTCCTTGACTGGATTTCTTTAAAATCACGACTTCGCAGCTTCTTTATAACTTCTGCATCCTCGTCGGCAATGTCAATCATTGATCTCAAAAATTCATAGGTGCCTCTAACTCGCTTATCGTATGGCTTGAGCATGTGCGTTTCGATCATTACACCGAGTGTATTCCAGAGAGAAGTATACCCCGTAGAATAGCGGGGCGTGTCCAGGAATTGTGAAAAACCTTTTTCAGGCACATCTCCAAAAACGTTAACATAAGGAGTTATATCCCGGTCCTTTTTACGAAGAGCCTTTTCCAGGGCCGGTCGTAGATCTGTTTTGATATAGTTTCCAAGAGCACCGCCCATTTGATCATGCTGAGTAAATAAGTGAGTTAGCGTATACTGATAATCTGCACCATTACTAACATGGGTGTCTATAAAAACATCTGGATCTACAAGGTGAAAGATTTCATAGAAACTGCGGGTGTTTTTCGTGTCGGCTTTTATGAAATCCCTGTTGAGGTCATAATTTCTTGCATTTCCGCGGAAGCCATAGGATTTCGGTCCGTTTTGATTGGTGCGGGTGAAGGAATTGCGGTTCAAAGCTCCTCCAACATTATAAATGGGGATTGTGGCAATAACGGTATTTTCCGGAAGCACAATTGAATCCTGTGCAAGATCGCGAAGAAGCATCATGGTCGCATCAATTCCGTCGCTTTCCCCGGGGTGGATTCCGTTGTTGATCAAAACAATGCTGTGATCACTTCGCAGATCATCAAAGTCAAAATTTCTGTTACGGCTATATGTTACCAGGTGTAGTGGTTCTCCACTGTCAGTTTCTCCTATGCGCTTTAGGTTAATTGTAGAGTAGACTGCCGCCAAGTCTTCATAGAAGTCAATCACCTCGCGGTAAGTAGCAGTTTCCATTCCACCAGATTTTTCAAAGACAGTAGTGAAATCATATTCCTGCTCCAGTATATAATTCGAGAAATCACAGGAGCTAAGGCCAATTGTGAGTAATGCCAGAGCCAGTATCTTTTTCATGCAGGGATGTTTAGCAGCCGTAAACATAAAGAAAAACTTCAAAAGCATAAAGAAGTGCTAAGAAGAAAGCAGTTTTCCAAACCTTCAAAAAAAGCTTATTTTAGCTAAGGCTTCTGTTTCAGAAAAAAAACAGGTGCCAAAAATGTCATTTTTGAAACCTCCATTTAACCGAAAATTAAACTGCATCTTGAGAAATTACCTGTTTCTGCTATTTATATTTCTTTTCTTCGGAAATCTTTCTGCCCAAAATATTAATGGTGTCATTTTAGATGCCTTTACCAATAAACCATTGGAAGGGGTGAAGATAACTTCGGAAAACTCTAATGAAACGGCTTTTTCTGATCATTCAGGAGAATTTGCCATATTTGTAGAAGAACTTCCTGTAAAACTGGTTTTTGAATTCCCGAATTACACCCGCAAAAATTTACTGGTCGAGAACTACAACCAGGAGATAAGGCTGTTTCTTGCGCCTTCCGAAGGCTCTCTTTCCGAAGTTGTTCTTCGCAGTACGATCATTCCTCAGGAATTGCTGGAAACGCCGTCAGCTGTTTCTGTGTTGACTGGGGAGGAATTGGAAAGGTTTGATGAGACCAATATTATGCAGAACTTAAGCACAGTTGCCGGGGTGAATGTGCAACAGGGAGCACTTAATACAAATAAACTGAGCATTCGTGGGGTGGGTGCCCGTTCTCAATACAGTACTAATAGGGTAAAAGCTTATTTTATGGAAATTCCTATTAGCAGTGCTGAAGGCGAAACAACTCTCGATGATCTGGACCCGGCTGTTGTAGGGCGCGCCGAAATAATTAAAGGTCCCAGCTCGAGTGTCTATGGAGCAGGTTTGGGAGGGGTGATAACTTTATATCCGGCCAAAGCCCGGGAGCAGGGAACACGAACCGGGATAAAAGGCACCTATGGAAGCTATAACCTGATTCGTGGAACGGCCCAGGCTGGGCATGCTTCGGGAACTACTAATCTTGTAGCGACTTACAACCATGTGCAAACCGATGGTTGGCGTGATAATTCCAATTACAACCGGGATTCCTTTACTCTTTACGGGCAAATTGCCGGGGGAGAGAATCATGAAGTTTCTGTGTTAGGACATTTCGTGCGGCTTAAAGCTTTCATTCCGAGTTCCCTGGACAGGACAGATTTCTATACCAATCCTTCGGCAGCTGCTTTTACCTGGGCGGCGGCAAAAGGTTACGAATCCTATGATAAAGGATTACTGGGTTTTTCCTATAAATATATTTTTTCTGAGACACTTACTAATATTATAAGTCTTTATGGCACTTTTCGAGATGCTTATGAGCCAAGGCCTTTTGATATTCTCAATGAAGGCCAAACAGCTCTAGGAGCCAGAACGAAATTCAATCTGGAAGGAACATTTCTTGACCGTCCTTCCCAGCTTAGTTTCGGGATGGAGTATTATAATGAGTGGTACGACATTTCGACCTATGAAAATCTCTACCAACAATTTGGTAATGTAGGAAGTGTGCCCGGGTTCTACCTTAGTCATAACGAGCAGGACAGGTCTTACTATAACATATTTCTGCAATGGAACCTGCAGCTCCTCGAACGCTTAAAGTTGGAAGCCGGATTGAACCTGAATTCCACCTCGTATGAACTTACCGATCTATATGATGATGACAATATTGATCAATCGGGAAATTACCGATTTGATCAGGTCATCTCTCCCCGCATAGGGGCAGTATATTCTATAGTGCCCGGGAAGAATTTTTATGCTTCTGTTAGCCATGGATTTTCAACACCAACTGTTGCTGAAACTCTTACTCCTGAAGGCTTGATCAACACCGATCTTCAGCCGGAGACCGGCATCAACTATGAAGTTGGCTTTAAAGGAAACTTCCTGAACAACCGGCTCTACGCCGAAGTTGCTGCTTTTTCGATACAGGTCGATAATTTATTAGTAGCCGAGCGCGTAGCCGAAGATCAGTACATTGGCCGCAACGTAGGTAAAACAGATCACAATGGTTTGGAGCTTCTAGTGAACTACAATTTTCTGGTGTTTTCTGCTCTTCGTGCGCGCACTTTTATAAATGCAGCATACAACTCTTTTAAGTTTTATGAGTTCATTGATGCAGAAGAAGATTTTTCAGGAAATGATCTTCCGGCTGTTCCAAGGGAAACTGTGAATGCAGGCCTGGATCTTATAACCGACTTTGGCTTTACCTTGCGCTCTATCTACCAATTTGAAGGAGAAATGCCGCTGAATGATGCCAACACAGAATTTCGGGACTTTTATAATCTTGTTCACCTTAAAGCATCGTTGGAACCACTGGATATCTGGAGACCAAGGTTTATGAATTGCTGGGAAATTGAGCTTTTTGGAGGGGTGAATAATGTGCTCGATGAACATTACGCAGCTTCGGTCATTCCAAATGCAGTAGGTTTTGGAGGTTCAGATCCACGATATTTTTATCCGGGAATGCCACGGAATTTTTACGGAGGCTTGGGAGTGGGATATAATTTCTAAACTTTAAATTCCAAATTTCAAGCACCAAAATCCAGGCTCCGTCATATTAACTTTTGATTCCTATCTCCAATCCCAATTAACCAATCCCGAATTAACTCATCCCTATTTCCTAACAACATCCGGCACCATGAAGTAATAATCTCCACCATTGCGGATGACATCCCGAACAACAGTCGAGGAAATATGGCTTTTTCCTGAGGAAGTGATGAAGAATACCGTTTCTACTCCCGATAGTTTAAAATTTGTTTGCCCAATGGTTTTTTCAAATTCAAGATCGATTCCGTTACGAAGTCCGCGCAAGATGAATCGGGCATTTTGCTGCTTGCAAAAATCCACGGTCATACCTTTATAGGTTTCCACTTTGACCTTCGGTTCGTCTTTAAAGGTTTCTTTCAGGAAACGCACGCGATCTTCAAGGGAGAACATATATTTCTTATCAGAATTAACGCCAATAGCGAGTATGATCTCATCAAAAAGAAGGAGTCCGCGGTTGATGATGTCTACATGTCCCAAGGTAATTGGATCAAAGGAACCGGGGAAAACAGCTTTCTTCATTACAGAAAATTTATTCTAAAATAGGCATTTTTGACAACCTATTGTGCAAGGGCAGTCTCTATGGCACTTCCGAAAAGTTCTTCAAGAGAGATACCCGCAGCTTGTGCCTGTTGAGGTAATATACTTGCCTCGCTTAATCCCGGGTTTGTGTTCATCTCAATGAAATGCGGCTCGTTGTTATGAAAAATAAATTCAGAGCGAGAGAATCCTTTCATTTTCAGCTTCCGGTAGATCAGTTTTGCTATTTCCTGCACCTCTTTCGTTTGTTCTTCAGAAATTCTTGCAGGTGTGATCTCCTGAGATTTCCCCAGATATTTGGCTTCATAGTCAAAAAACTCATTTTCAGAAACTATTTCAGTAACAGGTAAAGCCAGTACCTCGCCTTTATGCATTATGACGCCGACAGAAACTTCTGTTCCGTCAAGGAAAGATTCGACGATAATTTCATCATCCTCCTTAAAAGCATGTCTTGTAGCCGGAATTATCCCTTCCCGGGTTTTTACTTTGGTGATCCCAAAGCTACTTCCTGCCTTATTAGCTTTGACAAAACAGGGTAATCCAACTTTCTTGATAATGTCATCGGGATCAATATCGTCATTTTTGTCTACAAAATAATTCACAGCAGTTTTGACGCCGTAGGGTTTGAGGACACTAATAAGGTCACGTTTGTTAAAAGTCAAAGCCGATTGGTAAAAGTCGCAGGAGGTCTGTGGGATATCCAGCAGCTCCAGGTAGGCCTGTAATAAACCATTTTCTCCGGGTGTACCGTGGATGGTATTGAATACGCAGTCAAAAGTTATAAGCTGCCCGTCTATAGTGACGGTAAAATCACTTCTGTTTATAGGATATGGCGTATCATTTTCTCCAATTACAAACCACTCTTTTTGCAGGATATGAACCCTGTAAGGGTTATATTTGCTGCGGTCAAGGTTTTTGTAAACTACGTTACCGCTGTTAATAGAAATACGGTATTCACTTGAGAAGCCGCCCATGGCTATGGCTACATTTTTCTTCATAATTAAATATGGCTCGGTTTTTTACGTTAACAAAAGTAGCGACTATTAAATGAATGTCTGCAAGACCACCTGTTTTTATATCTTTGTTTTTTAATTTAAACTATGAGTTTTTTCCGATTTCTCTTTAGCAAAACCTTTTTACTTCAATTGGTTTTGGCTGTTGTTGCGCTCGTTTTGATCGCATTTATTATTCTTACATGGCTGGATTTTTCCACCAATCAGGATCAAAGGATCACGGTGCCGAACCTTGCCCGCTTATCACTGGACAGGGTAGATGAGCAACTGAATGAGCTTGACCTGCGAAGGGAGATCCTGGATTCAGCTAATTATAATCCCGATTATCCGCCGTATTCTGTGATAGACCAGGTGCCGCTTCCGGGGAAACAGGTCAAAGAGAACAGGAAGATCTACTTAACGCTGAACCCGTCTGGGTTCACTAAAGTGGAAATTCCGGAGAACCTTATCCGCAGAACCCGCAGGCAGGTGGAGCCAACCCTGAGATCCCTGGGCTTTGAAATTGGAACTATCAGCTATAAGCCCGATGTGGCTAAGGATGTAGTACTTGAAATGCGACATAAAGGAGAGCTCTTAGAACCTGGAATGAAGCTCATGAAGACCTCTAAGATCGATCTTGTACTGGGAGATGGCTCCGGACGATATGGAATGGAAGAGGAACAGGAAGAAGGTGAAGCCACCGCCGAAGAACAAATTTTGAACGATCTGGAAGAGGAAGAATATGATTTCTGAAAATAACAGCCCCGAGCCCGAAGACAATGATGATGAGCTGTATGAACACCACCGGTTTGTAGCCGATAAAGGACAGCAGCCTTTACGGGTCGATAAATTTCTCATGAACTACATTGAGAAAGCAACCCGCAACAAGATACAGACTGCCGCCAAAGAAGGTAATATTCATGTAAATGAAGTGCCGGTAAAATCCAATTATAAGGTAAAACCCGGAGATGTGGTGCAGGTGCTGTTTGAGCATCCACCCTATGAATTTCTACTCACGCCCGAAGACATTCCGCTGGATATAGTATATGAAGATGATGCAGTGTTGATCGTTAATAAACCGGCGGGAATGGTAGTGCATCCGGGACATGGTAATTACAGTGGAACTTTGATCAATGCACTTGTTTACCACTTTGAAAATCTGCCAAAAAACAGTGACGAACGTCCGGGATTGGTCCACAGGATCGATAAAGACACGAGCGGACTCTTAGTCATCGCCAAGACTGAAAGAGCTATGACAAAACTTGCCAAGCAGTTCTTTGATAAGAGCAGCGAACGTGAGTATGTCGCTTTGGTATGGGGTAATGTGGAAGAGGATGAAGGGACCGTTGAAGGGAATATTGGTCGTCACCCAAAGAACAGGTTACAGAACACAGTGTACATGGGAGATGATGAGGACAAAGGTAAACCCGCTGTTACTCATTTTAAGGTCCTTGAACGACTTGGCTATGTGACCCTTGTCGCCTGCCGACTTGAAACAGGTCGTACTCACCAGATAAGGGTACATATGAAGCACATTGGCCATACACTTTTCAATGATGAGCGTTACGGTGGCGACAAGATCCTGAAAGGTACTACTTTCACAAAATACAAGCAGTTCGTTGAAAATTGCTTCAAGGTGCTTCCCAGACAGGCTCTGCATGCAAAAACATTAGGATTTAAGCATCCCGAAACCGGGGAATGGCTGAGTTTTGATTCCCCCATTCCACAGGATATGCAGGATTGCATTGAGAGATGGAGAAATTATGCTAAAAATCAAAAAGAATTCATAGACGAATAAGCTTTTTTGATAAGCCTATCAGTACTAATAAACGATCCCGGCAGGAAATCTTGTCGGGATTTGATATTTTTGAGGAGTAACAGAAAAATTTCTAAGCGAATTCCATGAAAATAGTAGTATCCCCCGCTAAAACTCTCGACTACAATTCCAAATTACCCACAACTAGAGGCACCCAGCCTTCTTTTTTAGAAACTACAGCTGCGGTTAACCGTAAACTTGCCCGCATGTCTAAAAAGGAGATCGCCGGGCTTATGGATATCAGCGATAAGCTGGCCGATCTTAATCACACCCGCTATCAGGAATTTTCTGAAGAACATACAAAGAAGAATTCCCGTCCTGCAGTTTATGCTTTTGCTGGGGATGTTTATACCGGTCTTGATGCTTATACTATTCCTTCTGAAAAGATCGATTTCATGCAGGATTCTTTGCGGATCCTTTCCGGCTACTACGGAATTTTACGGCCACTGGACCTAATCCAACCTTACCGTTTGGAAATGGGAACTTCATTATCTGTCGGGCGAAAAAAGAACCTATATGAACTATGGCAGGAAAAGGTGACAGAATTTTTGAATAAGGAATTAAAAGAGGGCGAGCTTTTTGTAAATCTTGCAAGTCAGGAATATTTTAAGGCTATTGATACTGCTAAACTCAATACACGTATCATTTCTCCGGTATTCAAGGATTTCAAGAACGGAAAATTGAAGATCATCAGCTTTTTTGCAAAGAAAGCGAGGGGTTCCATGGCAAGATATATTATAGAGAATGAGGCTGAGACCCTCGAAGCAGTTAAGGCTTTTGATTACGATGGTTATCGCTATTCGGCTGAAGAAACTTCTAAAGAGGACGAACCCGTTTTTACCAGGTAGCTTCAGCAGTAGTTTATTGTTAAAGTATTTCAAAAAGCGGTGCCTCACCGCTTTTTTCTTTTTAATTTCTGAAAAAAGCTAAGGTGTCAAAAATGTCATTTTTGGGATGCCTTCCGCAGCAGCATTAACCAATAAAAGCAACTTCAGAAAATGAAAATTAAAAAGGTTTTAGTAGCGAACAGAGGAGAAATTGCCATAAGGATCTTTAGAGCCTGTACCGAAATTGGATTGAGAACTGTGGGCATCTACACCTACGAAGACCGCTACTCCCTTCACCGCTATAAAGCCGATGAATCTTACCAGATTGGAGCAGACAAAGACCCTCTAAAACCTTACCTGGATATACAAGCCATTATTAAAGTGGCCAAAGAAAATGGAGTGGATGCTATTCATCCCGGTTATGGTTTCCTTTCTGAAAATGCCGAATTCGCTCAGCAATGTAAAGAAAACGAGATCATTTTCATAGGTCCTAAAGTGTCGGTGTTAAAGTCGCTGGGAGATAAAGTAAAGGCCAAGGAGGTTGCAGTAGCCAATGATATTCCTGTCATTCAAAGTAATGAGAAGGACCTCACTACAGTAGAGGTGGCTCTTGAAGAAGCCGAAAGGATAGGATATCCTGTTATGCTGAAGGCTGCTTCGGGAGGCGGGGGGCGAGGAATGCGAGTCATTAGATCCCAGGAAGACCTGAAGAATGGTTTTAATGAGTCCAGAAGGGAGGCAAAAAATGCTTTTGGGGATGACACTGTTTTTCTTGAAAAATTCGTTGAAGATCCAAAACATATAGAAGTCCAGATCGTAGGTGACCATCATGGAAACCTGGTACACCTTTTTGAACGGGATTGTTCTGTGCAGCGTCGATATCAAAAGGTGATAGAATTCGCTCCTTCCATGGGGCTGGACGAAAAGGTAAAAAAGAATCTATATGATTACGCGGTAAAGCTTTGTAAGGCTGTAGATTACAATAACATTGGTACGGTAGAGTTCCTGGTTGACAGGAGTGGGGAGATCTTCTTTATTGAAGTTAACCCGCGTATCCAGGTGGAGCATACAGTTACGGAGATCATTACAAATATTGATCTTGTCAAGGCCCAGATCTTTATTGCCGGTGGCTACAAATTAAGCGATAAGCAGATCAAGATTGAAAGTCAGGAATCCATGCAGATCAATGGGTTTGCACTACAATGCCGAATCACTACCGAGGATCCCACTAATGATTTCAAACCCGACTACGGCACGATCACCACCTATAGAAGTGCATCAGGATTCGGAATTCGGCTGGATGCCGGCAGTATTTACCAGGGAGTAAAAGTGTCTCCTTTTTTTGATTCCATGCTTGTAAAGGTTTCTGCCAGCAGCCGTACACTTGACGGGGCCTGCAGGAAAATGCGCCGGGCTTTGGCTGAATTCAGGATCAGGGGAGTAATGACCAACATCGGGTTTCTTGACAACATCCTCTCTCATCCAACATTTAGACAGGGAGACGTGACAGTTAATTTTATAAAAGAACACCCGGAGCTCTTCCAGATCAAGAAAACCAGGAACCGGGCAACTAAAATGGTGAAATTCCTTGGGGATGTGATCGTCAATGGAAATGAAGATGTCAAGAACCCGGAAAAAAAGAAATTCATTAAACCTGTTGTTCCTTCCTTTGATAAAAACGGTTATCCAAAAGGTACCAAGGACCTCCTGAATGAATATGGGCCCGAGAAATTTTCCCGTTGGCTTTTACATGAAGGAAAAGTGCATTACACCGATACTACCATGCGCGATGCGCATCAAAGTCTGCTGGCCACCCGTATGCGTACTTATGATATGGAAAAAGTAGCTGAGGGATTTGCACGAAATCTCCCCGAGGTCTTCAGCATGGAAATTTGGGGAGGCGCAACTTTTGATGTCTGTATGCGATTCCTAAAGGAAGATCCCTGGGAAAGATTGAGAAGATTTCGTGCCGCCATGCCTAATGTACTAATGCAAATGTTGTTGCGAGGTTCCAATGGTGTAGGTTATACGGCCTATCCCGATAACTTAATAGAAAAGTTTGTAGAACAGGCCTGGGAGAATGGGATAGATGTGTTCAGGATCTTTGATAGCTTGAACTGGATGGAATCTATTGCTCCATGCATAGAGCATGTGAGAAAAAGAACTAACGGACTGGCCGAAGGAACTATTTGTTATACGGGAGATCTTATGAACCCAAAAGAATCCAAGTATAATTTGGATTACTATGTGCAGTTGGGAAAAGACATTGAAAATGCCGGTGCCCACTTAATAGGGATCAAGGACATGGCAGGAATTCTAAAACCCGATGCTGCTTACGAGTTGGTATCGGCGTTGAAGTCGAGGATCAATATTCCACTTCATCTTCATACCCATGACACTTCTTCCATACAGGCGGCTACTTATCTCAAAGCAGTAGAGGCGGGAGTAGATGTGATCGACGTTGCCATTGGCGGTCTCTCTGGATTAACCTCTCAGCCTAACTTTAATTCTATTGTTGAAATGCTGAGGTTTCATGACCGCGGCAGAGCTATAAATGCAGATAAACTCAATGAATACTCCCACTATTGGGAGGCAGTGAGACATTATTATTATCCTTTTGAATCAGGTTTAAAAGCTGGATCGGGAGAAGTGTATAAACACGAGATCCCGGGAGGGCAATACTCCAATCTCAAGCCACAGGCGGAGAGCCTTGGTTTGGCTGATAGGTTCCACGAGATCACCGAAATGTACAGCAAGGTAAATGAACTTTTTGGGGATATTATTAAAGTAACCCCCAGCTCAAAGGTGGTGGGAGATATGGCGCAGTACCTGGTGAGCAATAATCTAACTATAGAAGATGTGCTTGAGAAGGGAGATGAAATTTCCTTTCCGCAATCGGTGAAGAGTTTCTTTAAAGGAGATCTGGGACAGCCTCACGGTGGTTTTCCCGAAAAGATACAGAAGATCGTACTTAAAGATGAAAAACCCTATACCGAAAGACCCAATGCACATTTAGAACCTATTGATTTTGAAAAAGAGTTTGAAGAATTCAAATCCACCTTTGGAGAAGGAATGGGCAGGGATGTCGAAATAACAGATTTTCTTTCCTACAAACTTTATCCTAAAGTATTTACAGATTTCTACAATCATCATGTGGAGTTTGGCAGCGTGATGAACGTTCCGACCAAGAATTTCTTCTATGGAATGGAGCCGGGAGAAGAAATTATAGTAGAACTGGACCGTGGAAAAACCCTGTTGATTGAATTCCTTTCTGTAGGTGAAACCAATGATGACGGAATGTCGAAAATATTCTTTAAGGTTAATGGTCAAACCCGAGCCGTAGATGTTAAAGATAACTCTGTAAAAGTAGAGAAAGTAGTACATCAAAAAGTGGATAAAAACGACAAGAAACAAGTGGGTGCACCATTGCAGGGAGCCTTATCTAATATTCAGGTGGAGCCGGGTCAAAAAGTGGAAAAGAATCAACCGCTCTTTGTCATTGAAGCCATGAAAATGGAAACTACTATTACAGCCAACGCTTCGGGAGAAGTAGATAAGATCGTACTCAAGGAAGGAGATATGGTTTACGCAGATGATCTCGTTGTTGTACTAAAATAGTATTGAGATATGAGATATAAGATGTGAGAAAATATTTTGTAGTCCTATTAAGCCCCCTTCAGGGGGTTGGGGGTAATTTTAAATCTTGAATTTTGAATCCGGAATTATTTCATCATAAACATCCTTACAAACCTTTTATTCCTGAAAATGCCACAAAACTGATTGTCGGTACGCTGCCCCCGCCGCGGTTTACTACAAGGGAACTGAAGGAAGGGGACGTGGATTTTTGCTACGGAAGCCGCGATGGAATGCTGTGGCAGATCATTGACCGGATCTTCAACCTCGACCTGAAATTCGAGAACACTCCCGAAGCTGTGAAGCAACGTCAGGAATTTTTAGCGAGTAAGGGTATCGGGATCTGTGATACTGTGGAAAGTTGCAGGAGGGACAAAGTTGATGCGTCCGATCTGGGAATGCTTCACGTTGAGCTCCGGGATCTTATAGGGATTTTGAGAAAGCACCAAAAGATAGATACGCTGCTGTTCACCGGTGGCAACAGTAAGAATGGGCCGGAATTCTTCTTCAGGAAAATGTTGAAAGAGCAGAATATAAAAATCAAGGTGATCTCCAATGATGTGCCGCGGGTACATCAATTCCTGCTGGATGGACGTTCTATTAATACGGTCTCACTTACAGCGCCATCGGGTTCTGCAAACCGGGCTATTGGCAGTATGGAACTTTATAAACACTTAAAAAAACAAGACCCTGAATTCAATACAATTGATTTCAGGGTCTTGCAATACCGTCAATTCCTTGAGGATTAGACGGACTCTTTTTCAAGCAAATCTTTTATTTGTTGAGGCTTAGTGGTAAATCTTTTTCGTGGAGGTCGCAGCTTACCAAAAGTACTAAGCGGCAATTTTCCGCTTTTAGTCCTCTTTTCTCCTTTTTCCATTACTTTTTGTTCTGTTGGTCCTTAATGGTTCTTTCCTCAATATCAAAATCATTAGTATTGATATCGCGGTTTCCAATTTCACCTTTTAAAGGATCATTATCACTCTGCCTTTTTCTCTTATCATGTTTATCTGAAATTCGTCCCATAACGTTCGTTTTTAAGTTCATTTCAAGATAAGGAAAATGAGAGGTTTTCTCTATTAAAGCATTGTTAATAAGGAGGGTAATTATCTTATGGAGATTATAAAATCACCTATTTTCGAGGTGCCGCTATCAGTGAGGTTCTTGATAAAAGCACTTCCAATTATGGCTCCGTTTGTCACTTCCGTAGCCTGTTTAAAGGTCACTTCATCTTTGATCCCGAAGCCCACAATAAGAGGGTTCTTTAATCCCATTTTTGACACCCTTGCAAAATATTCCTTTTGCTCGTCGCCAAAGCCTTTTGTGCCTCCTGTAACTGCGGCCGTGCTCACCATATAAATAAATCCTTCGGAAGCATTATCGATCTCTCTAATTCTTGCTTCGGAAGTCTGGGGAGTGATAAGGAACACCGGAAGCAGATCATACTGCTGAAAGATCTTTTTATACTGAAGTTCATACTCTTCCAGCGGAAGATCGGGAATGATAAGTCCGTCAATACCGATCTCGCTACATTTGCGGCAGAATTTCTCCACTCCGTACTGAAGGATTGGATTAAAATAGCCCATGATCAACAACGGAATCTCAATACTTTCCCTGATGTTCTCCAGCTGTGAAAAGAGTTTATTTGTGGTCATGCCACCTTTTAAAGCAGCCTCCGAACTTCTTTGAATCACCGGGCCATCTGCCAAAGGATCGCTAAAAGGCAGCCCAATCTCCACCATATCCACTCCGCTGTTTTGCAGTTCCTGTAAGATTTCCACTGTATCTTCAGGTTGAGGATATCCTGCTGTAAAATAGATGGAAAGCAGCTTTTTAGAAGAGTTTTCCTGTAGTTTTTGTTTTATTCTATTCATGTTTAGTCTGTCAAGATATTTCAATCAGATCTCACAGGTTTCAAAAACCTGTGAGGTCTCAAATTTTATTACAAATTGAAATGTTCAATGTAAGTATTGAGGTCCTTATCCCCACGGCCCGAAAGATTGATCACAACCACTTCATCTTTCTCAAATCTACGCTTCTCAAAAATGGCTAAAGCATGGGCTGTTTCTATGGCCGGAATTATTCCCTCCAGCTTGCACAACTGCAAACCGGCCGCCATAGCTTCTTCATCGGTAACAGAAATAAATTCTCCGCGTCCCGTCCTGAATAAATTTGCATGCATAGGTCCCACACCGGGATAATCGAGCCCGGCCGAAATAGAATAAGGTTCGGTGATCTGTCCGTCGTCGGTTTGCATCAGTAATGTTTTGCTTCCGTGGATGATCCCTTCCTTTCCAAGAGCAGAAGTAGCGGCACTTTTTCCGGTAAGAATTCCTTCTCCGGCAGCCTCTACAGCTATGATATTCACCTTTTCATTATCGAGATAGTGGTAGTAAATCCCTGCAGCATTACTGCCTCCGCCCACACAGGCCACAACATGATCTGGCGCTTCACGGCCTTCTTTCTCCTGAAGCTGTTTTTTCACCTCTTCAGAAATTACGCTCTGGAACCTGGCTACCATATCTGGATAAGGATGAGGTCCAACGACCGATCCAATGATGTAATGAGTATCCACCGGATTATTGATCCAGTCACGGATAGCTTCGTTTGTGGCGTCTTTTAAAGTTCGGCTTCCCGATGTTGCCGGCACCACAGTAGCTCCCAGCATCTTCATTCTGGCCACGTTTGGAGCTTGTCTTTTAAGATCGATCTCTCCCATATACACGATGCACTCAAGGCCCATAAGTGCGCAGACAGTGGCAGTAGCAACACCGTGTTGACCTGCACCGGTTTCGGCAATAATTCTGTTTTTCCCCAGGCGTTTAGCCATGAGGATCTGTCCAATGGTGTTGTTGACCTTGTGAGCGCCCGTGTGGCAAAGGTCCTCCCTTTTTAAATAGACTTTTGTGCCAAACTTCTCGCTGAATCTTTTTGCAAAATACAGCGGAGTAGGTCGCCCCACATAATCCTTCAGCAGCTGACGAAATTCCTTTTGAAAATCTTCTTCCTGCATGATCTGCAGATAGCGGGAACGCAGTTCCTCCACATTCGGGTATAACATTTCAGGAATAAAGGCGCCGCCAAAATCCCCGTAATATCCTTTTTCGTTTACTTGATAACTCATATTTTTTCTTGTAAAGCTGATCTTTAAATAACTTTAAAGCTTCAGCGTCTTTAACTGCCGGGGCAGTTTCAAATTTACTGTTCACATCTATCGCGTATAACAGGTGTTCCTTTTGCCTTTTTTGGAAAGTATTGTACAATTCTGTCACGGCAGCTGCATCGCCGGGTCCAATCCCGCCACTCAGAAAAAATGGGGTAGTGGAAGGATAGTTTTTTAATACTTCCCAATTGAACATGATCCCGTTTCCACCTTTGCTTTTTCCTTTGGTGTCGAAGAGAAAAAAATCTACCACGCCTTCGTAGGGCTTGAGATTATCGAAGTCAAACTCTTCTTTGATCCCAAACACTTTGATCAATTCAATTTCTTCTGAAAGTTTCTTCTTAAGATTTTTACAGAATTCGGGACTTTCCTCTCCATGCAGCTGAATGGCGGAAAGTTCATATTTATCGACTTTTTTCAGGATCTCTTTTTCGGAAGCATTTACAAAAACACCTGTTCGTTTGATCTTTTGATCCACCTTAAATATTTCACCTGCAACATTCCGCGGGGAACCTTCAAAAAAAATGAGTCCCAGGTAATCGGGCTGTAAAGCTTGGATGCTGCTCATATTTTCCGGCTCCCGCATGCCGCAGATCTTTAATTTCAGGTCCATCAGGCTTTAATTTTTAGTTCCTCAATAAATTCTGAAGCGTTTTTCCCCGGATCTTCTGTCTTCATAAAATTTCCTCCGATAAGAAAACCCTTAAAACCGCTTTTTTGAAGCTCTACAATTGCAGCAGTATCACTTATCCCGCTTTCAGAGATCTTGACGTAGTTGTTCGGGATCTTTTCTGCCAGATCTTTGCTGGTTTGAAGGTCAACCTCAAAATTTTTCAAATTCCTGTTGTTGACCCCTATCATATCTACAGTGTCAAAAAGGGCATTTTTGAGCTCCTCTTCATTGTGTACTTCCAATAATACTTCAAGACCTAGTTCTTTTGCCTTTTTTGAAAGCTTTTTGATCTCATCCGGCTTCAGGATGGCCGCGATCAACAAGATCACATCTGCACCCATGGCTTTTGCTTCAATGATCTGGTATTCGTCGATCATAAAATCCTTCCGAAGCAAAGGTAACTTTACAGTTTCTCTTGCTATTGCAAGATCATCCAGGCTGCCACCAAAGAATTCCTCATCTGTAAGCACAGATAAACCCGAAGCACCCGCAGTTTCGTAGCCTTTCGTCACAATGGCAACATCGGCTTCAAGATTGATCTCTGGATGAGATGGAGAGCGGCGTTTGAATTCGGCTATAATACCTGTAGAAGATTTCTGAAGATTTTCCTTCAGGGAAAGGCATTTTCGATGAAAGTGTGGCAGGAGTTGTAGAGATTCGGCAGGAACTTCTTCTTTTAAAAAGGCTACTTCTTCTCTTTTTCTTGCTGCTATTTTGTCCAGTATATTCATTTGGTTCTTCCTAATTTAATTGCTGTAGTTTCTTAAGAGCATTCAATGCGCGACCAGATCGCAGACTTTCCTTAGCTTCAAAAAAGGCATTTTCGAGTCCTGTGTTTTTTGCTGTGTTTATGGCTACCGCAGCATTTGCACAAACTACATTCTCCTGTGCTGCAGTTCCTTTATTGCTCAGCACGTTCATGAAAATTTCTGCCGCCGATCCTATAGAGTCGCCACCCGAAATTTGAGATGCTTTTATTGTGTCAAGATCAAAATCGGCCGGGCGCAGCATAGCTTCAGCGTTATTAGTGATCATTTTAGTATTCCCGGTAAGGGAAATTTCGTCATAACCGTCTAAGGCGTGTAGAATTGTAAAATTCTTATCGGTTTTCTGGTAAAGATAAGCATACATTCTCGCAAGCTCCAGGCTGTAAACTCCGACCACCTGATTCTTTGGAAAGGCCGGATTTACCATTGGTCCCAACATATTGAAAAAAGTCTTCACTCCCAGGTTTTTCCTGATTGGTGCTACATTTTTCATGGCCGGATGAAAGAGAGCGGCATGCAGGAAGCAAATTCCGGCTTCCTCCATACTTCGTTCAAGAAAATCCTGCTCATTGCTGAATTTAATTCCCAGGTGCTCCATGACATTCGAACTTCCGCAGCTGGAAGAAACACCGTAATTTCCGTGTTTGGCGACCTTTACCCCGGCCCCTGCCGTAACAAAAGAAGCGAGGGTAGAAATGTTGAAAGTGTCCTTTCCATCGCCGCCTGTTCCGCAAAGATCGATGGGGTCGAATTGCGCAAGATCTGTAGCCAGACACATTTCCAGAAGCGCATCTCTAAACCCTTCCAATTCCTGAAGCGTAATGCTGCGCATCATGTAAACGGTCAAAAAAGCGGCAATCTGACTTTCGTTGAACTTCCCGGCCGAGATATCGACCAGAACACCTCTGGCTTCTTCTTTGGAAATCGTTTCGTGGTTGATCAACCTGTTCAAAATTTCTTTCATCCTGCTATATTATTTCTGGTTGTTGATCATTTTCATCCCGTTTTGGCGCTTTCACCGGACTATTAATCCAGTTGGCGACCATCTTTTTTCCCTGCGGAGTTAAAACCGATTCCGGGTGAAATTGAACTCCCCGTACATCATAATCTCTGTGGCGCAGAGACATGATCTGCCCGTTCTCATCATAAGAAGTAGCCTCCAGGCAGTCTGGTAAAGCGGGATCTACAACCCAGGAGTGGTAGCGGCCCACCTCAATTTCACCGTCGAGTTGATCATAAAGGAATTCATCGGTGACACACAGCTTAATCTTGGAAGCGACACCATGATGCACTTCCTGCAGATTGATAAGTTTTCCACCAAAAACCTCTCCAATCGCCTGCTGTCCTAAACAGACTCCAAAAATGCTTTTTTTCGAAGCATAATTAGAGATCACTTGTTTTAGAAGTCCGGCTTCATCGGGTATCCCCGGTCCCGGAGAAAGCAGGATCTTATCGTATTTCCCGATTTCTTCAAGGTCTATTTCATCATTCCGGCGAACAGTTACTTTACAATTTAATTCTTCAAGATAGTGAACCAGGTTGTACACGAACGAATCGTAATTATCTATTACAAGGACAGATGGCATTTTTCTTTCTTTTGCCTCGCTCTCATTAATAGGATGAGCGTTTTCTTTATTTTTATTGTTTTTCATTCTCAAGTTTTTATTCCCCTTCTTTTAAAGAAAGGTGCTGGTAGTGCAGGGAGGTTATATCTCTTCCGCCAGTTCCAATGCCTTTCTTAATGCTCCAATTTTGTTGTAAACTTCCTGCAGTTCTCCTTCGGGGGTGGATCCCGAGACTATCCCGGCCCCAGCCTGGTAATATAGTCGATGGTTTTTACTCAGGAAGGATCTTATAATAATAGCATGATTGAAGTTTCCATTGAAGTCCATAAATCCAATTGCGCCACCGTAGAAATCCCGGTTTACATTTTCATACTTTTCAATAAGCTGCATAGCACTATGCTTAGGGGCGCCGCTTAAGGTGCCTGCAGGAAAAGTGTCGGCTACCATTTTCATAGTGCTAACATCTCCATTTTTGATCCCGGTGACTTTGCTCACCAGGTGGATCACGTGAGAGAAATATTGGATCTCCTTATAATTTTCAACTTTCACCTCCTTGCTGCTGCGGCTCAAGTCGTTTCTTGCAAGATCTACAAGCATAACGTGTTCAGAATTCTCCTTTTCATCGGCTGCAAGTTCTTTGGCGCTGGCGGCATCCTGTTCATCATTTCCGGTACGCTTAAAGGTTCCGGCGATAGGATGAATTTCAGCTTTACCTTCTTTTACAACCAGCTGGGCTTCAGGTGAACTTCCAAAGATCTTAAAGCTTCCGTAGTCAAAATAGAAAAGATAAGGCGAGGGGTTTACATTGCGAAGTGCACGGTAAACATTGAATTCATCACCTTTGAATCCCTGGGAAAACCTTCGGGAAAGAACCAGTTGGAACACATCTCCACGGTGACAGTGTTCTTTGCCTTTAAGAACCATTTGCCTGTAACCTTCATCTGTCTCATTTGAAGCCGGTTCTCCTTCTGCAGAAAAAGAATAGGAAGCAAAATTCTTGACCTTTAGAAGCTGTTCTATCTGCTCAAGATTATTCTTTTGAGAATAACTATGATCGAAAATATACGCTTCATTGTTGAAATGATTTATAGCGATTATATTTTGATAAACAGCATAACTGATCTCCGGGATCTCCAGGTCCTCTTTTTTCTTGGTGAGGTTAAGCTTTTCAAAATATTGAACCCCATCATAAGCGATATAACCAAAAAGGCCTTCATTGATAAAATTGAAGTCGGGACCTGTAGTGCTAAATTTTTGAGAGAATTCATGAATGGCTGAAGGAACATCAAATTCCCCGGTAATGGCTGTCTTTGTGGAAGTGCCATCGGGGAAAGATTGGTGAAATTTTCCTTTTTCAACCTTAACTTCAGCTATAGGATTACAACAAATGTAGGAGAAGCTGTTTTCGTTGCCGTGATAATCACTACTTTCCAACAGGAGACTGTTGGGAAAGATATCCCGTAACCGAAGGTATAAGCTCACCGGGGTAAAGGTATCGGCGAGGAGTTTTTTATAGGTTGTGTTCAGTTTATACATGTTCTTCTTTGGTTTTTGAAATAAGGCCATAAAAAAAGGCTTGTCGTGATTGACAAGCCTTTGTATATGATACAGGAGGTGTTGCTCACGACAATTGACGTAAGTACTTCCACCACCAGTTTTTTAAATTTTTCAGGTTCATTTGAACAGCAAATATAAAAGGGAAAATATTCAAAAAAAATATTTTTTCTAATAAATGTTGCTTTTTCTCAATCTTAAATCAAGAATGTGCTGAAAAGAAGGCCTGATTCTTATATTTGTGTATGCAACTTAAACGCTAATAACATGAAAGAATTAACACAGGAAGAATGGAGAGAAAAAATTGCTAATGATGAAGATGCTGTCATCCTTGATGTACGTACAGAACAGGAAGTAGAGGAAGGTTATATACCCGGTGCCAAATTCATCGACATCTATAAGGGACAGGAATTTCTCGACCAAATCGATAACCTCGATAAAGATAAAAATTACTACATCTACTGTAGGAGCGGAAACAGGAGCAGGCAGGCCTGCACCATCATGGACCAGAAGGGATTTGACAACACCTACAACCTGATCGATGGATTTTCAAAGTGGGATGGCGAAAAGACAGAATAATCTTATTAAAGGAACGTTAAAGTTTGGAAGGCGAAAATTTTAGATTTTCGCCTTTTTCATTTTATGTAATGGTAGGAGCAGCAAAGGATTTCAGGATTTTAACACATTGTTTTGATTTGCATTTTTCATCCTAAAGAGGTTTAAAAACTGGGATTGTGCCTGTTAAAAAGTTTCATTTAATGATTTAATAATATAGATTCGGGGAATCTTTTAACATTAACCTAAATTATTTTTTATGAATCTAAAGAAGTACTATTCCGGTTTTGCGGCTGCATTTGCCCTAACTGCAATGGTTTCATGTTCGCAGGACGAAACCACTAATGTCCCAACTGTTGAAGAGCCTCAGGCGGCTCAGTCCTATTCTGAAGTTATTCCAGATCAGTATATTGTTGTATACCGGGAATCGGGTAAAATGAGTGGTGATCATCGTCTCAACAGCTTGGAGGTACAGCAAAAAACTCAGGATGTTCTTACTATGAATGCCGTAGAAGGAGCAGAAGTTGTACAGGTTTACAGTGCTGCTCTTAGTGCTGTCACCCTAAAGATGTCAAAGAGCGATGCTCTTAAATTAAGTAAGAGTAGCGAGGTAGCTTATGTAGAGCAGGATAGAATTGTTGCACTGGCACCTCCTTGTGGTACTCCAAACGGAGGTCCCTGTGACGAACCCGGAGGTGGTGATGGCGGAGACGGTGGAGACACTGGAAGCCAGGTTACTCCATACGGAATTACACGCGTAAACGGGGGCGTTGCTTACACAGGAAGCAATGTTGCCTGGATCATCGACAGCGGTATTGATATTGATCATGAAGATCTAAATGTGGATGCTTCAAGAGGATTTAATGCTTTTACTTCGGGTAGAGATTCTGGTTCGCCAGATGACAATAATGGTCACGGAACTCACGTAGCCGGTACTGTTGCTGCTCTTGACAATAGTGTTGGAGTTGTTGGAGTTGCACCCGGTGCAACGGTTATTCCTGTAAAGGTTCTTGACTCCCGTGGTAGCGGATCTTATTCTGGTGTTATTGCCGGTGTAGATCATGTTGCCAAATATGGATCATCAGGAGATGTTGCCAATATGAGTCTGGGAGGGCCAACTTCCGATGCTCTTGATGCTGCAGTTGTGGCTGCTGCTAATAAAGGGATAAAATTTGCTCTGGCTGCAGGTAATGATTCTGCTCATGCAGGTAATTCTTCTCCCGCAAGAGTGAATGGAAGTAATATTTATACAGTGTCTGCTCACGATTCATCTGACAGGTTTGCTTCATTCTCAAACTACGGGAATCCACCTGTTGATTATGCCGCACCTGGAGTTTCCATTAATTCAACGTGGAAAAACGGAGGTTATAACACCATTAGCGGAACATCTATGGCATCACCTCACGTAGCCGGAATTCTTTTGCTGGGTAACATTTCAAATGGAGGAACGGTAACCGGAGATAAGGATAACAATCCTGATACCATTGCAGTTCACTAATAAAATGTGACAATCACACTAAAAAGCACCCATTGGGGTGCTTTTTTTGCTTTTAATGACCTTGGTCAGCCCCACTCCAGGACCTTATTTTTATCTTTAAACAAACTTTACCTCCCATGCGCACTATCGGATTAATTGGTGGAACCTCCTGGCACTCCACAATAGTATACTACCGGCTCATCAATGAGATGGCCGGGAAAAGAACTGGTACTCATGCAAACCCTCCCCTTATCCTTTACAGCCTCAATGTGGAGCTAATGCGGGAGCATAATGTAGACAAGATAAAGACCGCTTATTTGCATATCGCCCGAAAGCTTGAGATAGCCGGCGCACGTGCCATAGTCATATGTGCAAATACTCCACACCTTGTATATGACTATATACATGATAAGATCTCTATTCCTGTTTTGCACATTGCCGATGGCATAGGGATAGAAGCACAAAAAAAAGGTTTTAAAAAACTGGGTTTGCTGGGAACCCGTCCTACTATGAGAGGCGACTTTTTACATAAAAGACTCCATGAAAAATTTGGAATTAAAACGATAGTTCCCGAAGAAGATTTTCAGGATGAGATCCATCAATATATTTCTTCTGAACTGACTCAGGGAAAATTTACTGAATCTGCCAAATCCTTTTTTCTGGACCACATACAGTTACTAAAGGAAAAAGGAGCCCAGGCTGTGATCATGGGATGCACCGAGCTGCCCATTTTGATCAACAATGATGATACCGATCTACCACTTTTGCAGACCACAAATCTCCATGCAAAAATGGCTGTAGATTTCATCTTCCACAATGAACATTTTGGTCAATAAAAAAAGAAGAGAGATCCCCCAATCTCTCTTCTTCTTTTCAAAACAAAAATTTACAAATTACCTTTAATTAAATCTCACGTGATGATTAAAAGGTATACGTAAAGATAAGCCTAAAGGTTTGAGGAGCCTATAGGTGAAATCCCCTATTTTTAGGCATGGAATCTTCTATACTTTGCCATGAGGAACATGTAGACTGCATAGGCTACAAGACCGGCAGCCACAATTCCCATCAACCAGGGACCATAAGATGAATCCTGAAGGAATGCAAATGCTTCCTGGGTTGTCTTTATTTCAGAAGGATTAGAGTTTACTGCTGCTTTTACTGCAAAGAATCCTATAATGACCAAAATTACGCCACGTGCACTAAGGCCAAACTCGGCAGTTTTCTTAACGCTCTCCCTTTTTTTCTGATCATTTAAAGCTGCAAGCCCCAATTTTTTATAATAATCATTTTTGTAAGCCTTGACAAACTGAAAGATCCCTGCTATAATAATTCCTACCCCTACGATCCCAATGATCCAGAGACCAGTCTCACTTGCGAGAAATGAAGATTTTTGAGCTGAGCCCGAAGAGCCCGAACTTCCTCCTGTTGAACCAAATGCTTTAATGGCTGCGAGAACTCCAAATCCTAAATAAAGAAGGCCACTGCAAAAAAAGCCAATTCGCTTTGCAGTACCTTTTTTATCATCTCCAATATTTTCCGGGTCCTTTATAGATTGAATAAACCTCCAGGCAGCGTAGCAGGCAAGGCCCAGAGCCATTAGAACAAGCAGGATGTTTCCAAAAGTTTGCTTTTCAAGGAATTCCAGAACCTGCATTTGTCCTGCCTTTTGACCTCCCATATCAAAAGCGGCTTTAAAGGTTAAAACTCCTATGATCCCGTATACTACCCCTTTTGCAATAAAGCCGGCGCGGGCCATAGTCTTGATTTTCTTATCTATCATAATTTTTGGTGTTGGTTTTCTTCTAAATTAGAAGAAAGTGCTGTGAACACCAATGAATTATGTAAATTTTAAGGGAATACCACTAAAAACATCAAAATTTTCATGGGAGGCTCCTTTTTCAATTTTTTAGTCCTGAAGCTAATCTTTCAACAAGTTTATGAGCTCCCGGTTTTCCTTTTTTTGAGCATAGTTAAAAGCCGTGTTTCCCTGTGCATCTCTCATAGTTTTATCTGCTCCCTTTAGTAGTAATAACTGCGCAATCCTTTTCTGACCAAACATAGCTGCAAAAATCAAAGGTGTCGCCCCTCCATAATTTCGGGCATTCACATCGGCTCCTTTATCAAGAAGCATTTCCGTAATTTCGGCATTGCCTTTAAAGCAAATTCCCATTAAAGCAGTATTTCCTGCAACGTCTCTTTCATCTATGTTGGCACCATTTTCAAGCAGGACTTGAGCTATTTCGGGTTGTTCATTGTAGGTTGCAAGAACAATAGGAGGAAATCCTTTTTCATCTTTCTTATGAGCTAAGGAAGGATCATGTGAAAGTTTGCGCTTAACTTCTTCAGTTTCTCCGTTTCTTATATTGTCGAAAATTTCCATGTTAAATATTAATGTGGCCCTAAAATGTCATTTTTGAGCCACTGGTTAGACGGTATGCATCAAATGATTTGATCTCAGCTTAAAAAACATTTCATTGGAAACTATTGTGGGTTTGGAGCGGGACCGGGACCTTTTTGTTTCTGCTCTGCAGAACCTTCAGGCGGATAAGGGATCTTGTCTTCAATTTCTTTAATGTGCTCCGGGTCGAATCTGGGTAATTGCAATTCACCTTTTTGTTTCCATTCCCGAACCTTTTCTTCTGCGGTTCTAGATTTCTCCTTTGAGAGTCCTATGTCTTTTCCGAAGTAAATGGTTTGAGAAGGGAAGGCGAATCCTGTACCGCTGTCTCCAACTACATCCATAATGCGCAGCAAGAGATCCTCCTTAACCTCCAAGAACTCATCAAATGTGCTGGCTTTAACATAGGTGAATATTTCCAGGTTAATAGAATCTGCTCCCAGGTTTATGAATCTTACCCGTGCAGGATCTGAGGTGACCATAGGATGCGCATATAGTATTGCCCTTAGTTCGACCAGCAGAAATCTTATTTGATCTGGAGTTGTTTCATAACGCAGGGCAATAATTGGATGAAACCAGAATCTGTCCCTGTGGGCATAATTTTCTATCCTGCTGGAAGAGAACTCGCCATTAGGAATTGTAACCAGGGTGCGATCAAGTGTCCTAATACGGGTAGACCTCATTCCAATCTTTTCTACTGTTCCCATGGTGTCTCCTACTTTACAAAAATCGCCTACTCTTATAGGTTGATCTGTAATTAAGGTAACACTTCCAACAAAATTCTCAATGGTCTTTTGTGCTCCTAAAGCAAGGGCCAAACCACCTATTCCCAGTGCGGCCAAACCGGTTGTAATGTCTACTCCAATGGCTCCTAAAATGGCAATAATGCCGAAGATCACAATAGCGATCTTTGCAGCCCTTTTCAAAAAAAGTGCAACAGATACTCCGGAAATATTTCCCCGGGAACTCATTCGGTTGGTGCTAAAGGTTCCCAAAAATTCCGATAAACGCCACAAAAGGATAAGAAAAGCAAGTAGTCCTATAACAACGGTGATCCCGCTAAACCGCTGGCGTAAAACAATAGATATTCCTATCTCCTTTGAAAGCACCACGAAAAGCCAGACTGCAAGATAAAGTTTAACAGGAAGGGCAAATGCCTTCAATACCCCGGCTGTGGGCTCTGTACGGGCTCTTCTCCACAACAACGGAATAAGAAATAAAAAGAACTGAATGATGAGCCATGCCACAGCATAGGAGAAAGCAGCTAGCAGCAGGATGGCCAGCCATTGCCCAACGGTTGCTCCCCACAATTGATATTGCTCGAGTACCGGAGGCATAATGCGGTGAAGCAGCAGGAGATTTTCTTCAAGTGCCGAAAGCTCTTTAATGTATTGTATGGTTTGATCTGAAAAAAGCCATAAGGGTCCACCTTCAGGACCTTCGACCTTTTCCAGTAAAAGGTCGAAATCTTCCCGGGAAGTTGATACCGTTCCTACTCTTTCCAGGTGGTTTGGGAGATCATCATCCAATCTACCTTCGGTATCATTACTCAGCCAGGAATAAGGCATCATTTGGCCACGTTGATTGAGCAGGATCTCCAGTTGTCTTGCCAGTTCTGCACTTCGGGTATCTTCAGCTCCCCCTTCAGCTACTTTAAAAAATTCTCCTGCTGTGGTGTAATCCTTTTCTGCAACTGCAGAGAAGAATCCGGCGACAGCACTTCTGGGAGTGCGTCTTCCCAATGCATCATCGGGCCATTCTGGTTCTGCAGGTTCCTCAGCTTCAGGTTGCGTTCCGGGGATCTGGGCCTGTAAATCTGTTACGGTCCCAAATTGTAGGATGATTGTTAAACTGAAGAGTAGGAGAAAAGGACTTTTAAAAATGGGATTTTTCTGAAGTATTCTATTCATGTTTTTCAACTGAAGTGTCTGTGAAAAGAGGTCTCAAAAATGACATTTTTGGACCTTCTTAAGTAAATAGGTCTGAGTAAAACTAAAGATAGTAAAAATAGGTAAGGCTGTTGTTGGTCTTTAGGAAGCTTTTAAAATTTGCACAAAGATCACCCCTTGTCTGAAGCGAATTTCCGCTGTACTGTCCGGCGATGTCTAAGGTATAATTTTGCATCTTCCAGGATGAGGTAGAGACATGGTACTATCAGCAGGATGATGGAGGTGGCGAAAACAATTCCGAAGCCTAAAGAAATAGCCATAGGAATGAGATAATAAGCCTGGCTCGATGTTTCCAGGATTATTGGTGTCAATCCGCCAAAAGTTGTGAGGGTGGTAAGTATTATTGGTCTGAAACGTCGTAGGCCTGCTTCGTGAATTGCTTCATAAACAGAACATTCCCTCCGCTTTTTATTGGCGTAATCGATCATTATGAGGCTGTCGTTCACCACTACTCCCGTGAGCGCTATCACTCCCATAAGGCTCACCAGGGAAAGGTCGTACCCCAGGAGGATATGACCAATAACGGCTCCTACAATTCCAAAGGGTATTGCTGTCATTACTATGAGCGGTTGCACATAACTGCTAAACGCTATTGCCAGCAAGACATAAATAATGAGCATAGCCATGGAGAAGGTGTTCCAGAGGGTATCTGTAGACTCACGCATATCGGCCTGGCTACCTTCGAAGGTCCAGGTGAGCCCGGGAAAATCACCACGCAGTTGGGGTAGAACCTCTGTCTGTATTGCAGCAAGCACCTGTCCCACTGTGTTGGCCGGTTCTACATCCATTCCCACATTCACAACACGGCGGCCGTCGCGCCTGTTGATGCTCGTAAAGGCTTCATCACGCTCGATCCTCACCACATCCAGTAAGGGAACTTCTACTCCTTGCTGGGTTCTAATAAGGAAATTCTCAAGGTTTTGAATATTGCGCCTTTCTTCCAGGGGCAATTTTACCCGTACCTCGATCTCGTTGATGGAACGCATTTGTCTCATAGCTAAAGCACCGTAAAAAGCATCTCTTACCTGTCTTCCCACTTCATTTGAGGTGAGGCCGAGATTCCTTCCTTCGGGCAGGAGCTTAAAATCAAACTGCTGTTTGCCTTTGTTATAGTTATCACTAATGTCACGGGTATTTTGGAACTCAGCCATTCTTTTAGAGAACGCCATGCTAGCCTTTTCCAGCACATTGATGTCGGTGTGGCTAAGATCAACGCTAATATCTTGCTGGTAACCGCCGGGACCACGTTCAGCTTCAAAGGTGATTTGATCCACTCCCTCTATTTCACCAATATTATCCCGCCACAGGGCAATGACCTCCCTTGCTGTCATTTTTCTTTCATCTGGCGGTTTCATCACGATCTCAACATCAATGAAGTTCTGGCCCCTCACATTTGTTTTGACTCCTTCTGCTACTTCAAAGAGATTGTGTTCCTCAAACATTTCGAAGGTGGAATTTGTGATCTCTTCAGCTACTTTGGCCGATTGTTGAGTGGTGGTGCCTTCAGGTAGCCGTACCCCTGCCTCAATCTCATCGGCAGCAACTTCCGGCATCATTATCATTCCCATATGATCACTATAGCCGTAACCCCCAACAATGATCAAAAGGGCCACAGCGGCAGTGAGGGTGATGTACCTGTACTTTAGGGATTTGTCCAGAAGCGGGCGGTAGTAATTCTGTACAAACCGGTCAAAGGCAGCGGCAAATTTCTGTTGCAATTTTTCAAGCTTAAGTGCCCAACCTTTGGCCTGTTTTTTCTTTAGATGACCCAGGTGGGAAGGAAGAATAAAAAGTGCTTCAAAAAGAGAAACAGCTAATATTACGATCACAACTACTGGTAGGGGCCACCAGAATTTTCCTGTTTCACCCGGCATAAGCAAAAGAGGTACGAAGGCAATTATAGTGGTGGCGATACTAAAGATCACCGGCCGGGAAACATCCTTGGTTCCTGCTATTGCTGCATCTATAGGACTTAATCCTTTTTTACGGTATTCATAAACGTTCTCCCCCACAACTATAGCGTCATCTACAACAATTCCCAGCACTACGAGAAAACCGAACATGGAGATCATATTAATGCTCACACCAACCAACGGAAGAAAAATGATCCCGCCAATAAAAGAAATGGTCATTCCCATCATGACCCAAAAAGCAAGACGGTACTCCAGGAATAAAGTCAAAATGATCAGAACAATTATTATGGCCATTAACCCGTTCTCTGTGAGCAGGGAAAGACGTTCGCTATAGTCTTCTGCACGGTTACTGTCAATGCGATATTTTACACCTGGTGGCAGCTGGAAATCGTCAAGAATCTTTTCAACCTCCTCTGCAATATCAAGAGGAGACTGGTCGCCAACTCTGTAAATGCTCAAACTTACAGCCGGTTCCCTGTTGAACTGCCCGTGAAAACCCGTTTCTTCGAATCCGTCTGTCACGGTAGCTATCTCCCCCAAAGTAACCTTGGCTCCTGAATCTGAATTGATGATCCCAATTTTCCTGAATTCATCTGCCCACTGTTTCCTTTCCTTCATCCTCAAAAGGATCTCGCCTGTGGCCGTCTCGACGGCTCCTGCCGGAACATCTTCGCTGGATTCCGCTACAATTCGGGCGACCTGGTCAAGAGTGAGATTGTACTTCCGAAGATTGTGTCTTGGTATTTCAATGTGAGTGAAGTAATCCGGAACATTCACTAATTCTACCTGGGTGATTTGCGGATTGCTCAACAGGATGTTCCTAAGTTGCTCTCCCAGTTGCCTCAAAGTCCAGATATCCACCTGTCCATAAAGGCTAATTTCCATCACGTCCTGCTGCTGTAATTGCAGGCTCACCTGGGGTTGTTCAATGTCATCGGGAAAGGTCCGGATCCTGCTTACTGCCTGGTCAATATCCTGAAAAGCTTTCATGCGATTAGTTCCGGCAATAAGTTCAATTACAACTTCCCCCGAACCTTCCCGGGCAGTTGACACAATTTCCTTTATCCCCTGAATCCCGCGAAGGGCTTCTTCTACGGGCAGTAAGATCCCCTGTTCTACTTCGGCAGGTGCAGCACCGGGATACTGCACATTCACGTTTACATAATCAAGCTGAAACTGAGGAAAAACTTCTTTCTGAATCTGCAGCATGGTCCAAATACCACCAGCTATGAGAAGAACCATGAGCAAGTTGGCCGCAATAGAATTTCGGGCCATATAAGCAATGATTCCTTCTTTCCTGATATTTGAATCTTTTTCTGCCATTATTCTATGCTGTCTTTAGCACTGTAGCTTCGGGCTGTTGAATCTGCTTCGGTTCGTACCGCAGCACCTTCGGCCACCGTACTTAAATTAGTTGTTATCACCTTTTCACCATGTTCAAGGCCATCGGTTATATAGGCATATTGGCTATCGGTGAGTAGAACATCTACTTCCTTTATAAAAAGCTTTCCGTCCTGCATTACCCATACTTTATCATTATCTCTCAGGTAGTCGCGATCGAGGCGCACAACATTTTCAATTTCATTTCCTTCAATGAGGCTTTCTACAAAAGTTCCAATGATCAATTCAGGCTTGCCGGCAGCGGTATCCTGTGCAAGAGGATCGGGTACTTCCACGAGAATTCGTGCTAATCTTGTTTGATTGTCCAATGCGCCTACCTGGCTGGTAACATAACCTGTTCTATAAGTGTCTGCAGGCCATGCAGCAGTATTCCGGATCCTTACCGAGGAGCCTTTCCCGTTTTCTGAATCTGGAAAGCGTAGGTACTGCAGTCGGGAAACCGGAAGACTTAGGATCACGCGATATTTTTCGGTGCCTACCAGTCTGCCCAAATCTTCCCCGGGAGCCACCTGTGAACCTGTAGTAACATTTTGGGTAAGGATGTGAGCGTTAAAAGGCGCTTTTATAGTAGTTCTTGCCAGCTCCAGCTGTGCCTGGTCTACCGCAGCCTGTGCCGCTTTGATCCGGGCTTTTACCGCGTTGAGTTGTGGCTGTCGTAACACCAAAGCCTGTTCCTGGGGAGTTAGACTTTGCCCGCCAACCAGCTCGAGGTCCTGCTCGGCTACTTCCTGTCGACCCATCTCCACATCAAGATCGGTTTGGGCTTGTAGTAATTCACTACGGCGTAATTCCAGATTGTTCCGGTAATCTGAAGGATCTATTTGTAAAAGAAGATCTCCTTTTTTTACAAAACCGCCGGGTACAAATGCAGGTGCCCGACGAATAACTTCTCCACCCACTCTGGCGCTAAGAATTACATCTTCTACCGGCTCCACTGTACCGGTAGCGATCAAGAGAGGGGAGAAATTACCCGCTTCTGCTTCTGTGACTTTTACCAGCATTGCCATCTCCCGGGTAGCCCCTTCTTTTTGTGCCGTCGGTTCGCTAAGAAAAATGAAGGAAGTGATCACTGCTGCCAGTATCAGTATCCCAATGCAAATTATTACTATTTTTTTTGTACTCATTCTTGTAATTTTAAAGACTGCCTTCTTTCGGAGCATCAAAGGCACCGGCCAATGCTCTGTACAGTCCAATGCGTATCTCCAACAGGTCCTGTCTTGCTTCCAGGATTTCCCTTTCCAGCTGCTGTTGCTCATCCAGGGCCAGCAGTACGTCGAGGTAAGGACTTAGACCGTTCAAAAACTCTATACGTAACTGTTTTGAAGTTTTGGTGGAAAGATCAAGCCTTCTCTCCAAAACTTCCAGCCTCTCAATTTGTTTATACTCCTGAAAAAGGGCATTTTCGACCTCCTCGAATGCAGTAAGTACTGCCTGCCCATATTCAAATAGCCGCTGATTCTTAACTGCCTCTGCACGATCTGCCTCAGCTGAAAGTCTTCCGCCATAGATAATGGGTGCTACTAAATTTCCTGCCAGGCTGTAAGTCCAATTCTCAAACAAGTTACCTATTTCAGCGGAAGTAAATCTTCCCTGAGCCTCAATTGAGATTACCGGAAATTTGCTCCTAATGGTAAAAGCCAGTTCCCTGTCGGCAGCCAGGACAAGATTATATGCCCGCTGAAGGTCGGGACGGCGACGAATTAGCTCCAGTGGTAGCCCGGTCTCCGGAAGTGGAGGTAGATTTGGAATTACTCCTGAAGTAAAATCATCAATGTTCTGTGGAGGCCGACCTAAAAGTACCGCCAGTCGATTTTCAAGTATCTCCAGCGTAGTCTCATAAAATATCTTTTGATCCCTGGTGCTTTCAAGTAACTGTTCCTGCCGCAAAATGTCTACAGCACGTATCTGTCCTCCCGCAAATCTTGCCCGAATAAGTTTTACGATGTCTTCATTGGTTTGGATCTGTCTATTTATAAGCTCAAGTTGCCTGCGAGCAGTGAGTAATTGGTACCAGGTGTTTGAGATCTCGGCCGTGATGGTCATCGCGGCTGCCTGATAGTCGTGTAAAACAGCTTGGGCATTGAATTTTTCAGCTTGTATTCCCGCTCGTATCCGTCCCCAAAGATCAATTTCATAAGAAGCAGCGAGGCCGGTTTGCAATTGAAAGTCCTGTGAAAAATTACCCTGGGGTGTGTTCTTATCTACACCTGTAAAAGCGTCGATCTGCGGAAAGAGAAAAGACCTTTCCCTCTTTACTACCGCAAGTGCTGCTTTATATTCCTGCCAGTTACCTGCCAAAAAGAGGTTTTCCTGTAGTCCTTGTTGAACCAGGGAATCCAAAACCGGGTCTTGAAAACTTTGCCACCAATTATCGGGTAATGATGCAGTTCCTGTAGCCGTAAATTTCCCCGGGTCCTGAATGGGAGCTTGTTGTGGGGCTAGACGAGGTGTGCACGAGGAGAGGATTAGAATAAGTACAAGCAATCCTGCCCTGCCAAAAAGCAGAACAAACAGGAAATGTTGGAAATAATATGAAATTCTCTTTGGCTTCAGTTCCGGTTTTTGTTTAGGTTGTAATCCTATTTTAAACCTGTTTTGCAAGGATAAAAAGTGATTGATTCTAAAGTTACAGATTTTTTATTTGCAGACAACAGCAAAGAAGAGGTGTCAAAAATGCCATTTTTAAATCCTCTTCCTGTCAAGCCGGGTCCAGTTACAAGCTTCAAAAATGTTATCTTGGCCTCATATTTTATACAATTTGAAATTTTCAGAATTTTTCTCTTTTAAACCAAAGCCTGAATATAAAGTAGGGATTTGCCTTAGTGGCGGAAGTGCCCGCGGTTATGCACATGTTGGGGTACTAAAGGCACTTCATGAATATGGAATTGAACCCCAGATCATTTCGGGGACCAGCATGGGTGCTGTTGTAGGAGCTCTTTATGCCGCAGGATATTCACCGGGCGGAATCAAAAAGATCCTTACTGAAGAAACTTTTTCGAAAATGACCGGTTTTTCCTGGCGACGCACAGGGATTTATAAGCTGGAAAAAATGAAGGTAGCCCTTCAAAGGTATATTAGCGAAGATGATTTTACAGCTCTTAAGAAGCCCTTCTATTTGGCTCTTTCAAACCTTAATGACGCGTGCGGCGAAATGCGCTGTAAGGGTCCTCTTTTTGATTATATCATGGCCAGTTGTTCTGTTCCCGGGTTTTTTGCACCTATCATCCTTGACCAGGTGAATTATGTTGACGGCGGACTCTTTTGCAACCTACCGGCTTCAGCCATTAGAGATAAGTGTAAATATCTCATTGGCTCCCATGTGAATTTTCCCGGGCAGAAGTCGAATTTCCCCGGCCCACGAAGTATAATGGAAAGGGCAGTGAATTTAGGAATTACCCAGAATTCTAAACCTGAAATGGAACTATGTGATTTTGTGATAGATCCACCACAAATGCAGAATTACACCTTGTTCGATTTCAGTAAAATAGAAGAGATCATTAATGTAGGCTATGAACATACTCTCCAAATGATCAAAAATGGAGAAATTCCTGTGAAAAAGCTCCGCACTTCAGCTCTTAAGAGCTAACAGGAAAACCACCCTTTGAAAAAAAAAGAGGCAATCCAAAGATCCAATTTCATCAACCTGAACCTGTATTAATTTCTAATCATTGTCTGATCTATTAGATCGACAAGATTTTGAAATAAACTCAGAAGGAAGTAAAAATAGCTTTTTAGACAGCCTCTTTAGTAAAGATAATATTAGTCCCTATTGGGCGGGGGTGAATTCAAACCTTTGTCCCCCAACAGAGATACCTGCCATTGCACCTGCCTTTGGCACAGTTACGATGGCCACACCATCCTGAAATTCCAGGTCTTCTGAGAATCCTTCATCCAGGATCACTGCAGATGCATTGGCCCTAAGTTCATAGCTTCCATCCTTAAATCTTTCCAGGGCTTCTTCGGTTTCAAAGAAAAGAACTTCTACAAAGGCCTTACCTCCTAATTGAAGTCCCACGTCAACCTGTTTTAGATCGGCGTAACCAATCATGCGTCCGTTTTCATAAACAACTCCGTTACCGGAAGCTCCTCCTATGATATATGCTCCTTTGCCAACATTTGGAAAGATGGCATATCCCGAGGCTCCGTTAAAATAATCGGCCATCATAGGATATTCTCTTTCTATCATAGCTTTTTCTTGCCTGGCATCAGAAATTAAGTCTTCACCGGTCTTTTTGGCTCCTCCACAACTCGAAAGGGAAAGTACCAGTAATATGAGAATGCTGCGGTAAAAATTGATCTTTGGCGTTTTCATCTTTTACTTTTTTAAAATTCCACATGAATTTATAGCACTTTTGGATCACTTAGTGTTAAGTGCTTGTTATTTTACTGATTTGTAGAACATTATGGTTTTTTCGTTCTCAGACTTTTCTTCCGAAGAAATAAAAGCAGATAAAAATGCCTTTTTAGAAGATCCTCGTTTCCCTGAGTTAGCATAACTAATCCTTAGGTATATTAAGCTTCTTGTATTTTATTGCTATCTTCAAAGACTTGAAAAACCTTCGGAATTCAGCCTCTGTGAAAAAGCCTGGCAGGTGTAAATCAGTAAAAATTAGCTAAACAGATCTTTAGAATCTCGATCGAATCCTGGATCATAGATGAAGAAATTTTTCAGAACCCGACCAAAAGATAAAGTCATTCCATCCAAAAGAGGCGGTCTGGGAACCTTTGGGGGAGTTTTTACACCTTCCATTCTCACTATCCTGGGTGTTATAATGTATTTGAGGTTTGGCTGGGTTGTTGGTAACGTAGGGCTGATTGGAACACTTCTTATCGTAACAATTTCCGTCTCTATAACTTTCCTCACAGCACTCTCTGTCGCTTCAATTGCAACAGATCAAAGGGTGAGGGGAGGAGGGGCATACTATATGATAAGTAGATCATTGGGTATTGAAGTGGGAGGAGCTGTTGGTATTCCATTGTTTATAGCCCTTGCTCTTTCTGTGGCTCTATATACTGTAGGGTTCGCAGAAAGTTTGGTAAGTGTATTCCCGTCACTGGATTTTAAGGCAGTTGGTCTATTGACCACTATTCTCATTGCTGCATTAGCACTGATCTCGGCAAAGATCGCAATAAGGGCACAGTACTTTATTATGTTTGGAATTGCTCTTTCATTGCTTTCACTCATTTTTGGAAGTCCAATTGAAGAGACTACTGTGGAATTATGGGGAGCGGCCGATAGACATTCCGAAGGCTTCTGGATTGTGTTTGCAGTATTTTTTCCTGCCGTCACCGGCATCATGGCGGGGGTCAATATGTCTGGAGATCTTAAAGATCCTGCCAGGTCTATTCCTAAAGGAACTTTTGCCGCTGTAGGTGTGGGTTATCTAATTTATATGACCTTACCAATAATTCTTGCAACTCGTGCAGATGCGCTGAGCCTCATAGAAGATCCTTTGATTATGCGGAAGATGTCCTATTGGGGAGATGCTATTTTGATAGGAGTGTGGGGAGCTACATTATCCAGTGCTGTGGGAAGTATCTTGGGTGCTCCACGGGTACTGCAGGCCTTGGCGAGGGATCAAGTTCTACCCGGCTGGCTCGGAAAAGGATCTGGAAAGGATGATTCCCCCCGTATAGCTACTTTTTTTACTCTTTGGATCGCTCTTGTCGCCGTGTTTTTTGGTAATCTCAATCTGATTGCTCCTGTACTTACTATGTTTTTTCTTACAACTTACGGAGTTTTAAATGCGGCTGCAGGTCTTGAAAAAATGCTCGATAGTCCGAGTTTTAGGCCGAAGTTCAAGGTGCATTGGATATTTTCCCTTTTTGGAACCCTTGGCTGTATTGCTGTAATGTTTCTCATCAATGCACTGGCGACAGCCCTTGCGCTCCTGGTGGTCATCATCATTTTTTTATGGCTACAAAAACGCAGAATGGAAACTGCATGGGGTGATGTTAGAATGGGGATATGGCTCACATTGGTGCGAATGGGACTGCTCAATCTTAGAAAAGAAAGTGAGGCTAAAACCTGGAGACCAAACCCTCTTGTTTTATCGGGAGCTCCTACCAGTCGCTGGCATCTTATCGACTTTGCAGCTTCTATAAGCCATGACCGGGGAATTCTTACTGTAGCGACTGTGCTTACAGGTAGCTCTATAACCTATGAACGCAGAAAAAAGATAGAGGAAAACATTCAGGATTTCCTGGAGAAAAACGACACCTCTGGCTTTGCCAGTGTAATTTCGGCATCAGATGCTTATGTGGGAGCAAGCGAATTCGTGAAGTATTATGGATTGGGAGCTTTATCACCCAATACCATAATTCTTGGGGATAGTGAGAATGAGATCAATCGGCAGAAGTATGCAGACATGATCACTCATTTTCATAAGCTGAACAGAAATGTGATCATTGTTGCCAATGATGATGAGAAGGGTTTTGGAGAACGGGACCAGATCGATATATGGTGGGGTGGAGTAAAGGGGAATGGTGGGTTACTGTTGATCCTTGGACATCTGTTAAAACGTAGTCGTTCATGGCGAGATGCAAAGGTCACTGTAAAAATGATGGTTCATAATTCGATGTCGGCCAGGGATGCAAAGCGCAACCTATCAGCTATCATTAAGAAAATGAGAATAGATGCCAAGCTGGAAATTATAATATCTCATGGCCGCTCATTTGATGAAGTGCTGCATCAATCATCTAAAGAGGCAGATATGGTTCTACTCGGTCTGGCTGTGCCCGATAAAAATTTCATCAATTATTATAGACGAATGCAGAACCTGGTTTCTCCTTTACCTACCACCATCTTTGTACTTGCAGCAGATGAAGTTTCTTTTAGGGAGGTACTTTTACAGGAAGAAACCTTTACCGGTTAGTAATTTGATTGTAAATAAAGAGATGTCTTCCAATTGAGCAATTTTAAAATTCTCAATGTTAAAAATTTATATTTTGTAAGGTACAACTATTTGAAAACCATAACTTAAGAGAATAATCTTGAAAGTTATGAGGAATAAGCTAGCCATTCAGATCTTTTCATTCGTGTTTTTTACAAGCTTTGCTGCTGTAATGTTCAATGAAGTCATTTTGCTTCCTCAGGCAGGGGAAGTGTCTGATAATAAAACTGCGAACCTGTTGCAAAATTCTTCAGGGGAGTTATCTACAAAATTTAGATCAGATTTTTCTGAAGATATTCGGCAGGATACTAATGTATTACTCACAGTAGACACAGAAAAAATTAATGAAGGTAATAAGGAAGAAATGGTGTTTATCTCTGATGATCGTTCAGATCCTTCAGAAAATAGTCGAAAACCCTCAGATCATATTGCCCTGGTAGATAAAAACATGAAGATTTACTGGAGAGCAGAACCCCTCGATCCTGATTTAGGAACAACGGTTGATGTGCTGGGTATATTTCGTAAAACGGATGGGGGAGCTGAAATTCTCGAAGGAGTATTTCGCGATCCCAATAGAGATGGAATAGTAATGGGGAAGATCAAGAACAAGAAAGTAGAAGGTCTGGAACATTACAATATTCTTATAAGGGTCAATGGGGAAACGCCTGAAACTTTTTTGATCGATCCAAAACTTAAAATGGTGAATTAAAAACAGTTGAATTCTTTTTTGATGTGAAGTTAACGGAAGATTTCCTCCTGTCTCTCTTCAGGAATTGGATTTCCTAATTTATCGCCCTGGCTTAAGATTTTATCCTTCCTCTCCAAAAATGTTAATTTTAAAAGAGATTTTTTTCATTTTATATGGCACCTCTTTTTTTATGAAGTAAATATTGGAGCTTTTTGGCAGCTATATCCAGGAATGAACTCCGGGCCGTAGAAAGATGTAAAACATGTAAATCACCTGGCTAGTTTTACAACTGAGGCTGATGGAAAGACCACAACTAATCCCATTCAGACTAAAGAAGAATTGCCTTAGAAGAGACTGTTGTCTTAATCTTGATACCTATTCTCAGTAATTTTTCAGATTCGAACCCGAAATTTTAAGAATTCAGGACCTGAAATAGGTGGGGGATTGACGTAGAAGGTGGTTTAAAGACAGCCACTTCTATTGATTTCTATGTGTGTCTTTTTTTAGTTGTCAACAGATCAAAATGGAGGAGAATCTCCGGCACATTCTCCCATACCTAAGTATAGTTTAAAATTTATGATTTTATTGGCGACAGCCGCACGCTAATATTAATTATCTAGGCGTATATTGACTTGATTATCAGTTATATAAACCAATAAAAATTATTATATGAAAAAATTTATTCTTCTTTTTTCGACAGCTCTTTTGTTTGTCTTCTCTTCTTGTGAGACAGAAGCTTTAGAGCAAGACATGCAGCAAAGTCAGCTTGAGGTCAATCTTCAGGCCAATAAAGCACATTCCAAAGCTGTTTTGAGTTTTAAAGCTCATCTAAGTGGAGATGAGGAAGTGCCTGCGGTAATGACAAATGCTACAGGACAGACCATCTTTAAACTGAGTAAAGATGGATCAGAACTACATTACAAGCTCATAGTTGCTAATATTGAAAATGTTGCGGCAGCCCATATTCACGCAGCTTCATCCGGACAAAACGGAGGTGTAGTTGCTTTTCTTTATGGCGATGGTCTTATTACAGGTAGAACCAACGGAATCCTCGCAGAGGGAGTTATTACAGCAGATGATCTTATTGGTTCCCTTTCAGGACAAAGCCTTGAAGATCTGGTTGATCTTATGAGCTCAGGAGGTACTTATGTCAATGTGCATACCAGCCAAAAACCCGGAGGGGAAATTAGGGGCCAGATCTCGGCCAATAATTAATATTGAAAAGTTTTATTTAAAAGCAGGTACATCGGCCAAGCCTTTTGCCTGCTTTTTATTTAGATCCATATTTATCTGCTAACGCCTAGAATCGATAAGTGAGACCGGAATATATTCCCAGGTAATACGGATTAAAATTTTCTTCCCTGCCCAGCCTTATCTTCAAAGTGGGCTCCAGATTGATCTCAATATTTTTCAGAAGATTGTAGCCAAGACCCAGTCCGATGTTTCCGGTGTAATGGAGTTTTTGTTGCTCAAAATGATTACCTGACTCTCCCGCTGTGATCCCGTTGTCCACGACAACACTGTTGTTGAAAAACAACAGGCTGCTTCCCCCCAGCAGGTGTAGCTGCAGTTTTTTGTCAATCAAGGTATATTCCATCTCCAGGGGCAGCTCAATAAAACTTGAATTTCTTTCCGCTACATCAATAGTAGGTGTTGCAAGGGTAGTATTAGAGCTTCCCACAAAACTTCTGGCCTCTACACCACCGGCATAAGTTACTGTGGGTGCGCTGCGGCTTATCTCCATTTTGTTGATCCCCGAGCGAATGGCGATCTTTTTCGAGATCTTATAGGAAACACTCAGGCCATATGCTATGGAATTCCCTGCGCTGCCCCGGTCTTCGCTTTTACTGCCGTTGGTAAAAAGAGGTGCAACTTTGGTGCTGAGGCTAAATCTACTTCCTTCCGGATTGTTTAACTCAACTTCTTCTTGCTCCATGTTTGCCGTGGATTCAACCTCCTGGGAAGCAATGGCGCCGGGTGTGATTTCCTCAAGAATTATTTCAACTTCTGAAGTTACAGGATTCTTATCTGTTTCTCCTGAAGGAAGATGGATATTGGATTTACCTTGAATGTCTTTCTCATCTTCTATTGTTTCTGAAGCTAAAGTCGTGGCAGCAGGAAAAGAGGTGATCTTTCTACCCTTTTTGACGTTTCTGTTTTCGCTGATGATACCTTCAGGCTGCTTTACATTTTCCGGAATCTGCTCCTCAAAAGATTCATAGGTTTCTTCTGTTTTTTCTACCCCCTGTGGGTCTTCAGAAGTTAATCCGGGGTTGGATCTGTCGAAATCTACGAGGCCGGGGGCAACAAAATAGTCGAGGGCGATGGTTGCTGTAATTAAAAGAGCAGCAGCGATTCCAGCTATCTTATACCAAAGTGGAAGTAAGGTTGATCTCTCCGGTTGCTTAGCAGGCAGGTGGCTCCTTATATTGCCCCAGGCATCATCTGGCGGTGGCACTTCCTTGCCCAGATGCCTTTCGCGGTATAGCTCATCCAGATTTTTTTTATTTTTCATAGAGTCTTTGCTGGAAGTAGGTGAAGATGGTTTTCTATTCGCTCTTTTAATTTTTGCCTGGCACGTGCTAGATTTGATTTAGAGGTTCCTTCAGAGATTTGAAGTAACTCAGCAATTTCTTTATGCGAATGTCCCTCAAGTACATACAGGTTGAACACGTGCCTGTAGGCGGGAGACAACTCCTGAATTATTTCGAACAGGAAATCAGAGTCGGGTAAATGTTCTTCATAATCCACATGAACTTCATCAGGATGATCTTCAGTAATAGCTAAAAAAAGATGCTGTTTTTTAGTTCTTGTAATGGCGGTATTAATAAATATCCGCGTCATCCAACCTTCAAAGGATCCCTTGTTCTTGAACTGGTGGATCCCGGTAAAGATCTTCACAAAGCCGTCCTGAAGAAGGTCCTGAGCTTCTTCATAACTGCCCGAGTATTTAAGGCACAGGGCGAAGAACCGCCCCGCATACAGATGGTATAATTCCTCCTGTGCCTTAAGATCCTGCTTTTTGCATTCTTTGATAAGCTTTTTTAAGCTCACCTGATTTTCTGAATTTGTTATTACTCGCTTGATGAATTTGCTGTTCCTAAGGGCACAACGATCTCGGTGAAAATGCTTTCATTATTCTCGTCCAGCCCCGTCCAAAGATAAAAGGTGTACGGTTGATTTTCATCAATGATGATCCTAAAAGTACCTTCTTTTTCAAGATCTCCACCCTCGGTGTCACACACAGTACCTTCTCTAATAGAAGCTACCCCGGTGACATAGATGTCTCTCCTTTCAGCTCCCTGTTCAGCTCCCCTTGTTACCTGTAGCCCGGCAGGTATATGACAAACGTCGGGTAGTAAATAAGTAACTTCAACAATAAAATTTTCTCCCGGGCTAAACATAGGTGGAAGATTTGTCTCCACAACTTCTGCAGGGACTAAAAGTACATTAGGCTCGTCATCTACACTGCAAGCGGTAAAGATTAAAATAGAAACAAATAATAAGATCAATTTTTTCATTTTGTTGTTTTTGGGTTTTGTTCTTTACTATTATGACCTGAGATAATTAAAAGGTTGCGTGAAATGAAGACCTTTTTTTTAATCTGGCGCCTAATAGTCTATTATTCACTTCTTCATGAAGAGATTGATTAAGTTACACCAGAAGGATTCAAATGTAAAATTCCGGTTAAATTTTGGTTTTAAAGCTTTGAGATAATTAACTTTTTGGGAGATCAAAAAAGTTTTACCATGGCACAAATAGATGTAGAAGAAAAACAGAGAAAAAGTCCAAAAGGAAATTCTAAATGGTATATAATAGCTGTAATTGTGATCATCTCTATTATAGTAGCCTGGATCGCTCTTTCTGAAGACAACCGGGCTAATGTTGAAATTCCACCGGAGCCGGTAGTGTTCAATACAAAAACCCTTCGCAGTTTAATTGTATAACCACATACAATCCTGAAAACAGAATTTTGGGAGGAGTAGAAAATTTTGAAGACACAGGTCGTTACCTTAGGCTTGGTTATTCATTACAGTCTGCTGTCAAATTTGTCAGGCTTTTGCTTCAGTGGCGTTTAACTATAAATTTCCTGCAGTTACAGCATTGATTTTTCCAATGATTAGCTAAAAACTATCAGTTTATATTATTATATTTTAGAAGGAATTAATTAACTAAAAATTTTACCACAATGGCACACAACGAACATCGTGATTCTCCCGGTACTCATAAAGCCTGGGAAGTAAACGAATCGAGCAGATGCCCTTTTTTAGGAGGGGCCCTGGACAAGACTGCCGGAAGCGGAACTTCTAACCGTGACTGGTGGCCCAACATGCTGAACCTCTCTATACTTCGGCAGCATTCCAGACTTTCCGATCCAATGGATGAGGATTTTGATTATGCCCAGGAATTTAAGAGTCTGGACTTGGAGGCAGTAAAAAAAGACCTTCATAATCTCATGACTGACTCCCAGGATTGGTGGCCGGCAGATTATGGGCACTATGGCGGACTTTTTATTCGTATGGCCTGGCACAGTGCCGGAACCTATAGGATAAGTGATGGGCGTGGAGGGGGAAGTTCAGGTTCACAGCGATTTGCCCCTCTCAACAGCTGGCCAGATAATGCCAATTTAGATAAGGCACGCCTGCTGCTGTGGCCCATCAAACAAAAATATGGCAGAAAGATCTCCTGGGCCGATCTTATGATCCTTACCGGGAATGTCGCTCTTGAATCTATGGGCTTTAAAACCTTTGGATTTGGTGGTGGACGTGAGGATATTTGGGAATCGGAAGAAGATATCTACTGGGGTTCTGAAGGAGAATGGGTAGGTAATAAAGAGCGCTATGCCAGGGAGAACAAGCTGGAGCAACCGCTTGCAGCATCCCATATGGGACTTATATACGTAAATCCTGAAGGACCAAATGGAAATCCCGATCCTCTCGGTGCGGCTAAAGATATTCGGGAAACCTTTGGACGTATGGCAATGAACGATTACGAGACCGTAGCGCTTATTGCGGGTGGGCATACCTTTGGGAAAACTCATGGTGCGGCAGATCCTGTTGAACATGTAGGTGTAGAGCCGGCAGGTGCCGATATTACAGAGATGGGAATGGGCTGGAAGAATAAATTCGGTACAGGAAACGCCGGGAGTACTATTACCAGCGGAATCGAAGGAACCTGGACCGATACACCCACAAAATGGAGCAACAAATTCTTTGAAAACCTTTTTAAGTATGAGTGGGAGTGTCATAAAGGTCCCGGGGGAGCATGGCAGTGGAAGCCAAAGGATGGAGCAGGTGAGGGCACCGTGCCCGATGCTCATGACCCCAATAGACGTCATGCTCCATTTATGCTCACCACAGATATTGCTCTTCGGGAAGACCCGGAATACTACAAGATCTCCAAGAACTTTATGGAAAATCCAGATGAGTTTGCCGATGCCTTTGCAAAGGCATGGTATAAATTGACTCACCGCGATATGGGGCCCATTGATCGATATCTCGGTCCAGAAGTTCCCAAGCAGGAATTGATCTGGCAGGATCCTATCCCAAAGGTGGATCACGATCTTATTGAAAAAGACGATATTGCAAAACTTGAAGAAAAGATATTTGCTTCAGGATTGACAGTACCTCAACTTGTAACTACAGCCTGGGCTTCGGCATCGACCTTCAGAAATTCAGACAAGAGGGGAGGAGCAAATGGAGCAAGAATAAGATTTGAACCACAAAGGCATTGGGAGGTGAATAATCCACCTCAACTTCAGGAGGTATTGACAAAACTGGAGAAAATTCAGAAGGATTTTAATGATTCGCAAAGCGGAAACAAAAAAGTTTCCCTGGCCGATCTTATTGTTCTTGCAGGATCTTTGGCTGTGAAAAAAGCTGCTAAAGAGGCAGGATATGATATTGGAGTTCCTTTTGCCCCAGGAAGAATGGATGCTCTTGAGGAGCAGACAGATGTTGAGGCCTTTGAAGCTCTTGAACCAATTGGAGATGGCTTTCGGAATTATGTCAAAAAAGGGGAGCATTATGGTGCTTCGGCAGAGGAGATGCTGGTAGATAAGGCACAGCTGTTATCCCTGACTCCGCCTGAAATGACTGTTCTTGTTGGGGGAATGAGGGCCCTTGGTGCCAACTTCGATGGCTCAAACCATGGGATCTTTACTTACAATCGGGGACAGCTCACTAATGATTTTTTTGTGAACCTCATGGATATGAACACTACCTGGAAAGCAAAGACTGATGCTCAGGAAGTATTCGAAGGTCGTGATCGCAATACCGGAGAAGTGAAATGGACAGGAACCAGAGTGGATCTTATTTTTGGTTCTAACGCTGAACTTCGTGCACTTGCAGAAGTCTATGCACAAAATGACTCTAAGGAGAAATTTGTAAAAGACTTTGTGAGAACATGGGATAAGGTAATGAACCTTGACCGTTTCGATCTGAAGAAGTGATTTCCCGAAATTTTAAAAAAAAAGGTGTTTTGGAAACAGAATGCCTTTTTTTTGAGGTTCACCAAATTAGGGAGTTTTAAAGAACATGCGTACATCCGTGGCTTTTTACCCGTAACAACTTGTAGACAATGCTAAACCTGTTCAATTATTCTGCTGCAACCTCTATTCTGCTACCTACGGGTAGCTCTACCTTAAAACAGGAGCCGGTGCCTTGTGAAGATTTTATTGATAAAGTGCCGCCGTGAGAGTGCACTATATCATGGGTAATGCTAAGCCCTAATCCTGTTCCTGCAGTTCCTCTTTTTGTAGTAAAAAATGGTTGCAGGATCTTGTCATGAAGATCTACCGGTATTCCCGGGCCGTTATCTTCAAATTCTAAAGTAACCCTATTCTTTTCTTTGGAAGACCTTACGGTTAGTTTCGGTTTATATACCTGATGTGATTGGGGGCTAAGACTCTTTTCCCGCATTGCTTCAAAGGCATTCGTACATAGGTTTACAATCACGCGGCTAAAATCTTCTTCGATCAGCGACACCTGTCCTACCTGTTCATCTAGTTGTAGATCCAATTCTACGTCAATTACATTTTTACCTGCCCGCATTCCATGGAACGACAGATTTACGTATTCCCGAATTAGTTCATTCAATTCTGTCAGTTCCTTTTTACCTGTGCCGCCCCTGCTATGCTGAAGCATAGATCTCACAATACCATCGGCTCTGGTACCATGCTTGCAGATCTTTATCAGGTTGGTTCTCACATCCTCCAACAGGTGAGAAATTTCCTTTAAAATTACCTCATCATTACCAGTACTATTTTGTGCCTTTAGTAATTCTTCTCTGGCCTCATCTATTAGTTCTACAGAGAGATCGGAAAAATTATTGACGAAGTTTAGCGGATTTTTGATCTCGTGAGCTATACCTGCAGTAAGCTGACCCAGGGAAGCAAGTTTTTCCTGCTGTATCAATTGTTCCTGCATTACCTTCAGGTCTTCAATGGTTGCATCCAATTCTCTGTAAGCCGAAGCATTGTCCAGGGCAATGGCAGCATAAGTGGCAAGATTTCTCAGCAAATGTACGTGATAGGGTGAATAAGCATTTTTATTGAAGCTTTGTGTTGTAATGACTCCTATAGTATGGTCCTGATGGATCAAGGGCAGGTAAATTAGAGATTTCGAATCATCCCCTTTAATAGGGGGAAGAGATTTACTAACATATTTAGAGCTTTCCCGGGAAGTATCATTAATAATAATTTTTTTACCATGATTAAAGCACCAAACGGCCAGACGGTTTTCTTCATTTATCTTGTGAGAGTAAGGTGACAACATCTGTCCTTTCTCTTTAGTAGCAGGAAATTCCAGTCTCTTTTTTTCGGAGTTATAGATACCGATACCAAAAATCGCAGCATCCATGAGTTCATTGACATGTTCATAGACAGTTTCAATAATGGTGGAAATGGAAAGAGAAGAGGTGATGGCTCTTCCTATTTTGCTTAGCTGCTCTGTGTCTGCACGTCTCTTATTTTCTGCTTCAGCCCTAAGTTCAGCTTCCCTCAAGACGGCTCTTTCGTCCTCCTTCTTTTTCAGGCGATAACGTTGAAACCTGTCCACCCCGAAGATCAGGAGTATAAGAAGTATAGCAAAAAGCAAATAGGCCCACCAGGTTTGATACCATGGAGGTAAAATAGTAAGATCTAAAGTAGCCTCTTCTGTTGACCAGACTCCATCGGCATTTGCTGCCTTTACTTTAAATGTATATTTGCCCGGTGACAAATTAGTGTAAGTTGCAGACCTTTTGTTTCCGGCTTCTACCCATTCTTCTTCAAAACCTTCAAGCATGTATGCATAACTGTTCCTTGCCGGGTTACCGTAGTGAAGAGCAACAAAATCAAATGTGATCTCTTTCTGATCATACTCCAGACTGAGCTGTTGAGTTTCGGAAAGAGGCCTTTCTAGTAGTGAACCAGGTCCGGGATCGACGGGTTTATTGAAAAGTTTCAAGCCTGAAAGAACAACTTGGGGAGGTGTTTCATTAGTGGCTAGTTTTTCGGGCATAAAAGCTGTAACCCCCTCCATGCTCCCAAAATACATCATCCCGTCTTCCCCTTTAGTATATGCGAATTGGTCATACTCCAAAGCAATTAGTCCGTCATCCAGACCGTAATTCCTGAATGTCTTATTTTCGGGATCAAAGTTGCTAATGCCGCGATTAGTACTCATCCATAAAGTACCATTACTATCCTCCAGGATACCGTAAATAATATTATTGGGTAGACCGTCTTTGTCTGTAAAATGCGTGGCCTTGCCTGTTTTGCTGTCAAAGCGATTAAGCCCTCCATTTGTTCCCAGCCATATGATACCAGGCTCTTTTTCTCTTTCAAGTAGAGAAAATATCCTGTCACTACTAATAGAAGTTGTATCCTTAGGATCGTATTTTGATGCCAGTGAAGCCTTTCCTGCTTTGTTAATTTTATACAGACCCTCGAGTGTTCCTATCCAGAGTACATTATCTTTTGATTGAAGAAGGTCTTGAATAGAAGGTTGTTCTTCAGGATCTTTAGATGGAAGTTTAATAGTCCTAAATTCCTCTTTTTCTACGTTAAATGACTCTAATCCCGCTTGTGTTCCTAACCAAAGAATGTTTTTGTTATTGTTGGCGGGTATAAGAGCTCTAATATTATTTCGTTGTGCATTTTCCGGAAAGGGTAGGTGAGTATATCTTTTTACCAGTCCGGTTTTCCGGTCCATAAGATTAAGACCTCCACCTCCACCTATCCATAATTGTCCCTGGCTATCCTCTGCAAAAGCTGTAATACTTCCCGGTGATAAGCTCTCGATGAGAGGTATTTGACCTTGATAACGTGTTATTTCACCAGTTGGATCAATGCGGGTGAGAAAAGCTCCCTTTGAAGGTGTATGGGTTCCAACCCAAAGAATTTGCTGACTATCTTCATATAGCCCCCAAACAGGACCAAAAGCAAGACTCTTTTCTTCTTCAGGATCATGCTGTAGGTGGTAAAAATTTATAGACCCCGGATTGAATTTACTTAGCCCCTCAACAAAATGGCCGGCCCACATGGTCCCAGATCTATCTGCAAGTAAGGAAAAGGTTTCATCATCACCCAGGCTGTTAGGATTGCGTGGGTCATGCCGGTATGAGGTAAAATTGCTGGTAGTTATGTCGAAACGGGCAATTCCTGTACCGGGTCCTGCTACCCATAAAATATGAGGTTCGGAAGGATCGGATATTACCTGGTATAGAACGTTTTTCCTATTGTCATCTTCATCAATTTTAAAAATTTCATGCTTGCCTGTAGAAGTATCGAGGCTTACCAGACCCCAGTTCGTTGCAAGCCACAGAACCTCTTCATCTCCTTCGGGAATGTAAACATCTGATACAGGGATGGAGTCATCAGATTCGTTACTTCCGCTTGGGTCAAATAAATAGCGGGTTACTTTTTTTGTGTCTGCATCAATCCTATTCAGGCCTTTAGAAGATCCTACCCAGATGTTGCCCCGGGGATCTTCTCTAATTATGTAAAGATTATCTGAAGTCAGACTATTTTCATCTTCAGGGTCATGACGGAAATGCTGAAATTTGCCATCCTCTCCTGCGGGCATATAATTCAATCCTCCGCCAAAGCTTGAAACCCAAAGATCCCCGTTTTCGCTTTCCGCTACATCAAAGACAGCATTCGTAGAGAGACTGGTGGAGTCATTGGGATCATGTTTATAATGGGTAAAGGTGCCGGTGGTTCTGTCCATTCTGTTGAGGCCGTTTCCGGCTGCAGTGACCCATATATCTCCATTAGCAGCTTCTTCCACTTGCCATACCGCGTTCGAGGAAAGGGATGTTGTGTCAAATGGTATAGAACTATAGGATTTAAATTCATAGCCGTCATATTTGTGAAGCCCATCCTGGGTGGTAAGCCATAAATATCCCTGACTATCCTGCATGATGTCGTGTACACTTCCCTGTTGAAGCCCTTCCTCCAGGCCAAGGTGTTCAAATCGAATGGTTGGGGCTTCCTTCGGTAATTTTTGAGACTTTGAGCTTAATTCCTCCTGACTCCAACACTCAATTGAAATAAATAGACAAATGACGGTCAAAAGGTATGAACTGGTTTTTCGAAAAAGCTGAAGAAAGAAATTCTCTGAGACCATAGTAACTGTTTAATTGATGAAAATGATCCTTGTTGAAAAGTATGCGTATGCTCTTATACCATGCAAGCATGCTGATGGCACTTGATCACAACAACAGCTCAATAAAAAGGGGGGATTTTATCAGTTCAACAGGAAAAAAGTCTACTGCTAATAGTAGGGGTGAAAAGACAGTATCAAATAAATTTAGGAAAAATTTTACAAAAATGAAGAGTAATTTCCTAATTGACACCAATTTAGGTGTGAAAATGATCTTCTAATGGGTTTTATTCAGTTGCCTTAATACTAAGACTTTTTAGGTTTTACAGCTTTCAATCTGATTCGGTTTTATTCCCGGTTGCCCAAATGATACCTTGAACTATGTGTTCCAAAAATGCAGGTTCTTTATAGCTTTCCGGAGTATGGCCACTTCCGGTGTAAAAAGCTCTACCCCCATCGTACTCATGATACCAGGCAATAGGGTGGTGATCTCCGTTTTCGCCTCCTTCATAGCTCTCCTCATCGAGAGTTGCAAGAACAATTACTTCAGGATTTAAATTTTTGTAATTGTACCATTCATCTTTACGCTCCCATTTTTCAGGCAGGTGTTGGGTAGAGGGATGATCCTTATCTACGACTTCAATTCTTGCTGTTTGTATTTCGGGATGGGATTGGAAGTAGCCACCCACCAGTTTCCCGTACCAGGGCCAATCATACTCTGTGTCGGCTGCGGAATGGATCCCCACATAGCCATTGCCTGCCCGGATAAATTTTTCAAAAACAGCCTGTTGATCAGTATTCAGCACATTTCCTGTGGTGTTGAGAAAAACCACGGCACTATACTGTTTCAGGTTTTCCTCCTGAAAAAATTTTGCATCGCTTGTAGTATCCACTACAAATCCGGCTTTTCTCCCAACCTCCAATAATGCTTCTTTTCCCGCAGGAATTGATTCATGAACAAATCCGTCCGTTTTTGTGAATACCAGGATCTGCGGTTTTTTCTGAGAATAACAGCTATAAGACATCAGGAACACTAGTGCTCCAAAAAGGTGAGTAATAAGTTCTTTTTTCACAGAAAATTCCATTTAGCAGTTAGTAGTCAATAGGCGCCCCAAAGTAAGGATCTACAGTTCAGAAATTAATCCTTATCCCTTAATCCTTCATAATATTCCTGAAGGATGTAAAAGGCTTTCTTTTTATTGCCTTCATTGTCAATAAGTCCTTTTCTGTTCCAGCCCTCCTGGTTAACCGGATGATTTCTTCTGGGAGATCTAAAATCGGTAAGGATCCAGGGGGAAAGTCCGCTGTAGTTGTCCGGCATTCGTTTCATCATATCCACCTGCTCCTGGTAATACCACTCCTGGTATTCTTCGCTCCATCTGGTCTCTTTGTCGGCATGGAATCCGGCTTTAGCACCGGCACCCGTTTCACTAAAGAAAAGAGGTTTGTCATAGATCACCTCCCATTTTGCCATTTTTGAATCCCCCGGTAGTCCGCCGTACCAACCTAAATATTCGTTGACCGAAACTATATCGGTGAATTCACCCAAAGGATCGTCAATTCTAAAGACTCCCTCATTATTTTTAACTTCGAGAGCTGCCGAGATAAGCCTGGTATTGTCGAGGAGCCTGGCTTCTGTAATTAAGCTCTTCATGAACTCGGTACGTACAGGAGAAACCGGCGTCTCATTTCCCACACTCCAGATAATTATTGAAGCGCGATTTCTGTCTCTGTAGATCATTTCCCTTAGCTGTGTTTTTGCCTTTTTAAGCACCTCTTCACTTTCAAAATTTATCGTCCAGTAAACCGGAATTTCCGACCATACGAGCAGGCCCAGGGAATCGGCCATTTTAGTCATGTTCGGGTTGTGGGGGTAATGCGCCAGGCGAACCATATTTGCATTGAGATCCTTTACATAATCAAAGAGCTGCTTTGCATCCTCCTTGCTGTGAGCTCTTCTCATTTGCTGCGGAATCTCCTCGTGAATACTAATCCCGCGTAAAAATATCTTCTCTCCATTAAGCAGAATTTCTTTTCCTGAAGTTTCAATTTTCCTGAAGCCTATTCGGTCCTTTATCTGCTCTCCGTTGAAGCTGAAGGTAACGTCATAAAGCTTTGGATTCTTTGGTGACCATAGTTCCAGGTTCTTTGCCCGCAGACTAAAGCTGACACTATCTCCTGTAGGCTTTAGGTTCTGCTTTATTTTCAGCTCGGGGATCTCAAGAGTAATTTCGGTATCATCTTTAGCCTTATTCAATTTAACAAAACCATCTATTGCCATTCGGTTTTGTTTTTTGGCCTTTGTGAGATCCAAATCCTCCTGAAGGTGTAAACCATATTGCTGAATGAAGGTTTGGGGCACCCTGATCAAGTTGACGTCACGGGTAATTCCGCCGAAATTCCACCAATCGGTATTGACTGTTGGAATTTCTTCCGGATGTCTCTTGTTGTCAACTTTGACCACAAGAAAATTGTTCTCCTTTTTCAGAAGAGATTGAGGAACTTCAAAATTGAACGGCGTAAAACCACCTTTATGGCTGCCGAGTTTCTTTCCGTTAAGGTAGACGTGAGCTTCATAATTCACTGCTCCAAAATGCAGAAAAACCTTCTCATTTTTGGAAAGCTCCTCCAGATCAAATTCGCGTTGATACCAAACAGTACCTTCATAGTATTTGAAGACCTCATCCTGGGAGTTCCAATCTCCCGGCACCTGCAGGATATATTTATCACCGTAACCATGCTCCACACGATCCCAACGGTTCTCTGTCACAGGCCGGTTCCAGTAAGCTTCAGGATCTTTCTCGTTTCTTTCCTTGTAGCGATAGTCATAAAAACCAGTTTCATAAGGATCGATGATGTAGCTCCAGGTGCCGTTAAGAGAAATAGTATTTCTTGCCTCGACGTTCATTATCAGGTTCTCTTGTCCTAATGTGCTCAAGGGTATTAAAAAAAGAAGTAAGAGGAGTGTAGTTAGATTTTTCATTTGTAAGAAGAATAGGAGATTGATAAAGGGAAATGGCTTTGGGAAAGCCCAATTATAAGAGGTGTCAAAAATGGCATTTTTGAGGAGTATTCAATATTTCCGAAGTTACTAAAACTTTCAGGTTTTATCCTGAGCGTTTTCTAGAACAAATAATTCAAAAATTGCATGGATTCGGGTATAACCTGATTTTCTAAAAACAGGAGGCGACCAAATGATCGCCTCCAAAAATTTTAATATTAATATTTAATTTAGTCCATGCTAATGTCAAGCTCCACTACCGGTACTTCGCCGTCACCCTCTTTTAAGTAGGTATTGAACCAGCGCATCATTCTTAAACTGAAGTCGTATCTGGCCGTGGATTTTCTGTTACCGTGGCCTTCACCCGGATATAATACAAGCCTCACAGGAGTATCTGTCCTGGTTTTGATATGCCGGTACAATTCGTATGACTGTCCCGGATCAACCCTGGTATCCTCTTTTCCATGGAGAATCAACAATGGAGTATCAGCCTGATCGGCGTAATAAATAGGGCTGCGTTCCAGGAAGAACTGGTAGTCATCCCAGATCCTTTTGCGGCTGTGAACAAGGAACATTTCTTCAGGAATGTCACTGGTTCCCCACTTTGAGATGTTGTTACTTATCCCCACAGACATCACCCCGGCTGCAAACCTGTCGGTGTGACGGGTAGACATCCATGCCGTGGCGTAACCACCATAAGAACCCCCTGTAACTCCAACTTTGTCCTTGTCAATTCCGTTGTTAGCAATTAAATAATCTATTCCATCAATGATGTCATCAAACTCTTTCCCGCCGGGATCACCCTGACTCGATTTTGCAAATTCAGCTCCGCGTCCGGTACTTCCGCGGTAATTTGGGTAGAAAACCGCATATCCGTCACCTGCTCCCATTTGTCCCGGCATACTGTAGCTGGTAAGCCAGCCGTTGTCATAATGTGCTTCGGGTCCTCCATGTACTACAGTGATAAGTGGAGTGTTGTTCTGTTGAACTACTGGATGGATCAGAATCCCTTGTATCTCCAATCCGTCTTTGGCCTTATATGTGATCACTTCCTGCTTACCCAGCTTTTCCTGATCCAGCCATGGATTGGAATTGGTAATGCGATTAGCTTTTGAACCTTTGGCATCCAAAGTGAATAATTCTCCCGGGTGTTTAGCCGTGCTGGCCACAAGAGCCATGGAACCTTTATCGGCTATAGATAGACCTGCAATACTAAGACTGTCCTCTCTGAACATTCTGTTCATTTTTCCATTACGCCCTATAGTTCCTATACTGCTGTAAACTCCCTCGCTGGCCAGGTAAATGATGGTATTATTGTCTTTCCAGGAAATATCTTCAAACTTACCTTCAAATGTAGGATTAAGATTTGAAGGTTTTCCGCCGGTTGCGTCGACAATGAAAATCCTACCGTCAATTGGATCGTGTTGATCTTCACCCGCTATAAATCCAATTTTCTTACTATCAGGACTCCATTTTAGAACTCCCAATTTCGCCTTATGATCTACCTGTGCAGTAACGTTACGGGAAGCAGCATCCAAAATGTAAATTTTTTGACCGGTATAAAAATCGTCCACCAAAGATGATGGTGCTGCGCTTACTGCCATTTTTTGCCCGTCAGGACTCCACCAGGCGCCTGTAACATGTCCTTCTATTTGTAAAGATTCGGGAGAAGGGCTGGAGAGATCGACCGTATAGAGCATTGATTGCCGCAGACCTTCTTCGTAGACTTCCGGTTGATATGGAAGCTGAAAGTCCCGACTTTCCTCGGGCTCATGGGACACAAACAACAATTTGCTGCCCTTTGGATGCCAGTCGTAAGATGAAATAGAACTCTTGAATTCATAGATTTTCTGGGCTTCACCACCGCCAAAACCTATTTCATATAGGGAAGTATTTTTATCATCCTGTTTCTTTGCAGTGAAGGTAATGCTGTTGTGACCCGGCCTGAAATCTACATTCGAAACGCTGTAATCTGTAACCAGGGGCTTGGTGCTGTTGGTTGTCATATCATAAACGTAGAGGTGAATATTGGCAGGTGCATTTTCTTCTTTTGGAGGCATAGGCTTCAAATGCTGGTACACTACCTTATCTCCCGACCCGGAAATGACGGCATTGGTAATGTATTCAATTTTTGCGACGTCCCCGGGAGTGAGAACATTCTCCTGCGCAAAAAAGGAATTGGCAACGAGAAATAATAATAACGTCAGAGTTCTTTTCATGATGGCTGTATTTATAGTTAAATCTAAATTTTAGCATCTTAAAATACAGCAAAATAAGGATTATTACAAGCCGAGATTTCCTGCTTAATTAAAAATTGAATGAGAGATCAACTGTCATTTTTCTAAAACACGTCAGTTAATATAGAAGAAGCATCCCACGATGTAACTAAGTTTAAATAGCAAAAGGCTTGAATAAGGAGAACCTAAAAAGATCCTAAGAAATCAGAATATCAACCTTTTCTTTAAAATTAATTAAGGGGTACTTGTAATAAGTTCTTCTGCTTCATCTGTTTTTCTCAAAAAATTTAAAGTAGAATTTATGTAGTCGCCAACATTTGCTCCCTGTACTGCTCCTTCCTCAATTGCAGCTCTATAATGAATGCCGCCATATAACCTACTCATAGCAGCCTCTTCAGCTGCGGCATTAAAGGATGGAAATTTTCTGGCCGGGAGACCATATGGAATTTCTGTGTTGTCTTCAAAACTGAAATCCTCTCCAAAAATGGAGGTTAAGACTTTGGCTGCAGAGGTTGATACGACAGAATGCCCACTGGAATATTCTGGAAACGGAGGAGTTTGTAATATTGGTTTCCAGTCTTTGTCAAGATGTTCTGCAATTAGAGTTTCAGGCCTTATGAGGTTTGATCGATACTTTTCGTCCCAGCAACTAATAAAGGCATCAAAAATAGCAATGGAAGTTTTAGTATAAGCGTATACAGTTAAATCAAAATCGGCTTTAGATTGCAAGGCTGCTATTTTACATATACCCATCCAGTGAGCTCCGGGAGTGATCTTTTTTTCAGCAAACATATAATGACCTTTGGTAATGGAGACATATGGGTTACAGTCCCAGAACCTGGCGATCTCTATTTCGGGAGAGTCATTCTCCTTTGCCCTTATTGATTCGCTTATTTCATATACTTCCACCAACTGCTGGTAAAATTTGCTGTCCTCATCTAATGAGAAGGCAGGTGGCGGGAGAGGCTTGAATTGCGAAGCAGAATCCAATACCATTGGTCTTATCTTATTCCAGTGTGGCTCTATGCCTTTCATGTATGCCGGTGGTGTTGGTTGCCAACGATAGGGCTCATCATCAAAAAAGTCATAGTCGGGCATGGTGCGGGTCTCTTTGTAGTTGTCGGCTTCCATCCATTGAATTACATTGGAAGCTACCGACTCGGCATAAGTCTGTGCTTTTTGAAGACTTTCCGGATTTTGCTGTGACCATCTACTATAAAGACTATCTCTGTAATCTCGAATCTTATCTTCTGAAAATACCAGCTTTTCTGCGACCTGCAGATATGCGATCACGGCGGAAAGCTTCAAGTTAGTTCCCGGTTCAGGTGTAACAGGTTGAGAGAACTTCTTAAAGTCGTTTAATTGTGGTGCAAGTGAGACATATTCAGTAGATGTTGAACTCAGTGCTTCATATGCTGCTATGTTTGGATAGACATAAACCCTGCTGGCTTGAGGAGGAGAGAAAATGTCATTTACCATTATTGCAGTCACCTTATCTACCACGGCATGATAATCATTCGGAGTTATTTCGATTTCGCGCTTTGGTTCGCAACTGGAAAAGATCAAAATTGAAAGACTCCAAAAAAGGAATTTTGAGCATGCTTTAATTTTCATGACGGTACAATTTTAAAGGTGCATCATTATTTATGATCAACAGGAGTTTTCGATCTTGAAGATTTACTTCTTCTATTGCTCTTACTTCGTGTTTAAATGAATCTAATCCCAGATCACTTACTGGAATTACGCTATCCAAACTTTTGATCATAAAACCCTGTAAGGCAGAATAAGTCCCCTGGTAGTTGTTACTTCTATAGGTGTTGCCGCCAGTCATCATCCCTACTTCTCCATCTAAACTGATCTCTTTGAAGCTGTTGATCGGAGCAAGTTGAAGTTGATAAGGGAATTTTTTAAAATTATCGAACTTTCCGTTGTTATTCTCCAGATATCCTGAAGACAGAACGTGTACTTCGTTCAGTTGTGCCTGATTAAGCGTATAAGGAGTGAAGATTTCCTCCATAGTTTTCATAGCATAATCGGCATGACGTACATAACGCTTCTTGATGATATTCAATTGAGATGCTAATTCATCCTTTGAGTGTACAGGATAATAATGCTTTCCTTTTTTATAGGCCAGTACCGTTTCAGTCTTTCTATTTTTATCAAAGTCGAGGTAGTACATTTTTAATGGAGCTTCGGGTGTGGGACTGAATTTTGAATTCTCTCCCCAATTCCCTAACAGGATATCCTCATCCCCATCTTTGTCAATATCAAATAGGCTCACACTTTGCCACAGGCCATTCAGGTTTGAAGGAGTGCTTTGTAAAGTAAATCCGATGTTGGTGTTGAGATATATTTTTGGGGCATCCCATTCCGTAGCCACAATTAGATCTGCCCTGCCGTCAGCATTAATATCTTTCCAGACGGCATCATTGACTTTAGACTGAAGTTGGAAATCTTTGAGCTTTGAAAACTTTCCGCGGCCATCATTTACAAGGATATAAGAATCGACTGAAGAACCGAAATGCTGAGCTGCTGTGAGGTTTCCTATGAAGAGGTCCATGTCTCCATCCAGGTCAAAGTCATTCGCTTTTACTACCGAAGTAACAAGATCATTCCCGGGAATTGCTTCCCTGGCATTTTTAAAGTCATCGTTCTCAAAGATGTAAAGTCTGTCGCCTATTTTATTTCTGCTGTTTTTGCAGATGCCGCTTCCTACATAGAGGTCAAGATCGCCGTCACCATCTGCATCAAAGAAGACTGCAGTATTATCCTCGTATATACTGTCTTTGGCGAAGGCAGCTATTGGCTTAGCCTTGAGTGCGTTTCCGGTATTGAGATAAAAGGTGGCCTCATTGCCTGAAGCACCTCCAATATAAATGTCGTTAAAGCCATTACCATCCACATCACCAACTGCAACAGCAGGGCCTACAGTGGAAACTTTGTAAGGAATAAGTTTTTCATTAAGGAAGTCGTTGTAACCATCTTCCTGATGTGAAAATACAATCTCCTCAGACCTGGTAAAAGGTGATTTTGTCTCTGCACCATTCTTGAATTCGTAATTTGGCAGGTTTTCCTGATAGACTATTTCATGCTTTTGATTCACTTCAATTCCCCTTATTACCTGTGTCTTTAGGTTTGGCCATATCACAACTGTGGAGTCAACCTCATCATCCTGTCCCAGGCCGAAATGAAGATCACCTGTTATGGCTGATAAAAATCCTCTGGATTTATAAAGACTTCTTGTCTGCACTTCGTTTCCTGTGTACACTTTTACAGTGGCACCAATGCCTTCAAGGTTGGATGGGAGATAATTTAATTTAAGGGTGAGAAAATTGTTCTGACCCTTGTTCTTGTTTCTGTAAATAGATGCAGGTGCATTGAGATTATTTACCACCAGATCCAGGCTGCCATCTTGATCGAGATCGACATAAATGCCACCATTGGAAAGTCCGGGTTCATCGGTGATCCATTGGCCTGTTCTATTGCTGAAAGAGACGGAATTACCTTCAAAAAGTTTATTGGCTACCTTTCCTTCCGGCATGCTGTCAATTGACTTGTAAAGCCAGGAGAGTCCTTCGTCTTTACTTCTTCCTTTAAAAGCATTAGCCACATATTTTCTGAAATCCAGATTGTTTGGGCGACGCAGGATTCCGTTGGTAATGAAAAGATCCTGGTGTGAATCATTATTAAAATCAGCAAACAAGGCAGCCCAACTCCAGTCGGAAGCTGCAACTCCATCCAAAAGTGCTTTTTCTGTAAAGTGTTTACCGTTGTTGTTATTTATCTGAAGCATATTTCTGGCAAACTGATCTTTATATCCCAGTTTTCTAAGCCTTTGCTGGATGTAATACATGGCATCATCACCTTCAGTTTCTTTAAGAACACGCTCATCTTCGGGAAGCATGTCGAGGGTAATTAGATCGGGTAATCCGTCAGCATTAATATCGGCAACATCACTACCCATGGAAAAGTTGCTGATTATGCTAAAAGCTTCATCAATTTTTTCCGAAAAGGTTCCATCCTGATTATTAATGTAGTAATAGTCATTCTCATGAAAATCATTACACACATAAATATCTGTCCAGCCATCATTGTTGAAGTCGGCTAAACTCGCACTGAGGCCATAATTGTTGGCTCCTCCATAAATGTTTGCAAATTCACTTACGTCTTCAAATTTGCCTCCGTTGTTCTTTAAAAGCAAGTCTCCTACAAGAGGTTGTCTTTTATTCCTGGTCTCGGCAGGCCCATAAGAGTAGGTGGTGTGAACGGAGTGGTTGACAATATATACATCAAGATCGTCATCTTTATCGTAGTCAAAGAAATAGGCCTGGGTTGCGTAAGATTTGATATCCAGACCATAATCTTTAGATGCTTCAGTAAAGGTCCCATCTTGATTATTGATATATAACTCATTATGTCCCGTAAAATCAAGAAGACCTGAAACGGCAGAAACGTAAATATCAAGCCATCCATCCTGATTAATGTCCACCATGGTTGCACCCGTTTGCCAACTGGCTTTCCCGTTTATGTTTGCTTTTGCTGAGACATCTTCAAATTTGAAGTTGCCTTTATTGAGGTATAGCTTATTGGGAGTGGAATTTCCCACAAAATAAAGATCAGGTAGGCCGTCATTGTTTACATCACCTGCAGCTACTCCTGCACCATTGTAATAGTAGATATAGTTTATAATAGAATGTTCGGCATCTTCATAAATGTGGTTGGCGAAATTGACCTTTGAAGAATCTGGAGTAATTTCCTCAAATAGGTAATTATTTGGTTTTGGATCTAATTCATCACTCTTACTATTTGTACAAGAAATACCGGCTAGGCAAAGGACGAAAACAGGGAAAAGATGTCTCATTAGGGCTTGAGTTACTGCAAATTTTTTCTGCTTTTACACAGGTAGGATTAAACTGACTTTACATGATCATTAACAAAAAGTTAACGCGAATCTATAAATTCCCATCAAATAAAACCACTCTCTTAAAAAATTAACATTAAACCTTTTTCTCAGAATGGAGTCTCCACAGACTAAAATGCCGGAAATAGGAAAAAATTATTTAACTTGAAGATGATCGGAAGGCCTGTGAGACGGAAGGATATAGGAGTATTTATCTTATATTTTAACTACAATTTTCCCGCCCATTCAGCTTCACACAAACCGAATGGTATTCTGGTATAAAAATTGCTGATGATAAACGAACGAATTATTAGATTTTACCAATACAGTTTAAAATGGGGCGACCTTCAACAAAACCAAAAGACCTGAGAGATGGTTATTATATCGAGGTGAAGAATAAAAATCAGAAATCCGGTATAAAAATCCGGAGAGACACCAGAACACAACTACTTATGGCCATTGATGAATACAAAGAAAATAAGGAGGTAGTCATTCTTGGAAAGCAGGAAAATGGAAAGATGAAAGAGCTTCCGGAGCTTTCCAATGGACTTAAGTAGTCTAGAAAATGTGGAGAAGCTCATTATCTTGACTGTATGTCTTTTTTAATTTTTCTCCGACCTTTATTTTTCTCATCAACTTGCACCAGGGGATAAACCGTAAATAGGGTGCAACTACTTTAATTAAATGATATGTTACAATACAGCAGAGTGAAAGAGTAATCCTGCAAACCTACCTGCCTACTGGTAGGTGCAGCTAACGTAATTTGTCTCTGCGGGCCACGCCTTTTAAAACGAAAAAAACCTGCTCGAGTGAAAATACCGGACAGATTTCTTTTTTATAGTAATCTCTTATTTCTAAAAGCTGCTCCAGATCCTGTTTTCAAGTATCTTTCGAAATCGCAGGCTTTCTTTTTGTTAGGAAATAGAGAAAGATGAATAAGTTCTACAGGTAATTTGTCTTTAGTGAAATGAACTTCTCCTTTTTGATGTGCTGCTATTCGTTTATTTATATTCTCTGTATATCCCGTGTAATATTGACCATTTGAACATTTTAGGATATAAACAGCAAAAGGTAATTCCATTAGTGAAGATTTCTTTAGTGCTGGACCTTCGTCCACCGAAGCCTGCCGAAGATTAAAGATAGAAACTTCCATTGGAAAAACATTTCAAATAAAAAGCCCTCCGTCGCTTTTGTATCCCAAAGCTTTGGAGGGCGTAGGTGGAGTCGGAGGGAACGACCCAAATTTAATTTTTAAAGCGTTTATGAGACCTCCAGGAGTAGCTGAGAATTTTGGTCACCGAATTGGTCTCGCGTTAACAGAATTTAACGTTTATTCTTCTCCCAAAATTTATTTGGAACTCATTGTTATCAATTGGCTAACATATAAAAGAACAATTATGGGAGGAATCAGACATGTTGATAATAAAGGTTAAACCATTCCAATAATTATATATTAATCTGTAAATCTCTTTTCTCAAGATCTTTTTCAAGAACGAACTTAACCTTACTTTTGGATTAGAACACCTTTTAGACCTGTCGGCTCATAGATTCCCTGCTGGATTTTTTCTCCTGTCTCTTTGTAAGGCTCTCTAGAAAAAATTTCCTTCATCACGAGGTCGTTATGCTGTCCACGTAAAGAGTTGCCGGAATTTTCCTACAGCACGTCATCCTCATTGTTTATAGATATTTTAAAGATAAGGAATTCACAATTATACTTATATCTCAATAGGTCCATTTGAAGCCAATACTTTTTCTTTCCCATAACCAGCTGTGCACTAAACCTTCAAAGTCTTTCATATTAGCTGGCTTTCTTATGAAAATATTTAGCCCAAGACAGTGTTATTTAAACTTCTTCAATCTCTATTTATCTAAGTAGGTTTAAGGGTTCCTAACCATAGAAACTGTTACTAACAATTTTAAAGGATTAGAGGTTTAAAACCAAAAATGGAATTTCAGTTATGAAGCAACGAAGACATATTTTCAAGTAACATTAAAATTGCTGTAAATCCCGTAATTAAATTACGGAGTTTAATTTTCGTTCCATCTCGAAAGTCAATTTCTTGGCCGTATAAATAATCGACGTTGGTTTTTTATCCTTTTTATTTATTATTAACCTGCCGATAAATATCAAATCTCGGCACAACACCATTTTTATGAAAAACATAAAATCCATCTTTTTAGGAATGATTTTCCTCTTTGGCTTTACAGCAATTGCTGATGAGAGTGAATTCTCTGCATGTACAACCTGATCTAAAGTTACAGCGCCTTGCGGAAGCCAGTATTATTTGTGCGTGGATAATTACACAACATCTGAAGGTACTATTGACACCGATCGATATTTATCGGACCGAGAGTATTTCAATGATGTTAAATGTTAAGAAGTACTATGTTTTAGGTTTAATTCCAAACCTTTAGACCTATTCATAAACTAGCTCAAGCCCACTGAAATCAGTGGGCTTCATTGAAATTTTAAACTTAATAATCAAATGCAAAAATCATTTATAAAAATTAATTTGTTAATTTGTGTCCTGCTTATTTCTATTGGAAATACATCTGCACAAATAACTACCGAAAAAACGTACAAACCCAGAGAATTTAAAAAAGTAGTTATTGATACTTCTGAGGTGAATTTTTACTATAAGTACTCTACTCTCAAGGAAAAAAAGGAAGACAAGGCATTAGAAACTGGATACACAACACTTTTAATTGGCGATAAATTCATCAAATTTACTGATTATTATACGGCCGAAATGGACTCCCTAGAAGAAAACTTAAGTCTTAAAAAAGCAATTAAATTAGAAGAGCTAGAAGATGGTGTAACCATTCTTTCAAAGATGAAATTTAAAATGACTTTAGTGAAAGATAAATTAAAGGATAATGCACTCTTTCAGAGGAGATTACGAGGAATTTATGAATATCAAACCAAACCGCCAAAACTTAAATGGAAGTTATCAAACGAGAAAAAACTAATTGCGAATTACAAAGTCCATAAGGCTACTGCAGAATATGGAGGCAGAAAATGGACTGCATGGTACTGTCCCAAACTTCCACTTCCTTATGGGCCCTATATTTTTGGCGGTCTACCAGGCCTGATCATAGAAGTGTACGATCAAGATAGAAATTTTCATTTTGTAGTGGAGGGGAACGATAATAGGAATAGAGAAATTTACATAAGAAATGAAGACTATATCGTAAGAACTACAAAAAGAAATTATTTAAAATATGAACGCGCCTATCACAACAGACCGGATTTATTTACAAATCCAAATGTGAAAGAGGTTAATACCCCTAATAAAGGAATTCCCTACAATCCCATAGAGCTATCTGGAGATTAATATGGGAAAATGGATTTTTCTGTGGTTATTAATTTTTCCCTATTGTGTTTTTGCTCAAACTTCTCTAAAAGGGAAGGTGACGGATTCTTTGAACCAACCTATAAAAGGTGCAAATATATTAATCACTACAGATAGAAATAATAATGCCGTCACCTTCGGTTTTACAGACAATACAGGAGCCTTCCACCTAACTTTCACAGACCCTTCCGATTCACTGAAATTAAATGTTAGAAGTATGGGCTTTCAAGAAGAATATCGAATTATTAAAAACAGTTCCCAAATTCAAAATTTTGTCCTCAGGGAAGAAAGTATTCTATTAAATGAGGTCTTACTAAAAGCCCCAAAACCGATTTTAAAAAGAGGAGACACTCTAGTTTACCAAGTTTCTTCTTTTTCTCAGGAACAGGATAGGAGTATTGGCGATGTCATTAGCCGAATGCCTGGAATTGAAATCCAAAGTAATGGACGTATTTTATATCAAGGAAAACCTATAAATAAATATTACATTGATAATTTAGACTTATTAGGTGGACAATATGACCTAGCTAACAAAAATCTTCCTAATAAAGCAGTGGCCCAAGTTCAGATTATACAAAATCATCAACCTATCAAGATGTTGGACAGCTTGGTGTTTTCTGATCAAGCAGCAATCAACATAAAACTAAAAGATAAGAACACATTTACAGGACAGGCAGAACTTGGAATGGGCATGTCTCCCTTACTGTGGGATCTAAATTTCACACCGATGCTTTTTTCCAACAACAGCCAAATGATTGGCACTTACCAAGCTAACAATACGGGAAATGATCTTTCCTCTCAACTGGCTGATCTCACTGGGGAAAACAATGCTCGAGGTGCTTTTATAGGCCAAGAATGGTTAAAAATTAAAAATATATCGAATCCTCCAATTTCTCCGAACCGATGGTTGGACAATAATAGTCATATGTTCTCCACTAATTTCCTTCACAAATTAAACAATGAATACTTTTTCCGTGGGAAAGTGTCGTATATCAATGAATACCAACAACAAAAGGGAATTATAGAAACTCTATTTTTTACCCCGAGCGACACATTTTCTATATTAGAATCCCAGCATAATGAATCTTCACTCAATTTATTTAACTCCAGTTTTACATTAGAAAAAAACACTAAAAAAAATTACCTAAAAAATGATCTCCGATTCACTGGTTCTTGGGATCTTAACAGTGGTAGTATAAAAATTAATAACGAGCCACTATTGCAAAAGTTGAACAACCGTTTATTTAGTTTTAGAAATAATTTACGTTCGGTCAAGGCTATTGGAGATAAGTTGCTTAATATCGATTCTGATTTCGAAATAAGTAAAACTCCGCAAAATTTAAGAGTGTTTCCCGGACAATTTGAAGATTTATTTAATGATAATACTCCTTATGGTTTTTTAACTCAAAAGCTGAATCTGAGCACCCTTTATACTAACAATTCCTTGGGATTTACCGAAGGGTCGGGAAATATTACATTTTCACCTAAAATAGGTTTTACGAGTCATTTACATAGGCTCGAAAGCGATATTTCTGTTGATGATGATCCGCCTATAAAGCAGGAATTTCGAAATAACCTCACGTGGTTTAGCAATGTACTTTACCTGCAATTGAAAACTCAATTCAGGAAAGCAGGATGGTTGACTACAATAAATACATCATTTAATTATTTTTCCTATCGAATAGATGATAAGCCGTTGCAACAGGGGGAGGATTTGGATCAATTTACTTTCGACCCAGGTTTATTTGTAGCCCGAAATTTAGGCCAACGCTGGAAAATTAAAGGATCTGCAATTCTGAGTCACAACTTTGGTACAATTAAACAACTGCATTATGCTTATATATTGAATGATTACAGAGATCTACAGCGAATAGACGCCCCCATTCCAAAGATTGTGGAAAATAATTTCAGCACGGAGATTTCCTATCAAGATCCTTTGAAAGCTCTCTTTGGAGTTATTGATTATTCTTATAGAAATATTAAAAACAATCTTATTTTTGAGAATACTATAATGGAAAATGGAAAGATAGAAATTAATGCTTTTGATCAGGAAAATTTTAGAACAATTCAAAATGTTTCAGGTAAGTTCACTAAGTATGTAGAGAAATATAAGACAAGTATCACTTTAAAAGTTGATTATTATAAGCAGAACTCCGAAGTTTTTTTGAATAGTGAGTTATCAACTTTAGAAAATTATACCCGAAGTTTGGGATTTAAATTGGAAACTGATATTGGTGATCGGTTTAATGCCACTTATATTCCTCAATTTCTCTCCTCTAGCAGTGTTATTGAAAAGCAGCCGCAAAGGAATACCAAACAACAATCTCATCAGCTTTTGCTTAATTTTTTTCCTTTTAAAAATCATTATTTGGGTGCAATGATCCAATACAGAAATACGGATCAAGATTTCGATCAAACTCATAAAACCTTTTCTGAACTTGTCTATCGATTTACCCCAAAAGGAAAAAATATTGACTTTGAAATAAACGTGAATAATGTGACTAATATTAAAAATTTTCACACAATAAGTATCAGCGACTATAGTTATACTGAAACAAATTACAGTTTACGACCACTCCAAATTCTATTAAAAGTCAAGTTTGTCTTATAAAACTTGTTAGCTATTAATTAATAAAGAGAAATCCATGAGTACAATAATGGAAAATTAAAATATACTCTTTAAATTTTGTTCATTTATGAAAGGAACCTTGATTCATTTTTTTTTAGTCTTTTTTACTGGCCTTTCTCTATCTCTTACTGCCTCTAATTATGAGCCTTCAGTACGGGAGTTTGTGATCGTTTTAGACGCGGGGCATGGAGGGCATGATCCGGGAAATTCCTGGAATGGGTTCAGTGAGAAAAAAATAGCTTTAGAGATCGTGTTGAAAGTCGGTGCAGAATTGGAAAAACTGCAGAATGTGAAGGTTCTATACACCAGAAAAAGTGACGTCTTTGTTACTTTGGCGGGAAGAGCCGAAATAGCAAACAAGGCAGATGCCGATCTTTTTGTTTCAGTACATATGAATGGCCATAAATCCCAGGCACAGGGAAATGAGACTTTTGTTCTTGGCTTGCATAGAAATCAGGACAATTTGGAAGTAGCGATGCGTGAGAACGAGGTAATTTATCTGGAGGAAGATTATAAAGCTACATATGACGGATTTGATCCACAATCTCCTGAGTCTTACATAGGACTTACTCTAATGCAGGAGGAATACCTTGAACAAAGTATTTTATTAGCAAATTTCATTCAGATGAATTTTGCGACCAATCTTAAGCGAGTTGATAGAGGCGTGAAGCAAGCAGGATTTCTTGTCCTGCGGGAAACATATATGCCGAGCGTACTCATCGAAGCAGGATTTTTAAGTAACAAGACTGAAGGAGCGTATTTGAATAGCGACAAAGGACAATCGGAAGTATCCAAATCCATTGTTGATGCAATTAAAAGTTATAGAAATAGTATCAATCTGGAAGTGCTTAACGGCCCATCTTATAACTTACCAATTGAATTAGCAACCGTACCTGCGGACAATGTCAGTGACACCTATGAGGGAATAACTTTTAAAGTTCAAATAGCCGCAACAGGGAAAAAAGTGGATGCGGCTCCAAAGAACTTTAATGGTCTTAAGAAAGTAGAAAGAATAAAAGAAGGGAAACTCTATAAGTATTATTTTGGGACCACTTCAAGTTATCTGCAAATTAAGGAGCTTCATGACTTGGCAAAAAAGAGAGGATATCAAACTAGCTACATTGTTGCATTCCGTGAGAATGTAAAGATCACACTTGACGAAGCATTAAAAACTCAGACTAAGGAAACAGTGGCCCAAAACTAAAAATAGGATAATAAACTTTGATTGACTCTTTAAAAGGTTTAAAAAAAAAGACCAGGTTATAGAATAAAGTTTCAAAATTTGAAATTAAAAAAAGATTGAGTTAAAAGTCAGTTTGACGCACTATATCTGTCGATGAGAGGCATATGTTTTAGGCTTCAGCTATTTCGTTTTGCTTGACCGTTTACTAGGTTATGAAGGAGGAGTGATGGCAGAATGTAGATATTGACCTTCAAAAAAATTAGGTTCTAAGGAAGAGGATCATATAATAATTTGGGCCTGTATACAAAAATTAAAACCCGCTAAAGAAGTAAGGCCTTTCTGAAAAGCTTTTTATTCAACTACTGTAATTTAGCTTTAGCGGGTTGACTGATTATCATGCATTTCTGGTTAAGGTCAGCCTTTAATCGAATCGGGAATGAACATTAGCGTCTGCATTATAAATTGCGACAAATCTGTAAGGCTTAAGATCAGAAAATTCTTGGGAGAATATGGAGAATTTTCTTGTTTAGGCAACTCAGAAACCTATGACGATTCTTTAGATTTTATTCTTAAAACTACTCCGGATGTCATCTTTATTGATCTTAATGAGCGAACGAATTTCTCTCAATCCCCTATTCAACTAATCCAGGAACTATATCAATATCTTGATTGCTATCCCCTATTAATTGCAATTTCCGGCTCCAAGGATCAAGCATACGAAGCAATTAAACTCGGATGTTCTGATTACCTTCTCACTCCTTTGACAGATTTGGAGCTGAGAAAAAGTTTATTCATGATTAAAAAGAAGGTGAAAAATAATGGTACGGGCAAAATTTGCCTAAGATCCTATTCGGATTATCAATTCTTGGACCTGAATGAAATATTATTTCTCAAGGCGGATGGTAACACCACTGATTTTGTAATGTTGGAGAGAAAAAAAATTCCGGCCTTCAAGCCAATTAAGAATTTCGAGTCCATTCTCCCCAGAAATTTCTTGAGAGTACATAAAAGTTACATCATAAATACAGATTTTCTTCTGCGCATAAATTTTGCAAAATCAAGATTAACCCTAATTGAAGAACATGTTATTCCTTTTTCCAGAGCTCATAAAAGTCAGCTGGCTATGTTAAAGGAAACCTTTTTCAATCTTGAGGCGGTTTAGATAAAACCGTACCATTCATCCTCAGAATCAAACCGTTCGAACCTGATTGGGAGCAGTTCAGGAGATAGCCCCTATTGCTGGGTGAGAAGACCTTATTAACACCATACATTTGACCTGTTAACAAAGCTTTAAGAGCTGATAAAATCCTCTTTCAGCTACTCGAATTCGGATTATTTCATTGTGCACGATGAACAAAAATGGTCAGGTCTACCTGATTATGAAATTTTTATTAATCGAAACCAAATGTAAAAATGAAAAAAATCAAATTCCTATTGTTCGGTCTTCCTATGTTAACTTTTCTTACTTCCTGTGAACCTGAAGAAATACCAACTGAAGCTTCTGCCCAAGAAGTTACACCCACTGAAATTTATGCTGATTCGGGTGAAGAAGGAACTCCTATTGATGACAAAAAGGATTAAAGATTAGATCCTTTAGAAAAGGCCCTATATGGGCCTTTTTCTTTTATATTTGTTTTTAAATTTTTTAAAATTAAAAGTTACACCCACCTTATTTTTGCTTTTCTTCTACTCTACCTCTCCAGCTGTACTGAGAGAAAGTCATCATTTAATTTGGAGATAAAACAGGAGTTGGCGAAATCTGAGGGTTTAAAGGAGGAAATTTTTTCTGATCCTTCCAAGAGTGATTCTGTACTGAACGAAATCTTTTCGTTTAGTCAAGATTCTATTAAATCCAAGGTTTTATTTGATATTTCCTATAATTTTTATTCTAAAAGGGATTCTCTGAATTTTCGGTTGTGGAATAAAATAACCCTCCACCATTCCCTAAACTCCAGAGACACTGCGCGTGTTGCAGAAAGTTTTTGGGATCTCGCAAATTTCTTTTATAAAGAAAAGATTCTGGACAGTTCATACTATTACTACAATGTTGCCTTTGATTTATATGAGCAGGAAAATGATGACTACCACGCTGCGAGGATGTTGATTAATCTGGCCACTATTCAAAAAGATATAAAGGATTACCAGACCAGTGAGATTACTGCGATTCGGGCGTTATCAAAATTACGCCGGTTAAATAAGAAATACCAGCTCTACTTGACCTATAATATCTTAGGAGTCACAAACAATCATCTTGAGCAATTCAATGAGGCCTTAAACTTTCACGAAAACGCTTTAGAAGTAGCTGAGGATTTGGGTGATAGAATGCTACAAGCGCTGACTTTGAACAACATCGGGGTTGTCTATAAAAACCTGGAGCAATATCCTGAAGCAATTAGAAGCTATAAAGCAGCACAAGGAGTAGATAGTTTACAAATAAAATATCCGGAACTTCATGCAATGTTAGTAGATAATCTGGCATATGCTCGATTTATGAGCAAGGACTCTATAAATGTCGAACAGGACCTTCTTAGGTCTCTGGCCTTAAGAAAAGAAATTGATCATTTTTCCGGTATTGCCACGAGTTATCTTCATTTGGGAGATTATTATTTAAGTTCTTCGGATACTTCCAAGGCGCTTCATAACTATATGGAGAGCAGGGAAATTGCTATTGACAAAAAATTGAATGAAGAATTTCTTGAGTCAACTTTAGCTTTAGCCAAATTAGGGGGAGGAAGGTCCCAGGAGTTTTATAATGATTACATTGAGAAATCAACCGAATTTTTGCAGGAAGAAAGAGCGGTAAAGAACCGATTTGCTAAGATTCGCTTTCAGACCGATGAGCTGATTGCGGAAACCAAGCGTCTTACAGAACAAAGGGTTTGGATTACAGTGGTTTCTGTACTGGTAATTATGTTCTTGTTGCTACTCTATTATTTGAGGGTACAACAGACTAAGAATAGGGCATTAGTTTATGAGCGGGAACAAAGGATTGCCAATGAAGAAATATATAAGTTAATGCTAAAGCAGCAGTCGAGGTTAGAAGAAGGCAGGCAACAGGAAAGGGAAAGAATTTCTTCTGACTTGCATGATGGTGTGCTGGGCAGATTATATGGTACGCGTTTAAGTTTAGAATTTCTCAATATAGAAATGTCACAGGAAGAATTGAATAAATTCAGCGCTCTTACAACTGAACTTCAAAAAATTGAGAAAGAGGTCCGGGAAATTTCACACGATTTAGTTTCAGAAAATTTTTTCAAGGATTCAAGTTTTGTGAGAATAATGGAAAACCTCCTGGAGGAAAGAAATAAGCTGGGGATTACGACTTTTAATTTTCAAAATTCTCCTGACATCAGATGGGAGGCCATAAATGAAGAGGTGAAGTTGGACTTATACCGGATTGTCCAGGAAGCTACGCAGAACATCGTAAAGCATTCCGGCGCAAAAGAATCCTGGATTGCCTTTTGGGAAGAAGACTGCAAAATAATATTAATCATTAGAGACAATGGAAGTGGATTTTCTATGGGTGAGGAGAAAAAAGGCATAGGTTTAAAAAATACGGAGTCAAGAATTAAAAAATGGAATGGAGATTTTTTTATAACTTCTTCGCCAGGACAAGGAACAGAGATAAGAATCGAGTTACCGATTGAAAATGGAGTATAAAATGAACACTTTTAATGTAGTTATTGTCGACGATCACCCTTTAATAACTGATTCCTATAAGACAGCTATAGAAAAGATATTTTCTTCCAGAAATATTATAAGTAAAGTCACCATTCATAACAACCTGGATTCTGCTTTAGACGATTTCAAAAACTCCACTGTCTTTTCTGAAGCAGATCTTATTTTTCTGGATATTCAATTACCCCCCTCTAAAGATGACGAAGTACTTTCAGGTGAAGATTTAGGCATTAAGATCAGGAAGAACAAGCTTTCTGCCAAAATAGTAATTTCTACCTCTTTAAATGATAATTTCCGAATCCATGGATTATTAAAGAGCATAAACCCCGAAGGTTTCCTGATAAAGAACGACATCAATAAAAGTGAGTTGTTAATTGCCATTGACAAGGTTATACATACGCCTCCTTACTACAGCCATACGGTTCTTCAGTTAATGCGTGATCAAGTGAGTTCGGATATTGTTTTGGATGCCAATGACAGGAAGATATTATTCGAGCTTTCCATAGGGACAAAACTTAAGGATTTGCAAAAGGTAATTCCATTGTCCTTAAGCGGAATCGAAAAGAAGCGTCGCAATCTTAAAATTCTTTTCGGCGTTGAAGAAGAAGGGGATCGTTCCCTTGTACTTAAGGCAAGAGAAAAGGGTTTTCTGTAAGAATTTTGAGACTTGTTTTACTTTTATTTTTCAAATTTTGAGGCTAAAGATGAGTCTCTTAATTAAAATATAATCTTCTATATCATATGCAACCGCAAGTCATTCGCAGCAGTCTTCAACGTGCATTTGTATTGCATTTAGACTGCTTAACCTATGATCTTTTATACCTGGGTATAATTTTTTTTAATGAAAACCCTTACTATAAGTAAGGGTTTTTCATTAGCTCCGCAACTATTCTGATATACTTTTGGGCTCAAATATCATATGCTAAAATCCATAAGAAGATGAATAAAAAATGGAAGTTTAAAATAGAAGAAGAAACCCACGACTGGGATAAACAAATAATAACAGGAGCAGAAGTCAGACAGATTGGGCCGGGAATTCCTGATAACATGGATCTTTTTTTGAAGCGGCAGGGAAGGCCGGGCCAGCTTGTAAAGAAGGATGATAAAATTGACTTGGACGAAAAGGGAATAGAAAAATTTTATTCTCAGGAATCAAGTTCGGAAGCTGGAATTTATGGCTCTATTATTTGAAGATGATTACGAACTACTGAAGAGTTCGGGTTTGGTCATAGAAGAGGATGAAGCTAAAAGGTTTTTAGTAATCAAGAATTATCCTGTTCAGCCGGATTTGTACTTTGTCGGGGGGCAGCCAATCACTGAACTTGAGGTTCTAGTAGTTATCCCTTCGAATTACAATACGAGTGGAGGAGATATGTTTTGGACTTATCCCCGTATTTCAAGAGCTAATGGAATGATCATTCCAAATTATGGAGGTGATCCACGAATTCACGCCGGAAAATCTTTTGACAGATGGTCGAGACATTTCAAACCCGGATCCTGGATGCCGAAAATTGACAATGTTCAGAAGATTCTCAGTAGAGTAGAATGGGCTCTGGGGAACCCTCAGGTAACCGGATAAACATGGATCGAATAACTTTATTAGGATCTCATCAAAACCAGCTTACTTCATGGCTATCATCCCATCCGGAGGGTCACGAACGCGGAGCAATCATTTTTTTTAGGAGGTTCGGGCGGAAGGTAGCCGGACTTCCGCATTCCGAGAGGTTCGTTTCTTTTGATATAGAACTTATGGATGACGATTGGATCCTGGATAGTTCGGAAGTTCACTTGCGCATTAACATGCGCAAACTACCTGAAGTGTACTTCAGATGTGAAACAGAAAACTTAGTATTAGGGTTTGTTCATAGTCACCCGAGTGGGGTACTGCATTTTTCTCGAAAGGACGACATTAATGAAGATAATCTTATCCATGGACTGGCCGGGTGTAACGGGATTAATTCGATTCTGGTTTCAATCATTTTCTGTGATGGTACCTGGAGAGGGAGAATAAGGACAGGGAAAGAACCGAATGAGGCTAAGCCGGTGCGACATATTTCTGTTCTCAACGATAAGCTCGAACTGCACCACGTTATTGATTCAAAAGATTCTCCAAAATCTTTATTACGTCAGGAAACAGCCTTTGGGAAGCCTTTCAACGCAAAACTGGGTTCGCTTAGGGCTGCTGTTGTGGGTCTTGGAGGTACGGGTTCCCCGGTAGCTACTATGCTGGCGAGATGTGGTATAGGAGAGTTAATCATTATAGACGGTGATGCTTTTGAGGAAACGAATATGAATCGCGTACGGGGCTATAAATCTTCGGATGTTGGACATAAGAAAGCTAAGTCATTGAAGAAATTCATTGATGATCTTGGATTGGGAGTAAAAGTGATTGCTTTTCCGGAATTTGTAGGGGATTCTGGGGAAGCGATCGATTCCCTTTCCAGTGCTGACGTGGTTTTCGGGTGCACAGATGATGTTGCAGGAAGGGATTTGCTGAATCATTGTATATATTATTACGGGCTTATCCTAATAGATTCCGGGCTTACCGGGTTTATACAGGAGGGAGAAGATGGATCGCCTCACTTACGGGATCATAGGGGGAGGGTAAGCTGTATTTTGCCTGAAATGGGCGCCTGTTTAAGGTGTCAGGGGGTTGTAACAGATATGAAGCTAAAATATGAACAGGCAATAAAAGACCGGCCGGAATTGGCAGACCTTGATCCGGAAACATTGAAAAGAGAGCACTACCTGGTTGGAGGTGGGAATTCTGCTCCGGGAGTCGGTCCATTTACTTCCATGACTGCTGATAATGCCTTGGCTACTCTTATGAATTTAATAAAACCTTATCGAAGGCTTCCGAGCGATCTAAGACAGGACAACATTTGGGTAGATTTTGTTCATATGACTATTCATAGTAATGAGCCTGTTGAAAATCCTGATTGTTTATACTGCAGGAAAAATTTCTTAACCTTAAAAGAGGAAAACTACCGATTAGATATGGCAAAACTGGGAAAAATCTCAAATGTTTAAAGGTTTATTTAAAAAATTGAGATGTGTATTTGGAAGAAGCTCTTCGAGGGGAAATGATGCAAAAGCTCCTCATTTTGACGGCGTAGTGGTAAGCACCAAAGCTCCCTCGAATGATGAGATTCAAGAACGAGTTTTTATTAAGGTAGTATACAAGGGTAAACCATACTGGTGTCTTTTTAAATGTCCCTGTGGCTGCAGAAGAGTAATTAGTCTTTCCTTACAGGAAAATCATGAACCTCACTGGGAATTAAAAGTTACGGAATCCGGCCGGCCCAGTTTATTTCCTTCTGTTTGGCAAAACACGGGGTGCTTAAGTCATTTTTGGATTGATGGGGGAAGTGTTCTTTGGTGCGGAAATTCCGGAATGAAACCATGGTTGGCAGAGCCGGATTTTTACTCTGATCCCAAAGATAAAACAAGGGGAAGGGGATAAACTCAAAATTTCCGCCAGTTCCGGGGAAAGAGTTTATTTTAAACCGGAAGCGAAAAATAAAAAAAAGACTAAAATTTAAAATTAAATAAAAATGGAGAGAACTTTATATTTTCTCAGTTATGATCTTATCAAAGCTAAAGATTATCAAAAACTCTATGATGAGTTATCGATATTTGGTGCGAGTAGGGTTTTAGAATCTGTCTGGTGTTTTAGATATAATAGGGACAGCTCCCGGGTGCTTAGGGATCACTTTATGCTGTTTATTGATAATGATGATCGTCTTTTGGTCATAGAATCTGCCGATTGGGGCGGTGTTAATTTACAGTCCGACCCGAATGAGGTATAGGATAAATCTGGAAGCCTGGAGAGGATTTCCCTGACAGTGGTCTTTTGCTTTTTTGAAGTTATGAAACAAAACCTTGAATGGGAACAAGTAATTGAAGTGGTTACCCCACTTACCTCAATTGTTGCTGTAATAATCTATTCCATTGCACTTTTTACAGCAACTCGGCAGAACCGGATGATCCTGAGTCAAAACCTCCGACCTCATTTTGAAGAGCTTATAAAAGAATATGTAGAAATGGGTAAGGCAATGGAAGCAACGCCATTAATACCGGGTGCTAAGGGAATTAATGTTTTTAATTATCGAGAGGAGCTTAAAGATGCATTCTACAAACTTCTAACTCACCCCGATTACAATGTGGATTTGCAAATGGTGAGAATAGGAAAAGTTATTACCCTCGAAGATCTTTGGGGGCGTGACTACTATCCTGATCTTGAATTAATAATTAATCTTCTGGATGAGCCTGTAGGCCTTAATTTTTTTCATACCGACGTGGCCTTTCTAATTAGGACTGTTAATGATTCTAAGATGATTACAGAAGATAAGGAAATTATCAAGCAGAAAATCCGAAACAAGCTTCTGATGGAATATTTCAAACAGCTCAACCATTTTGAAACGGATTCAAGACATGCTATTCACCTTCTAAGGCTTAGTAATGGCAAAGTAGTACCCAAGAAATTGGAAGAAACCGATTTTTTCAAGTATAGACATCTATTTGTAAAGGAGCTAACTAACAGCAGGGAATTGTTTGTGAGTAAAAGGTGAGAATAACAAAGAATGCTTCTATACTAAATTATTCCATCTCATTTATTTATAACTTGTTTTAGAATCTGTCCGGTATTTGATTAAATAGAGGAAGTGGAATTGTCTTTATAAACCGACTATAATTTTAAATTAAAGCCTTTGGAAGAATTTGACATTAGTACTGAAATAAAGAGATTTGCCAATCACATAGAACCTGATTTCAACAAGTACATTTTATTCTCCGGAATTTTTGGAATTGGGAAGACCTATTTTTTAAGACGATTTTTCCAACAAAAACCTGGATACCTTTCAATTAGGATTAGTCCTGTGAATTATGCAGTTGCTCAAAATGAAGATATATTCGAATATATTAAATATGATATTGTTTATGAGCTACTTAAGAAGTATCCAAAACAAGAAGATCTGCCCGATGTAAACACCAATATGTATTGGCAGGTTTATCTCCTGAATCACTATAAAGAGATTTTCTGGGATATAGCCCAAAATTCTTCCAAAATAGACAAGCGTTTTGAGGCTATTTTTAATGCTGTCAAAACTTTAAGGAATCATTTGAAGCAGGCGAAAAAATTGACTGAACAAAATGATCAAAAGCAGTTAGAAGATTTTTTCAGCGAAATTGAAAAGAAGCCTGGAACCATTTTTGAAAACAACTACGTCACACAAATAATTCGAGGTATAGTTGAGGATTTTAGGATTTCCGATAATGAAAAGAAAGTCGTATTAATTATTGATGACTTGGACAGGATAGATCCGGAACACATTTTTAGAATTCTCAACGTATTTTCTGTACACAATGACTATGACCAAGGTGAAAGCCACAAATTTGGATTTGATAAGGTTATTATAGTTTGCGATGTGCAAAATGTTAGAAACATATTTCACTCTAAATACGGAGGGGACACAGATTTTAATGGGTACCTTGACAAATTTTATTCTTCGGAAATATTTCATTACAGTATTAAAAAAGTTGTAGCGAAATCTATTTATTCATTTCTACTTCAGATTAAATCCACAGATTCAGATATTCAGTCCTGGTTTTACACCAGATCAGAATTCGCCAGATTACTCTCAGAAATTCTAACAGCATTCTTTCTGGCGGATGCTATAAATATTAGGGCTCTGGTAAATTTTCTAGGTACGGAGTATGAGGTGGAAGAAAGATTTGTGGAAATTGGAAGGAAAACTTATAATAGCTCTGTTCCCTCATTGTTTTTGTTTGATTTATTAGAGAGACTCTGTGGGGGTGAGCTGCAGTTAAAAACAGCACTCAAAAAAACTAAAATTTGCTTCAACCTGGTCGTGATGGATGGATGGCAGTACGCTTACGGCCTTCTCGCTTTGATATTGGATGTGGATAACAATAAGCTCAATCCAAAGGATGAACTGTTCTACAGAAACAATGATTTAAATACCGATATTATCTATAAAGTAGAATCCCATGGATATGGGGTAATAGGAACGGCGGCAATTGTCAAGGGAACAACTCAAAATTTTGAGAGAACAAATCCGGACTTCCAAAATTATGGTCGGTTGCTGATGAGAGAGTACAATCCTTTTTTTGAATTACTTCAACAAGCTTACTACAAAAAGCTTTCTTTAAAATAACTACGGGAAGAAAGCAATAAGATGAAAAATTTCCTTATTGGAAGTGGCCAATTGTCTATTATCCCGGTTTTATGCGAATTTCCGCCTTGGCAACAGTAATTTTCAATTAAGGTAATAAGCAACACTTGCCAAAATCTCCTCAAAATAAATTAATGGAAGACGAAACTTCATATTCAGTTCTAACCAACGGACTGGTCCATACTAACAAAAAATTTGTTAAAAGGATATACGAAAAGAATTTGGAGAAAAAGGGTAATATCGTTTTTAGAGGATGCCAGTTCGATAAAAATATAATATTTGACAATTTAAAAGCAGGAGAAATATTTTTTGAGAACTGCATTTTTAATGATTTGGTACATTTTTTTGATGCTCAATTAAACTTTCTCACATTTTCAGAATGCAAATTCAATGTAGATATTACACTCTCCTCAAATCGTATTCGAGTGCTGAAGGTTGCTGATTCAGCAGGAAAAAGAATCCATATCAATGGAGAATATCGGTTGCTTCAGATAGTCAATAGTGAATTTGATAATGCAACTCTTAAGGATGTAAATACAGAATATTCGCATCAGGAAAGTACCATACAGTTCTTAAAGAAGAATTCAATTAATAAGGTAAGGATAAATTCCAGTTCAAATTATTCAAATTTATCCATTAAAGGAAATAGCAAATACAAATGGTTCTTTTTGGAGGGGACATTTTACAGCAAAATTAATTTTGACAAGCAAGTAGAAGTTAAACATTTATTTTTTTCCTCAGGGATTTTTAAAAACAGGATAGATTTCCAGGAAGGGATTTATGCTGATATTAATTTTGCAAGAAGTTCATTTCACGAAGTAATAAATTTCCATGGATTTAATGTTTTAGACAATTGGATCAAAGACTTATCAATCGGGGATTTAAATATTTATTCATGTGAGTTTTTAAATACTATAAACGTCAATACACCCAGAATAAAATCTTTGAATTTATCAAACAATAATTTTCAACAACAATTTCATTTTAATAATTATCTGGAAAGTATGTCCGGAAAAGAATATGTAGCCATAAGCGTCAGTGGCTCTAATCAGGGAAATATTATACTGGAAAATGCTCAAGCCGATATTAGCCTTTCAGATGTAAATATGGGAAATATTTATTTTAAAAATATCAAGATTTCCTTTCTTACAATTACAGATTTTCAAAATGAAGGGAATATTTCATTTGCCAATATTCGATCAGGAAATTACTTTGTTATTGAAAATTCAATAGTGGGGAATTTAAATTTTTTAAATGAAAACTTAAATCTCTTTAAGGAAATAGTTATTGCAAATAGTAATCTAAAAGGAATGGTGTTAAGTATATATCCAAAAAAGATATATTCATCCAGTACCAATCCTAAAATAGGTTTTGGTTTAAAAGATAACAGATTGAATCATTTTAATTTAAAAAATGTTTATAATCAATTAAAGTTCAATGCGCAGAGCAATGGAGATATTGATGTTCGAAACAAATATGAAGCCCTGGAGTATCGCCAGCTCATAGAAGTAAAAGGTTTAAGTTGGGACGCTCTACTTTTGACATTGAACTGGTTATCCAATGATTTTGGTAACAGCTGGTTAAGAGGTATTGTATTTACCCTTACGGTGGGATTCTTCTTTTTCTTGATTTATTTAGGCCAAATCGGGGTGGATTTAGATTTGGAGAACATTATAAAGGAGTATTTTTTATTTATAAGTTCCTTTCCAAAATTGAGCCTGGAACAATATGAGGAATTTTATGAAAAGTGGGATGTAAGTATAATAATTTTGTTATCGCGCATTTTTATAAGTTATGGCATTTACCAAACCATAACAGCATTTAGAAAATTTGGTAAACATTAACCTCCAGTCAGGAGTATCGGCCAGGAAGATTTTTTCGGAAAGTTTAATTGAAAATTAAACAGAAAAGGATAAAGTAGATTAGCCTAGCGCTGCGTTTTGTAAAAAGGTTTGCTTACAATAAAGCAAATTAGTGGGAGTCTGGGAAAGATTTCAGATGTTCCTTGCATTTAGTCCGAGCACAATGATATCCTGCCAAAAGTTGCGAAACTTGTTTTTCTCCTCAATTTCTTATACCTTTGCTGCGTGCTATCGAATTCGATAGCACGCTTAACTTATTTATATTTTTTTACTCTCCAAAGATCATCTTGATTTTAACTGAAATTTTCAATACCTTTGCATACTATAATCGTATACGATTATAGTAAAGCTTCTTTTTGAATGAGAAAGGAATCGTTTGATGCTGCGCTACCTCAAATAGAGAAATATTTCTCTCGTTTAGATGCAGAAGCATTTACCACCAATGATCTGGCGACCATATTTGAAGGCAATCGACTTCAGTGGAAAATTGCAGCCTATCGCTCTGCAAAAGATTTTATAAAGTTCCTGGCGGAAAAAGATATCTTACAATTAAAGAGGTTAAAGCATTTAACCACTGGTTCTGTAAAGACGGTCCTGGCTAAAAGAGATGCTACTTATTATGATGTCGGGCTTACAATCAAGAAGGATGGCTACCTGAGTAATTATACAGCTATGGCCTTGCATGAACTGACACTTCAAATTCCCAAAACGGTTTATGTTAGCTATATGAAAAATGAAACTGCTGTTTCTTACGGCGAGATCAATTTGACCCAGGACTCCATAGACAGTGCTTTTTCAAAACCTCAAAGACTTACCTCTGAAATTTACAAATCAGAAGTAGATGGCTACCGATTGTATTTTGTTCAAAAGAACTATTCTCCAACGAACATCGGAGTTAAATCGAGAAACAACTTGCGATTTACTGATCTGGAAAGGACTATACTAGACATTACAGTGAGACCTGCATATTCTGGAGGTGTATTTGAGGTTTTAGAGGCGTATATTTTGGCAAAGAAGAAAATTAATCCTGCCAGGCTTTTTGATTACCTCAATGAACTAAACTATATCTATCCTTATCATCAACTGGTGGGCTTTTACCTGGACAAGGCCGGCTATGGAAAAAATGCCTTAGATTTATTTTCAGCTAAAATTTCCAAGTACGATTTTTATCTTACTTATAATATTTCAAATAAGGAGTACGATAAAAAGTGGAGGATTTTTTATCCTAAGGGTTTTTGATTGTATTGACCAGTTGCAAGACGTAATCGAAGTAGAATTCAAATCCCTTGTGCTCAGAAATTAAAGTATCTTCCACACTCTTCCAGTTTTCCTTTTGCAAGTCCTTGTTTTGGGGTAACAGGTCCAAAAAGTCTAGTGGTACTCTTTTGGCAGCAAAAATTTCGGTTATTAATCTCTGGTTGCTTTTTGAAGAGAGGTCCATGGGATATTGGTTACATATATTCCAGATATCATAAAAATCCCGGGCTCTTCCTTTTACCCTGGCGGTGGGAACGATATTTTGATATTCCGGTATGGATTGGCAAAGCGCTCTTAATTTTTCAATCACGATCATTTCAGGGGTATAAACGCGTAGGACGGTACCGTCCAGATCATGCTTTTTAGCGCTTGCTATGTGTTCAAAACTACTTATATCAATGGAGAACTTTGTAGACTGGCCAATAATTTTTATTGCTCTACGTCGTGTTTTATCCAAATCATCGTCGATCCAGTTTTCTTTTTCTATGACCTTAAATTCGATGTTATAACCTTTCCATTCCGGGACTGTACTACTTTTTGGTTTTTCTTTAAAACGGGTATCAAAAACAATGAGACCTTCTTTTTGAAACTCATCATTTAACAGCGCATTGAGAGTACTGCTGATCCTTTGATAATCCAGTTCAGAAAAATCACCTTCAATTGAGAAGTCAATATCCATTGAGGCTCTATCGGTAATATGGTAAACTAACTGCAGTGCATTACCTCCCTTTAGCACTAAACCATACATCAACTTTTCATCATGCATCAAGGCTTTAATAGTGAGGATTTTAATTTTATCTAAGATCATTGCCGGATTTTGAGCTGCACAAAGATATTAGAAATTTCCCTTTTCCCTGGGGAGGGAAGGTTCTGACGGCAGCAGGATATTCTTTTTAAGTCAATCCTTTCACGGCCATTATCTCATAAATTCATTTTAAACAAAATTCCAGGAAATATAGAAGAACAAATAACCTCTTAGTACTAGTAGTAAAATGAATGTAACGTTGTTTTCTTGGAGTAATATTTATAAAAAATTATCCCCGGATCATCAAATAATTCTCCGTACAACTTGTGCGGCTTTTCATTCGATATCAAAAATTCGAGATTATATATTTGAGAATATTAATCTATAATTCTTTTATTATGAACAAATTATTTTTATTTTCAACCACCTTATTGTTATCCGGTTTTACTTCCTTCGGATCCGCAGAATCTTTAGAAGAATTCTCCGCTGAAGAGCAATTTTTAGATTCAAATTGTACAGTCAGGTATGATTGCGACGGTGATGGTCGTACAGATTATGAAGGGACAGTAAATTGCGAATATGCCTCCGATCTCGTACAACAGTATCAAGATTCATGCGACTAAATTTTCTAACAAAGGAAAAGAAGGGGTAGGAAGTCTACCTCTTCTTTCTTTAAAAACTGATTTTAATTTATATATGAAGATTTTAATTATACTGACCACGGTTTTTGCAACGCTATCAGGTTATGCTCAATCTCATACCGGGGTTGTAAGGTATGGAGAATTGCAAAGTATGGGAATGGGAGGGCCGGTAGGTGCAGATTACAACGCAATTTTATTATTCAATTCCAGAAATTCCCTTTATATCACTCGTCAAGATTCCTTAGAAGGGGGAGCTCAGAATAGAATGGAAATGTATGATCACGGAAACGGGGCAAAAACTTATGGAAATTTTGTCACCAATAAGGAAGGGTTTCGTTATTACCATGATCTGGAAAAAAACAAGCTACTTTCCAGGGATATCGGGTTTACTTATGTAAGGGAAGATATTCCAAATATTGACTGGACTATCCATGAGGACACAAAATTAATTGGAAGCCATACGGCAAAAAAAGCTACAGGTTCGTTTAGAGGTAGGGAGTATACCGCCTGGTTTAGTACGGAAATTCCTCTGCCATTTGGCCCCTGGAAGTTACAGGGGTTACCGGGTTTAATACTTGAAGCATATGATGCGCAAAAAGAAATTTACTGGTATTTTAAATCGTTGAATTACCCGAGTAACTATGGTCATTTACTGACTCCTATCGACAAGCCTCAAGGTAAAAACTGGATGGATTTTATAACCTACAGAAATGCTACCATTGAAGCATACAAGGAAGCTATTATTGGAGGAAGAATGGTATCAGAAGGCGCGGGGTTAAAGGGAAATTCTTCCGGCCTGAAGCAGGATTTGTCTGACACGTATATTGAAGCTTTTATCATTCCAAAAGATTAGTAACTCTTTGGAAAAAAAAGAATTTCTTTTTTTGTGGTTGTTCAGTTTTGTTGCTTTTTCTCTCCAAGGACAATCTGTAACAATTTCCGGAAAAATTACTACAGAGGTAGAACAGGGACCAATAGCAGGAGCATCGGTTGTAGCTTCAGAAGCTGAAAAGATTCTTGGTTACGCCTACACCGATCAGGACGGAAAGTATGAGATTATAATACAAACAGAAAGTAGAGGAAATATTTCCTTAGAAGTGAACAGCCTGGGTTATAAACGGGAAACTATTGAAATACCACTTGAGGAGTCCCGATCGGTTTATAGGCAGGATTTTTTTCTGGACCAGAGCATAGAACAACTTTCCACTGTTGTCTTAGAAGCAGATGAAAAGATTGAAATCAACAGGGATACCATTTCCTTTAGAGTCTCTGCATTTCAAGACGGAAGTGAAAAAACGGTAGAAGACATGTTGAAAAAATTGCCGGGAATAGAGGTAGATCAAAATGGCAATATAAAAGCTATGGGTAAACCTATACAAAAAATACTGATTGAAGGTGATGATTTAGCTGATAATCGTTATAAAGTGATCTCCCAAAACCTTGATGTTTCTGTAATCGATAAAATCGAGATCTTGAATAATTATGACGAAAATGAAGTTTTAAAACAATTTCTGGACTCTGAAAAAGTCGCGTTAAATCTAAAGCTTAAAGACTCAAAGAAATCCATCCTTTTCGGAAGAGCAGAGTTGGGAGCCGGAATAGAAAACCGGTTCCGGGCCGATATTAATGCAGGCCTGATAAGTTCTAAAGTGAAGTTTCTCAACTTAGGTTTTGGAAATAACACAGGTAAAAATGCTAAAGGACAATTATCGGAAGAAGTGATCAACGTTAGTGAATTTAATGATTTTGATCGGGATTATCATATGGACATTTCGCCGGTTGTTTACCTGGAGGGGGCTATAATACCATTAGAAAAAGAGTACTACAACCTAAACACTTCTTTTGCGAACAGTTTATTGATTAATAGAAAATTTTCAGACTCGTTGACGGTCAAAAACGCTCTTTATTTCTATTCAGATAAATTAAAAAAGGAGTATTCCACCGTACATACTCTTTTTGTGGAACCAGAAAACCTGACTTTCACGGAAAAAAATAGGTTTACCATCGAGGACCGTAATTTCACGAATGATCTAGAAATTAATTTTACTCCTTCAACTAGTTCTAATATAAACTTTGAAGCTTCGGTTGCGAAAGTCCGAGGAGAAAATTTAAATAAACTGGTATATAACGATTTAAGCATCAATCAACTGGTAGAGAGTTCAAAGAAAAAACTGGAAGCTAAGGTTCAGTTTTCTCAAAAGATTAAAAATGGAGCGTTTCTCTTGGATATATATTTGGGAAGCAAAAATCTACAAGAGGATTTCCGTGTAAGGCCTATATCCATACCGTTGGAGACAATAGATGTTGAGAACACAAACGTAGTGACGGGAAACGACTCTTCCCTGGACTACCAGGGAATAAACGCATCATTAGTTTATAAAAAAAATAAAACCGCCTATTCGTTTGTAGGAGGAGTTGAACACTTGGCAGAAAATATCCAAAGTATAGGAAGAGCTGTTTTTCCTGAAGGAAATGACCGCCTGGATATCTTATCGGGAGATAATATGGCCGAATATACAATGTCCTATTTCCAATTGAAATTTAAACACGAGCTGCTAAGGAATTTATTTTTTATTGCCGATGTTCATACAAAGCTCATGAAGTATGAGCAAGACAGCTTTTCGGAAACATTTATTCTGCCAAACCCGGAAGCCAGTTTACGTTGGACAAAGACAAAAACAGGTACTTACCGGCTAAGTTATTCATACACTACGGAAATTCCGAGATTAATATTCTTTAATGATAATTACTATTTAAAAAGCTATCGCAGCCTCAACTTAGGAGCAAAGGATGTAGAAATATTGAAGAATCACCGATTCTTTCTTTCCCACACGTTTTCCAATGTAAAGAAGCGAATTTTGTTCTCGAATAGATTTTCCTATATGCGATTTACAAATGAATTTTCATTTGCAGATATAGTTACTGAAGATTTTATATTTACGCAAAGAAAAATTGTACCGGGGCGTGAACTTTTTCTATTTCAGACGGGAATAACCACATATGTTGATCCTCTCAAAACTACCTTCAAACTGGGTTATGGGCTTCAATCAACAAAAAGCCCAACGGAAATTAATAATTCTGATGTTGTCACCACAAGCACAGTAAATACCTACGATGCAACGGGTACAACATATTTAACCAAAATCTTCAATTTAAATTTTTTAGCTCAATGGTCAACTTATAGAAGTGAAATTGGCACCGAGGAAGTAAGGAATTCCAGGTTTCATTTTGAGGTAACCACCCTGTTCAATTTTAATAAAAAATGGAAAACGTCCTTTACTCAAACGGGAGATTTCGTTGATTCAAAGTTCTTCAATACCAACAAAATTCAAATTGAGTACCAACCTTCAAATAAAAACTGGATGTTCGGGGGAGAATTCCAAAATATTTTCAATAACCAAAATTTCATTTTTGAGAATGTCAATGACTATTCAAGAACTTACTCAGTCTTTACTGCCGTACCGAGGTATTTACTTTTTTATACCAGATTGCGCTTTTAAATGAGAAGGTTCTCCTTCCTTTTTTCAGGAGATTTAAAATTCCGTCGTGATATCTGAGGCAAATCCTGCCAATTAAATTTAAGAATTATGAAAAAATCTAAAATTGAAAACTTACTTGACGAGTTAAGTACAAATGACCAACTTCAAAAATGAATATTTGAGAATTTTGAAGAAGAAAGTTCTCGAGCAGTTTGTCAGATCACTGACAGGATCATTCCAGATGTAAAAGCCTGGCAGACCCGTCCTTTAGATCCCTTGTACTGCATTTTATGGCTCGATGCGATGCATTATAAAGTGAAGGTAGATGGAAAGATACAACACAAGGCCCTCTACAACATTTTAGGCATCAACAAGGAAGGATACAAGGAAGTCCTCGGAATGTATATTTCTGAAAGCGAAGGTGCTAATTTCTGGCTCCAGCTTCTGACAGATCTTCAAAATCGAGGATTAGAAGATATATTAATTGCCTTCAAAGGTTTTACCAATGCTTTCAGCGTATTTCCTAAGACTCAGGTACACCTGTGTATTGTTCATCAAATAAGGAACTCCCTAAAGTACATTGCCTCAAAGGATCATAAGGAATTTATGAGAGACCTTAAAAAAGTGTACCGGGCAGTAAACAAAGAAGTGGCTGAAGATAAGCTGCTTCACCTGGAGGAGAAGTGGGGACAGAAGTATCCAGTAGTCATTGAAAGCTGGCAACGCAACTGGGAAGAGCTCTCACAGTATTTTCAGTTCACTGAACCTATTAGAAAGATCATCTATACAACAAATGCCGTTGATGTCTTCCATCGCCAGGTTCGCAAGGTTACTAAGACAAAAGGAGCCTTTACCAACGGCATGTCCCTTCTGAAGTTGGTTTATCTGGCTACCAAGAACATCGAAAAGAAATGGACAGCTCATACAGACCCTTCACCTCTAATGGATTCAAAATTTTTATTCTTTAAACTTCCTCAAGATCCCACAACTCATCTAATAAATCTCCTTCCTCAATAGAGATCATTCGGTATACCGATTCCAGAACCTCTTGGAAATTGTTCTTTGGATTTGGGTCTGGAGAATAGTATTTAAATTCTCCATGTTCTAGGATAGAGGCTTCAAAGATATCAAAAACTTTCTGTCATTCCCTAATTATCTCATGTCGAACACTGATGGCTTCACCTCCTAATAAAACAGAGTTGCCTATGTCTCTTACATTTTTTTTAACTTGCGAAATATAGTCCATATCAAAGGTTCGGTTATCAGGTATGTGTACTGTTACATCTACTAATTTTCTATTACCGTCTCCTTCTAAGACTTCAAACGGTTCTTGGTTTGTTACCTTCATTTGCAGTTTCTGCAATGAAATTAATTTTGACTGACATTTTAAAACTTTTTTTACAATTTAAATTTTTTACTTTAATACCGGAAAATTTGAAGGGCGGAATTTGATAACTGTTGCAGGTTGAATCGGGAAAAATCATTAACCTTTATGTTTACCGAAAAGATAAGAGAAGGACTGAGTTCAGGCACTGCCCATTTACAATACATTTTGTCATAACTAATTGTCATACGATCCGATGCTGTTTTACTAGCCTATTGAAATTAAACGATATTAATAACATCATTAGGCATATTATTGAGTTTTCTGGTTCGACAGCCAGTTCTCATAAGCCTTTTGTTGTATAGGATTTTCTTGGAGGTAAATGTTATAGGATCTCGCCAGCTTCTCCTCAATTTCTTCAGCTTTTAATAATCTTATTTCAAAACTGAGATATCCAATCAAGCTGATAAGTAGGATCAGAAGACTTCCGAAGATCATGCCTAAATTCTTGGGGAGTATGTAGGCATTTTTTATTTTATTATCTATGGATTGTAACCTTTCTGCCGCCAGTGCTTCTTTTTCCTGTTGCTGCTGAAAGAAAAATCTCAACTGTTTTTCCATTAACTCAGTCGAAATAGGAATGCTCCGGGTATTGAGTTCATCAGTCATTTTTTTCATCTGCAAGAGACCATTTTGAAAATCTTGCATTTCATCAGCCATGAGCTCCATGATTTCATCCAGCTTCTTCATCTTGTTTTGTTTTTAAAATCCTATACCTGTTTCCAGTGCCTTTTTTATGGTTTGCTTCACCAAATCCTTTACAATTTTGTTTATAAAGCAGGTACTAAGTTGAATTGTATTACTGGCCAACTGCAAAGACTTTGGTGCATCTTTTAATTTAGTGAAGCTATTATTCTGGCTTATTCCAAGGACAATTTTACTGCCACTCATAGACCGGTGTATCTCGCTTCCCTTTAGGTTTATGCCTTTAAATTCGAACCGAAAACCCTGCAGCTGATTCGATTTGTTGATTGTTGGGATCACCGTCACCCGGTGCTCCTGCATTCTTTTTATGTATTCATTGAGAGATTTCGGTTTAGAGAGCAAAACCTTTTCATGAATATTCTGAATCTCCCTTCGATGTTGTTTTAGCTCCAGAAGCCTATCTTGTTGTACCTCCCTCACCCTCGTAAGGCCCATCAGTCTGGCCACGGTATCTGCAGCATTTTGACTTCGCTTTCCAATAAAATTATCCTTATATATCTCTCCAGTCATACTTATGCGATTCACATAGATATGAATATGGGTGTGTTCTTTATCTCTATGTACAAAGGAAATTGCCTGGTGGTTTTTTAGGTTCATCTCTTTCAAGAATTGCTTGGCTATTTCTCCCAGATCTTTTTGAGTCATTTTTTTTCCATCTTCTATGGTGGGACTTACTACAAAGCTTAAGGTGTTATTGATGCATCTGTTATTTTGTGACTGGATGATCTTAAATTCTTCGGCAATTTCCTTGGGTGAATCTCCTGCCAAAAATTCTTTAAGTACTACTTCGGCATCTTTCTCCTGGTTCCAGCCATATGCTATAGATTCCCTTGTACGGGATATCGAATGTCCTTTCCCAATCATTTTCTAAAGTTTTTCAAGTGAGTTCTTATATCTTCAGCTAGATTTTTTACAGTCGCAGCTAACTGAGGATCTCGATTTTTAAACATGCTGCTGATTCTGGAAAAGTTTGTTTTGTACTGAACGAGTAAACGGTAAAACTCTAGTTGTTCTGGTGTAATTCTTTCAACAATATTTCTTTCAAAAGCGGTGGAACGGAGGTACTCTGAAAGAGAAATTCCTGCCCTGGCCGCTCTTTTTTTGAGTAGCTTCTTCTCGTAAATCGAGCAGCGGATTTGGATGAATTCTCGTTTCATTATTTCGTTTTCAGTCTTTGCAACCTCCGGGCGCAAAGCAAGATTGTCATGACAATGACACATCTTGCTTTGCTACTCAAAAAAGTAGAAGAAAGTCTTTAGCTTGATGTGGTATTTAAGTTTGATATTTTCTCTCATGAATGGAATCAACAAGTTTTTCATTCAAATCTTTATAGCCTTTATACAACCAACTTCCATCCTTACAATGAGAAAATGTTCGGAGAATATTTTCTGTTGCCGTAATTCCGGAGGAGTCGCGGTCCAGGTATAAAGTCACAGCGGAATATTGGATGAAAATTTCTTGAACCTCAGGTAAAAAAGACAGAGAATTCAGAATCAATAAATCAGCATTTTCAACTTCTTCGGGGTTGATAACTGCTAAAGACAGAAGATCAAACATTCCTTCCAGTACAATGATCTGGTCATTTCCTCTATTCAGATAGGAATAACTTTTAGGAGGCGTGGAGGTTTTAAAGTAAAGGTTGCGAAGCTCCCAACCTCCTAAATGATTCTGCAGCCCGAGGGCAAAGAATCTTTTACCTTTCGAAGTATACCAGATTTCCTTACAGTAGATTTTTGCTACTTCGCTGGGGATATAGCGAGTTTTAAGATATTTCTTGAGCATTTTATGTTCTATAGGTAAGATCTTCCAGACTTTATTTGTAGGTTCTATTTTCTTACTCCTGATTTCGCTATTCAGAGAAGAATTAGATACAGGTAGCCCATCTGACAAATAAACTAGTGCTTCAGCTACCGAACAATTCAAGATGAGGCAGACCAGGTCGATCACGTTTCCTCCTTTCCCGATACCGAAGTCGTACCACCTGTTCAATCTAAAAGAAACTTTGAAAGAAGCTTCTGTTTCTGATCGCAGGGGACTCAGGAACCAGGCTTCTTTTTTTGTTTTGCGAGTGGGATGATGGCCCATCTTTATCAGCGCTCCGCAGATGTCTATGCTTCGTGCTTCCTCACAATTCATCTTTTTTGTTTTCATCAGCATATTATTTACGTCAAATTGTAGCTCTTTATGGAAAGAAGCTTGTTGTGTCCTTTTTTGTCATCATTTTTATTTTTGATGACAGTTTGATGACAAAATGATGACAGCCGGAACCCTTGCTATTACTGGTCTTATCTTATTCTGTCATCAATTCATCAAAAAAATAGATAGTTTCAAAGTTTTTCTTTGAAAAGCAGTCTCCATTTTGATGAAACGATGACAGCAGCTGAAACCTCCCGCAAACACTGGAGTTTCCCTGTCATCGTTTTGTCATCATTTCATCATTTTTCCCCCAGAAGCAGGAATTCAGGTATTTTTTAGATCCTCAAAATTCTCCAGCAGGAAATTTTTATTTACAGTGAAATAGCGCCCTTTAGCTTCTCTGAAGGTAGTAGTGCCGTCCCCCCACAGCAGGAACTTTTGATAGCGGTTCGAGTTGCTTTGATTCTCGAGTTTCCACTCCTTCTTTAGAATATTTCGAATTTGAGTAAGATCGAAGCAGAGCCTTGATTTACTTATGGCGTTATAGGCATCCATTGGACAAAGATCCAAGGTTTCCAGATCATGGTCTTCCATGATCATAAGAAGAATACCGGATAGTTCCCTTTCCACCCGGTTCCGGTTATTCTGCACCAGTCTTTTTAAGGCAGGAGTTTCTATTTGATCAGCTGTAAACCACATCCTTGTTTGATGTTTCGAATAGAGCTTTCTGTTTTTTAGGAAGTACAGAAAAGCCGGAATTTCTTTGGCCAGGGCTTCCAAAAACTCTGTTTGCTCTTTTTTTATCACCGGCACCTGCAGAACCCAGAAGCGGGTTTCGTGGTGATCTATTTTGATAAAATTTTCTTCATTGTTACTACAGAGGATAAATTTGCCGAAGAATTCCACTTCCCGCTTGTCTTTCCCCTTTGCCTCAAGTTTATTGATGTTGGTGGTACTGAGGTATTTAATCCTTTCTGTGAGTTCCTCTTTGTTGAACAATACTTCATCGATACAGATCAGGAGCTTGTTTGCCCAATCAGAATTGAATTGACTGGTGAAGCTGTCATTAGTAAGATAGGTGAGATTGTTTTCAAATATGAGCTTGAGCCATTTTAAAAATGTACTCTTACCGGTGGAACGTTCCCGGGATACCAGGCAGAGAATAGGGAGGATTTGGGTAGGTCTGGTAAATAATAACTGAAGATAATCCAGGCCAAGCTCATATTGAGTTCCAAAAATGTGCTTAACAAATTTGAAAGACACCCCACAATCTCCCTCTTTTAAGATGTGGCTTAGCGGCGCATAGGTATTGTAAAAATCATGGAAGGAGGTTTTAAAATTCAGATGATCCGGGATACAGGTGAAACCATCATATTTCGGAATGACTGCAAGAAATGTTTTTCCATGGTCCTGCCGGATCGTCTCAATATTCCATGGCACCAGGGCTTCATTTTCCACACCGGAAATACTTGGAACATTTACCAATTTGTAGTACTGGGTGCCGACCCGGATGTATGACTTTCTTTTCTCCACCTTTGAATTGTTGGACTCTTTTTGTAGTGACATTATTTACTTAAATATAAGTACAACCTCTTATTCTTGAACTATTATTACAAAAAATAAGATTTGAGTAGGAATAATTTAAAATGACATCATTTTAAAGTAATCTCATTCAGAAAATGGTCAGATGAGGGCAGGTAAGACTTCTGGAAAAAAAGATACAATCTGGATTTTTTAAAGATTTAGGAAGAAAAAAGGAGAAGAGGAGAAATTTGTATTGAAAAAGGGATTTATTGAAGTAGAGATTTTTCATGATTTACTTTTTGTATCTCGAGCGTTTTCCATTTTCCAATAATAGATCTTTTGCTTCTGAACAAATTTATCTTTTCTTTAGACTTACTTCCCGTAGAGCCGTCGCTGTTACCATTTTCTGTTGCTCCTTTAGGGAATTTAGAATTAGGATAGGCCGTATTGAAAATTCTATAATAAGAGCTGGAGTTTAATTCAGGCCGGCTAACTTCAAAATTCCGTTGTTTTGCATTAGTATAAATGGTAACAGCGATGGGGGGGTGAAAAAATAGGTGAAGAGGCATCTATCATTCACTTATATTAATTGCTTGCAGGATTTAGCGGACTCTTGACTAACGGATGATATACAAAAATCTATTTTTAAAAACATCCTCATTAATCCGTTAGTCATGTGTCCAAGACCTCCACCAAAGCTCTTTTCTTGGAACGCAGTGGAAGGGAATGTGCTTTGGGTGTAGAGATTACAACTATTACAATGGTTCCTGAATTTTGCGTGAAAAACTAAGGCACGAGAATCAGGTTATTTTGTGCCTCAGTCATTCTTTTTACTTTTTATATAATTCTTCTTTGTTTCTAATTTTTGCTTCAAAATTGCCATATCATTGCTTATTTTTCTATCCACTATTTTTGCATAATGCTGCGTGGTGCGCAGATCTTTGTGGCCAAGCATTTTGCTCACAGATTCTATAGGGACTCCATTTGTAAGGGTGATGGTGGTGGCAAAAGTGTGCCGGGCGAGGTGAGTTGTGAGTGGTTTTTTAATCCCACACATCAGAGCGATCTCTTTTAAAAAGGCATTCGACTTTTGGTTGCTAAGCACCGGAAGAATACTCTTTCCGGATTGTACTTCAGGATGATCCTGGTAACGTTCAATAATTCTTTCTGCTACAGGTAAGAGAGGAATGCTGCTTAAAGACTTCGTTTTGGTCCTTTTTATCCTAATCCATTTTCCGCCGTCGATCCCGGTGGTGATATCGTCCTGGTTTAACTTCTTGACGTCTGAATAGGCTAGTCCTGTATAGCAGCTAAAAACGAACATGTCCCGGACAAGTTTTAATCGGTCAAAGTGCAGGTCCTTTTCTATCAAGCTATTTACTTCTTCTTCATTAAGAAATTCCCGCTCTACAGACTCGAACTGTACCTTGTAATTGTAAAACGGATCCCGGTCCATCCACTGGTTGGCCAAAGCTATTCGAATGATCTTTTTAAAGTTGTTAACATATTTAAGGGCAGAATTATGATTACATTCTCTTTTTGTTTTCAAAAAATACTCAAACTTCGCAATGAACTGATGGTTAATATCATTCATAGGATAATCAGGGGTTTTATATTCCTCTTTAATGAATTGTTCAACATGATTAAAACAGGTCCAATATCTCTTAGCAGTGCTTTTAGAAATACTCTTTCCTGAAAGCCTGTCCATCTGTTCATTATGCTCTTTGAACACTTTAAGAGTCATTTTAGGCTTTGGTTTGTTGTCGCCTTTTAATTCCGCGATCATCATTTCAGTCGTAATAGGTTGATCGTTATCTGATAAGACCTGGTGAATTTTGTTCAGCTTATGGCGAATGTTATTGATGTGGGTATTAATCTCTTTCTCATAGGGATTGTTACCCATTACTTTTTGCAATTTGACATTCCAGAATTCCGGTTGTATCCTGCGAGAAATGCTGTATTCTTTTCTTTTTCTGTCAACAGTGAGTCTTAAATAAATAGGGGCCAGTCCGCGTTTATTTTTCTTCTTGGTTAAGAGGTGAAAGTGGGTGTGAAAATCGGTTCTCATGAGCTTTTGAAATTTTAGGTCTTAATTGGTCTCTCAAAGTACCTAAAAAGAGCGTGCGATTTAAAACTTTAACTTTACGTAATGATTTGTAAAACAATGGTTTGGGAGCTTAGCGAGACCCCTTTTTTGGTCTCGCAATAGGTCACCGTATTGGTCTCGCTCAGTATGCAATTATTTGATATTAAATGACATTCTTAAAAATAAAAAACCCCGTAAACACTAGGATTACGGGGTTTTTGTTATTGGAACTCGTCCAAAAAGTGGAGTCGGAGGGGTTCGAACCCTCGTCCAAACAAGCAATTCAGAAGCTTTCTACACGTTTAGTTTTCGCTTGTTTTTCGATGTACAGCCGGCCGAAAACCACCAACTGCACACTTATCCTCAATTAAGTTTCAGAACTGCATCAAGGCCCTGCAGTCCCTATATTTACTTTATCGGTGCCTCTGTTGCGGGCGCCGTAAATCAAGGCTCCCGCGAGACATCTCGGCTCCCTACCTTGTAGGGACTAAGCATATCCTACTATGATTCGGATTATGCAGCCAAGGCGTAGTTATTCTCGCCGTTTAAAAAGTATGAAAAATGAGATTTACGAGCTATTTCCCAGCGCTCGACGTGCTTACAACTCAATTAGACTCGCTGTCAAAACCAAGTCGACCCCAATATGTAAAGAACTTCTACAAGAGTATTGCATTTTCCGTGCCAATAATCTTAGCGACAAAGCTAATAATTTATGTCAGCTTTAGGGTTTAAAGATAATTTATTTTACATAATCCAGTCCTGGTCCCGGTTCTTCAAACGAAGCCATTTTAAGTCTTTTTTCGCACCTCTTTTAATTCTTATCTTTGAGAAAATTCAAACAAAAAACAGCTTTGCTACTATGATAAAATTTGCCCTGATCAAAGAGCGTAAAACCCCACCCGATCGCCGCGTAGTCTTTTCTCCTCAAAAGCTTAAAGAGGCGAAGAAGCAGTTTCCCGAAGCTCAATTTAAGGTTGAAAGCTCAAACATCCGCATCTTTAAAGATGAGGATTACCGAATGGCAGGTTTTGAAGTTTCTAAGGATGTTTCAGATTGTGATGTGATGCTGGGCGTTAAGGAAGTGCCGCTGCCGTATCTTATTCCCAACAAGAAATATTTTTTCTTTTCTCATACGATAAAAAAACAGCCCTATAACCGCGATCTGTTACGGGAGATCCTTAAGAACAATATTGAGTTGTATGATCATGAGGTGATCATCAACGAAACCGGCGGCCGGCTCATTGGCTTCGGAAGATATGCAGGGCTGGTAGGAGCCTATAATGGCTTCCGCGGAATAGGTCTTAAAAATGGCACTTTTGAGCTCCCTAAAGCTGAAAGTCTTTCAGACCTTAATGCCATGTTGGCAGAACTGGATAAAATAGAGCTTCAACCTTTAAAGATCCTGCTTACCGGAAGCGGGAAAGTTGCCCACGGTGCCCGGGAAATTCTGGATCACCTGAAAATAAAGAAGGTGAGCGTTGAGGAATATTTAGAATCCAAATACGATGAACCTGTGTATTGCCATGTAGATGTGCTGGACTATAACAAACGAATAGATGGCACTTTAGGAAGTAATGCAGATTTTTATCAACACCCCCACCATTATGAATCTGATTTCAGGAAATTCACAGGTGTCACAGATTTCTTTATTGCAGGCCATTTTTACGGGCAGGGAGCCCCTGTCTTTTTTACTGCCGAAGATGCGAAATTACCTGATTTTAAAATCAAATATATAGCAGATATTTCCTGTGATATTGCCGGGCCTATAGCCAGTACCATTCGCCCATCTACCATTGCAGAACCTCTCTACGGCTATGACCCGCAGGAGGAAAGAGAAGTGGATTTTCGAGAAGAAACCGCAATTATGGTAATGGCTGTAGACAATCTTCCCTGCGAGTTGCCAAAGGATGCCAGCCATGGATTTGGTGAAATGTTTTTAAAGCATGTCCTGCCGGCCTTCTTTAATGGAGATAAAGACGGTGTGCTCGAACGGGCGAGAATGACAAGGAATGGAAGGTTGACCGAAAGGTTTAGTTACTTGGAAGATTATATTCGGGGAGGAGTAACAGAGTTATGAAAGCAATAAGGATTTTTGTGATAACCTGCTTATTTATGAATTTTTCTGCACAGGCACAGCTGGAGGTAATGACCTATAATATCAAGTATGCCAATGAGACCGACGGCGGAAACAGTTGGTCACAGCGCAAAGATGATTTGGCTGCGCAGTTACAATTCTATGAGCCTGATATTTTTGGAGTGCAGGAAGCTTTGTTATCGCAACTTGATTTTCTAAAGGATGAGCTGGAAAGCTACAGTTACTTTGGAAAAGGTCGTGATGATGGGGCTCAAAAAGGGGAATTTTCTGCCATTTTTTTCAAACCTGAAAAGTTTAATCTGCTGAAGCAGGGAACCTTTTGGCTTTCTTCGACACCCGAAGTTCCGGGTAAAGGTTGGGATGCTTCTTATCCACGGGTCTGTACTTACGGGAAATTTGAAGTAAAAGCTTCCGGTAAGGAATTCTGGGTGTTTAATACTCATTTTGATCATCGGGGTGAGGAGGCAAGGCGCCAAAGTGTACATCTCATCCATAAAAAGATTGAAGAACTCAATAAAGAAGATCTTCCGGTACTCCTAATGGGAGACCTCAACCTTGAACCTGAAACTAAAGAAATAAAGTTTCTCAAATCGTATTATAAAGACACAAAGGAAACTGCAAAGTATGTTTTTGGACCGTCGGGCACTTTTAATGCTTATGAATTTCATGAGCCGGTGACCAGCCGTATCGATTATATTTTTACAAAAGGTAATATTAAGGTAAATAAATATGCTGTTTTGAGTGACTCACGAAACTTGCGATATCCGTCAGATCACCTTCCGGTACTGGTGCAGCTGGAGTTTCAATAAATTCTGAATAAAAGAAAAAGCCACGCATTGCGTGGCTTTGTTCGTTCTATAAATAGCACTGCCTAGGTAGGATTAAGAGGGTCATTTGGACCTGCTCCGGCTGGTCCGTTCTTATCCCGGTCCCTTGGTGTATTAGGTTTTGTAGGATCCTGTCCGGTAGCCCCGCCAGGGGTTTTTGGGGTGCTCGCCTTCCCGGCACCGGTTCCTTCAGGAGGGAAAGTTCTTTCGGTGTTGCGAACGTCAGGACTGTCTTTACTTGGGTCCCTGGCTTCCGAAGCCTCTTTTCTAAACTTTTGAATGATATCTCTAAAGTGCTCTCCGGCTGCCTCGCGGCCACCCAATCCATAACTTAGAGCCACAGCAACTGCAATTGCTCCCAAAATTAATCCGAAGGCAAGTTCAACGATCTCATTGGCAATTCCCATTGTCCTTAGAGCTATAGCTATAAAAAGTGCAAGAGAAGCCCAGCGAATAACACTGGCTATGAAATGATTTTTGCTGGACCTGGTCATTGTATTGTAGATCAACAGCGAAATGTAATTACCAATAGCAAGAATAATTAGGCCAAAGATGATTTGTCCTGTAACCTCTAGAATTTGATGCAGGATCTCTGTCAATCTTGATAGCCCCAGGATCTCTACGGCTGTAATTATACCAAAAAAGACCAGGAAGAAATAGATAAGATTGGCAACCAGCTTAGAAAGCGACTGGCCTGAGCCAATCATATTATGGATCTGAATCTTTTCTGCAGTACGATCTAAACCCATACTTTTGAAGAGATCTTCAAGAAAATTGGCCAGGTATCTTCCTCCCCAAACGAAGACCAGAAGGATAAGAGCTGCAATAATGATTTCCCCAATCAATTCTGTAAAGCCATAAAGTATATCATTGGCAGGCTCAGAGATGGCGTCTAGCCTAAGAGTGTTAAAGGCCTGAATAAGGAAGGGGATGAAAATTATGATGAAGACAAGTTTTCTAAGCACGGTTACGAGGCGGTCTGTGTCTTTAAATCCCGTTTTATCAACCAGTCTGTCTAATAAACCGCCTCCTATATTGACAAGGTTGGCAACAAATTTTGCCAGCACATAACCAATGAAAGCGATGAGAAGAGCTCCAATAAGATTGGGAATGAACATTAGGAATTCATTCAGCATATTTTCCAGTGGAGTAAGAACTTCACTTATCCCCAGGACTTCCAGTGCGATCAATAACACAATGATCATAATAAGATAATAGAAGATATTACCCACAAACTCATTTGTGTCACCCACGTTTCCTCCTCCAAAAATGCGTTCATCCCAGGAGGTTCTCCGCATTAGTTTTACCACTACTGCTTTGATGCCTTTAGCAATGAGCCATCCAATTAAAAGGACCAGTAAGGCACCGAGTAATTCGGGTAAAAAATTGGCGATACTCTCGCCGATATTTTCCAGTTGAGTTTCCATAATTTATTGATTTTTTAAGAAAGTTAGCATTTGAAGTTATGACAAAAAGGACTTCTGCCACAGTCACTTAACAAGAGTTTAAAAAAATATTCAGGTTGTTGTTAATATTTTTTTAGTCGGAATTCAGAGTTCAAAATTAAACGGAATTAGGAGTAGCAAGGGCTGAACGAAAATGCCATTTTTCAGAAAAAAAATTGATTTTTTTTTCAACAGTCTTTAGTTAATAAGAAAGCCTTACCTCATCTTTCAGAACTCAGGAATTAAAATAACTTTACTCCTCTTTCAAGTTAAAACAAAAACAAACGCCATGGTTGAAGAATTATTTAGCACCCAGACTTATACCTATGATGAGGTACTGCAAGCATGTTTAAAATATTTTAAAAATGATGAGCTTGCAGCTACTACCTGGATAAATAAGTATGCAGTAAAAGACAAAAAAGGAAAATTTTTAGAATTAACCCCAGATGATATGCACAGGCGAATGGCTAAAGAATTCGCCCGCATGGAAGCAAAGTATGCCGATCGTGCCGCGGGGAAAGAAAATTTGTCTGAGTACGGTAAATCAAGAGAATTTCTGAGTGAGGAAAGAATTTTTCAACTGTTCAAGGATTTTAAATACAGCATTCCACAGGGTAGTGTCATGGCGGCCCTCGGGAATGACCAAATGATCGCTTCCCTGTCTAACTGTGTGGTAGTTCCCCCGGTCTATGATTCTTACGGCGGAATTCTACATACAGACCAGCAGTTAGTTCAGTTGTTCAAAAGACGTTGTGGGGTAGGAGTGGACCTTTCAGGTTTACGCCCTAAGAATGCACAGGTATCTAACGCAGCCGGGACAACTACCGGAGCTGTTTCTTTTATGGAGCGTTTCTCTAACACCACGCGTGAAGTTGCTCAAAATGGCCGTCGTGGGGCATTGATGCTTACAATTGATGTAGCTCACCCCGACGTTGAAGATTTCATCACGATTAAGCAGGACCTTAAAAAGGTAACCGGGGCGAACATTTCTCTCCGTCTTTCAGATGAATTCATGAAGGCCGTTACCGAGGACACCGATTTCACTTTACGCTGGCCAATCGACAGTCCGAATCCTAAATACACTAAAACAGTGCGTGCTAAAGAATTGTGGGATACCATAATTAAATGTGCACATAATACTGCTGAACCAGGTCTTATTTTCTGGGATAAGCAACATACTTATTCAACTTCATCTTTCTATCCTGGATTCAAGAACAGTTCTACAAACCCATGTTCTGAGATTGCCATGCAGGGAGGAGATTCATGCCGACTAATCGCCGTAAACCTGTACAACTTTGTTGATAACCCGTTTACCGATAATGCTTCTTTCAACCACGAGAAGTTCTACAAAGTGATCTATGAAACTCAGCGCTTGATGGATGACCTTGTTGATCTTGAACTCGAAGCTGTAGAAAAGATCCTTGCAAAGATCGATCAGGATGAGGAGCCCGATTTTATCAAGAAGAACGAGATTGACACCTGGAAATTACTTGCCGAAAATGGCAAAAACGGAAGACGTACCGGTCTTGGGTTTACCGCCCTTGCTGATGCTGTTGCTGCTCTTGGAGTAAAATTTGATACAGATGAAGCACTTGAAGTGGTTGATAAGATCATGCAGACAAAATTGAAAGGAGAATTTGACAGTAGTATTGACATGGCGATCACCCGTGAGCCTTTCAAAGTATTTGATCCTGCTATCGAAGAGCAATCAGATTTTGTTCAAATGATGAAGAACGAGTTTCCCGATGTTTACAGCCGAATGATGAAGCACGGTAGAAGGAACATCTCCATAAGTACTGTTGCTCCAACCGGAAGTTTAAGTATGCTTGCGCAGACTTCTTCAGGAATTGAGCCGGTCTTCATGCTTTCTTATAAGAGAAGAAGAAAAGTAAATGCTTCCGGATCTAACGCAAAGGTAGCTTTCGTTGATGATACAGGAGATGCTTTTGAAGAGTTCACCGTTTACCATCCAAAAGTGAAGACCTGGATGGATGCTTCAGGAAAAGAAGCCATTGAGCAGAGTCCATATGCAGGTGCAACTGCTTCCGAAATAAACTGGCAAAAGCGGGTTGAGATGCAGGCGCTGGTACAGAAATATACAACTCACTCCATTAGTTCTACTATTAATCTTGCTTCAGATGTGAGTCAGGAGAAAGTGAGTGACATTTATATTGAGTCATGGAAGAAAGGTCTTAAAGGAATCACCGTTTATCGTGACGGTTCAAGAAGCGGAATCCTTGTTTCTTCAGATGATAAAGGAAAAAAAGAAGGAAGTAAAGAGAGCGTTTTTGCTGAAACTTATGCACCAAAACGTCCAAAGAAACTAGAGTCCAAAATAATTAGATTCAACAACGAAAAAGAAAAATGGCTTGCAGTTGTTGGGATTCTGAACGATCGTCCCTATGAGATCTTCACGGGGAAAATGGAAGATGTTTTCAACCTGCCAACCTGGGTGGAAAAAGGTTATGTGATCAAGAATCGCGATGAAGACGGAAAATCCAGATACGACTTCCAGTTCTGTGACAAGCATGGATACAAAGTAACCATTGAAGGCCTATCAAGATCCTTTAACGAAGAATACTGGAACTACGCGAAATTGATCTCTGGAGTACTTCGCCACGGAATGCCAATTCCATATGTGGTTGACCTCATCAACAACCTGAACCTGCTTGACGAGAGCATCAACACCTGGAAGGCCGGTGTGGTTCGTGCCCTTAAGCAGTTCGTGCCCGACGGTACTCCTGCAGCCGATAAGGAATGCGGTGAATGTGGAGATCCGGAAGGAATAATTTTCTCTGAAGGCTGCCTGGTTTGCAAGAGCTGTGGTTATTCCAAATGTGGTTAAAAATTTAATTTTGTCCCCCGGTTGATTTAAAAACCCCGCTTCTGTATAGATGCGGGGTTTTTGTTTTCCTGCACTAGAATCCTCCCCTTTTCAAACTCTGAAAGGGTTGTATTTTACACTGTACATCTTCCGTACCTACGGCACGGCGATATTGTTTTACGCACCTTCGGTGCTACCGATCTTTAACTCCTACGGAGCTGGTATTTCGAATAAACCTGCAAGGTCTTTTTGACCTTGTAGGTTTTGCCTTACTTGCATAGACTAAAAATTCGGTCTGGTTTTTATTTATATTTCATATTTATGATTTATATTTATAAAAAAGAGAAAAACCATGGGAACTTTCACTTCGTCTCTGCCTCAGGATCTTCTGGATAAACTAAATTCTGAAGCAAAAAAGCGTGGTGTGGCAAAGAACAGGCTTATTGAAAAAGCGTTGCGAATCTACCTGGACCAATTAAACCGGGCCGAATATGCACGTTCTTATTCTAAAGCAGGTAAAGATCAAGAGATCATGGCCATAGCAGAAGAAGGAATGGAGGCTTATTTGCAGGATCTTAAAAACCTTGAGGAGTGAAGCAGGGCGAAATCTGGGAAGTCTATCTTGACCCTGTTTCTGGAAGTGAGCAGGGAGGAAGGAGACCATGTGTCTTAATAAGTGGCAACCTTCTTAATCAGCATCTTCAGGTTGTAATAGTTTGTCCTTTGACAACCAAGATCAAAAGATACAAAGGAAACCTGCTTCTTAATCCTGATTCGCAAAATGGTCTGGAGAAAGTATCTGAAGTTCTCACTTTCCATGTTCGCTCTATTTCGAAAAAACGTCTGGACAGGAGAATTGGGAATATAAGATCGGAACAGGTAGAATTAATAAAAGGTACTCTAAATGACATTTTAAGGTACTAAATAAAAAAGACCTCATAGGTTTTCAAAATCTATGAGGTCTAACTTCTTTTGATGAAGCGGATTTTACAATCCGTGCCGAACCATTAGATTAGAAAGAATTTATCGTCTTCCTGATAGCTGTTAAATTAGACAGCAGTCTTTCTAAGTACTGAATATCCAGCATATTTGCTCCATCACTTTTTGCATTGGCAGGATCAAAATGAGTTTCTATAAAAATCCCGTCGGCACCTGTGGCAATTCCGGCACGGGCTATGGTTTCGATCATATCGGGTCTGCCGCCAGTTACACCGCTACTTTGATTTGGCTGTTGTAGTGAGTGGGTCACATCAAGAACCGTTGGTGCAAATTGACGCATGGTCGGAATTCCGCGGAAATCAACGATCATATCCTGATATCCAAACATAGTTCCACGGTCTGTGACCATTACCTGTTCATTATTACAGTCGGTTACTTTAGTGACTGCATGCTTCATGCTTTCAGGGCTCATAAATTGACCTTTTTTCAGATTCACCACTTTCCCCGTTTCGGCTGCGGCAACCAGAAGGTCGGTCTGGCGAACGAGAAAGGCAGGGATCTGTAGAACATCTACATATTCGGCAGCCAATTGTGCGTCTTCTCTCTCATGAATATCAGTTACGGTAGGGATGTTGAAAGTTTCTGAAACTTTCCGTAGGATTTTTAGAGCTTTCTCATCACCTATTCCCGTAAAACTGTCGATCCGGCTGCGGTTGGCTTTTTTGAAGGAACCTTTGAAGATATAAGGAATTTGCAGTTTATCTGTAATTCCTAAAACGGTCTCGGCTATTCGTAGGGCCATGTCTTCGCCCTCAATGGCGCACGGGCCTGCAAGCAGAAAGAAATTACCAGAGTCGGCGTGTTTTATTTGTGGTATCTTATTGAGTTGCATAAAAAAAATTTACTGCAAAGATACCTTTTTTGGATCTTTATAAGGAATGCCATTTTTGACACCTACTGTTTGTCCTCATAATCTTCAAGAAAGTCTTTTTCTTCTTCCTCAAGAGGGGGTTGGATCTCATAACCAAGTGCCCTAATGATCCTGTTATTGTCATAGTAGAAATGATACTGCCCCACCTTATCCTCCTGGAACTTCAAAGCAACGTGATAAGGAAAACTTATGGTCTCCCCTGTAGGATAGCTTAAGGTATTGGTGCCCCAGTGAAGGATCCAATTGCCTTTTCTTGGACCTTCGGGCACTGTAACTCCCAGCCATACACCATCTTCCGAGAGAACAGGAGTAGCAGTTTCCCGACCTTTTTTCCAGTACTGCACCGTTTGGTCCACTGTCAAACTGTCGTAGCTACCCAGGTTATAAAACCTGGCATCTGCAGTAGAATTTCGTCTTAGAGACTCCCAATTTCCGGTCTCATAGGCTTTAACGGTCTCACGTGCGACTTCCATTAGTTTATCTTCTTCCGGAAAATCAAGGCTTATCTCACCGTCGACCTGTCCTAAAGCAGACTGCACAAAACTAACACCTGTAAGTAAACACAGGAATAATAAAACTGCCCCGGATATTTCTGTACGTTTTTTCATAGCCAATATTTTTAAAAGGGATGAGGTAATTTTCTGAAATAGAATAACTTAAAGTTACGAAAATAAAAGGGTAAAAGAAATTCATAAACACTAAATATGAGTAATATCAGGATTTATGCTTTTTCTGAAGATTATCATTCATCCCGAACTTTTTCTGAAAAGTCCTATGTATCCTATATTTATTGCAAGTTGTTGATCTTCAAAAAATTGTGAGGCAGAAAGGTGAAAATTTTATTCAAAGCCGATGTGTTTTTTATGGGAAAAATAAATGTACCTTTGCAGCCTTTAAAAATCAGGCGTTTATATGACAGCTATTAAGAATATTGCGATCATCGCACACGTTGACCACGGAAAGACTACCCTGGTGGACAAAATTATGTACCACTGCAGACTTTTCAGGGAAAACGAGAATACCGGGGATCTTATCCTTGACAACAATGATCTTGAAAGGGAGCGTGGGATCACCATTACTTCCAAAAACGTATCTGTAGTATACAAGGATACCAAGATCAACATCATCGACACACCGGGTCACGCCGACTTTGGGGGAGAGGTAGAAAGGGTTTTAAACATGGCCGATGGAGTGCTACTGCTAGTAGATGCTTTTGAAGGTCCCATGCCGCAAACGCGTTTCGTACTTCAAAAAGCAATCGATCTTGGATTGAAGCCATGTGTAGTAATTAACAAGGTTGACAAGGAAAACTGTACTCCCGAGGAAGTGCATGAGAAGGTATTCGACCTGATGTTTGAACTGGGCGCTGAAGAATGGCAGCTTGATTTTCCTTCAGTTTACGGTTCAGCAAAGAACAACTGGATGAGCGACGACTGGAGAAATGAAACAGATAGTATTGAACCGCTTCTTGATATGGTGATCGAGCATATTCCTTCTCCAAAGGTCGAGGCAGGTTCTCCACAGATGTTGATCACTTCTCTTGACTTTTCTTCTTTCACGGGAAGGATCGCTATTGGTCGTCTTCAACGCGGAACTTTAAAAGAAGGAATGCCTGTTGCTCTTGTAAAGAGAGACGGCACCATTAAGAAAACAAGAATTAAGGAATTACATACTTTTGAAGGTCTTGGCCGTAGAAAGATAGAAGAAGTGCAGGCAGGAGATATTTGTGCCATTGTAGGACTTGAAGGTTTTGAGATTGGAGACACTGTAGCCGATTTCGAAAATCCTGAAGGTCTTAAGACCATCGCAATTGATGAGCCTACAATGAGTATGCTTTTCACTATTAATGATTCTCCTTTCTTCGGAAAAGACGGGAAATTCGTAACCTCAAGACATATTAAAGAGCGCCTGATGAAGGAGCTCGAAAAGAACCTTGCTCTAAGAGTAGAGGAGACCGATAGCGCAGATAAGTTCATGGTCTTTGGCCGCGGAGTTCTTCACTTGTCGGTTCTTATTGAGACCATGCGTCGTGAAGGATATGAACTCCAGATAGGTCAGCCACAGGTGATCATCAAAGAAATTGACGGAGTTAAATGTGAGCCAATTGAAGAATTGACTATCGATCTTCCTGAAGAAGTTTCAGGAAAAGCGGTGGAAATGGTGACCATCAGAAAAGGAGAGATGTTGAGCATGGAAGGAAAAGGAGACAGGATGACCATCCAGTTCCAGATCCCTTCCCGTGGAATCATCGGACTTAGGAATCAATTGTTGACAGCAACTGCAGGAGAAGCTATTATGGCTCACCGTTACAAGGAATACCAGCCGCTTAAAGGAGGAATTCCGGAGAGACAGAATGGTTCTTTGGTGTCTATGGAAACAGGAAAAGCAATTCCTTATTCTATTGACAAACTTCAGGATAGAGGAAAATTCTTTGTGGATCCGGGAGAGGATATTTACGAAGGACAGGTGATTGGAGAAAATTCCCGTCAGGATGACCTGGTGGTGAACATCACCAAGACTAAAAAATTGTCTAACGTACGTTCTTCGGGAGCAGATGACAAGGCTAAGATCGTTCCTGCGATCAAGTTCTCATTGGAAGAGGCTTTGGAATATATTCAGAAAGATGAATATGTTGAAGTTACGCCGAAGCATTTACGTCTAAGAAAGATTTACCTAACCGAAAACGACCGTAAGAGAAATAAGATCGTTTAATTCGGAAAGAAATATATTACAAGAGCTGTCAAAAATCGTATTTTTGGCAGCTCTTATTTTTAGAAGAACCTTGAATTCTGAAGCTTAAATTTTGAATTAATAATTATGGAACTATTTGGAATATCATATATAGAGTGGATCGGATATCTTGCATCATTCTTTTTGCTTTTATCCTTTCTAATGAGAAACATTACCACCTTGAGGTACATCAACAGCCTTGGATGCCTTTTGTTTGTGGTTTACGGACTCCTGCTCGATTCCTGGCCAATCACGATCACTAACGGCGCTATTATCCTCATTAATATCTATTACCTCTTCATTAATAGGAAGAAAGGAAATTAGAAGTACGAGGTACGAAGTAAGAATTACGAATTTGCTAAAACACCTTCCAAAAATGCCATTTTTGGAAGGTGTTTTGTTATTGGAACATCTTTGTGAGGGAGGAGATTTCTTAACCGCGGCAATCTCGCCGCCTTTTCCCCGGCCATAAAGGGAGGGCGGAGTTTCTGGTTTTAACTGTAGTGAGCGCGGAGAAATTTCAATGTGAAGAAGCAGCGCAAAACGTGAACTAAAATATAATTATCGTATTTTTTAAAGAATAAAACTGTGGCAAAATGAATTCAACAGAGTTAAAGAATAAGGTGCAGGAATATGTTGATACTGCAGATGTGAAGCTACTTAGAATGATAAAGGCTTTGGTAGAAACTTACCAGAGTGAAGAGCAGGAATTTTCTTTGTCTGAAGAACAGTATCAAATGATTGATAAAAGAAGAGAAGCTCATTCTAATGGGTTTTCCAAGTCCCTTTCATGGGAAGAAGTGAAGGAGAAAGCAAGAAAGAAAGGCTAATTCATAATGGCATTTTATTTAGATGTAAAGGAAGAAGCAGCTCTTGAAATCATTAATACTTATCTCTATTACGAGAAGAAACGATCAGGATTAGGAGAAGAATTTCTGGAACAGCTGGATTTTTACTTTAAGAGAATTACCTCAAACCCAGAACATTTTCCGGAAAAAAGAAAACCATACAGAGAAGCTTTTCTGGGCCGTTTTCCCTATGTCGTCATTTATGAGTTTAGAAATGAAAAGGTGATTGTTTACTCCATTTTTAATACCTGGCAAAATCCGGAGAAAAAGAAAAAATAACTGGATCCTATCCACCTAAGGGGAATTTTCCGCTGAATCCTATTGGTAGGGAGGAGAAAACCCTACCGCGGAAATCCCGCCGCCTTTTCCGCGGCCCTAAAGGGAGGACGGAGATCTTTGTTTGAATAGCTGCGAGCGCACGCAGTAAGCGAAGCAATCTCAAGATAAGGAGCAGCGTTATCTTTTTACCTAAAAATAAAGAGTCGAAATTCAGACGCCTTTCGGCTTTTTTGGAATTTGGTGCTTGTAATTTGGTGCTTCTAGGTCACCGTCTTCTGTACCACTTCGAACACCTTCTGTCCGTCGCACTTGAGGGTTTTTGATGGATACTTCAGCAGTAGTGCGTAATCATGAGTGGCCATGAGAATTGTCTTTCCGTTTTTGGAGATCTGTTGCAGGACTTCCATGACTTCCACAGAGGTTTGCGGGTCGAGGTTTCCGGTAGGTTCGTCGGCAAGGATCAACTCGGGATCATTTAACAAAGCTCGGGCAATTGCAATACGCTGTTGCTCTCCACCCGAAAGCTGATACGGATTTTTAAATCCTTTTGTGCCCATTCCTACCTTCTTTAGTACTTCTTCGATCTTCGCATCCATGGCGGCTTTGTCTTTCCAGCCGGTTGCTTTTAGAACAAAGAGCAGATTTTCGTTGACATTACGATCATTCAGCAGTTTGAAATCCTGGAACACCACGCCCAGCTTTCGGCGTAAAAAAGGAATGTCTTTCTCTCTAAGGGTGCGTAAATCGTAATCTACAATTTGACCTTCTCCTTCAGTAAGAGGAAGATCGCCATACAGGGTTTTCATGAAGCTGCTTTTTCCTGTTCCGGTCTTCCCGATGAGGTAAACAAATTCCCCCTTTTCGATCTCTATGTTGACTTCAGAAAGTATGAGCGTCTCCCGTTGATAGATGGCAGCGTCTTTTAGGTACAGAACAGTATTCGACATGAAAAATCACATTTTAGAGAGGTAAAAGTAAGAAAGAGAACGTAATTATTGTGGCTTGTGTTGCTTTTCTTCTGCTGAAATTTTCCGCAGATAATTTTAGGTTTCATTTAACGGAAGCATATAATTTATCTTACAACAATGGCGTTATTACCTTAGAGTTTCTTATATCTTTGAATCATCAACAAAACAAGACCTACGAATGAAACATAGCAAAATCTGCCTTTTTGTTGCTTTCCTTTTCCTTTCGCTTACTGGTTTCTCACAACAATCTGCCATTCAAAGCAATGAGCTGGCCGATTATAACCGTGCGCTGGAATTATACAACAATCAGCAATACCTTGCCGCACAAACTTTATTTGATGAAGTGCAGGATGAAACAGATGATGAAAGGATCAAAGCTAATGCAGCATATTATATAGCCAATGCGGCAATTAGACTTAATCAACCGGGAGCCGATGAGCTCATGGAAGATTTCGTGCAGCGATATCCTACAAGTACAAAAACCAATGCAGCATACCTCGATGTGGCCGATTATTACTTTGAGACGGGGAAATATTCTCTCGCCCGCAAATGGTATGACACTGTTGATCAAAGGAATTTGAGCAAGGCAGAAAAGGAGCGTTTCAACTTCAATAACGGCTACGCTTACTTTCGGGCGAATCAATACGACGAGGCTAAAGAATATTTGAACAAAGTAAAGGACTCCAAAAAATACGGATCGCAGGCAAAATATTATCTCGGTTTCATGGCTTATGAAGGGGATGATTACGAGCAGGCCAATGAACTTTTTGAAGAGGTGCAGGATAATGAGAGGTATGAAGAAGATCTTTCCTACTTCCAGGCCGACATGAATTTTAAGCAGGGAAATTTTGAGAAAGCTATTCAGCTTGGATTGGAGCAATTGCCCAGAGCAGATAGACGTGACCGGTCAGAGCTCAACAAGATCATTGGAGAAAGCTACTTCAATTTGGGGCAGTATGAAAAAGCAATTCCTTATTTAAAGGAATACCAGGGAGAAAGAGGGAAATGGAACAACACAGATTATTACCAGTTAGGTTATGCCTATTTTCAACAGGGGGATTTTGAGTCGGCCATTTCAGAATTTAACAAGATCATAGATGGTAAGAATGCAGTGGCACAAAACGCTTACTACCACCTTGCGCAATCCTATTTAAAAACTGACAAAAAGCAGCAGGCATTGAATGCTTTCAAGAATGCCAGCGAGATGGATTTTAACCAGGAGATAAAAGCCGATGCTGCTCTTAACTATGCCAAGCTAAGCTATGAGATTGGAAATAGCTACGCCAGTACTCCGCAAGTGTTAATGAATTATTTGGAAGCTTATCCTAGTTCTCCTGCGAAAGAAGAGATCAATGAGCTGCTCATTAATTCTTTTATTACTTCTAAAAATTATGAAGAGGCGATGCGTCTCCTGAAGGGAAATAGAAATTTTCAAAACAATGTGGTTTATCAGCAGGTTGCTTTTTACCGCGGATTGGAATTGTTCAAAGAAGGTAATTACCGTGAAGCTGAAGAATATTTCGATCTGGCTTTGAGTGAAAGACGTGATCCCCGCTTCACAGCCCTCGCAACTTTTTGGAAAGCCGAAAGCGATTTCAATCTTCGCAACTTTCAGGATGCCCTTGTAGGATACCGCGAATTTGCAGGAATGAGTGGAGCGCAAGGAGCTTCAGAAAAGGAAAATCTGCACTATAATATTGGCTACGCGTATTTCAAGCAACGCGAATATGATCGTTCTGCCGAATATTTCAAGAGATATGCGAGCAATACTTCCAATGATCGCGCAAGGAGAAATGATGCCTTTTTGAGGTTAGGAGACAGTTATTTCGTGAACAGTAGCTACTGGCCTGCAATGGAAGCATACAATTCAGCCATTGCTCTTAATGGTTCAGAAAATGACTATGCAGCTTTTCAAAAAGCCATCAGCTACGGATTTGTTCAGCGAAATGATACAAAAATTCAGGAGTTGACAGAGTTCCTTAGGAAATATCCGCGGTCGTCTTATCGTGACGATGCAGCTTATGAGCTGGGGAACACATACGTGGCCATGAATAACACCAGCCAGGGAATGGAAGCCTATAACAGGCTCATTAGAGATGTTCCCGGTAGTTCATTCGTTCCGCAGGCATTGCTGAAGCAGGGATTGATCTATTACAACAATGACCAGCCTAGCCAGGCGCTTGAGAAAATGAAAAGAGTAGTGGCCGATTTTCCTAACTCGGCTGAAGCTGTTCAGGCTGTAAGTACCGCCAGATTGATCTACGTCGATATGGGCAGGACAGATGAATATGCCAACTGGGTAAAAGATCTTGATTTTGTTGAGGTGACAGATGTTGATCTTGACAACACCAGTTTTGAGGCGGCCGAGAAGCAATATCAGAATAATAATACTTCAGCTGCTATCACTGCGCTTGAGAAGTATCTGAATTCATTCCCTAACGGAATTCACTCGGTACAGGCTAATTTTTATCTTGGGCAGCTCTACTTCCGCGAGGGGAACAAAGAAAAGAGCATTCCGCATTATAAATACGTGATAGGAAGATCGGCGTCAGAATACCTTGAGCAATCATTGGCAAGACTTTCTGAAGTTTACCTGGAGAAGAGGAACTACGCCGAAGCAATTCCGCTGTTAAAGCGTTTGGAAAATGAAGCATCCTTTGCTCAAAACACCATTTTTGCGCAGTCTAACCTTATGAAGTCTTACCTGGAAGCCGGCAACTTTACCGAGGCTGTGGCTTATGCCGAAAAAGTACTGGCAAACCCAAATGCCGAAACAAGTGCCAAAAATGATGCGCAGGTGATCATTGCCCGTGCCGCCATGAGAACCGGAAACGAAGATCGTGCAAAACGTGCTTATGCCGAAGTTCAGAAATCGGCGACCGGGGAGTTGGCAGCCGAAGCTCTTTATTATGATGCTTACTTCAAGAACAAAGCAGGTAACCATCAGGCTTCCAATGATGTGGTGCAGCGTTTAGCAAGAGATTATTCAGGTTATAAATTATATGGAGCAAAAGGCCTCGTTTTAATGGCTAAGAACTTCTATGCTTTGGGAGATGCTTACCAGGCAACTTACATCCTGGATAACGTGATCAACAATTTCAAGCAATTCCCTGAAGTTGTTACTGAAGCCAAACAGGAACTTGCCCGAATCAAAGCACAGGAAGCCAGGACCAATGCTTCTGTCGAAACCAACAATTAAGATACATAAAAGCCTTCCCATGAAAATCAAATCGTTTAGTGTATTTATCATGCTTTTATTTTTCACCGGCTTCTCTTACGCCCAGGACCTTGGGAGCGAGACAGTAGAAGTGGTGAAACCATATACTCCCACAGTAAGTGATGCCAACAAAATTCGGGAGACACCAAAGATCTCCGATTCTGTGAACCTGGAGAAAAGACCGGTGCAGTACAGTATTTTCTCTGTGCCTGTGGCTTCCACTTTTACCCCGGCAAAAGGTAGGGCTACAACCGTGGAGCGACAAAGACCGCCAAAGTTGTATGACAATTATATCACCCTCGGCTTTGGAACTTATACCAGTGCTCTTGCCGAATTTTACAGCAACATGGAAGTGAATCGAACCGATAACTTCGGAATTTTTCTCACCCATAACTCGGCCCAGGGAGGAATTGATGGGGTGGAAATTGACGATAGCTTTTACGATACCGAGCTCAACCTGAATTATTCTTCGCGCAACAGAAATCTTCGGTGGAATACAGATTTTGGAGTGGAGCACAGATTGTTTAACTGGTATGGAGTAACGCCTACACTAACCAATGAAGAAAGAGATCAAATTGATCCACAGCACAATTATTACAGTGTGTATGCCGGTGGGGAAATCAATTGGAATAAGTCATTTTTTGATAATGCCGAGGTCAAATACAGGTATTTTGGTGACGACTTTGATTCTGCCGAACATCGCTTCATCTTTAAACCCACTTTGGAAATTCCTATCGCTGGGGAATTGTTTAGAACAAATGTCATTTTTGACTACGTGAATGGCAATTTCACTTCATATTATCCGGGGAATGAGGATATCACCTATAGCTTTATGAATGTGGGGCTGGCATCGAGCCTGCTCGTGCTTCGAGACGACCTCACTCTAAACCTGGGGGCGGCGATCTACTATAGTCTCAATACAGAAAACAGTGATGGAGGCGTATATGTTTATCCACGGGTTACCGCCAGCTACCGTGCTGCCGGAGATTACTTTATCGCATATGCCGGACTCGAAGGAGAACTGCGTCAAAACTCCTATTACGAGTTCACTAAAGAAAATCCTTTTCTTGCCCCGGCAATTGGAGTAACCCCTACAGATCAACAATACAAAGCCTATATTGGCGCTAAAGGAAAGTTGTCCAGCAGCATTGGCTATAATACACGACTTAAATACATGGCCGAAGATTTCAAGCCTCTGTTCCGATCCAATCCTTTGGATGTGTCGGAGCCGTTAAATAAGCCGTCTTATACCTATGGCAATTCATTTAACGTGATTTATGATCTGGTCAATACTATTTCGGCTTTTGGAGAACTGGATTTTGATGTAAACAGAAAATTGAATCTCCGCATCAACGGGGAGTACTTTCTGTATGACACAGATGAACAGGATGAGGCATGGAACCTTCCTAATATTAAGGCTAATCTTCTTGCCGACTATCAAATCACCGAAAAATGGTTTGCGGGAGCAAATATTTTTGTTGTAGGTGAGAGAAAGGATTATGGAGCATTTACCATTGGGGAAGGAATTCCAACCAATATTGAGGAAGTGACTTTAGATCCATACGTTGATATTAACGCCAACCTGGGATATAGATTCAATGACAAATTATCAATTTTTGCTAAAGGAAATAATCTTCTGGGAGAGAATTATGAACGATGGACAGACTATCCTGTCCTGGGGCTTCAGGTCCTGGCAGGAGCCACTTATAAATTTGACTTTGGAAGATAACTTTTATTATACCTCCCAAAAAGCCGGTTTTTACCGGCTTTTTTTGTTTGTTTGTAGTTGTTCCCAAAACCCTAAAGCATTCTTAACAATTACATAACATTGGAACAAAATCAGGTTCCTGCGGAAGTGCATAATTTTGCAGCGCGAAAATGTGGAAATGAAATTTTTATCCTATTTTTTCTCTAATTTTTGAAAACTTATTATTAGAAAATGGCAAAAACTAAATTTAACCGCACGAAAAGGAACAGGCCTTACTTAAACGTGCTCGACTTCATGGTACAGGAAAGGACCTTCCTCGCCATCGTGATCATTGGATTGGTATTGGCTGGGATCCTTACAGGTTATGGACAGGCCGGTATGTGGCTTGGATTCTTTTTCGCTGCTTATGCCACTGTGGCCAATGATAGTATCCAGTCCCTTGGAACTTTTATTGAGAGTAATAAAAACCGGAAATGGTGGGTCATGTGGATCTTTATCGGGACCATATTCCTGGCAGTAGTCACCTTCAGCTGGATCTATTTTGACGGAGATGTAACCTATCAACGATTGCTAAATCCCGACGGGACCACCAAATATCCGCATCCTGAGAACTTTAGTTTTTTCCAGATCATTGCTCCATTGGTGCTTCTCATCCTTACCAGGTTAAGAATGCCGGTATCTACTACTTTCCTTATATTAAGTGTATTTAGTGCGGATACCTCAGGGATTACCTCCGTAGTATTTAAGTCCTGGACAGGGTATATTATGGCTTTTGTTTTGTCATTCCTGGTATGGTACTTATCCTATAACACCATTAAAAAATATTTTAAAAGTAGACAGTTCAATAAGAGCTGGAATGTTGTACAGTGGGTTGTGAGTGGAACCTTATGGGGAGTTTGGGTGATGCAGGATGGTGCAAACATCGCAGTTTTCCTTCCAAGGCAACTAGACTTCGTTCAATTTTTGATCTTTGCCGTGACCATTTTTGCAGGGCTTGGTCTTTTATTTTATTTGAGGGGAGACAAGATCCAGGAAGTTGTTAGTGAAAAAGCGAGAATCTCTGATGTTCGGGCGGCAACTTTAGTTGATGCTACTTATGTGATCCTCCTTATATACAAACTTTTCATTAGTACAGTGCCAATGAGTACCACCTGGGTTTTCCTTGGGGTAATTGGAGGTAGAGAGATCGCTGTGAGTCTTGCCCGTACCAAAAAAGGTAAAAAACACCGTAAGAAAGCCGGTAAGATGATCTTTAGGGACTTCTCTTATGCCATGATCGGATTATTCGTTTCCATTGCACTTGCTGCTGGGGCCAACTCAGACATTCGTGAAGCTATTGGGGATGCAATTTTAGGTTGGTTCTAAGTCCTTTCTTTCAATTATATAAAAATGCGCTTCTTTCTGGAGCGCATTTTTTATTTTTACCTCAAATCTTTAAAAAATGATCAAAAGAATACTTATTTACTTTTTAAGCTTCGGAATTTCCTTTGCCTGTAATGACAATAACAAAGAAGAAGCAGATCTCCTGGTCATTAACGCCAATATCTATACTGTAGATGATGAATTTTCTACCGCGGAAGCTTTTGTGGTAAAAGACGGTAAATTCATAGCAGTAGGTACTTCGGAAGAATTACAGGAGAAATACAATGCTGCTGAAGTTTATGATGCTGAAGGGAAGACCATACTTCCCGGGCTAATTGATGCTCATGCCCATTTCTACGGATTAGGGACAAACATGCAGGCCGTAGATCTAACCGGCACAACCAGCTTCAAAGAGGTGGTGAGTCGTATCACTGAATTTCAGGAAGAAAAGAACACCGATTTTATTGTAGGTAGGGGATGGGACCAGAATGACTGGGAAGTTCAGGAGTTTCCGGTAAAGGATACGCTGGACCTGTTATTTCCCGATACTCCTGTAGCGATCACCAGGATTGACGGTCATGCTTTACTTGCCAATCAGGCTGCGCTTGATGCTGCCGGGATCACAGTTGATACTCCTGCCGAAGGTGGAGAAATAGAAAAGAAAAACGGTCAGCTCACAGGGATCTTAATTGACAATCCTATGGCACTGGTGGAAAATGCAGTCCCTGCCACGAGCACAGAAGATCAGATCACCGCTTTACAGGATGCTCAAAAAGATGTTTTTCAGTATGGTCTTACAACCATCAATGATGCCGGACTTGATCGTAGCACAATAGAATTGATCGACAGCCTGCAGCAAGCTGGAGAGTTGGATGTTCGTATCTATGCCATGATAAGCAACACCAAAGAAAATCTCGATTATTTTCTTGACCGGGAGCCGCTAAAAACAGATAAGCTGAACGTGCGGTCTGTGAAGTTCTATGCCGATGGTGCTCTTGGCTCTCGAGGTGCAGCTTTGAAGGAACCTTATTCAGATAAGCACAACCATTTTGGAGCACTTTTATCCTCAGTAGCCGATTTCAAAGAGACAGCTGCCCGTATTGCAAATTCAGCATATCAAATGAATACCCATGCCATTGGAGATTCAGCCAATGTGGTGGTTTTAAAAACTTACGATTCACTTCTTGCAAATGCAGGAGACCGTCGCTGGAAGGTGGAACATTCTCAGGTCATCGCACCCGAAGACTTTCAATACTTCAGCAGGAATATTATTCCTTCGGTTCAACCCACACATGCCACCAGTGATATGTATTGGGCACAGGAAAGACTGGGGGCGGAGAGAGAAAAAGGAGCTTATGCTTATAAGCAGCTGCTCGATGAAGCCGGGATCATCGCTTTGGGTACCGACTTCCCCGTGGAAAAGGTAAGTCCGTTTTTGACCTTTTACGCTGCTGTAGCACGTAAGGACACACAAAATTATCCCGAAGGCGGTTATATGCCGGAGCAGGCATTAAGCCGGGAAGAAGCTCTCCGTGGAATGACGATTTGGGCAGCATACAGCAATTTTGAAGATGAAGAAAAAGGTTCTATTGAACCGGGAAAGTTTGCCGATTTTGTCATTTTAGACAAGGATATCATGACAATCTCTGAAGATCAGATCCCTGAGATGAAGGCAAATGCTACTTATTTAGGAGGCAAAAAAGTTTTTTAGAAGTTAGAATTACGAATTTAGAAGTACCAAATTACAGAGATTAAAACCCTTTGAAGAAAATCTTCAAGGGGTTTTCTTTTTTCCTAAAATTAAGACAGCTACAAATTTTAAATCTTAAACTTTGAATCTTGAATAAATAAACCCCTTCCAGATTTATTTCCCTCCGTTAACCTTTAGATCCAGCTTACATTTTTCGTCGAAATCCAGGATCTTAACTCCGTTTTCAAAGAAGCTAAGGGGAGAAGAACTCACATCTATTTTAGCAGCCATAAGACAACCATCCACATTGCAATGAGCTTTATAGTTTGGATCTTCATCTTCGTGTTCAGTTTGTGCGGGAGAACCATTATCTACCAGTCCAAAAAGATGTCCGAATTCATGGTGTAAAGTGACAGTCTGAATTTCGCTTCTCGAACCATTCATTTTTTTAATTACGCTGTCAAAAATGACCATTGAGGTATTCATGTAGGCTTTTCCCAAAATATTTGAGCCTTCTTTTGTGTCCTCACTTTTGTTATCGGCAAAGAAAATATAGACTGCAAGCCGGTTATCTACAGAAAATGCTGTCCTGTTTTTTTTCTCAACTGCCTTGATCTCCTCCATAGAGTATGAGCCCACATTTGGACTGGAAATCGCCCGTGTCTGAATAGACACTCCATTTGGTTTATGAGTATGCCTGTCAAAGAAGGTATGCAGACTGCTTAAAGCCTCTGCCGTGGGTTCGTAACCGGTAACGTAAACCACTTCCAGGTCAATGGCTGTAAAGACCTCGTCACTTAAAAAATCTCTGGCCGATGATCCTAACACTAAATCATTTCTGTGCGCAGAGACTTTATTCTCAGGACTGTCTGTAGTACACCCGGTTAGTAGAAGCAGTGCTACAAAGCAGTTTAATAAATAGTTTTTCTTCATTCTTTTATTTGATGCTAAGCTGTGCGAGGTAATCGTAGTGTTCCCCCTCATAGACTTTTTCGCAATTAAACCCGTTTTTAGTAGCTGCTAAAGATAAGGATTCAAAGTCAAGATACAACCAGTCAAAGCTGCTGGAAGTTTCTCCCTTGTAGCTCAGCCTGTAAATTAACTCCCCGTAATAACCTTTCGAAGAATCTACCCAAACCCCACCATCTTCATCGGCGTCAAAAAGGTAAATCAAATCTGAAGAATCAATTAGAACCTGGCCGCCTACGGAAAGGAGAGCTTTTAGCTTTTCAAAAAAGCGATCCAGGAACTTCATTTTTCCCACTATGCCTGTGCCGTTCATTAGCATTAGGACCGTATCGAATTTTTCTTCGGAAAGATCTTCAAAAGCTATATTTCTTGCATCTGAAATTCCCCGTTTGCGGCAGACCTCTATTGCTCCGGCGGATGTGTCTATACCAACTACTTCAAGTTTTCGTTCTTCCTGAAGGTGCAGAGAGTGACTTCCGGCTCCGCAACCCACATCCAGAACTCTTCCGCGGCACAATTCAAGAGCTTTTTGCTCCAGCTTAGGCATTTCTTTATAATTCCGAAAGAGATAAGGCACCGGGATCGCATCATCATCAAAGTCGGGCGAGTGCACCGTGATATCTGTTGCATCAGCATTTTCGTGGTATGCTGTTATGGCTTTTCCGAAGATATCGGGGTTATTTTTTGGCTTGTTCACGTCTTGGTTCTGTTTATCTTTGCGGCATGCAGGATGAGTTAGATGGGCTTCCGCAAAGGGCCAAAGATAAACATAAGGAGAATAAGAAATTTTTCCAGCAGCTTAAAAAGAAGCCGCCAAAGCATTTAGATCTTCAAATGCAGGAGCTGCACGAGGAGGAGTTCGAGCGAACCGACTGCCTTAAATGTGCCAATTGCTGCAAAACCACCGGACCTCTTTTTACCAATAAAGACATTGAGCGTATTTCCAAACATCTACGCCTAAAGCCACAGCAGTTCATCGATCAATATTTGCGAATAGATGAGGATAATGATTATGTGCTGCAGGAGGTGCCCTGTGTCTTTCTAGCACCCGATAATTACTGTCTTATCTACGACGTTCGTCCAAAAGCTTGTAGTGAATTCCCCCACACCAACCGCAAAGACTTTCACAAGATCTCAAACCTCACCATGAAGAACGTCGCCATTTGCCCGGCAGCGTTTAATATTGTTGAAGAAATGAAGCGAAGGTTGAACAAAAGCTAATTAGAATAAAAAAATCTTTTAGACCAATGAATCTGTTGCGAGTTACGTGTTGCGGGTTTTTTTAAGGAATAACACCAAATTTTTCTCTATCTTTTCTTGAAATTGAACTACAACGATAATTCACATGGCGAATTCATACAAGGATCTGGAGATTTATTCAATATCGTTAAATCTCTTTTACAAAGTTCACTCTTTAAGCCTCCAATTGCCTAAATATGAGCTGTATGAGTTAGGAAGCCAGATTCGTAGATCAGCAGATTCAGTAAATACTAACATTGTGGAGGGATACGGCCGTAGAAGATACAAGGCAGATTTTTTAAAGTTTCTGGTATATTCTCATGCAAGTAATGATGAAACACTGAATCATTTAGAAAAGTTGATTCATCTTTATCCAGCAACAATGCAGGACCATCTTTATTTAAAAAAGTATTACAACAACCTCGGAGCTAAAATAAATTCCTTCATAAAATATGTAGAAACCTCCTGGAAAATATAATTTGAAGCGCAACCCGCAACCCGCAACCCGGAACGTGCAACATGCAACGTGCAACATTTAATAATAGAGCAAATATTTCTCCCTTACCTTCGCGTATTCCTCTAACCCCGACTTCCAGCTCGCACGAATCTCCTTTGCACTCAACCCACTTTCTATTTGCTGCTGGAGTTTTTTAGTTCCGGCGAGCCTGGTGAAAAATGAGTTGAAGAATTCCCCTTTTTGAGCGGTGTGGTTGTAGGCTTCTATCAGCCAGTCCAGGTTGAGGTAGTCAAGGCGTGGAGTGTTAGAAAGGTCTTTTCCAAAACAGGTTTTCCCGAGGTGCTTTGGTGATTTTGCGCCTTCATTGGATTGCGGTATATAGGAAAAAGGGAACTGTTCTTCGGGTAGAAACGGAGAGCCAAAAACCTGGAACTGCTTTGAGGTTCCCCGGCCGGCATTCACGTTAGTTCCTTCAAAAAAGCACAGGCTGGGGTAAAGGTTGATGGCCTTTGCATTTGGAAGATTTGGAGATGGCTTTACCGGAAGCACGTATGGCTCATCCCGGTTGTAATTTTCCATTTTCACTATCTGCAGAGGCGCCTGTATTTCCCCTTTTAGCCACCTCTCTCCATTGATCATTTTTGCATACTCTGCAATGGTCATTCCGTGAACTACAGGAATAGGATGCATACCAACGAAGCTCTGGTGCTCCGGTTCAAGAACTGGTCCATCGATGTAGTGACCGTTTGGATTGGGCCGGTCAAAGACCATCACCTGAACGTCATTTTCAGCTGCGGCTTCCATGACATAGTGGAGTGTTGAAATATAGGTGTAGAATCGGGCGCCGACGTCCTGCAGGTCGAATATTAAGATATCAAGACCTTCCAATTGTTCGGGCGTTGGTTTCTTATTGTTTCCGTAAAGGGAGATCACCGGGAGCCCTGTGCGCGGATCTTTTCCATCTTCGACTGCTTCCCCGGCATCGGCTGTACCGCGAAATCCGTGTTCCGGGGCAAAGACTTTCCGAAGATCAACTTTGAGAGCTAATAGGGTGTCGACAAGGTGAACATTTCCGGCTTCCGTAGGAATGATGCTGGTCTGGTTCCCCACAAGCCCCACTTTCTTAGCTTCCAAAAATGGCAAATAATGGGCAGTTCTTTCGGCGCCGAGCTTCAGCCTTTGTGGAGCTTTAGCAGAAGAAGTTGTATCAGCTTCAGTAGAATTTTTTGATGGCTTACCCGAATTGTTTCCGCAGGCAGTGGCGGTAATAAGTAGGAATAAAAATGTACTTTTGAAAAATCTAAAACTCATAGCTACTCTTGAATCTGGAATTCTTTATCGCCAAACGCCTCATTAGTGCGAAGCAGCACAAAAGTAGCATATCGGCCCCTATAATAAAAATAGCCATTGTGGCCATTGCCATTGGGGTGATCATGATGCTGGTGGCTTTTGCGACGGGGATCGGGCTTCAGCAAAAGATAAGGGAAAAAATGTCGGCTTTTACAGGGCATGTGACCATTTCCAGCTATGACAACAATAATTCGCAGGTCTCCCTGATGCCCATCTCGACCGACCAGGATTTCTATCCTAAATTTGAATCGGTAGAAGGTATTGAACACGTGCAGGCAACAGCTTACCTGGGTGGAGTTATTCGTACTGAAGACGACTTCGAGGGAATAATTGTAAAAGGCGTGGGACCAGATTTTAACGGGGAATATTTTGAAGATTTCCTTGTGGCAGGAGAATTGCCCGACGTTAGCGGAAGTTTAAATAGCCAAGTCCTTCTCTCCAGCTATACTGCCAATCGGCTGGGACTGGAGGTTGGTGACAAGGCAATCACCTATTTTTTGAGGGACGAGACCAGCCGGACTCCTTTGACCAGGGCCTTTGAGATCACAGGAATTTATAATTCGGGCTTTCAGGAATTTGACGAGCTGTATATGCTGGCCGATATAAGACATGTACAGCGGATCAATCGTTGGGAGAAAGATGAGGTGGGGAACTTTGAAGTTTTCCTGGAGGACTTTAGCAAACTTGAGGAAAAAGGACAGGAGATCTATGAGAATACAGGTTCATTTCTTGACACGCGGACAATAAAGCAGCAGTATTATTCTATTTTTGAGTGGTTATCATTGTTCGATTTCAACATTGCACTCATCATCGGGATCATGATCCTGGTGGCAGGGATCAATATGATCACAGCATTGCTGGTACTCATTCTCGAAAGGACACAGATGATCGGAATTATGAAAGCCCTGGGCAGCAGCGACTGGATCATAAGGAAGATCTTCTTATACAACGCCGGATATTTGATCCTTCTCGGACTCTTTTGGGGAAATCTAATTGGCCTCGGACTCCTTTTCGCTCAAAAGTACCTGAAGCTCATTCCGCTTAATCCCGAAACTTATTACGTTACTGAAGCTCCGGTGTACATTGGGTGGGAATACATTCTCGGAGTAAATCTCGGCACCTTACTACTATGTATGCTCATGCTGCTCATTCCTTCCTATATCATCACCAGGATCTCTCCGGTAAAAGCTATGAAATTCGACTAGAATAAGGTGTCAAAAATGCCATTTTCGGCACCCCTTTTGAAGTCTTTTAAAAGCTGCATTTTTTCTTACCTTTGCAGTCGCAAAAAATGAGAAATGGAATACGCTGAAAATATACTAGGTACCATTGGAAACACGCCGCTTGTCAAGATCAATAAATTGACTGAAGGTATAGATGCACTGGTGCTGGCAAAATATGAAACATTTAATCCGGGGAACTCGGTGAAAGACCGTATGGCGGTTAAGATGATCGAAGATGCCGAAGCTGCCGGACTTTTAAAACCGGGAGGAACCATTATCGAAGGAACTTCAGGAAATACCGGGATGGGGCTTGCTCTTGCCGCAATTGTCAAAGGTTACCGCATGGTATGTGTAATGGCCGACAAACAATCTAAAGAGAAAATTGACATTTTACGTGCCGTAGGTAGTGATGTGGTGGTTTGCCCCACCGATGTGGCGCCAGATGATCCTCAGTCTTATTATTCTACCTCAAAACGGCTTTCTGAAGAAACTCCGAATTCCTGGTATGTGAACCAGTACGATAACCTCTCCAATACTAAAGCACATTATGAAAGTACAGGACCTGAGATCTGGAGGCAGACCGACGGAAGAGTAACCCACTTTGTAGTAGGAGTTGGTACCGGCGGAACTATCTCGGGTGTTGGGAAATACCTGAAGGAACAAAATCCTAATGTGAAAGTTTGGGGAGTGGATACCTATGGTTCAGTATTTAAAAAATACCACGAGACAGGAGAATTTGATGAAAAGGAGATCTACCCTTATGTAACTGAAGGGATTGGAGAAGATATTCTTCCAAAGAACGTAGATTTTGACATTATTGACGGCTTTACAAAAGTGACCGACAAAGATGCGGCGGTCTACACCCAAAGGCTTGCGAAGGAAGAGGGAATGTTTTTGGGGAATAGTGCAGGAGCTGCGATTAAAGGATTGTTGCAGTTAAAAGAACACTTTAAGAAGGATGACGTGGTGGTTATTCTATTCCACGATCACGGAAGTCGCTACGTCGGCAAAATGTTCAACGATGACTGGATGAGAAAAATGGGATATATTGACTAAGAAATTAGAGCGAAGAGTCAAGAAACAATACTTTTTAGAAAAAATATATAAAGCTGTCTTTTTTAAGCAGCTTTTTTTATTGCTGAAGTTTCAACTTGTTGGATCAGCCAAAAAATCAATGCTCCTGCAAAGTAAAGAAGAACATCAATTACGTCTGAAGTATACCTGTTGGTTACTTCCGGAAGATAGAGTTCGAAATAAACGGAATATAGTGCCGCGAGAGAGAAGGCTGAAAAAAGGGATATTTTAACTCGTTTACTTTTGCTGAAGAACGTGATCACGAAAAAACAAATACTTAACACGATTGGAAGGCACAGGAGGTCGTTAAGGTAGGAGGAAAGAAAGGTTGGCGGGTTGCTGCTGAAGTTAAGGAGCAGCATATTTAGTAAAAATACAATCAGGCAAACGCCAAAGAGTGCGGTTATTCTTCTCATACCAGGAAAAGTGCTGTTAAAAATGCTAGCGCACCACCGATGATCATGACCGCCAGCCACACGTTATAACCTACCTTTTTGAGGCCCGTTATGAATTTGCTCTCTTTCTTATGCCCCGGGGTTGTATTTTGATCTTCCACATTTTCCTTTGAGAAGTCCTGGTTCCGCTCCATGGTTCTGGTTTTGCAATAAGATAGAATTTTTGCTACAATATTCTTCTGTCAGCAGCCGGTTTAACCGGGAATTAAGAATTCTAACATTGATAATATGTTGTCTAATCCTCATCCAAAAAGAGAGGACGGGTTATGCTGCTGCGAGAGAATAGTATATTTTAGCAGTGTTAAAAATGTCAATTATGAGAAGAATTTTTTTGGCTTGCCTGTTAATGGTAGGTTTCGTTAGCTGTAAAGAGGAAAGTGCTCCGGAGGTGGACAATGAGGTTAGGGAAGCAACTTTGATCTACCTTGCCCTTGGAGATTCCTATACCATTGGAGAAAGTGTGGAGCCCGAAGAAAGATGGCCGGTACAGCTTACAGAAAAATTAAGAGCCGATGGTATTGCAATGCGCGATCCAAGGATCATTGCTACAACTGGTTGGACCACTCAAGATCTTTTGAGTGCAATTGATTCCCAACTCAACAACGAGAAATATGACCTTGTATCTGTTTCTATTGGAGTGAATAACCAATACCAGGGAAAATCTATTGAGGAGTACAGGGAAGATCTTTATGAGGTGTTCAAAAGAGCCATCACTTTCTCAAAGAGTGGTGTATCAGGTGTATTTGCAGTAAGTATACCAGACTATGGTGTGACTCCTTTTGGCGCTCAGAATTCTGAGGAGATAGCAAGGGAGCTGGATGAATTTAATGAGGTGTTTGAAGAAGTAGCTTTGGAATTTGGCGTAGACTTCTATAACATTACGCCAATCTCAAGAGAAGCAGCTAATCAACCGGACCTTATTGCTGATGATCAACTTCACCCGAGCGGCAAAATGTACAAGCTTTGGGTGGAACATTTCTATCCCGAAGTAAAGCAAAAGGTAACTCAGTAAAAATTAACAATAAATGTAAGGCTTCTCCTGCATTAAAGTTTTTTGCCCATGAGGTGATATGGAATTATTCCATATTTTTATTCGATGCGGGAAGACTATTTACATTATCTGTGGCAGTTTCAGAAATTCAATAATCTGAACCTCAAAACTGTGGAGGGTAAAATCGTGCAGGTGATTTCCCCCGGTTTACACAATGAACTTTCCGGTCCTGACTTTTTTAATGCAAGGCTCTTAATTGGGGAACAAGAATGGGCAGGTAATGTAGAGATACATCTTCGTTCTTCCGATTGGTATTTGCACGGCCACGAGACAGATCCCGCCTATGACAATGTGATCCTACATGTAGTATGGATACACGATGTGGAAATTTTCCGAAAAAATAATTCTCCGCTTCCAGTTATTGCATTAAAAGATGTTGTCTCTTCGGAAAGCCTTTTGGTCTATCAGAAACTCTGTGCTGATAATTCCCTAAGGTGGATCAGTTGTCAGGAGGACTTTTCACATGTTGATGATTTTCTTTTGAACAACTGGCTTGAAAGATTATATGTTGAGAGGCTTGAGAAGAGGTCATCACTTATTGAGGAACTTCTAGTGAGAGCTGCCGGAGACTGGGAAGCTGTACTTTTTCAAATGCTTGCCCGAAATTTTGGGCTCAATGTAAATGGAGAGGCTTTTCTAAGTATTGCGGCCTCCATTCCATTTTCAGCGATAAGAAAAGTAAATCTTCTTCAAATGGAATCTCTGCTGCTGGGACAGGCAGGGCTTCTCACTAACGATCATCAAGAGCCATATTTTAGGCATTTAAAAGAGGAGTATCTTTTCCTAAAGCATAAATTTAAACTTTCCTCAAAAGGGGTTCTTCCGGTAAAATATTTTAGGTTGCGCCCAGATAATTTTCCGGAGATAAGGTTGGTCCAACTGGCCGCTGTTTATTACAAACAGAAATCGCTTTTTTCTTCTCTTCAGAAGTGCAAAAATACGCAACAAGTGTACGAACTATTCAATGCAAACGTGAGCGAATTTTGGAACTCTCATTATACTTTTTCCCGAAGCCACTCTCCCAGAAAGAAAAAATTGAGTTTTAAACTTCTCGACTTATTGATCATTAACACAGTTGTTCCTGTTCAATTTTGCTATATAAAAAGTACAGGCAAAGAAGAATTTGAGGGTATATTACCTTTGATCAAAAGCATAGCTCCCGAGCGAAATGAAGTTGTTAAAAAGTTCGAGACTCTCCGGCCTTCGGTGGCACCCGGGGCGATGGAAACTCAGGCACTACTGCAGCTTAAAAATGAGTACTGTGATAAAAAGGCCTGTCTAAAATGTGCAGTTGGAATGAAGATCCTTCAGCAACAACCTCAAATTTAATATCTTTGCCACATGCAGAAATGGGTTAACCAAATAAGGAATTTTTTTGAAAGACATGGGTTCTACGTATCCTCTCGCTTTGCTGATAAGTTGGGAATGAGGGCCAAAAATGTTAGATTATTCTTTATCTATCTATCTTTTGCCACTTTTGGGATAGGTTTTGCAATCTATCTCACCCTGGCTTTTCTATTGAAGTTCAAGGATATGATCTACTCTAAACGCACCTCAGTTTTCGATCTCTAGGAGAGACACTAAGTCTTAGCTCCTGTGGATTAACGTTTTCTTTGCAATTTAACTAGATAAAATTTGAAAACGTTAATATTTTTAGCATCTTGCTTCGCCGAAAATTCCATTAAATATTATTCTAAAATTCTTATATGAGAAAGTCGATACTTTCATTATTATTTTCTGTTTTCTTTTTGACGACTTATGCGCAGGATATGCAGGTGGATGTCCAGGTGGAGAATCCATCCAAGGTCATCAATGATGGTTTAGTTGAACTTGAAGTCACCGGAGGAACTCCTCCATATCAGTACAAGTGGTCCAACCAAAGCACTCCTCTCGATGCATCCCGTGCAGGAGCTCTTGTGGAAGGTGTGGAATATACAGTTACTGTGACAGATGCAGCAAACAATAGTATCACCAAAACTTTTGAAGTGCCTGCAGAAGCTATCACAGAACATTTCAACGGTACCTTCGCGCCAATTGTGGCCAGTATGGGAAGCGTTTTGTTCTGGGATCCATTTTCGGCTATCGGGATATATGATCCTGTAGTTTATGCTGATATGAAAAGGGTAGCAGCTCCAAATTGGGAAGCTCAAGCCCAGGGGCGATATGTTCTCGAACAATGGCTGAAACCTGAAGGAGCCCGCGTAGAAGAGGGTGAGCCTATTGCCGTAGTCGTCAAGGATGGGGTTGAAGAATCAACTGCCTATGCAAATGCCAATGGAACCCTCGAATATTTAGTTGAAGAAGGGGGAGTTATTTACAATTCTGAGAATGTAGAACACATAATAGAACAGGGAGCACAATATCTTGCAGCCATTAAATATGATGAGCCAATTCCTTTATTGCACCCTAACGGGGACCTGCAGCAAAAAGATATTCCTTTTATTGTTATATGGCTGGTGCTGGGAGCGCTGTTCTTTACTATTAGAATGGGCTTCATCAATATTAGAGGATTTAAACACGCTCTGGATCTTGCAAAAGGGAAATATGATGATCCAAACGCTCCTGGACAGGTTACTCACTTCCAGGCTTTGGCAACAGCAGTTTCTGGAACTGTAGGTTTAGGTAATATCGCCGGGGTGGCAGTAGCAATTTCTTTGGGAGGTGCCGGTGCCACTATGTGGATGATCGTTGCAGGACTTCTTGGAATGTCTTCCAAATTTGTAGAGTGTACCCTTGGGGTGAAATATAGATTTATAAATTCTGAAGGTCGTGTCTTTGGTGGTCCAATGAACTACTTGAGATACGGACTTGAAAAAAGAAACATGGCAGGATTTGGAAAGTTCCTGGCTGTATTCTTCGCTATATTGGCAATTGGTGCCTCCTTTGGGGGTGGTAATATGTTCCAGGCGAATCAATCCTTTGTCATCCTTGCGGGAGAGTTTCCTGCTCTTGTTGGAAATGGATTCCTCTTTGGAGTTGTAGTCGCTATTCTTGTTGGAATAGTAATTATTGGAGGAATAAGCAGCATCGCTAAAGTGACCGGAAAGATAGTTCCGATCATGGCAGCTGTTTATATTCTTGGTGCCCTGGTTGTAATTGGAGTAAATATTGAGAATATTGGTCCTGCGTTTGCAGCGATCTGGGATGGAGCCTTTAGCCCGAGCGCTTTGAAAGGTGGGGTAATTGGTGTATTGATCGTCGGTTTCCAGAGAGCAGCCTTTTCAAATGAAGCAGGGGTTGGATCTGCAGCTATTGCCCACTCGGCAGCTAAGACCAACAATCCGCCGTCTGAAGGTTTTGTGGCCTTGCTTGAGCCTTTTATCGATACAGTAGTGGTGTGTACACTTACTGCTCTTGTACTGATATTTACAGGTATGCACGAAGTAGAAGGAGTAGGAGGGGTTGAATTAACTTCTACTGCCTTTGGAAGTGTGATCTCGTGGTTCCCATACGTGCTGGCAGCAGCTGTTTTCCTTTTTGCCTTTTCGACAATGATCTCCTGGTCTTACTACGGAATGAGAGCCTGGACTTACCTTTTTGGAAAGAGCAAGAAGATGGAATTGATCTATAAGGCCCTTTTCCTTGTGTTCGTAGTAGTTGGAGCTTCAGTAAGTCTAGGAGCCGTTCTGGATTTCTCAGATATGATGATCCTGGCGATGTCCTTCCCTAATATTATCGGTCTTTACATTATGTCCGGTGAAGTGAGAAAAGATCTAAGAGAATACTCCAGGAAATTAAAAGCCGGAGAATTATTTCACAAGCCCGAAAGGGAGCGTGTGAAAAAAGCTTCTTAAGCTTAAATCACATACATGAATAACTGGAGATCCCATTTTGTTTTCAATAGAAGTCAGCAAAATGGGATCTTTGTTTTAGTAGCTATCATAGTTGTACTTCAACTAATTTATTTCTTTTATCCTTTTTCTGCGGATGAACCTATAGATCCTCAAGAAGAAGAGATAGTTCTAAAATTGCAACGGTCCATAGATTCTTTGAAGCTGGTTGCTTCGGAAAAGGAGTCGGTAGAGACCCTGCCTTTTAATCCTAATTTCATTTCAGATCATAAAGGTTATCTACTAGGAATGTCTGTAACCGAAATTGATCGGCTTCATGAGCATCGGGAGAAAAATTTGTGGGTAAATTCCGCGGAAGAATTTCAGGAAGTTACAGGAGTGTCTGATTCTATGCTGAAGATCCTTGCTCCATCCTTTAGATTTCCGGAATTCCGGCAGAAAACTTCTGAAGAAAATAAGGTGTCAAAAATGACATTTTCGGCACCTCTTTCTAAAGCCGATCTTAACACCGCAACGGCTAAAGAATTACAGCAAGTCAATGGAATTGGAGAAAAACTCTCTGCCAGGATCCTGAACTACCGCAACAGTCTTGGTGGCTTTCGGGGAGATTTGCAGCTTTATGATGTATATGGCCTTTCTCCCGAAGTGGTCCAGAGGGCGCTGCTGCGATTTGAGGTGAAGACAAAGGATTTTGACAAGCTGGATCTCAACGAAGTGACACTTATGCAGCTCACCGAACTACCATTTTTCAATTATGAGCAGGCACGGGCTATTATCAAATACCGTGAAGAGGTAGGAGAGATAGAGAATATAACGGAACTTGAGCAGATTAGGAATTTTCCCATAGAAAAATTAGACAGAATTGCCCTATATTTGACGATCGACCAGAAAAACTGAGTTTTTCTCAATCCCAAATCTTTTTCAGCTTATTAAAAAACATTCAGAATATAAATTTATGAACAGCAGATATTTTACAGAAGAACACGAATTATTCCGCAAAAGCTTTCAGGAATTTTTGCAGAAAGAGGTGGTGCCTCACATTGAAAAATGGGAAAAAACAGGCACTATTGAACGCTTTATCTGGGAAAAATTCGGCGAAATGGGATATTTCGGACTTAATTATTCCGAAGAATATGGAGGGCTTGACCTGGATATTTTCTATACCGTGATCTTCCTAGAGGAACTGCAAAAGATCAATAGTGGCGGATTTGCGGCGGCTATGTGGGCGCACGCTTATCTGGCAATGACGCATCTTGCCAAAGAGGGAGATGAGGAGATCAAACAGAAATATCTTGCACCGAGTATTAGTGGAGAGAAGATAGGTTGTTTGTGTATTTCAGAACCTTCGGGCGGGAGTGATGTTGCAGGCATGAGAACAACTGCTGTCAAAAAAGGAGATAAATACGTGATCAACGGCTCCAAGACCTTTATTACGAATGGAGTCTATTCAGATTATCTGGTAGTGGCCGCAAAGACAAACCCAGAATTGAAGAGCAAAGGGATGAGCATCTTTGTTATAGACAGGGATACCCCGGGAATATCGGCTACTAAGCTTGATAAGCTTGGCTGGAGAGCATCAGACACTGCAGAGATCGCTTTTGACAATGTGGAGATCCCCGCTTCGAACCTTATGGGAGAGGAAGGAAAAGGTTTTCCCTATATCATGCAGCACTTTGCCTTTGAAAGGTTGATCATGGGAATCAACGCCCATGCCCGTGCCCAGTTTGCTCTTGATTATACGCTGCAGTACATGAAAGAGAGAGAAGCCTTTGGGACGACCATTGATAAATTCCAGGCTTTAAGACATACTTATGCCGATATGGCGAGTGAGGTCGAAATGGCACGAGAGTTCAATTATTCTATTGCAGAAAGAATGGAGCGCGGAGTTTATGTGGTGAAGGAGGCGAGCATGTCCAAACTGCTTTCTACTAAGATTGCTGATGAAGTGATCTACAAGTGTCTTCAGTTCCTTGGTGGTTACGGCTACATGGAGGACTACCCGCTGGCAAGGCTTCTGCGTGATAGTCGCTTAGGGCCTATTGGAGGAGGTACTTCAGAGATCCTTAGGGAGATTATTGCGAAGACAGTGATCGACGGGAAAGAATATAAGCCGGCAGCCAAGTAGGTTTAAGGTTCAAGGTTTAAAGTTCAAGGTTAGGTTTTGGGTTGCCAGTTGCGAGTTACCAGTTCTGATACCAATAACCAATGACTTATAGCTAGTAACCAAACCACTTGGAATATGGTGCTTGGAATTTGGAGCTTAATCTTGGCTGAAATAAAATTCAAATAAAAATAATTGAAATATTGTGGGAGTGGAGATTTAAATTATCTTTGCACCCTAATTTTTAAAGAAAGGAGGTGACACTATGTTAATTATACCAGTTAAAGACGGAGAAAATATTGATAGAGCGCTGAAGCGTTTTAAACGTAAATTTGATCGTACAGGAACAATGCGTCAGTTGAGAGATCGTCAAGCATTCACAAAACCGTCAGTAGAACGTAGGGCTCAAATCCAAAAAGCTGCTTACATTCAGCATCTAAGAGATCAGGAAGAGATCTAGAATCTATTCCTAAGCCTGAGTTCTTAGGTATATAATATTAACTGTTGATAGATAAAGTTTAATAACTTTGTTTGTCAACAGTTTTTTTATGCCTCAAAATCAAAACGAGCGTTTCTTTCAATATCTCGAGCTGGAAAAGAAGAATTCCGTTCACACCATCACAGCATATAGAGCGGATCTCCTGGCTTTTTCAGATTTCGTTGAGACTACTTACGGGGAGCAGGATCTAAAAGAGGTGAATTACTCCCAGGTGCGAAGCTGGATCGTGCAGCTGGTAGAGGTGGGGTTGTCTAATAACAGCATCAATCGTAAGATGTCATCTCTAAAAGCCTTTTACCGTTTTCTTCAAAAGACAAAACAGCTGGAGGTCTCTCCTTTGGCAAAGCACCGGGCGTTGAAGACGAACAGAAAGCTTCAGGTGCCATTTTCGGAGGCTGAGGTGGACACTGCATTATTAAAAATTCCTGCTGAAGGTTTTGAAGAAGTGCGGAATAAATTAATGGTGGAACTATTCTATTCTACCGGAATAAGACGGAGTGAACTCATAGGGATCAAACTTCAGGATGTGGATCTTTCTTCAGGAATTCTGAAGGTGAATGGGAAAGGCAACAAGGAGAGGTTCATTCCGCTTTTGTCAACAGTAGAGATCACCGCGAAGGAATATCTGGAAGAAAGAAAGGCTGTGGAAAATGACATTTCTGAGGGGTATTTTTTCCTGACGGCAGCAGGCGTTAAAATGTATGATTCCCTTGTTTACCGAACAATAAATAATTACTTTAGAGGTATCTCGAGTAAGTTAAAAAAGAGTCCGCATATCCTGCGACACTCCTTTGCTACTCACTTATTGAACCAGGGTGCTCATTTAAATGCTGTAAAAGAACTTCTGGGACATTCCAGTCTCGCTGCCACTCAGGTTTATACACATAACAGTATGGCCGAGCTCAACAAGGTCTACCAGAATGCGCATCCCCGGAACAAGAAGAAGGGATCTTAGAAATGTCTAATTAAAACTTCTATTTTATGAAAGTAAACGTGCAATCCGTGAACTTCCACGCAGATCAAAAACTGGTAAACTTCATTCAGAAAAAGCTTGACAAGCTTGAGAATTATTTCGACAACGTGATTTATGCCGATGTGTATTTAAAAGTTGAGAAAGCCAGTGATAAAGAAAATAAGATTTCGGAAATTTTATTAAGTATTCCGGGAGATGAACTGATTTGTAAAAAGAGGGGTAGGAAATTCGAAATAGGTGTGGATGAATGTGTTAGTTCATTGCAAAGGCAGCTTCAAAAACGCAAGAGGAAATTTAATGCCCAGGTAGCATAAAAATATTTTTCTCAAATGTTTTGAGAACAGATTTAAATTTATACATTTGCAGTCCGTTAGAAATAGCGGGCTTTTTTTGTGAAAAAGTTTTGAATTTTGCCGATGTAGCTCAGCTGGCTAGAGCAGCTGATTTGTAATCAGCAGGTCGTGGGTTCGAGTCCCTCCATCGGCTCTGAAAAACCGCAGAAAACCGGTTTTTAAAGTTCTTGAAATTTTGAATTAAAAAGCTTTGGTTGGTAAATTAATTTTCTATTAATTTGCGGCTTCAAAAAAGTAACCATTCCAAAGCAATGGTTCTCTGAAATATTGAAAGGTAAAAATTGGGGAGATACTCAAGCGGCCAACGAGGACAGACTGTAAATCTGTTGTTTTTTAACTTCGCAGGTTCGAATCCTGCTCTCCCCACCACCAAGGTTCAAAGTTTCAGGTCTAAGGTTTCAGGTTTTTAACCTTGAACTTTAAACTTGGAACCTTGAACCAAATGCGGGAGTAGCTCAGTTGGTAGAGCGTCAGCCTTCCAAGCTGAATGTCGCCGGTTCGAACCCGGTCTCCCGCTCAAAGCTTTCCTTAGGAAAGGAAATATTAAAGGAGTTTGCTTCTTTTAATACTGGAAAGAACCTCACGCCCCGGGCGTGATTTTCTGCTAGAAAAGAATTAGCAACTGCTCTTGGTCCAACAGGTTGTCTCCCCAAAACAAGCTTTGACGGAGGTGACTTTTTTTGCCGACGTAGCTCAGGGGTAGAGCGTTTCCTTGGTAAGGAAGAGGTCACGGGTTCAATTCCCGTCGTTGGCTCTGAGATTTGTATAAAATTGAACACTAATATATAACTAAGATTAAATAAGTATTAATTATGGCAAAGGAAACTTACGATCGGTCCAAGCCGCACCTTAACATAGGTACAATTGGACACGTTGATCACGGAAAAACAACTTTAACAGCAGCTATTACTAAGGTATTAGCTGATGCCGGTTATTCAGAAGCTAGATCTTTTGATCAGATTGATAACGCTCCGGAAGAAAAAGAAAGAGGTATTACAATTAACTCTTCACACGTAGAGTACTCAACGGCTAACCGTCACTACGCTCACGTTGACTGTCCAGGTCACGCGGATTACGTAAAGAACATGGTTACTGGTGCTGCTCAAATGGACGGTGCTATCCTTGTGGTTGCAGCTACTGATGGTCCAATGCCACAAACTCGTGAACACATCCTTCTTGGTCGTCAGGTAGGTATTCCTAGAATCGTTGTATTCCTTAACAAAGTGGATATGGTTGATGATGAGGAGCTACTTGAGCTAGTTGAAATGGAGGTAAGAGATCTTCTTTCTTTCTACGAATATGATGGTGACAACGGGCCTGTAATTTCTGGTTCTGCTCTTGGTGCACTTAACGGTGAGCAAAAGTGGGTTGACACTGTAATGCAGCTTATGGATGCAGTTGATGAGTGGATCGAGCTTCCAGAGCGTGATGTTGATAAGCCATTCCTAATGCCTATCGAAGACGTATTCTCTATTACTGGTCGTGGTACTGTTGCTACTGGTCGTATCGAAACTGGTGTTGCTAACACTGGAGATCCTGTAGAGATCATTGGTATGGGTGCTGGAAAACTTACTTCTACTATTACAGGAGTTGAGATGTTCCGTAAGATCCTTGATAGAGGTGAAGCTGGTGATAACGTAGGTATCCTTCTAAGAGGTATTGAAAAGAGCCAGATCTCTCGTGGTATGGTAATCACCAAGCCAGGATCTGTAACTCCACACGCTAAATTCAAAGCTGAGGTTTATATCCTTAAAAAAGAAGAAGGTGGACGTCACACTCCATTCCACAACAACTACCGTCCACAGTTCTACGTTAGAACTACAGACGTAACTGGAACTATTAACCTTCCAGAAGGTGTTGAGATGGTAATGCCAGGTGATAACCTTACTATTACTGTTGATCTTATCCAGCCAATCGCAATGAACGTTGGTCTACGTTTCGCTATCCGTGAAGGTGGTAGAACTGTAGGTGCTGGTCAGGTAACTGAAATCCTTGATTAATTAGGATCTAAATTTATAAAGTTGAGGTATTCACCATGGTGAATACCTTGACTTGTATTTACGGGTTTAGCTCAGTTGGTAGAGCACTGGTCTCCAAAACCAGGTGTCGGGAGTTCGAGTCTCTCAACCCGTGCACAAAAGAGTGGTCGCATAAAACCTCTTTTTCGAAACAATATTGATCAACTACATGGCCACCGAATTCCTTCCAAAAGAAAGGGGTAGTAAAACGGGAGCCGGCGCTTAAGATTTATTGAGCGGAAAAATTAAATACCATGGCAGGAATAGCAAATTACATTTCGGAGTCCTATAATGAATTGAAGAATCACGTTACCTGGCCAACCTGGGCAGAAGCACAAAGGTTAACTGTAGTGGTAGCTGTGTTCTCTATTATTTTTGCATTATTGATCTGGGGTGTGGATACTGTGTTTAGCGGTGTGATAGAGCAATATTTTGAATGGATTAAATCGTAAGTAGTATTGCTATGGCAGAGGTGAAAGACAAAAAGTGGTATGTAGTTCGTGCCGTAAGCGGACAGGAGAATAAAGTAAAGGAATATATTGAGCGCGAGATCGCTCATGAAGGTCTTGAAGATTTTATTGAACAGGTTCTTGTGCCTACAGAAAAAGTTATTCAAATTAGGAATGGCAAAAAGGTGAATAAAGAACGTGTTTACTTCCCCGGATATGTTATGATCCTTGCCAATATTGGTGGTGAGATCCCTCACATAATCAAATCTATAAATGGTGTTATCGGGTTTTTAGGTGAGACAAAAGGAGGAGATCCTGTACCTCTAAGAAAATCTGAAGTTAACCGCATGCTAGGAAAAGTGGATGAGCTTTCTGTGAAAGCAGACAATGTTGCAATTCCATTTACTATTGGTGAAACTATTAAAGTAATTGACGGTCCTTTCAACGGGTTCAATGGAACAGTTGAAAAGATCAATGAAGAGAAGCGTAAGCTTGAAGTGATGGTGAAGATCTTTGGTAGAAAGACTCCGCTAGAGCTTAGTTATATGCAGGTAGAAAAAGTATAATAACTGTTACACTATATATTTTTGGATAGTTTTAGTATGCTTCCACTAACAAAACTATCATCTTAAAATTAATAAAATGGCAAAAGAAGTAAGTAAGGTTGTTAAGTTACAAGTTCGCGGAGGTGCTGCTAACCCATCACCACCGGTTGGACCAGCTTTAGGTGCTGCCGGAGTTAATATCATGGAATTCTGTAAGCAATTTAACGGAAGAACCCAGGATAAGCAGGGAAAAGTATTGCCTGTTGTAATTACAGTTTATAAGGATAAGTCTTTTGATTTTGTAATTAAAACTCCACCGGCTGCAGTTCAGATCATGGAAGCTGCGAAGACTAAAAAAGGTTCTGGTGAACCAAACCGTAAAAAAGTAGCTAGTGTTTCTTGGGATCAGGTAAGAGCCATTGCTGAAGATAAGATGCAGGATCTAAACGCATTCACAATTGAGTCTGCGATGAAGATGGTGGCAGGAACAGCAAGATCTATGGGAATTACTGTAAAAGGACAAGCACCTTTTTAATCCAAAAAGAAATTGAAAATGGCAAGATTGACTAAAAAGCAAAAGGAAGCACAGTCTAAACTTGAAAAAGGTAAAACTTATTCGGTTGCAGAAGCTTCAGCTTTAATAAAAGAGATTACCAACGTAAACTTTGATCCTTCTGTGGATATCGCTGTTCGTTTGAACGTTGACCCTCGTAAGGCGAATCAAATGGTGCGTGGCGTAGTTACCCTACCACACGGTACAGGTAAAGACGTGAAGGTTTTGGCGCTTGTTACTCCAGATAAGGAAGCAGAAGCTAAAGAAGCCGGTGCAGATTATGTTGGTTTAGATGAGTACCTTGATAAGATCAAGGGTGGCTGGACAGATGTTGATGTTATCATCACTATGCCTAGTGTTATGGGTAAATTAGGTCCCCTTGGACGTGTTCTTGGACCAAGAGGTTTGATGCCTAACCCTAAGACCGGAACTGTTACTATGGATGTGGCTAAAGCTGTATCTGACGTGAAAGCCGGTAAGATCGACTTCAAAGTAGATAAGACAGGTATTGTTCACGCTGGTATTGGAAAAGCTTCATTTGAGGCAGATAAAATAGCAGGAAACGCAAGAGAATTATTAACTACCCTGGTAAAATTGAAACCTACGGCTGCTAAAGGTGTGTATATTAAGAGTATCCACATGTCTAGCACTATGAGTCCTAGTGTTGAGATCGATACTAAAAGGTTCACTGAGCAATAATATTATTGGATTATGACAAGAGAAGAAAAATCAAGAGTAATTGAAGATTTAACTGCCCAGTTAGCTGATAATACCACTATTTACCTGGCCGATATTTCAGGCTTAAACGCTTTGAATACATCAAACTTACGTAGAGCTTGTTTTAAGGCTAACGTAAAACTTGCGGTAGTTAAGAACACACTTTTGGCTAAAGCCATGGAGAGTTCAGATAAGGATTTTGGAGATCTTCCTTCAACTTTGAAGGGAAACACTTCCATCATGTTCTCTGATACAGGAAATGCACCGGCCAAAGTAATTAAAGAATTCAGAAAAAAATCTGACCGTCCCTTACTAAAAGGCGCGTTTATTGAAGAGGCTATCTTCATTGGAGATGACAAACTAGATACTCTGGTTAGCATCAAATCTAAAGAAGAAGTTATTGGAGATATTGTTGGATTACTACAATCACCTGCCAAAAATGTTATTTCGGCACTTAAATCTGGTGGTGGTAAGATCGCAGGAATTCTTAAAACCCTTTCTGAAAAAGAAGGATAGTTTAGTACGCACTTTTTAACAAACATAAATTACATTACATTTTAAAAACGATAGAAAATGGCAGATTTAAAAGATTTCGCAGAACAATTGGTTAACTTGACAGTAAAAGAAGTTAATGAGTTAGCTGATATTTTAAAAGAAGAATACGGGATTGAGCCTGCTGCTGCAGCTGTTGCTGTTGCTGGTGGTGCTGCCGCTGGTGGTGAAGAAGCCGCTGAAGAGCAGACTGAATTTGACGTAATCCTTAAAGCTCCGGGTGGATCAAAACTAGCCGTAGTTAAATTAGTAAAAGAACTTACCGGTCTTGGCTTGAAAGATGCTAAAGAATTGGTAGATAACGCTCCAAAACCTGTTAAAGAAGGAGTTTCTAAAGACGAAGCTGAAGCACTTAAAGCACAGTTAGAAGAAGCAGGAGCTGAGGTTGAGCTTAAGTAAGCTAAACCCACAGACAAATATAGGTTTAGACCCGGAGATTAGGTTCTCTGAGGTCTAAACCATTTTGCGTATATAAACATTTCCTGTTTATTTCCGCACCCTTTTTTATATAATAACATAATTCCGTCCATTGATGTTAGCAACGCAAACTGAAAGATTGAGTTTCTCTTCTGTAAAGAACAGGCCTGCTTACCCCGACTTTCTGGATATCCAGATTAAGTCATTCCAGGACTTCTTTCAATTAGAAACGAAATCAGAAGAAAGAGGAAATGAAGGTTTATATAATACCTTCATGGAGAACTTTCCAATTACGGACACCCGTAACCAATTCGTACTAGAATTTTTAGACTATTTTGTGGACCCGCCGCGATACTCCCTGCAGGAGTGTATTGAGCGTGGATTGACCTATAGTGTACCGCTTAAAGCACGGTTAAAGCTTTATTGTACAGATCCAGAGCATGAGGATTTTGAAACTATTGTTCAGGATGTGTACCTGGGGACGATTCCTTACATGACCCCAAGCGGGACCTTTTGTATCAATGGAGCTGAGCGCGTAGTAGTTTCTCAGTTGCACCGGTCTCCCGGAGTATTCTTTGGACAATCCTTCCATGCCAACGGGACAAAGCTTTATTCTGCCCGTGTAATTCCTTTTAAGGGATCCTGGATTGAATTTGCTACCGATATCAACAGCGTTATGTACGCGTATATCGATAGAAAGAAAAAGTTACCTGTGACTACCCTTTTCCGCGCCATTGGTTTTGAGCGCGATAAAGACATTCTGGAGATCTTTGACCTTGCAGAAGAGGTGAAAGTTTCCAAAACCGGACTTAAAAAAGTCCTTGGCCGTAAACTGGCTGCACGTGTATTGAACACCTGGTATGAAGATTTCGTAGATGAAGATACTGGAGAGGTTGTTTCAATTGAGCGTAACGAGATCGTTCTTGATCGTGATACCGTTCTTGAAAAAGAACATATTGAAGAGATCGTAGAAACCGGATCAAAGACTATCCTTCTTCACAAAGAAGATAATCAAACCGGAGATTACGCTATTATTCACAATACATTACAAAAAGACCCGACCAACTCTGAAAAAGAAGCGGTTGAGCACATATACCGTCAACTTCGTAACGCAGAACCACCAGATGAGGAAACTGCACGCGGAATTATTGACAAATTGTTCTTCTCAGACCAACGTTACAATCTTGGGGAGGTAGGTCGTTACAGAATGAACAAGAAACTTGGTCTTGATATCGCTATGGATAAGCAGGTGCTTACCCGTGAAGATATTATTACCATCGTAAAATACCTAATTGAGCTTATCAATTCTAAGGCAGAGGTTGATGATATTGACCACTTGTCTAACCGTCGTGTAAGAACTGTAGGTGAACAGCTGTCTCAGCAGTTTGGTGTAGGTTTGGCCCGTATGGCACGTACCATCCGTGAAAGGATGAACGTTCGTGATAACGAAGTATTTACTCCAATTGATTTGATCAACGCAAAGACTTTGTCTTCTGTGATCAATTCTTTCTTTGGAACCAACCAGTTGTCTCAGTTCATGGACCAGACGAACCCGCTTGCAGAGATCACTCACAAGCGCCGTCTTTCGGCTCTTGGACCTGGAGGTCTTTCAAGAGAGAGAGCAGGTTTCGAGGTGCGTGACGTTCACTATACTCACTACGGAAGACTTTGTCCTATTGAAACTCCTGAAGGTCCAAACATTGGACTTATTTCCTCACTTTCAGCTTATGCGAAGGTGAATTCAATGGGATTCCTTGAAACTCCTTATCGTGAGGTGGTAAATGGAAAAGTTAACGTTACCGATGAACCTAGATATCTAAGTGCCGAAGAGGAAGAAGAGAAAATGATCGCCCAGGCGAACATTGCAATGAGTGATGACGGTACGATTGAAGCCGATAGAGTAATTGCCCGTGAGGAAGGTGACTTCCCTGTTGTAGAGCCAACTCAGGTTCACTATATGGATGTTGCTCCAAACCAGATCGCTTCTATTTCAGCTTCATTGATTCCATTTTTGGAGCATGATGATGCAAACCGTGCTTTGATGGGATCGAACATGATGCGCCAGGCCGTACCTCTTTTACGGGTGGATTCTCCAATCGTTGGTACCGGACTGGAAAGACAGGTTGCTACAGATTCCCGGGTTTTGATCAATGCTGAAGGAGATGGAACTGTAGAGTATGTTGACGCACAAAAGATTGTAATTAAGTACGACAGGACTGAAGAAGAGCGTATGGTAAGCTTTGATTCAGATTCCAAAACTTACGAGCTTGTAAAATTCAGAAAGACAAACCAGGGTACTTCTATTAACCTGAAGCCTATCGTTAGAGTAGGAGACCGGGTGAGTAAAGGACAGGTGCTTTGTCAGGGTTATGCTACCGAAGCAGGGGAACTTGCTCTTGGACGTAACATGAAGGTTGCCTTCATGCCGTGGAAAGGGTATAACTTTGAGGATGCGATCGTGATCTCAGAAAATGTTGTGAGAAATGACATTTTCACCTCTATTCACATCGATGAGTATTCTCTTGAAGTTAGAGATACCAAGCTTGGTAACGAAGAATTGACAAATGACATTCCAAACGTTTCTGAAGAGGCTACTAAAGACCTTGATGAGAATGGAATGATAAGAATTGGAGCCGAGGTTAAGCCGGGAGATATTCTTATAGGTAAGATCACTCCAAAAGGAGAAAGCGATCCAACTCCTGAAGAAAAGCTTCTTAGAGCGATCTTTGGCGACAAGGCAGGGGATGTGAAAGATGCTTCTCTTAAAGCTTCTCCATCTTTGAGAGGTGTGGTAATTGACAAGAAATTGTTTGCCCGCGCCATTAAGGATAAGCGTAAGAGAGCTCAGGACAAGGAAGATGTTGCGGCACTTGAGAAAAAATATGAGGCGAAATTTGCCATTTTAAAGTCTGAACTGGTAGATAAATTGTTCGCGATCATTGGTGGTAAAACCGCCCAGGGTGTTATGAACGATCTTGGTGAGGAGATCCTTCCAAAAGGTAAGAAGTACACTCAAAAAATGCTTAACGCAGTTGATGATTACACTCACCTTACCCAGGGAACCTGGACCACAGATGATCACCTCAATGCTTTAGTTGCAGATCTTCTTCACAACTATCGTATCAAAGAGAACGATATACAGGGGAACCTGAGAAGAGAGAAGTTTACTATTTCTGTAGGGGATGAACTTCCTTCAGGAATTATAAAACTTGCTAAAGTTTACATCGCTAAGAAACGTAAACTTAAAGTGGGGGATAAAATGGCAGGACGTCACGGTAACAAAGGAATTGTTGCCCGTATCGTTCGTCAGGAGGATATGCCTTTCCTTGAAGATGGTACTCCAGTTGATATCGTGTTGAACCCGCTAGGGGTACCATCACGTATGAACATTGGACAGATCTATGAGACTGTACTTGGATGGGCCGGACAGAAGTTGGGTAGAAAATTTGCTACTCCAATCTTTGACGGGGCAACTATAGACCAGATCAATGAATTGACAGATGAAGCTGGAATTCCAAGATTCGGACACACTTATCTATATGATGGTGGAACCGGAGACCGCTTTGACCAGCCTGCAACTGTTGGTGTCATCTATATGCTTAAGCTGGGTCACATGATCGATGATAAGATGCACGCACGTTCTATCGGACCATACTCATTGATCACTCAGCAGCCTCTTGGAGGTAAAGCTCAATTTGGTGGACAGCGTTTTGGAGAGATGGAAGTTTGGGCGCTAGAGGCATATGGTGCTTCTGCAACCCTTCGTGAGATCTTAACTGTGAAGTCTGATGATGTAATAGGAAGAGCCAAGACTTATGAAGCCATTGTAAAAGGTGAGCCAATGCCAGAACCGGGACTACCTGAATCTTTCAACGTGTTGATGCACGAATTGAAAGGTCTGGGATTAGATATTAGATTAGAAGAATAAAGCTTTGTTGTGCAGGGCCGCAAACCCTGCACAGCATTTACAATAATTAGATAGCACCATTTATTATGGCTAGAAATAATGATAAGAATACAGTACAGAGGTTTAACAAGATCTCTATAGGTTTAGCTTCTCCAGAGTCGATTCTTGCCGAATCACGCGGGGAGGTTCTGAAGCCTGAAACTATCAATTATCGTACGCACAAACCCGAAAGGGATGGGCTTTTCTGTGAGCGTATCTTTGGTCCTGTGAAGGATTACGAATGTGCCTGTGGAAAATACAAAAGGATCCGTTACAAAGGGATCGTGTGTGATAGATGTGGTGTAGAGGTGACCGAAAAGAAAGTGCGTAGAGACCGCGTAGGGCATATTAACCTTGTAGTTCCTGTTGCACATATCTGGTACTTCCGTTCTTTACCTAACAAAATTGGATACCTGCTTGGTCTGCCTTCTAAGAAATTAGATATGATCATCTACTACGAAAGATACGTAGTAATTCAGCCGGGTATTGCCAAGAATGAGGATGGATCGCCGTTGAAGAAAATGGATTTCCTAACTGAAGAAGAGTACCTGAACATTTTGGATACCCTTCCGCAGGAAAACCTTTACCTGGATGAAAACGATCCAAACAAATTCATTGCAAAAATGGGTGCAGAGTGTCTTATTGATATTTTGCAACGCATTGATCTTGATTCTCTTTCCTATGAATTGAGACATAAGGCAAACAACGAGACTTCCAAGCAACGTAAAACTGAAGCCCTTAAGAGACTTCAGGTTGTGGAAGCACTTCGTGATGCAAACAAAAATCGCGAGAATCGTCCTGAGTGGATGATCATGAAAGTAATTCCAATCATTCCGCCGGAATTACGTCCGTTGGTGCCGCTCGATGGAGGACGTTTTGCGACTTCAGATTTAAATGACCTTTACCGTCGAGTAATTATCCGTAACAACCGTTTGAAGAGATTGATGGAGATCAAAGCTCCAGAAGTTATCCTTCGTAACGAGAAGCGTATGCTTCAGGAATCTGTGGATTCGTTGTTCGATAACACCCGTAAGTCTTCAGCAGTAAAAACTGATTCCAACAGGCCGTTGAAATCCCTTTCCGATTCCTTAAAAGGGAAACAAGGGCGTTTCCGTCAAAACCTGCTTGGTAAGCGTGTGGATTATTCGGCACGTTCGGTAATTGTTGTGGGACCTGAATTGAAGTTCTACGAATGTGGTCTTCCAAAAGACATGGCAGCCGAACTTTACAAGCCTTTCGTGATTAGAAAATTGATCGAAAGAGGTATTGTTAAGACGGTAAAGTCTGCCAAGAAAATTATAGATAAAAAAGAACCTGTTGTTTGGGATATTCTTGAGAATGTGTTGAAAGGACACCCTGTGTTGCTAAACCGGGCCCCCACTCTTCACAGACTTGGTATCCAGGCATTCCAGCCAAAACTTATTGAAGGTAAGGCGATCCAGTTGCACCCATTAGCGTGTACTGCATTCAACGCCGACTTTGATGGTGACCAGATGGCTGTTCACCTTCCGCTTGGGCCAGAGGCTATCCTCGAAGCTCAGCTGTTAATGCTAGGTTCTCACAATATTTTGAACCCTGCTAACGGTTCACCGGTTACTGTACCTTCTCAGGATATGGTGCTTGGTCTTTATTATATGACAAAGGCCAGAAAATCAACTGAAGAAAGACCTGTAAAAGGAGAAGGCCTAACGTTCTATTCTGCAGAAGAGGTGAACATCGCCTATAACCAGAAGAGAGTGGAGCTTAACGCGATGATCAAGATTCGCACAAAAGACTTTAACGAGGCTGGAGAACTTGTAAACCAGATCATCGAAACTACTGTTGGTAGAGTATTGTTTAACCAGGCCGTGCCCGAAAAGGCAGGTTTTGTGAACGAGGTTCTTACCAAAAAGTCCCTTCGTGACATTATTGGTAATATTCTTAAAGTGACAAGTGTTCCCGAAACTGCGGAATTCCTTGACGCTATTAAGGAGATGGGTTATGGATTTGCATTCCGCGGAGGATTATCTTTCAGCCTGGGAGATATTATCATTCCGGAAGAAAAGCAGTCTATGATAGACGATGCAAACGAGCAGGTTGAAGGTATTATAGGAAACTATAACATGGGTCTTATTACCAATAACGAACGTTACAACCAGGTTATTGATATCTGGACCTCTACGAACGCCGGCTTAACGGAATTGGCCATGAAGCGTATTCGTGAGGATCAGCAAGGATTTAACTCGGTGTACATGATGCTTGACTCCGGTGCAAGGGGATCTAAAGAACAGATCCGTCAGTTGACCGGTATGCGTGGATTGATGGCGAAGCCTAAGAAATCTACTTCAGGTGGTGGTGAGATTATCGAGAACCCTATCCTTTCCAACTTTAAGGAAGGTCTTTCGATCCTTGAGTACTTTATCTCTACGCACGGTGCACGTAAAGGTCTTGCCGATACGGCTCTTAAAACTGCCGATGCTGGTTACCTAACCCGTCGTTTGGTTGACGTATCACAGGATGTGATCATCAACGAAGAAGATTGTGGAACTCTTAGAGGTGTAGATGTTTCTCCGCTTAAGAAGAATGAAGAGATCGTTGAATCACTAGGAGAGCGTATCCTTGGTAGAACTGCCCTTCATGATGTGTATGATCCTTTGACCAATGAACTACTTGTTTCATCGGGAGTAGAGATCGACGAAGATATCGTGAGAAAGATCACCAGTGCTCCAATCGAGAGCGTTGAAGTGAGATCTGCTCTTACCTGTGAGGCTAAGAAAGGGATTTGTGTGAAATGTTACGGCCGTAACCTTGCTACCAACAAAACGGTACAAAAAGGTGAAGCGGTTGGAGTTGTAGCTGCCCAGTCTATTGGAGAGCCGGGAACACAGCTTACCCTTCGTACCTTCCACGTGGGTGGTATTGCAGGAAACATTTCTGAAGAGAATAAATTGATCGCGAAGTTCCCCGGAATTGCAGAGATCGAAGATCTTAAGACCGTTAAAGGAGAAGCTCCTGATGGTAGTGAGGCGGAGATCGTAATTTCAAGAACTTCAGAATTAAAACTGAAAGATCAGAAATCTGGAATTGTACTTAGTACGAGTAATATTCCTTATGGATCACAGATATTTATTAAAAATGGAGACAAAGTTTCCAAAGACGAGGTAATTTGCCAGTGGGATCCTTATAACGGGGTGATCATTTCAGAATTTGCCGGTAAGATCAAGTATGAGAATATCGAGCAAGGGGTAACTTACCAGGTGGAGATCGATGAGCAAACCGGATTCCAGGAGAAAGTGATTTCTGAAAGCCGTAACAAAAAGCTTATCCCAACGCTGCAGATCCTTGGAAAGAAAGACGAGGTAATTCGTTCTTACAACCTTCCTGTTGGTGCTCACCTTATGGTAGACAACGACGAGAAGATCAAAGTAGGTAAGATCCTGGTTAAGATCCCGCGTAAATCTTCGAAGTCCGGGGATATTACAGGAGGTCTTCCAAGGGTGACCGAGCTTTTCGAAGCGCGTAACCCATCTAACCCTGCTGTGGTAAGTGAGATCGACGGAGTTGTTTCTTTCGGAAAGATCAAACGTGGTAATCGTGAGATCATCATCGAATCCAAGCTGGGAGAAGTTAAGAAGTATCTTGTGAAGCTTTCTAACCAGATCCTTGTTCAGGAGAATGACTACGTGCGTGCCGGAATGCCGCTATCTGATGGATCTGTAACTCCGGAAGATATACTTTCTATCAAAGGACCAAGTGCTGTGCAACAGTACCTTGTGAATGAAGTTCAGGAAGTTTACCGACTGCAAGGGGTGAAGATCAACGATAAGCACTTTGAAGTAGTTGTAAGACAAATGATGCGTAAAGTAAGGATCGTTGATCCGGGAGATACGATCTTCCTTGAGAACCAATTGGTTCATAAGGATGATTTCACAGAGGAGAATGACGAGATCTTTGGAATGAAGGTTGTCGAAGACGCCGGAGATTCAGAGAACCTTAAACCGGGACAGCTTATTAGTCCGAGAGACTTGAGAGACGAGAACTCTATCCTTAGAAGAGAGGATAAGAATCTTGTTACTGCAAGGGAAGTAATTCCTGCGACAGCGACTCCGGTTTTACAAGGTATTACCCGTGCATCACTTCAAACCAAATCATTTATTTCTGCAGCATCCTTCCAGGAAACTACGAAGGTACTTAATGAGGCAGCTGTAAGTGGTAAGGTTGATGAACTTGAAGGACTAAAAGAAAATGTTATTGTTGGACATAGAATCCCGGCCGGTACCGGTCTTAGGGAGTACGACCATATCATTGTTGGTTCTAAAGAAGAATTTGACGAAATGCTTGAGAAAAAGCAGGAAGTAAATTATAACTAGGAAATTCCATCAACCGGATTTCCATTCAATAAAATCCCGGCCAATGCGGTCGGGATTTTTTTGTACTTTTAAATGAAATAAAAATATAAAATGAGCGATCAAAACAACAACCCAAAAAAGCCAAAGAAAGGTCAAATCAATATAGAATTAGATGAAAAAGTAGCGGAAGGAACTTATTCGAATCTGGCCATTATTAACCATTCGGTTTCAGAATTCGTAGTTGATTTTGTAAGTATAATGCCAGGCACTCCTAAAAGCAAAGTGAAATCGCGCATCATTCTTACCCCGCAGCACGCAAAGCGTCTTTTAAAAGCCCTGGGAGATAACGTTCAACGTTTTGAAAAAGCTCATGGAGAAATTAAAGATTATGATCAGCCTAATATCCCGCTGAATTTCGGCCCCACAGGACAGGCTTAATAAAAATTTAAATGGAGCACTTTTCTTTTGTAGCTTTTTTGTGGCAGGCATTTATGTTTGGACTCCTCGTTGCCTGGATGTATTTTCTGTACGAAATAGTTACCTCAGAATTCAAGGGGAGAGAAGGGATGCTGTGGTCGATGCTGGTGTTTTTTGTGCCCCTGGTAGGATTGCTTGCTTACCTGGTCTACGGAAGAGGTACAAGGACCGTTAAGAATAAGTATCTAAAATGACATTTTTGACAGGCATTTTTTCAAGAATTAGTGTCCGGTTAAAACTCTCCTCTACAGAAGACAACATTACATGACCGAGCCGGTTATTAAGCGCACTACCTATACAGATCTTGATTTCATTATGCTCGTAAAGGAGCTGTATAAACACTTGGCAGTGACCTATGGTGAGGATCATGCTTTTTTTGACCAGTTCAATAAGCTTACAGCTATAAAGCACGCGATCGTTTTATATCCAAAACGAAACTCCCGTAGCTTGTGGAGCATTTAAATACTTCGATCCTGAAACAGTAGAAGTAAAAAGGATGTATACCAAAAATAAAAGCAAGGGGAAGGGCTTTGCAGGAAGAGTGCTGGCACAATGGGAGGCATGGGCAAGAACTCCTGGATATAACCGCTGCATCCTGGAGACAGGAATCAGGTGCTAATGTCCTTCTTTGAATTTGCTATTTTACAGTATCTTAAAATCTGGAGTAAATTTTTCTATGGAATTTGGTTGTCCTTATTCCACGAATGTTGATTTAACATTATCTTCACACTTTAATTTACATCAGGATTACATGCTTAAAAATTTACTTCTTCTGTTTTTCTTTTTCACATTTGCTATCTCTCATGCACAAAATGACAGTCTTCAGCAAGAGATCCTTAATTATGATGGCACAAAGTCTCAAGTAATTTCAAGCGGAAGAAGCCTCCTGCTAGATCGATTTCTTGAAGAAGATCTCAAAAAGGTAAAGGAGATAAAAAGATACCTCATTAATGAAGTTGAGAATGATGATTACCTGGCTATTTATCCTGGTGAGAACTGGCTTCTGCTTTACTGGACTCAGGAGTATGAGGAGCTTATAGATAATATTATTGCCTTTGATGAGAACGCACTGGAAAAACTAGGGCGCCAGATCAAACCGGAATACGATATGTTATATACTAAGATTCAGCATAAAACATATACAGATAAACCGGTATTAAAATGGGAGATAGAACGTTCCAAACTCTCTTCTGCAGATCAGGAGTTTTTAGTATTATTTCTTGAATATCTTCTGTCCAATCCCGAAGATCCACAGAGTGAACAGGAAAGGATAAATAATTTGGCAGATAACTTCCTTGCCAAATATCCTGAAAGTAACTACGTTAGTTATATCAAAGAAAATATTCGATTCAGGTATGTTTCGTCGAACTGGGGACTGGCCTTTGAATTTTTTAGCGGGTATGGCCTGTTTACCGACAATCTCTCCGAAAATTTTAAAAATAATATTCCCATGGGCGTTGCCTTTGATGTTGAATACAAGAAATGGACACTTTATCTTAGGAACTATATTGGTTTCAGCTCTAATAAAGAAGATCGCCCATTCAATGGCGGTGTATGGGAAAAGGATTCACAGGTTCGAATCTACCTTCCCGAAGCTTCCCTTGGGTACACAATTGTCGATAATAAAAGATTAAAGATTTCGCCATTTGCAGGTATTGCTTCAACTTCTGTTGGCCCTACCGAATATGATATTGAACAAAACCCGGGGGTGGAAGATGCCGGTCTGGATTTTACAACAACTTATACTGCAGGTTTTAATTTGGATTACAAGCTTAACTGGAATACAGGGTTGCTTGCTCCAAACAGTCCGAAATACAGCTACTGGTTTATTAGACTTAGATATGGTTTCGCTGCCCCACAATTTGGACAGGAATATTCCGGCGGCATGCATTATATTAGTATTGGCTTAGGCGGATTGTATAGAGGTTCAAGACGTAAGCTTTAGACACACCATATTTTCAACAGTCAATTGGCTTAAAGCTGAAATATTTGATCACCGACTATTACAGTCGCTTTTGGGAGCAAAACTAAAAACCGGATGGGAATTAGGATCATTTAGGCGTCTACTACGAATAGGAGCTTTTAAGCCTGAACAGAACACCTTATAAAAAATGCCATTTTTGACAGGTATTCTTCAACTTTATTAGTCTTTCCTTTAGTATAAAAAAAACCTGTAGAGCTCTCTACAGGTTTTGAATATTAACTTAGAGGTTCGTTAAAGGTTCTACTTATACTCCGACACAAAATGAAATTTCACATGTGGATATTTCTGCTGTGCCATTTGGAGGGAAAAGGCAGAATCGGCAAGGAAAACTAATTGTCCGCGTTTATCGTAGGCAAGGAATTTTGATTTTACCCTTTTAAAGTCTTTGAATTCTTCACTTTTTGGATCCTCAGGGTCTACCCAGCATGCCTTATGTACATTTAAGTTCTCGTAAGTACATTTTGCGCCATACTCATGTTCAAGGCGGTACTGGATCACCTCAAACTGCAGTGCACCTACTGTTCCAATTACCTTTCGACCATTGAGTTCCAGGATAAAAAGCTGAGCTACTCCTTCGTCCATAAGTTGATCGATTCCTTTTTCCAATTGTTTGGATTTCATAGGATCGGCATTGTTGATGTACCGAAAATGTTCTGGGGAGAAACTAGGTATTCCTTTATATCGCAACTCTTCCCCTTCCGTCAGGGTATCTCCTATTTTAAAGTTACCCGTGTCGTGTAGTCCTACGATATCTCCGGGATAAGAAACATCTACGATCTCCTTTCTTTCAGCAAAAAAGGCATTAGGGCTGGAGAATTTGAGCTTTTTGTTATGCCTCACGTGTAGGTAAGGCGTATTCCTCTCAAATTTTCCTGAAACGATCTTTATAAAGGCTAAACGGTCTCTGTGCTTTGGATCCATATTGGCATGGATCTTAAATACAAAACCAGTAAAATTTTCTTCGGAAGGTTCTACTTTTCTAATATCGCTCTCCTTCGGGCGGGGAGGAGGGGCGATATTTATAAAACAATCCAGCAATTCTCTAACCCCAAAGTTATTCAAAGCCGAACCAAAGAAAACAGGTTGGAGATTTCCGGCGAGATAAGCTTCTTTATCAAATTCGGGGTATACACCCTGGGCCAGCTCCAGTTCCTCACGCAGAGTACCTGCAGCCTTTTCACCAATAAGCGTGTCGAGTTTTTCAGAAGAAAGGTCGGAGATCTCTACTGTCTCTTCAATGTCTTTTCTTGGATCCCCCGTAAAAAGATTCACATTTTGCTCCCAGATGTTGTAGATCCCTTTGAAATCATAACCCATTCCAATGGGGAAGCTTAAGGGAGTAACTGTAAGGTTCAGCTTTTGTTCGATCTCATCAAGAAGTTCAAAGGCATCCTTTCCTTCGCGGTCAAGTTTATTTATAAAAACGATCATGGGAATGTTGCGCATACGGCAAACTTCCACCAGCTTTTCTGTTTGTTCCTCAACCCCTTTGGCAACGTCAATTACTACGATCACAGAATCAACAGCGGTAAGCGTTCTAAAAGTATCTTCAGCAAAATCCTTGTGTCCTGGGGTATCGAGAATGTTGATCTTATTCTTTTTATATTCGAAAGCAAGTACAGAAGTTGCAACCGAGATCCCTCTCTGTCGCTCGATTTCCATGAAGTCACTGGTCGCTCCCTTCTTGATCTTATTGGACTTTACCGCCCCGGCTTCCTGTATCGCACCTCCAAAAAGCAGCAGCTTTTCGGTGAGTGTGGTTTTACCGGCATCGGGGTGGGAAATGATCCCAAAGGTCCTTCTTCTCTTGATCTCTTCTTGAAATTTCATACTCGTAATTAAGGCTGCAAAGATAATTATTTGATCGTGAAATCGATGATAGGATGAGCCACTCCTTTAGAGCCAATTCTGAAGTCCCAAAAAGGTGTTTTCCCGACCGTTTTTGTACATTTGAAGCTCAATTTTTGCAATGAAAGAAGAACAAGTAATCCTCGTAAATGAAAATGATGAGCAAATAGGTCTTATGCCCAAAATGGAAGCTCATGAAAAAGCATTGCTACACAGAGCATTTTCGGTCTTTGTCTTTAATGATAGGAACGAATTAATGATTCAGCAGCGGGCTTTGGATAAATATCATTCTCCGGGATTGTGGACGAATACCTGTTGCAGCCACCAACGGGAAGGGGAAACTAATATTGAGGCGGGAAAACGTCGCCTGCAGGAAGAAATGGGATTTTCAACAGATCTTAAAGATACTATTTCCTTTATCTATAAGGCACCATTTGACAACGGACTCACAGAACATGAATTCGACCATATTCTTGTAGGGCATTACAATGAAGAACCAAATCTTAATCCTAATGAGGCCCATGATTATAAATGGGTGAGCCTGGAAGAGCTGAAGGAAGATATGAAAAAGAATCCCGATATCTACACAGCCTGGTTTAAGATCATTTTTGATAAATATTATAAGCATATCAAGCAATGAGGGTAACGGTAAACAGAAAAGCACATTTTAATGCTGCGCACAGGCTACATCGCAAGGATTGGGATGACGAAAAAAATTCCAGGGTCTTTGGGAAGTGTAATAATCCTAATTACCATGGTCATAACTATGAGCTGGTTGTGGCAGTTACAGGTGAGGTTGATCCTCAAACCGGATTTGTGGTAAACCTTAAAGATCTTAAAAAATTGATCTACGAAAAAATAGAAGTCCCGTTTGATCATAAAAACTTAAATCTTGAAGTGCCGGAATTTGAGGAGCTTAATCCTACGGCCGAAAATATTTCTATAGTGATATGGAAGAAGTTGAGGGCCGAGCTGGAGTCGCATCTTGACCTGGAAGTGACTCTCTACGAAACTCCTCGCAATTTTGTCACCTACCGTGGAGAATAAAAAAAAATATCAAAACTGTTTTTTGAATAAAGAAATAGTGTAAATTCGCTGCTGAAAAATTACGCGAAAGATGGCGAACAGAAGAACACTAAAAAGAGATATCAACTACGTTTTTGGAGATATTATTGAGGCGGCTTACCTTCACCAGGTGACACATCCCAATGAAGATCCGGCTAAGTCTGAAGAAATTGTCGACGAGGCAATTTCAGATTTTGACGAGTTGATCGGAAAGATGAATCAAAAAGATGTTGAGAATAAAAAACATCATTTTAGAGGTATAGAAAAAGAGCTCGAGGTAAAAGCCAGAGATCTTGTTGAAAAAATAAACGCTCTCTAAAAAGAGCATTTGCCGATGTAGCTCAGCTGGCTAGAGCAGCTGATTTGTAATCAGCAGGTCGTGGGTTCGAGTCCCTCCATCGGCTCTAAATTAAAAACCTCTCAATTTTTTGAGAGGTTTTTTTATGCAATGTTGTGAGGGACGAGAAGCCTGTCCTGAGCGGAAGCACTTTTTAGCTGCTGTAGTCGAAGGGAGTCCCTCCATCGGTTCAAGAAGCTCCTTCAGAAATGAAGGCGCTTTTTTGTTATTCAAGATTTAGGATTAGAACTAAAGATAAAGGATTCCAAGTTGCTTCTCATACCTAAGGCCTCATCTCTCCTAAATAGAAAAATCCCGCCATATAGCGGGATCTGAATTATTTAGAAGGAAATATTCCTATACTTGTGTGGCAGAATCTTTTTTGCTCTGTTGCTCCATTTCCCTGCGTTCTTGCAGGAACTCTTCGAGACTTTGTCCGTAACGCGACTCCTTTACTTCAGGAGTAAGGGAAGAGTAGATAGTGTCAAGATATTTGATATTTGCATCAAAAATTTCAGAAATTGCCAGGTAGGGAGCTACTTCAAGATCCTTATTATTCATGGCAAAATTAACAGTGAAGAGGTACCTTCTTCTAATGAGCTGGTCATACGCAGCATTGGCCGAATCTATGGTAGCCTGATCCTGTTCCTGCTCTGCAGCTACGCTTTTCTGAATAAGTTCCAGGTTGCGGGTGTTGAACTTGTTGATCATAGCCTGATATTCCATGAGTTTCTTTTGATTTTCGGACCCTTCAACTATTGCGTCCCCTTCAAAATTCTTCAAAGTGGTATTGATGATCATCTCTCCGGGTTCGGCAAAGAACATGAGACGGTCATCATAAATGGTATTGTCCTTCTTGTTAAGGTAGAGGTATAGAACCTGTGGGCTCTTAATAAAAGTTTCAAAAACGAAATTTTCATTACCTGTCATTACAACAGAGTCAATAGTGATAAGACTGGTGTCTTCAACCTTTTGCAGGTACAAAGTTCCTTTTTTAAGCCCCTGAACTTTTCCCTTGATCTCCAGGTTTGTTTCTTCTGAAGTACAGGCTGCAAGAGTGATAATAGCAATAAAAAATAATCCTAATTTTTTCATGAATGTCTTGTGATAATATGAGCGCAAATATGCTAAAAAAACATGTTTAAATTTTAAGCTCCGGCAGCTAATTGCATTAAAATTGTACTTAAAATCGCTCCATAGGTTCCCACTACATATCCAAAAACTGCAAGTAGTACACCTACTGTGGCAAGGGATGGATGAAAGGCTGCCGCAACTACAGGTGCAGAGGCTGCGCCACCCACATTCGCCTGACTGCCCACAGCAAGAAAGAAATATGGCGCTTTTATAAGCTTTGCAACCAGAATTAAAAGTCCGGCATGAATTGCCATCCACACAAGACCTATAGCTATAAGTCCCGGGTTGTCAAAGACCATGGTAAGGTCCATTTTCATTCCAATAGTAGCTACAAGGAAGTAGATAAATACACTTCCCAGCTTACTTGCGCCGGCACCCTCGTATTCCTTGGCACGGGTAAATGACAAAACAATTCCCACAGCAGTTGCAATAGAAATCATCCAGAAGAAGGAAGAAGCAAAAGACGATAAGGCAGACTTATTGTCGTTGAAAACTTCAAAGTTTGATGTCAGGAATGCAGCTATGCCATCGGCACTCCAATGGGCGAAGCCTACTGCACCAAAGGCTAAAGCCAGCATGATCATGAGATCTGCAAGGGAAGGATTTCGTGTGACACTTTCGGCATAAGCGGTAACTTTTTTCTTCAATCCTTCTATAGCTGAATTGTCTGCGCGCAGCCATTCATCTATTCTGTCACTTTTGCCAATTCCCATGAGGAGAATGGCCATCCATAGATTGGCGACAACAATATCTACCAATACCATTCCGCCGTACAGGTCGGGGTTATATTCAAAGATCTCCAACATGGCTGCCTGGTTGGCACCACCACCAATCCAGCTACCTGCAAGGGTTGAAAGCCCTCTCCAGACAGCATCGGGGCCAACGCCGCCAACGGTTTCGGGAGAAAAGGCCGAAATTAGGAGGATAGCAATAGGACCTCCAATAATAATTCCTATAGTTCCGGTAAAGAACATGATCAAGGCTTTGGGTCCAAGATTAAATATGGCCTTTAGATCTATGCTAAGGGTCATCAATACCAAAGAGGCCGGTAACAAATAACGGCTGGCTACAAAATATAGCTGCGAAGTCTCATCAGAAATTATGTTGAGAGAATTCAGGATTGCAGGAATGAGGTAGCACATTAGCAGTGCCGGTACCACTTTATAAAATTTGTACCAAAAACCTACTTTTTGGGAGGAAGTGAAAAACACAAAACCTAAAGCCAGCATCAACAGACCAAGGACGATGGCATCATTGGTGAAAATTGGGGGGTTATCCATAAATTGCCTTTAAAGACCGGCAAAATACAATTTTTAGAACATCCTTAAAAATTTATTAAAGTCAGCTAAGTTTAAAAAGTTCCTGCAGACTTTTAGCAACTCCATCCTCTGTATTGTGATGAGTTATTTTCCTGGCAATCTTCAGGATCTCGGGTTTGGCATTTCCCACTGCAATACCCATACCTGCCGCCTCTAGCATTTCGTAGTCGTTGTAATTGTCTCCAAAAGCTATAGTTTCTTCCAGGGAAAGCTTGAAATGAGAATTCAGCAGAAATTCGACTGCGGTCAATTTAGAGACATCTCTGTTTGTTATTTCCAAATAAGTGGGTTTCGAGCGGTAGAGGTGCAATTGGTTTTTAAACTCCTTTAAAAGGAATTCTTCTATCGCCTCTATTTTTTCAGCTTCTCCCATACACATAATTTTATGAGCACCTTTTTTGAGAGGTTTCCAGTCCTGAAGTACCTTTTCGGTAGTTTTTACTGTTGGTGCCACACGGGTGTTATTTTCCTCGCGCTTGGCCCAGTAGTCCATTTGAGGTACGTACCAATCCCGATCATTGTAAAGACTGATGTGACAATTTTTTTCCAGATTGAAAGTGTGAAGAGCATCTAATATCTCCCACGGTATTTCTTTTGATACTACTGTTTCACCATTTAGAATAATTTGAGCTCCATTGTAGCTAATAAGGGGTTGATGAGAAATATGCAGTTCTTCCTGAAGGTGTTCCATGGCCTGTGGCATCCTGGAAGATATCAGCACGAATGGCAGCCTTTTTTGAAGCTGCTGGAAAACTTTTTTAGTAAGGGTAGAAAGTTGTCTTTCTTTGTTCAGTAAAGTTCCGTCAATATCTGTAAAGATTATCCTGTAGCTCATTCTACCTCCCTTATAAACTTGACCAGAACATCAACTAATTCGGGATGTAAGGGCCTATAGGCCTCATTATAGGACTTCGAGTTTTCAAGATCATCTCCTTCGATTTTGCGCAAGACGTGGTTCATGTCCTTCAGGATCACGAATTCTGCATCGGGATTTGCGACCCGTAATGCTTCAGCTTCTGCTTCCTCTACCTGCAAATCTTTGCTGCCATTGATAATGAGAACCGGCATCTTAAGTTTGGAGATCTCTTCCGTTGGTTCATACTTTATCCAGGAAAGAATAAAGGGCTGTACAGAAGGCCGGAAAATTGATTCCAGGACAGGGTTATAACTTGAGGTACTGCCGGAATCCCTTAGTTCCTTGAATGACTGCTGTGCATTGGCTTTTAGCCCCGGCATTTGATGGGCAATTTGCTGAATAAGTATAGAATCTATAGGTTGGGCCACTCCGGCTACAGAAATAAAGGCATCTGCTCTGTTCTGTGCCGCCACCATTCCTACAAGAGAACCCTGGCTGTGGCCTAAAACAACCAGTTTGTCAAATCTTTCGTCTTCCGCAAAATGATCCAGAACACTTACGGCATCAGTAATAAAGTCATCAAACCTTATATCCTGCTCCCTAATTCCCAGCTGCTGCATTTGCATAATCCTCTTATCATAACGATAGGTGGAAATTCCTTCTTCGGCCAGGGCAATGGAAAGTTTTTTTAGAGCATCGTTCTTCATGAAAGATTGATTGCCGTGCCTGTCTGTAGGTCCCGATCCCTGTAGCATGATCACAAGCGGACTCGCTTCTGAAGAATTGGGGATGATCAAAGTACCTTTTACATAAGGATCAAGGTTAACCTCTGTAGAAAAGAATTTCTCTTCCTGGGCCAAAGCACAAACAGACAATAGGAAGAAAATGGCGGGAATGATGTTTTTCATGAATTAAAGTAAAAGTTAATGATCTTTTGAGCTGCTTTAGGTTTTTGAGTGTCTATGAGAAAATCTTCCGCTTTTGTTCTGAGAAAATCTCCCATCTCTTTAGAAATTGTTGCTCCCAATATACCTAATAGGTAGATTTTTTCTTTTAAAGTTACAATATCGCATTGTTCTCTACAACCCATCAAAAATGAGAAAAATTAGGCAGGATTTTTGAAAATGAGTTAAAAACGTCTTCCTAATTTCTATCTTTGGGGACCTTTAAAAATTAAATACATGAAAATTTATTTACTGCTTGCCACTTTGTTTATTTCCAGTTTTACATTTGCCTCAGATAATGATTGGGGGAGGACCGGCCACAGAGCTACGGGAGAAGTAGCAGAACAGCATTTGACCAAAAAAGCTAAGGAGAAGGTTAGAGAGATCCTGAACGGAATGAATCTGGCTTTTGTTTCTACTTATGGGGATGATATTAAAAGTGATCCCGCCTATAGAAAATATAATCCCTGGCATTATGTCAACCTCAATCCGGGAGAGACAGAGTATTCAAAGGAAACAGCAAATCCCGATGGAGATCTTGTCCATGGGATAAACACTTCAATTGCAGTTTTAAAGGACAAAGAGGCTTCGAAAGAGGATAAGGAATTTGCGCTTAAAATGCTTGTTCACTTTGTTGGAGACCTTCATCAACCACTGCACGCAGGTAGGGGAGAAGATAAGGGAGGAAATGACATACAGGTAAGATGGTTTGGAGACGGTTCTAACCTTCACAGGGTTTGGGACAGTGAAATGATCAATGACTTTGACATGAGCTACAGTGAACTTGCCTATAATACAGATGTACTTTCGAAAGAGCAAATCAAAAGAATCCAGAAAGGTTCTGTCTTAGACTGGATGTATGAGTCAAAAAGATTGGCAAATCAGGTATATGACTCAGTGGAGACTGGAGAAAAACTGGGATATGAGTACATGTACAACTGGTTTCCTGTGGTACATGATCAAATACAGAAAGGTGGACTTAGACTTGCCAAGATCCTAAATGAAATTTATAAGTAAACGTTTCTAGTAAAGATAAAAAAACCCGGATATCAAAAATCCGGGTTTTTTTGTGTCCGGGAGTGTCTTGTTTTAGCCAGGTTTCTAAAAAAATAACATTTTTCTTCTTAAACTTTATTTTTTGTTGCATAAGATGCTAAAAATAAATAATTTGCGGCGCCCTATTTACCGAACTTAATTATCAACATTTGAGAAAAAATTACCTGCTTAGTTTTTTTGGTTGCTTTCTGTGCTTTGCAGTATTTGCTCAAAATTCTGATAAGGCATATGAAACCTATACAGATAGTCTATCCAAGGCGGCACGTTCAGCTTACTTTGATTACGATTTTAATCGCTCCATTGAAAATTCTCTTAAGCTCATCGAACTGGCTTCCAAAAAAGAGGATTTTTATCACCTCAATCACGCTTATAATATTCTGGGAGTTATTTGGGAAAGACTTGAGGATACTTTAAGGGCCAAGGAAAATTATTTAAAGGCACTGGAATATGCCCGTTCAAGTGAAAACGATACACTGCTGTGGTACGCCTACAACAATTTAGGAAACATCTATTCCTCCAATAACAAAACAATTGAAAAAGGGCTAGGGTATTACAGAAAAGCAATTCAGGTTTCTTCCCGCGCATCAGAGAGCCAACAGGCTCTTACTCCGGTTATGAATATAGCCTGGACTTATCTTGAAAATCACAATTATAATGAGGCCTTCCCCTACCTTGAAAGAGCGTGGGATTTATTCAGGAAATCGAAGGAAGAGGATCTATTAACAGAGAGTAACATAAATACTCTATATGGGATGTATTATTCAGGCAGGGAGGATTATGAGTTATCCCGGGAGTATTTTAAGGTTGGGATTGGTGTAGCTGAAAGGGATACTTTAATAGCCGAAGCTTCTTTTGCCTATGAGGAATTTGCTAAAATGCTTTTTAAAAGTGGGAATTTTAGTGAAGCATATACTGCTCTTAATAAGCATCAGGATCTTAAAGAAAAGATTGTAGATAGGGAGAAGGAGCTACAGCGGAAAGCAGTTTATGAAAGATTCCAAACAGAAGAATATAAAAAGGATCTACAGGCGGCTAAGCGGGAACAACTGTATAAAGACGAAGTCTTGAAAAAAACTCAGCAGCTTTCAGTTGTCATGGTAATATCTCTTATCGTGATGTTCTTCTTTCTCCTTCTTCTCTACAGGAACAATAAGATGAGAAAGAAATTAATTTCCCAGTTAAAGGATAAAAATGGTGAGCTTAAGCTGGCTAAAGAGGAAGCTGAAAGATTATCAAATCTAAAGACCCGTTTCTTCTCTACAGTGAGTCATGAATTACGTACTCCTCTGTATGGTGTCGTAGGCCTGGCATCTTTGCTACTTGAGGAGAACAAAGAAAAGGAGCAGGAAGATGACCTAAGATCACTTAAATTCTCTGCAGATTATTTGCTAGCGCTCATCAATGATGTTCTTCAAATGAATAAAATGGAGGCCAAATTAATACACCTTGAAAACAGTGTCTTCAACATAAATTCTTTATTCCAGGGAATCGTTAAGACCTTTGAAAATACCAGGAAAAACAAGTGTGTTAAGATAGATCTTGAAGTAGATCCATCTATCCCGATAGTGGTGGGTGATTCCATGCGACTTTCCCAGATTATGATGAATCTTGTGGGTAATGCTGTAAAATTCACAGAAAAAGGCAGGATATGGATCAAAGCGGAAAACAAGGCTTGTAGCAATGGTAAATGCCTCATCTATTTTGAAGTTGGAGATACTGGAATAGGTATTCCACAGAACAAACAGGAAGAGATCTTTGAGGAGTTTTCCCAATTAAAAACCCAGAATCTCAATTATCAGGGTACAGGCCTTGGTCTTCCCATTGTCAAAAAGCTGGTTGAATTATTTGGATCTGAAATAAACATTCATAGTATCGAAGGAGAAGGTTCGATATTCAATTTTACTATAGAATTTGAACAGGGAGCAGAAGCCGAGAACCTAAAACCTTTAGGAGTAGATATATCAAGAACTGAGGAAAAGACAGCACCCAAAATTTTGATAGTGGACGACAACAGGATCAATCAGGTGGTGACCCGTCGAATCCTTGAAAAAAGGGATTTCAAATGTCTTGTGGCAAATAGTGGGGAAGAGGCACTCAAAATCCTGAGATCAACTCAACTTGATATTGTACTTATGGATGTCAACATGCCGGGTATGAATGGAATGGAGACTACCATTAAGATAAGGGAGTTCAATTCAGAAATTCCTGTAATAGCTTTAACGGCAGTAGAGGTAGGAGAGATGAAAGAGGAGATCCTGGCAGCCGGCATGAACGATATCATCAACAAGCCTTACGATATACCGCAGTTCTTCAATACTATCTTCAAAAATTTATTGCAGCCGGTAGTTTAGTGCCTGCGGCAATTCATGGTTCATTATTCGAAATTCAACATTCTCTTTAATAGGAAGATTCCTCCTGTCGGGAATGACAACTGTGTGGTCGTTATTTAGTATTCTATCAGTTCTATAATTTTCTGCCAGTACTCAAAAAAAAACCGTTTCGCTGTAACAGCGAAACGGTTTTTGAATTTCCATAGATCTTGAACCTTATTTGATCATCTCAAAGCTACGCTTGATAAATGATGTCAATTCTTCCCCTTTTAGGAGGTTCTGTGAAAGGCGGGCAAGATCAAGGGATTGCTTGATCAAACGCTCCTGTTTCTTCTCAGTTTTCGTATTCAGGATCTCGGTGATAAGGGGGTGATTGGTGTTCACTACCAGGTTATACATTTCTGGCATATTACCCATCCCGAACATTCCGCCACCGCCGGTTTGTTGCATTTCCTTCATCCTTCTCATAAATTCCGGCTGAGTTATGATCAAAGGTGCTGCGTTGCTGTCCATTGACTCCAGCTGTACAGTGTATTTTTCTTTAGGTACAACCTTCTCAAAATCGGTTTTCAGCTTCTCTTTTTCCTCTTCGTTAAGTTTAGAGATCTTTTCTTCATCCTTTTTGATGAGGTTGTCTACATGATCGGCATCCACACGGGCAAAAGAAACTTTCTCTTCTCCCATTTCCAGCTTTTGAAGCAGGTGAGATACTATTGGAGAATCAAGAAGCAGTACCTCATAACCTTTTTCCTTTGCAGATTCGATGTAGCTGTGTTGATCGTCTTTATTTGAAGCATAAAGGATCACGCGGTTACCATCTTTGTCAGTTTGATTGTCCTTGATCTTTTCGATCAATTCAGCAAAGGTGAAATACTTGTCGTCAACGGTTGGATAAAGAGCAAAGTCTTTAGCCTTTTCGAAGAATTTATCTTCAGAAAGCATTCCGTATTCTATAACGATCTTAATGTCATTCCACTTTTTCTCGAAATCCTCTCTGTTATTGTTGAAGAGAGATTTAAGTTTATCTGCCACCTTACGGGTGATGTAGCTGGAGATCTTCTTCACTGCTCCGTCTGCCTGCAGGTAAGAACGGGAAACGTTCAGCGGGATATCGGGAGAATCGATAACTCCGCGCAGCATGGTAAGGAATTCAGGTACAATGCCTTCTACGTTATCTGTCACGAAGACCTGGTTTTGATACAACTGGATCTTATCCTTTTGGATGTTCATATCCTGTGACATCTTAGGGAAATAGAGAATTCCGGTAAGGTTAAAAGGATAATCTACATTAAGGTGGATGTGGAACAAAGGCTCTTCGAACTGCATGGGGTAAAGTTCCCTGTAGAAGTCTTTATAATCTTTGTCCTCAAGATCTGTCGGCTGCTTGGTCCACGCAGGATTAGTATTATTGATAATATTGTCTACAGTCCTGGTTTCCGGTTTTGCATCTTCGGGAGCATCTTCAGGTAGATCCAGAGTCTCTTCCCTGGTTCCAAACTTAATAGGGATAGGCATGAACTTATTGTATTTTACAAGTAGTTCTTCTATCCTGTTCTCCTCCAAAAATTCTTTATCATCTTCATTGATATGAAGTATGATGTCTGTACCGTGGGTCTTTTTATCAGCTTCCTCTAAGGTGAATTCTGTAGTACCTTCACACACCCAGTGAGCTGCAGGCTCATCTTTAAAGGATTTGGTGATGATCTCCACTTTGTTAGCTACCATGAATGCCGAATAGAATCCCAGCCCAAAATGTCCTATGATCCCGCTATCCTTAGCTGAATCTTTATATTTTTCAAGGAATTCTTCAGCACCCGAAAAAGCGACCTGGTTGATATATTTTTCAACCTCTTCTTTGGTCATTCCAATTCCCTGGTCACTAATAATAAGTTGCTTCTTGTCCTTGTCGATCTTTACCTCGATTACGGGATTTCCGTATTCTACCTTAGCCTCTCCAATAGTAGCCAGGTGTTTTAATTTTAGGGTAGCATCTGTAGCGTTAGAGATCAATTCACGTAAAAAGATCTCGTGATCACTGTATAAAAACTTCTTTATTAAAGGAAAAATGTTTTCAACAGATACATTAATGTTTCCGGTTGCCATATATTTTGGTTTATTAAATTTTACGTTCTCCCAGAGAAGTCAAAAAAAGTACCAACCAGGCTGCGCTGACAAACTGACAGCGTAAGTAATTTACTTTGTCTTCTTTCGACTATTAGTAAGACTTTCCTGATGCTCAAAACTTTAACAGGAAGTTGTTTAAATTTTAGCAATGAAATTTGAACATAATTTGTATTTTTGAACAAATGAAATAAAAGGAAGAATGGCTAAAGTAAAAGAAAATACCACAAAGACTGAAGAACTTACGCAGGATAGACTTATTGAGCTCTATATGAATTATGTGCTTGAAAATGAAGAAGAACCCGGAACTGTCTATAAATTTTGTAAGCAGAACAACATTTCAGAAACAGAATTCTATAATTTCTTCGGAAGTTTTGAAGGTCTTAAAAAAGGGATTTGGGAACGATTTTTTGATCACACTCTTGAGGTGATGCAAAAAAGCAAAGAATACGGTTCCTTTAATAACAGGGAGAAAATGCTCACGCTGTATTACACATTCTTTGAAATGCTTTCAGCTAACCGAAGCTATGTTCTCTTCTCTCTTAAAAATCAAGATTCCATGCTAAACAGTGCCGGACAGTTAAAAGGTCTTAGGCGTAAGGTGAAAAACTACACTGCCGAGTTGATTCGTGAAGGTAATGAAGAGCAGCAGGTAAAGCTGCTAAAAAGATCGGAAACAATATTTTCTGAAGCTGCCTGGGTACAGTTGATGTTTTTAATGAAATTCTGGATGGACGATAATTCCCCGCAATTTGAAAGCACAGATGTTGCCATAGAAAAATCTGTAAATACTGTATTTGATCTGTTTGAGAATACTCCTTTAGAAAGGGTTCTTGATTTGGGGAAATTTCTATGGAAGGAAAAAATGGTTTAAGTATTTAATAATAAGCCTAGGCTAGGCCCGGTGCCGGATGCCCCCTACACATTCGGCTACGGGCCTTAATTTGAAAGAAATGAAAACAATAGATAGAATTCCTACAGGCAAGATCGGTCGTACCGGTAAAATGGTACAGACTGGGATAAAGGTGGGAGGTAATTACCTTAAATATTATTCAAAAAAGGCATTTAATGGAGAGCTTTCCCGGGAGGAACTGGATGAAAGCAACGCCGAAGATATTTATGATGGATTGAAGAGCCTTAAGGGAAGTGCACTTAAGGTCGCCCAAATGCTTTCCATGGAGAAAAGCCTTCTTCCCAATGCCTACGTTGAAAAATTTAGTCTTGCACAATTCAGTGTACCTCCACTTTCTGCTCCCCTGGTGAGAAAGACCTTCAAAAAATATCACGGTCAATTTCCCGATGAACTTTTTGACAGTTTCTCTCTTGAATCTGTGAATGCTGCCAGTATTGGTCAGGTTCACCGCGCTACCAAAGATGGGAAAGAACTTGCTGTGAAAATTCAATATCCGGGGGTAGCCGATAGTATTAGCTCAGACCTTGCTATGGTGAAACCAATCGCCATTAAGATGTTCAATCTTCAGGGAAAGGATTCAGAAAGATATTTTAAGGAAGTAGAAGGTAAACTGCTCGAAGAAACAGATTACGTGCTCGAAGTGAAACAGAGCATTGAAATTTCCGAAGCCTGCAGCCATATTCCAAACCTTAGGTTTCCGAAATATTATCCTGAATTGTCAAGTGAAAGAATCATTACAATGGACTGGATGAATGGCATGCATTTAAGGGATTTTGCCAAACAAAATGAAGATCAGGAAACTGCAAATAAACTGGGGCAGGCACTTTGGGATTTTTATATGTACCAGATGCATGTTTTGAAAGCGGTACATGCCGACCCGCACCCCGGGAATTTTCTTGTTGACAAGGACCACAATCTTATTGCCATTGATTTTGGCTGTATTAAACAGGTGCCTCAGGATTTTTATGATCCATATTTTGAGCTTGCCGATAAGGACAAAATCAATGATCCTGAAGTATTTAATGCAAAACTATTTGAACTGGAGATCCTTAGGAAAGAGGATTCCGAAAAAGAAATTGCATTTTTTTCAGATTTGTTCTACCAGATGTTAAGTCTTTTTACAGCCCCTTTTCATGGGGAGGAATTTGATTTTTCAGATGAAGGTTTCTGGACCTCTGTCACTTCCCTCAGCGAAAAGTACAGCAAAGACCAGGAGCTTAGAAAAATGAACGGAAATAGGGGAAGCAAACATTTTCTATATATAAACCGAACTTTCTTCGGGCTTTATAATCTCCTGCACGACCTGGGTGCTACTGTAAAGATCAATAGCTTTAAACAATACTCTTGATTGCCAATGTTCTATGGAACATTGAAAGCCGGAAGCAATTTTGTTTCCGGCTTTTTTAATTGCTGTTAGGGGAATTCTAAATCCTTTTTCCTCCCTGTTAAAATATTAAACCTCTTTCAATGAAGGCCTTGGAGGGTTATATTAAAGAGAAATAAAAGAAAGTAAAGTTGAACCATAAAATCACATTATGAAGATTTTGAAAGGAATATTTGTGGCGGGTTGTATGATCTTTGGAACTGCGGTGTTTGCCCAGGATCTCGATATTTATGATGCAGATGGGGATAGTAGGCTGGACCAGAATGAATTTATGGAAAGAAATAACCTCGATTACGACGACTGGGATACCAACATGGATGGAAGCATTGACGACAGAGAATTTACAGATCGTACTTATCAGGATTTTGACCTGAACCAGGATGATTATATTGATGAGAACGAGTGGAATGAAGGTATGAATACTACAGCCGGCCGATATTTAAAAGCTGAAGATTATGGGGTTTTTGACACCGATAGAGACGGTCTTTTAGATGATGACGAGTGGAATGAAGGTATGGCCGATAATAACTGGTTTGACACTTATGATATAGATCGTGATGGTGCTATTGATAATGATGAGTGGAACGAAAATGTATTCAATGACTATGACATCAATGATGATAATTTTATTGATGCAGAGGAATACAATGCCTACAACGACAATGAAGATTGGTAGTAAATAATAAGTGTTAGTAAAAAAAAAGCCCGCAACTTGCGGGCTTTTCTATTTAAGAAATTAAATCTAGTTTTTTAATTCCATTGTTTGTGGCTGAATGTTACCATCCTGTTGGTCCTTATTCTTTACATACTTCTCAAGCCATTGATCCTGCTCCCAAAGCACATGAAGTACAGATTCTTTGGCACTGTATCCATGGCTTTCCTTCGGCAGCATTACAAGTCTCGCTGTGGCACCTAAACCTTTTAGGGCATTAAAATAGCGTTCGCTCTGCATAGGATAGGTACCGGAATTATTATCGGCTTCACCATGAATTAGTAACAGCGGAGTCTTCATTTTATCTGCATGCATAAAGGGAGACATGTTGTAGTAAACTTCAGGGGCTTCCCAGTAATTTCTCTCTTCACTCTGGAACCCGAAAGGAGTAAGCGTACGGTTGTAAGCTCCGCTTCGGGCAATTCCGGCAGCAAAGAGATTCGAGTGGGAGAGAAGGTTTGCAGTCATAAAGGCACCATAACTGTGGCCGCCAACTGCAACGCGATCCCTGTCAACATATCCCATCTCGTCAACAGCATCAATGGCTGCTTTTCCATTGGCCACTAATTGCTTTCTAAAGCTGTCATTTGGCTCTTCCTCACCTTCTCCCACAATTGGGAAAGAGGCATCATCCAATACCACATAGCCGCGGTTTACCCAATAAATAGGGGAGCCATAATAGGGATAAGTGAAATCATTAGCATTGGAAGTATTCTGGGAAGCAGAATTTTTGTCTTTATACTCACGTGGATAGGCCCAAACGATCATTGGCAATTTTTGCGGATTCTGCTTATCATAGCCTGCCGGAAGATATAAAGTGCCATTTAGCTCGAGTCCATCCTCCCTTTCGTAAGTGATCACTTCTTTACTTACATCTTCAAGGCTTTTAAATGGATTCTCAAAAGAAGTCACCCTGGTGAGGTCTTCCTCATTGTCGATGTCCCGGATAAAATAATTAGGATATTCTGTGGCGGTTTCAATTCGCACAAGGATCTCACCTTCTTCCATGTCTATAGCCTCTACCAAGGTTTCCTTTTTGTTGTTGTAGCTGGACTGGTAAAGTCTCTCTGTCTCTCCGGTCTCAAGGTCCAGTCGGTCTACAAAAGGATACTGGCCTTCAGGAGTAAATCCGTCTCCCAAAAGAAAGGTGTTATTATCATCCATTTTCAGGACCTGTTGTCCATACTTATTCTTTACCCTCACAAAACTTCCGGGGTCGCTGTACCGGTCCTGGTAGTTACGATCAAAAAGAACCTTAGGCTGCTGCCCTGCATTTGATGGATCGAAGACATAGGTGCGGGTATTTCTGTTATTCCACCAGTAGTCAGTTGCAATGGCAGTGTTTTTATCTCCCCAGATAATTCCTCCAAACCTGTCTTTGGTTTTAAGGATTGGCTTTCCTTCTCCTTTAAAAGGAGCTTCTAATAAAAACACTTCATCTCTAAATTCGGCTTCTCTTTCGGGATCACCACCGTCAAGTGCTTCAACATAGACTAGGGTTGCGGGAGCGTCACTTCTCCAGTTAAGACTTCTTCTGCCTTCTCTTTCTGCCATGAATCCCTTCGGAAGATCTTCGGTAAGCGGCACTTGATTCACCTGGTTCACCGGCTTCCTGTCCCTGGTGTAGACCATTGTTTCTGAAGGGAAGCGGTAGTAAGGCACCAGGTATGAAAAAGGCTTTTTGATGTGGCTCACCATTACATAATTACCATCCGGAGAGAAAGAAATGTCATCATACATTTTAGGTTCCAGCCACTTTGAGGTTTTTCCGTTGAGATCCACCTTTACAAGTTCGGCACGGGCCAATTGCTCGAAGTTAAACTCATCTGTCGGATTTTTCAGCAAATCCTGGTAAGTTCTGTTTTGAGCTTCTTTTCCATCACTTACGGAAACTGTAGGCCCTGTTGGAACAGAAGTTTCAGGATTTATCAAATTCTTGCGGTCCTGCGGAAGCATTTTTACCAATATGGCCGAATTATCTTTGTACCAGTTAAGCACATCTCTCATGTTGGCATTTAAATTTGGGCCTGTAAGCTTTTTCGCTGTTGCGGTTTCAAGATCGGCTACCCAAAGTTCCACTCCTTCTGAAGTAGTGTGCGTAAATGCCATTTTTGACTCATCTGGCGACCAGCTGAAGTTTGTGAGCCGCGGACTTTCCGGAAGGCCTTTCACCTGTGTAGGCTCATCGGCTTTCATATCCTTTACCTGAATATTGTTGAAGTAGGTGGCCCGGCTACTTATATTTGTTACAGGATTGATCCTTAATCCACCCAGGCGCATTTCCTCTTCACTCAATTCAGCAATGGATTTAAATTGATCGCGGTAGAGAAAAACTATCCTTTTGGCGTCGCTGTCAATGAGCGTGGAAGGAGCCAGTGGAACATCAACGAGTTCCAGGATCTCCTGCGGAGGTTTTTGATAGGTGAGGTTTTCCTGCCCAATGCTTACTCCGGTGAAGCAAATAAAAGAGAGGATACTTAAAAAGACTTTTTTCATGGTATAATAAAGTATAATTAGGTTAAGAGGCGCTACGCTGTCAAGATGTTAATGTTTCTTATATTGCGGAGCAACTTTTTATTAATTGCTTAAATTTAAGAGAAATAATTTATTGAAGCCTAAAAATTAATACATGTATCAATCAAAGATAGCGGGCCTGGGTTTTTATGTGCCCGAAAATGTGGTGACTAACGATGATCTTTCTAAGATCATGGATACCAATGATGCCTGGATTCAGGAAAGAACAGGGATAAAAGAAAGACGCCACATCAAAAAAGGGGATGGTAATTCCACAGCTGTGATGGGTGTAAAGGCAGCAAAAATAGCCATTGAACGAGCAAATATTTCCAAGGACGATATAGATCTTATTGTTTTTGCCACGCTAAGTCCCGATTACTATTTTCCCGGAGGAGGGGTGCAGGTTCAGGAAATGCTGGACATTCACACCTGTCCGGCCCTGGATGTAAGAAACCAGTGTAGCGGATTCATCTACGGACTTTCTGTTGCCGATCAATATATTAAGACGGGAATGTATAAGAATGTCCTGCTGATAGGAAGTGAAAACCATAGTGGCGGACTCGACTTCTCTACCCGCGGCCGTGGAGTTTCAGTGATCTTTGGAGATGGTGCAGGAGCAGCAGTTGTGAGCCGAAGTGATCACAATGGGCAGGGAATCCTTTCAACTCATCTTCATTCTGAAGGAAAACATGCCCTGGAATTATCGCTGAAGGGTCCCAGTACAATGCACTGGGTGCCACAGATCATTGAGGAAAATCCGCAGGGGGATGATGTTATTTATTACCCTTATATGAATGGACAATTCGTTTTCAAAAACGCAGTAGTCCGATTTTCTGAAGTGATTAAGGAAGGTTTGGAGGCAAACGGACTCGAGGTTAAAGATATCGACATGCTTATCCCGCACCAGGCCAACTTACGAATTTCCCAGTTCATTCAGCAGAAGTTCAAGCTGAGTGATGATCAGGTATACAACAATATCCAGCGGTACGGGAATACCACCGCAGCCTCTATTCCTATTGCTTTAACCGAAGCCTGGGAAGAAGGAAAAATAAAAGAAGGAGATACTGTTGTACTGGCAGCTTTTGGTAGTGGATTTACCTGGGCGAGTGCTATTATGAAATGGTAAAATTAGAGTCAAGAGACAAGAATCAAGACCTCTCTAAAATGACAAAAATCCGCAACTCTTCAGTTGCGGATTTTCTTTTTGGCTAATTCAAACAAATCTAAAACAATCCACCGTTGCTATTGGTGTTGTCGTCCCGCTGCTTTCTGGAAAGGGCGCGATTCTTTCCGCCGCCAAAGCGGTATGACAGCCCCAGGTAGACGGTTTGAGTATCACCTTTAAAGCGGCCGCGTTGCTCGTAGGGTACTTCACTGGTGAACTGAAATTCCTGGGTGCCAAAAATGTCATTAAAGTTAAGGCTTAAAGTTGCCTTGTCCTCTAAGAAGCTATAGCGGGCACCGGCATTTACAAAGTAGAATTCTTCAGGTTCGATCTGTAGCATCTCTGTTGGGCTTCGGTACATTCCGAAGAGTTGAAGCGTAAGCTTTTTGGTGACATTGAAACTCTGGCTAATTCTAAAGCTGTAGGCAATTGCATCCACTTCCATGTATTCTGTTCCTACAACTCCTTTTTCGGTACTGCTATAGAGTTCAAAGCTTGGATTTAGGCTCCACCAGGAGAAAGGTTTATATCTTCCGCTCAATTCAAAGCCATAGGCTGTATTATCATCCCAGTTCCTGTAAGTGAGCAATAAGCGGGAAGGATCCTCGGGATCTATCAAAAGTACCTGGCTTATTTCATCTTCGATCAACCTGTAGAAAATACCTCCCGTAAAACTCCCTTTTTGGAAGTTATGTGTATAATTGAACTCCAGGGAATTAGTGAATTGGGGATCAAGTTCGGGGTTCCCGACTCCGGTGATCCTGGGAGTGGAAAATTCCCGTACAGGATTCACCTGGTTGAGACCGGGACGGTCAACCCTGCGTCCATAGCTCAATTGTACTGTCTTCATTTCATCAAGTTTGTATGACACAAAAGCCGACGGATACAAGGTTAGATAGTCGGTTTCGTAGATAAGGTCCCCGTCAAGCACAGCTTCCACATCATAACTCTCTAACCTCGCTCCAAGCTGGTAAGACCATTTTTTCCAAGTTTGTCCAAAAGTTGAGTAAAGAGAATAAATATTATTGTCATAGTCATAAAGGGTATTTTCCAGGGACTCGTTAGTGGTCTGGTAATCATTTGTACTTCTTCTCAACCTGGCTTCTGCACCTAATTCCAGCTTTGCGGTTTCTGAAAAAGGATTCTCATAATCAAGATTGAATGTGGTATTTAATAATTCTTCATCAACGTCATCGCGATAAGAATCAAAATCAATGGCACCTCCACCGCTGTATTCAAAACGCGCAAACTCTTCTTCATTAGTTGTGCTGTGATCGGCCTCCAGGATCAACTTGTGACCTTCAGAATTAAAGTCATGGTTGTAGACGAAATTATAGGTGTGGGTGACGTTCTCCATATCAATAAAGAAGTCCTGAAAAATATCCCCGGTAGCGGGATCATCAAACAGGATCCGGGCTTTTCCTGCAGGTTCTCCCATGTAGTAATTCTGGTTTGTGTAGACCGAGAAAGTATTTTTATCGTCCAGGTAAAAATCCACTCCTACTTTGAACAAATACGATTCAGAGTCATTTAAGAAGTTGATCCTCTCTGTGTAATTATTCGTGAAATTCTGAATCACACCGAGCTGTTCCCTTTTTCCGCCGTTAGTTCCAAAGTTTCCGAAGAAGTTCAGTTTTCCGCTGCGGTAGTTCATGTCAAGAGAACCGGTGTACCGGGTATCTTCTCCCAAGGTCACTCCCGTGTTGAGGTTACCGTTGAAACCCATATTGGAGTTCTTATGGAGAATGATATTGATGATCCCGCTCATTCCTTCCGGGTTGTATTTAGCTGAAGGGTTTGTGATCAATTCTATACTTTTTATGGAAGTACTGGGGATTTGTTTAAGAAGCTGGGCAGCAGGAATATTGGTTGGTTTGCCATCCACCAGGATCCTCACATTTTCGTTTCCTCTCATGGAGATATTTCCATCCTGGTCTACAGCGAGGCTAGGGATATTGTTCATGATTTCACTGGCTGTAGCGCCTGCTGTGGTAAGATCTTTTCCAACATTAACCACCTTGCGGTCTATGCGCTGCTCTATAGTAGATCTTTCGGCAACTACGTCAACACTTTCCAATTCGGCAATTTCGGCTTCCATGGAGATAATTCCAATATCGATCGTCCTGTTTCCGCCTTTCACTTCGATCTGTTTGGAATACGTCTTATAGCCCATGAACTGTGCTTTGAAGATATAGATCCCGTCTTTAATCTTGTCCATGGAAAAAGTGCCATCCCCGGAGGTTACGGCTCCTGTAACCAGCTCACCTTCGGGTGTAGAAATGGAAATAGTGGCGTAGGGGATAGGTTCTTTGAATTCGTTGTCGATAATGATTCCGGTAACGGTCCCGAGTTCAGTAGGATCGGGATTAGCATTTCCTAAAAAGCTAAGAGGGAATAGCATTAGGAATAAAATTAACTGTTTCATTTTTTTGATTTTTTGATGATGATTGATAAAGCCCAATACCTTGTAATGCATAATAAAAAAACACAGGTTTCTAAAATTTTACATCCCGGTATATCTACAAGACTATTAAAAATCACCTTTGTTACAAGATTTGCTGAAATTTAACCTTTGCGTAGGAGCTTTCCTGCGGTTATTTTTATCTCTTTTCCTTCTGAAGAATTCCGAAAGCCCTAATCCTAAATGGATAAAAAACAGTCATCCTTAAGGTCTGCGACAGAAGACGGTGCAGATATATAAAAAGAAAAAGCCCATACACAAATGTACGGGCTTGGCAAGGGACTCTTTTAACACTAACCATCAATGTTTTTCAAATCGCCCCTATGCGGGAATTATTTCTTACCTTAAAGACTGCTTACTTTAGCTATTGTTACACTTACAAAAAAGAAATTTTAAAAAATGGAAAAGAAAACCCTCGTACTGGGTGCAACCACTAATCCCGCCCGCTATGCAAATATCGCTGTCAACAGGCTGAAAAGGAACAACATTCCTACAGTAGCAATTGGTTTAAGACAGGGGGAAGTAGCCGGAGTAAAGATCGAAAATGAAAAGATCCCTTTTGAAGATGTACATACAGTTACTCTATACCTCGGGCCACCCCGGCAGAAGGAGTACTACGATTACATTCTATCCCTTCATCCGGAAAGGGTGATCTTTAATCCCGGAACCGAGAATCCGGAATTCTACCGACTTCTTCAGGAGAATGGGATTGAAGTGGAAGTAGCCTGTACCTTAATTTTACTTTCTACGCAGCAGTACTAGCCCAAGGAATGTTAGGAGACCATTAAGGATAAGAACAAAGAACCCGAATTCAAATCCAAACCATACCAGGCTATTGATGCTTATCACATAAGTAAGAATAGGAGAGAGAATGGCAATTGCGGGAACCAGCTTGTCCTTCACCTTCATTTTTGTAAATAACCCGAAACTATAAAGGCCAAGTAAAGGTCCGTAAGTATATCCTGCAAAGACGAAAAGTTTGGCAATCACGCTTTCATCCCGAATGATGTATTTGAAGGCGATGATCACCAGGATGAGGACTACAGAAACCCCTATGTGAATCTGTTTTCTAATTGCTTCCTGCCTTTCGGGTCTAAACTTATTTTCGATATCAAGAATATCAATACTAAAGGAGGTAGTGAGGGCTGTAAGGGCGCTATCGGCACTACTATAGGCTGCGGCGATCAATCCAAGGATAAAGAAAATTGCAATTCCCACTCCCAATTCTCCCGAAGTAGCAATTACCGGGAAGAGATCATCTTTTGAAGCGTCAATTCCGTTGGCACGGGCATATTCAGTAAGTAGAACTCCCAGTGCAAGAAAGAAAAGGTTGACAAATACCAGAACTATGGTAAACCAGAACATGTTCTTTTGAGCATCTCCAAGGTTCCGGCAGGTAAGGTTCTTCTGCATCATATCCTGGTCGAGTCCCGTCATCACGATAGTTATGAAGGCTCCCGAAATAAACTGCTTCCAGAAATAATCGGCACTTTTAATGTCATCAAAAAAGAACATTTTTGAGAACTCACTGTTGGAGATGTGTGAGATCAATTCTCCTCCCTGTATCCCGAGATCATCAGAAACATAGTAAATACTCACCCCTACCGCGATCAACATACATAGGGTTTGAAGCGTATCTGTGTAAACAATTGTTTTGATCCCCGACCTGAAGGTGTAGAGCCATATCAATAAGATCGTCATGATCACGGTCGCCCAAAAGGGGATTCCCAGCGTATCGAAAAGGATGATCTGCAGTACGTTTGCTACCAGAAATAATCTGAAACTTGCTCCTACCACCCTTGATAGTAAGAAGAAAGAGGCTCCTGTCTTGTAAGAATAGGTGCCAAATCTTCCTTCTAAATAGGTGTAGATGGAAGTGAGGTTCATCCTGTAATACAGAGGCAGCAGTACCAGCCCTATCACTGCGTAGCCCACCACATAACCCAGCACTACCTGCATATAGCTGAACTGGCTTGCCTCCACCCAGCCCGGTACAGAAATAAAGGTTACCCCACTCAGCGAAGCACCAATCATCCCGAATGCTACTACATACCAGGGCGATTGCCGGTTGGCTTTGAAAAATGTATTATTGTCCGATTTTCTTCCTGTGATCCAGGAAATGAATATTAGGGTGACAAAATATCCGGCTATAAGTAATAGTATGGAAGAGGGCTGCATGTAATAGAATTTCGGCAGCAAATTACAAAACTTAGCAATATGTGCAGCATGGGGAATGCGGCTTCTTTTTCTGGGAATTGTATGAAATATGGAGTAATTTTGAACTATGGAATTTTCTTCAAAATTATTGGAAGAAGCTGTGAATGAGATGTCCCAGCTTCCGGGAATTGGCAGGCGCACTGCTTTAAGGCTGGTATTACATCTTCTTAAGCAACCCGAATCCCAGACGGTAGCCTTGAGTAAGGCTTTAGTTGATCTCAAGACCGAAGTGAAATTTTGTAAGAACTGTCACAACATAAGTGATACCGAGCTTTGCGAGATCTGTGCGAACAGGAGTCGACAGCGGGAAGTAGTTTGCGTAGTGGAGGATATTCGGGATGTGATGGCGATAGAGAACACGAGTCAGTATCGCGGACTTTATCATGTGCTGGGCGGTAAGATCAATCCTATGGAAGGAATTGGCCCTTCTCAACTTACCATAAAATCTTTGATAGAGAAGGCCAGGAATGGGGAAATTGAGGAGATCATATTTGCCCTTAGCAGTACTTTGGAAGGAGACACTACCAATTTTTACATTTTTAAGCAACTGGAGGGTGTGGATATTAAAACCAGCACTATAGCCCGCGGAATTTCGGTGGGGGATGAGCTTGAATATGCAGATGAGGTGACCCTTGGCCGCAGTATTACCAACCGAATTCCGTTTGAGAATTCCCTGAAGAATTGATTCTGAAGATTTTTCTTCAGAAGTACCAAAAAAATCCTCTGCACAGAAATCCTGAATAAAAATTGTAATTTTACTCGGGAATTGGCTTTGTTTCAGAAGCCAAAAGTGATCAGAAAATCTTCGGCGCTGAAGAATTATTATTAATTGAGGTAGATTTTTAGTAATTTCGCAGTCGAATTTATGTAAAACATCTTCGAGTTAAGAATATGGCAAAATTTGAACTAAAATTACCCAAGATGGGGGAAAGTGTTGCGGAAGCAACCATTACGAATTGGTTAAAAGAAGTTGGAGAGACCATTGAAGCCGATGAGGCAGTTCTGGAAATTGCCACAGATAAAGTAGATAGTGAAGTGCCGAGTGAAGTTGATGGGGTGCTGGTTGAGAAGCTTTTCAATGAAGATGATGTAGTACAGGTAGGACAAACCATTGCTATTATAGAAACTGAAGGTGAAGAGGCAGCAAATACCACTCCGGTAGCCGATCAAGAGGTGCCTTCACCTGAAATAGAAGAAGCTGTAGTCGCAGCCGAGCAACGTGTGGAGCAAGCTAAGAGCATCAGTACATCTGACTATGCTGACAGCAACAGGTTCTACTCTCCCCTGGTAAAGAACATTGCAAAGGAAGAAGGTATTTCTTTTGAGGAACTTGAACAAATCCAGGGAAGCGGCAAAGAGGGAAGAGTGACCAAAAATGACATTTTAGGATACCTTGAAAGCCGTTCTTCTCAACCTGCTTCACAGCCGAAACAGCAACAGCAAGCTGCTGCGCCAACACAGGCAGCACCACAACCGGCTAAAACTCCGGTTAGTGTAAGTGGGGAAGACGAGATCATTGAAATGTCCCGAATGGGTAAAATGATCGCGCACCACATGGTAGAAAGTGTGCAGACTTCTGCTCACGTGCAGTCTTTTATTGAGGTGGATGTAACCAACATCTGGAACTGGAGAAAGAAGAACAAAGATGCTTTTGAGAAGAGAGAAGGAGAGAAGCTCACTTTTACTCCTATCTTTATGGAAGCCGTTGCCAAGGCAATAAAAGATTTTCCATTGATCAATATTTCTGTTGACGGGGATAAGATCATCAAGAAAAAGAATATCAACCTGGGGATGGCAGCAGCCCTTCCCGATGGGAACCTTATCGTACCGGTGATCAAAAATGCCGATCAACTTAACCTGGTTGGAATGGCCAAGGCCGTGAACGACCTCGCCAACCGTGCGAGACTGAACAAGCTAAAGCCCGATGATATACAGGGTGGAACTTACACAGTAACGAACGTAGGTACCTTTGGAAGTATTATGGGAACTCCAATTATTAATCAGCCGCAAGTTGGGATACTCGCGCTTGGTGCTATAAGAAAATTGCCGGCGGTGATTGAAACTCCCGAAGGTGATTTTATCGGCATCCGTTATAAGATGTTCCTGTCTCATAGCTATGACCACCGTGTGGTGAATGGGGCTTTAGGAGGACAGTTTGTACAGAGAGTCGCCCAGTACCTTGAAAAATTTGACAAGAACAGGGACCTGTAGTTAAGGTCTCAAAAATGATAAAAAAGCCATAGCCTTTTCGCTGTGGCTTTTTGCTTTTTTAGTTCTCTCTAGTCATGTTGGGGCGTGATACCTGCCTATTACTCACTGTTCACTGCCCACTTCTTTTACTATCTTTGCCCAAATAAATTTTATTATGGAGTTGAAGCTTACAAAGCCAATATGTTTTTTTGATCTTGAAGCAACAGGAACCAATGTCGCAAAGGACAGGATCGTTGAAATTTCTATTCTAAAGATCTTTCCGAATGGAAATCGCGAAAGCAAGACCTGGCTTGTAAATCCAACAGTGCCTATTTCCAAAGAAGTAGTTGCAGTACATGGAATCACGAATGAGAAAGTAGCCAATGAGCCTACTTTTAAAGAATTGGCTCCTGCAATTAATGAAATGATCAAGGGCTGTGACCTGGCGGGATACAACTCCAACCGCTATGATATTCCGCTTCTCGCGGAAGAGATGCTGCGGGCGGGGGTAGATTTTGAGATGAAAAGTTCCCTTTCTGTAGATGTGCAGACAATTTTTCACAAGATGGAACAAAGAACCCTTGCTGCCGCCTATAAGTTCTACTGCGGAAAAGATCTTGAAGGGGCGCATTCTGCGGCAGTTGACACCGAGGCTACTTATGAAGTGCTTAAGTCACAACTCGACATGTATGAAGACAAGCTGCAGAATGATGTAAAATGGCTTTCTGAATTCAGCTCTCAAAAGAATTGTGCAGACATTGCCGGTTTTATCATTTACGACAAAAAAGGCAGGGAAGTTTTTAGCTTTGGAAAGTATAAGGGTAAATGTGTAGAGGATATTCTTGAACAGGAGCCCGGTTATTTTGGATGGTTCCAAAACGCCGATTTTCCGCTGTACACTAAAAAAGTATTGACCGCAATTAAGCTAAGGAAATTAAATACCAAGCTGAAGTAATCAATTCCTGAGATGAAAATAATCTGTATAGGCCGAAATTACACCGAGCACATCACCGAACTTCAGAATGAGAAACCAGATGAGCCGGTGATCTTTTTAAAACCCGATTCGGCTGTCCTGCTCAAGAAGCAGCCTTTCTTTATTCCGCCATTTTCTAACGATATACATTACGAGGTGGAATTGCTGGTAAGGATCAATAGAATAGGTAAGCACATTCAGAAGAAATTTGCATACAAGTATTATGATGAAATAGGACTTGGAATAGATTTCACGGCAAGAGACCTTCAGAAGAAATTGAAGGATAAAGGTCTGCCATGGGAGAAAGCGAAGGGCTTTGACGGCTCTGCAGTGATCGGGGAAAAGTGGATCAAAAAGTCCCATTTTAAGGACCTCAATGATCTGGAATTCAGCCTTCAGAAGAATGGAGAAGCGGTGCAGCAGGGAAGAACTTCACATATGTTATGGAAGATTGACGAAATAATTGAATATATTTCACAATATTTTACGCTCAAGATAGGAGATGTGATCTTTACGGGAACGCCGGCGGGAGTAGGGCCTGTAGCGATAAATGACGAATTGAGCGGCTTTATAGAAGACCAACAAATATTCTCAATACAAATAAGATGAGGAATTACGATTTAGAAAGCGTAGAGGAAATGGCCGGAGGGGACCAGGACTTTATAAAGGTTGTGGTGCAGACTTTCCTGGAAGAGATCCCGCCAGATCTTGAAGGGATGAACCAGGCGGTGACACAGGACAATCCGCAGCAGGCTTATCAATTCGCTCATAAAATGAAGCCTAATTTCCAAATGTTCGGTCTTGGTCTTATGCCGCAGATAAAGATCCTCGAAAGCTGGGCAAAAGCCGGTGATAATACAGATGAGGTCAATGAAGCGGCCCGTATCATTACTGCAAAATATAAACTGGCCGAAAAAGACCTCAAGGAAGATTTTGATCTCTAATGACTGCAGAAATTATCACTATAGGGGATGAGATCCTCATTGGGCAGATAGTAGATTCCAATTCGGCTTTTATCGCCAAGGAGCTTAACCTTATAGGTATTTCAGTGTACCAGATCACTTCGGTGCAGGATGAGAAGGAGCACATCCTTTCTGCCTTGCTTGATGCTTCAAAAAGGGCCGATATAGTCATTCTTACCGGCGGGCTGGGTCCTACAAAAGATGATGTCACCAAATATACCTTTGCTGAATATTTCGAAGACCAGCTGGTGACAAATGATAAAGTACTTCAGCATATAGAAGAGCTTTTTGCCAAATACAAGAAAACCTCCATTTCAGACCTTAATCGCGAGCAGGCAATGCTTCCTTCTAAAGCCACAGTTTTACACAATCGTTACGGTACCGCACCGGGCATGTGGATGGAGAAGGAGGGAAAAGTTTATATCTCTCTCCCCGGCGTGCCCTATGAAATGAAAAACCTTATGGAAGAAGAGGTTATTCCGCGGTTAAGGGAGAAATTTCACAGGCCTTTCATATACCACAAAACTATTTTAACTAGAGGGGAAGGCGAAAGTGCTATTGCCAATAAACTTGCTGCTTTTGAAGACCGACTGCCAAAACATATAAAACTTGCGTACCTGCCGGGTCTTGGCAGCGTTAGGTTAAGGCTTTCCGGCAAGGGAGAACAAGAGGAGGAATTGATTAGCTCTGTAGAAAAACAGGTTGAAGGTCTGTATGAGCTGCTGGGGGATATCATTGCTGAAGAGCAGGAGGAAGACGAAAAGATAGCGGTACAGATAAGTAAACTGCTTACCTCGCAAGGGAAATTCCTTTCTGCTGCCGAGAGTTGTACGGGAGGAGCCCTGGCAGCCGAATTCACCACTCATCCCGGCGCATCTTCCTGTTTCAAGGGAGGTATGGTCTCTTACGCTACAGTGGTAAAGGAGGAAAACCTACATGTTCCAAAGGACCTGATCGAAAAGCACACTGTGGTAAGCCCCGAAGTTGCCGAAGCCATGGCAAAGAATGCGCGCAAATACTTTAAAACTGATTATGCACTTTCGACCACAGGCAATGCAGGCCCTACCAAGGGCGATAGTGATGCTGAGGTTGGCACTGTCTACATTGGCGTGGCTACTCCAGAAAAAGTTTATTCTAAAAAGTTCATTTTTGGAAACAGCAGGGACCAGGTGGTGAAGCAAACCGTTCAGAAAGCTTTTGAAATGATCCTGAAGGAAATATCCTGAAGTACGAAGTGGGAATTTAGAAGTACGAACTTATTCTATATAGGTGTTTTTAAAATTGCCACAACTCCACGAAAAAATTCTCAGTCTCTCGGATTATTAACATTGGGTACTGATCACTGATCCCTGGCCACTGATCACTGACCACTGGATTTTTTCAGAATTTTTCAGAAATTTGTGCTTCAAAAGGAGCTTCAGGCTTGAATCTGCTATAAAGATTTTCTTCCGAAGGGAGAGATGGTTTCAGCAATAGGTGTCAAAAAGGGCATTTTCAGCAGGTTTTTCAGGAGGGGAAAAGAAAATAGAGCTTCAGAAAAATATTTTCATCGGCTATTGGCTATTAGGTAAAAAAATCGTTAATTTGCAGCCTGTTTTGAAATAACGAGTTAAAGTATAGAGCAATGTCAAGAGTTTGTGAACTTACAGGTAAGAAAGCAATGGTAGGAAACAACGTTTCCCACGCGATGAATAAGACAAAACGTAAATTTGACGCCAATTTGGTTAAAAAACGTTTTTATATCCCTGAAGAAGATAAGTGGATCACTTTAAAAGTATCTACTTCTGCTATTAAGAATATTAATAAGAAGGGAATTACAGCTGTAATCAAAGAAGCAAGGGAAAAGGGTTTTTTAAACAAGTAATCCTAACATTTAAGACGCAGTAAAATGGCAAAGAAAGGTAACAGAGTTCAGGTTATATTAGAGTGTACAGAGCACAAAGCATCGGGACAGCCCGGTACTTCAAGATATATTACAACAAAAAACAAAAAGAACACGCCAGATAGAATGGAGCTGAAGAAATTCAATCCTATTCTAAAGAAGATGACGGTTCATAAAGAAATTAAATAAGCATAAGTCATGGCAAAGAAATCAGTAGCATCATTACAGACAGGATCAAAGAGATTAACTAAAGCCATCAAGATGGTAAAATCTCCAAAGAGCGGCGCCTATACTTTTGTTGAAGGAATTATGGCTCCTGAAATGGTAAATGACTTCCTGAACAAGAAATAAGTTATTTTCAAAATATTTAAAAGCCGTCCCGGTACTCATCGGGACGGCTTTTTGTTTTTGTGTATATTTACACACGGCTATTTTACTGCCAAAGTTGAAATAAAGACCAAGCTAAATAATGAGTTTATTTAAGAAGATATTCTCCCGTGAGAAAAAGGAAACCCTGGACAAGGGCCTTGAAAAATCTAAAAATGATTTCTTTTCCAAGCTGGGAAAAGCCGTTGCCGGTAAATCTAAAGTCGATGATGAGGTACTCGATGACCTGGAGGATGTTCTCGTGAGCAGTGATGTGGGCGTTGGCACTACCGTAAAGATCATTAACCGCATTGAGGAAAGAGTTGCCCGAGACCGCTTTTTGGGAACCGATGAACTAAATAAGATCCTGCGGGAGGAGATCGCCGCTCTTTTAGCCGAAACCAATTCGGGCGAGGCGACAGAATTTTATGTGCCGGCAGATAAAAAGCCTTATGTGATCATGGTGGTGGGCGTCAACGGGGTTGGAAAAACAACCACGATTGGAAAGCTTGCCTACCAGTTCAAGAAAGCCGGAAAGAAAGTTGTCCTTGGCGCTGCCGATACCTTTAGGGCTGCCGCCATTGATCAATTACAGGTATGGGCAGACAGGGTAGATGTTCCTATAGTAAAGCAGCAAATGGGTAGTGATCCTGCCTCGGTAGCTTATGATAGTGTGCAAAGCGCAGTGAAGCAAGGGGCAGATGTGGTGATCATTGATACCGCCGGCCGCCTTCACAATAAGGTCAATCTTATGAATGAGTTGTCTAAGGTGAAGCGGGTAACACAGAAAGTGGTGGAGAACTCGCCGCATGAAGTACTGTTAGTATTGGATGGTTCTACCGGCCAGAATGCCTTTGAACAAGCCAAGCAGTTCACAGCTGCGACCGAGGTTACTTCCCTGGCCGTTACCAAACTTGACGGTACTGCCAAGGGCGGGGTGGTGATAGGGATAAGCGACCAGTTCCAGATCCCCGTAAAATATATTGGAGTAGGTGAAGGGATGGAAGACCTGCAGGTTTTCAACAAATACGAGTTCGTAGACTCATTCTTCAAATAGTTATTTATCAAATATAAAATCATGAAGCAGATCATTACGCTCTTTTTGGTCCTGGTGACCTTTTTCTCCTGTAAAGTAAGCACAAAAGAAACAGCTTTAGATTCACCTGCCATCGTTTGGGAGGCGCAGGATGAAACCGCCGAACTTGAAGAACAGGCACAGCACGAAAATGAAAGGATGAGGTTTAAGCTCATCAATTCCAAAACTCTTGACAAGAACGAGATATGGAGACCTTTTGAAGCAGATCTCGCTTCTTTTTCTGCGGAAAGATATGAAGGACTAAAACAGCTTATCCTTGAAAGAAGCATTCCCGAATTGCAGCGTGCTGTGAAGGAGGGGGAGCTTTCTTATGAAGATCTTACCCTGTTCTACATCTACCGCATCAGGGAATTCGAGAGCAACAATGACCTTTCATTAAATGCGGTGATCGCTTTAAATCCTGAAGTAGTTGAACAGGCCAGGAAGCTGGATGAGCAGGGAGCTGCGGGTGTAAATGAGAATTCTGTTCATGGAATGCCTATCCTGCTGAAGGATAACATCAACACCAGCGACATGAAGACCACTGCAGGAGCTATAGCTCTTGCTGAAAACCAACCTTCCAAAAATGCCTTTATCGTTGATCGTTTACAAAAGAACAATGCCCTTATCCTCGGAAAAGTGAATTTGAGCGAGTGGGCTTATTATTTTTGTGACGGTTGTCCCCTGGGATACAGTGCCGTTGGCGGACAAACACTTAATCCCTACGGAAGAAAACAATTTGAGACAGGAGGTTCCAGTTCGGGTAGTGGAGTGGCCGTAGCTGCAAACTATGCGGTAGCTGCTATTGGAACTGAAACTGCAGGTTCCATTCTTTCCCCGGCATCCAAGAATGCGGTAGTCGGATTGAAACCGACAGTGGGGCTGCTGAGTCGTACCGGGATTATCCCAATTTCAGGTACTTTGGATACCCCGGGGCCAATGACCAAATATGTGATCGACAACACCATTTTATTAAATGCTCTTACAGGAAAAGATGCCGAAGATCGTACTTCGGTTGCTTCAGATAAGAACTATGTAAAAACAGTTTCTCCTGAAGGTCTCGAAGGGAAAAGGATAGGAGTGATGAAGTCTTTGATGACCGACTCCCTTTACAACCGGGCAGTGCAGAAAATGAAGGAAGGCGGAGCGGTGATCATTGAATTTGAAGCCGAAAATGTTCCGCTTGACAATTTCCTTACTTTGCTCAATGCAGATATGAAGAAGGATTTACCTGCTTACCTGTCCCGGCAAGCGGGAAAAGAAGTGACCTTTAAGAATGTGGAGGCGATCGTAAAATATAATCTTAAAGATACTCTGCTGCGGGCGCCTTACGGGCAGCAGCTGTTCGAGAACATAGTGTCCGATACTACCAGTGCAGAAGAGCTGGAAAGGATCTCTGCGCAACTGCAGGAAAGTGGGAGAAAGTTCTTTGATGTGCCTATGCAACAGCACAATCTTGATGCAGTGGCCTCTATCAATAATTATCATGCGGCCTATGCCGCAGTGGCAAAATACCCGGCACTGGCAGTGCCTGCAGGTTTTGAGGCGTCGGGAGAGCCAAAAAGCATCACCTTCATAGCAAAACCTTATGAAGAGGATAAGCTCCTTAACCTGGGATACGCCTTTGAACAGCAAAGCTACGCCCGTAAGCCACCAAAGAACTACAGGTAATGTCTCATAGGAACCTGGTGATCCTTACTAAGATCATCCTTATTTACAGTATTTTTTTCATCGTGATGAAGGCGGTAATTATTTTTGGAGGTGCCTGGCTGCTGCCAAACCTCCTGTTGATGATCCCATATTTGATCCTTGGAGTAATAGCGATAATACTTGTAAAACACGAAAGCTATTCCTGGTGGTTTGTGGGGATAGGTATTTTGATGATCATAATTACCCGAGTTTATGAAACTCAATTTGCAGTTTGGATCCAGCAGCGGCTGATAGAATAATTTCTTGAAAGGATAATATTATAAAGCGGTGGGAAGTTAGTTTCCCGCCGTTTTTTTTGCGGAAACACCTGTTAAAAATCCGCTTATTGGAACCTCATTTCTTTGCCTTCCTAAAATAAACTGAATCCCTTAGGGTTTACCGTAAGCTCAATTTATAGAATTGTCATAGTTTTACCTTAGGCCAATTAAGAAAGGTAACAGATTCCCTTCAAAATATTTCGATTATAATACCAATGAATAAAGCTATCTATCTCCTCGTATCAGTTCTCTTTTTTTCATGTTCAACAACCCGTTCTGGTAAAGCTGAAAAGGACACCAATCCCGAAGAAGATTACGTTTATGCAGATTTTACCGGAAAGCTTGAAGCCGAAAAGATCAATTTGCTTAAAAACTATTACAACTGGCAGGAGGAGGAGATCTTGATCATAAATTACAGGCAACCTCTTTCAGATTGTCATTTTAATAACCACAAAATAACTTCAGACAGTAAAAAGTGGTGGACAGAATTCTATTCTAAAGTTGATGTAGATAACAGCCTGAATATTGACGTTTTTTCAAATGGGGAGAAAATCAGAAAGAAAATGGATAACAGGAATTACTTCGACGACAAAGATGATTTTCTCCTGAATAATTTCTTTGACCGGAAGAAATCCTGCTTTGGTATTATGGTATTAAATCAACAGGGGCAATACTTTCAGTTCAATGGGCATTATTCGGAAAAACAGGTAGAAATCTTTATTAATGAGTTGAAAGGCCGGGGAAATATTGGCTAGAATAAATTTCCGGAAGGGATTTTACTTAGTTCACCATAGTACACCCCTCTAAAATGTCATTTTTGGAAGGTCATTTTTGTTTCTAAGGATCATGATAATCTCAAATTCTTCAGGCGGTAACATTAAAATTCGCAGGCCTTAAAATTAAACTGGTCTTCTAAAAAATAAGAATAGCCGGCCAGTGATTATTTTAAATTTCGGGAGCAGATTTTAGATATATTTACTTTAAAATCAGCACTATGAAAAAGGTTGAGCTCGCTCCTCTTCACCTTAATGGGGAGTGGCAAATAGCAATAAAATTCAAGTTCGATTCAGAGATTGAAAAGCTGCTACAAGCACTTCGACCGGTAAAATGGTCCAACACCCATAATTGTTTTTATGCAGCTCTTTGCAGTGAGAACAAGCATTTGCTTTACCATAAGTTAAGGGCTTCAAATTTATTTGTTGATTATAAGGCGATGCAGGAATTTTCCCTTGTAAAAAAGAAAGCGGAACCATCACCCGGGGAATTCAGCAAAAATCAAAAAAGGATTCTTCATGAGTATGTAGCATATCTGCGGGGGCAGCGATTAAGTGACAGCAGTGTAAGAACATACTACAATTTTGTACTTAAGCTGGTAGACTATATAGGTGACAGACCTCTGGATTCCCTGCGGCACAGGGATATCGAATTATTTGTCGAACAGAGAATAGCCGGCGGGAACTATGCCCTTAGTACGCACCGGCAGTGCATTAGTGCAATAAAACATTTTCTGGAACTTTTTGCTTGCGAGAAAATAGATGCAACCAGCATTAAACGGCCTAAAAGAAGCCAGTATCTACCGTCGGTCCTTTCCAAGGAAGAAGTTATTTCTTTGTTACAGGCTACCAGGAATTTGAAGCACCGTGCAATCCTTGCAATGATCTACTCGGGCGGATTAAGAATTTCTGAATTACTAGAATTAAAGCTGTACCACATTGATATTTTGCGAAGGCAAATTGTCATTAAAAATTCGAAAGGTCGTAAGGACCGCATTGTAGTTTTGGCCGAAAGTATGTTGCCGTTACTTAACAATTACCTTTCTACCTATTCACCCGGGGTTTATTTTGCTGAAGGCCAAACCGGCGGACAATATACCGCACAGAGCATTAGAACATTTCTGCAGGAATCCTGTCGGCGGTCGGGCATTAAAAAGAAAGTGACTCCACACACCTTAAGACATTCGTACGCAACTCACATGCTGGAAAACGGAATTGACATTAGGTATATTCAGGAGCTGCTGGGCCACTCCCGGCCGGAAACCACTATGATCTATACGCATGTGTCGAGGAAGGATATCATGAAAATCGAAAGTCCTTTGGACGTGACGGTAAAGGAGATGTTGCAGGCAGATAAAAGCAATGAAAACCTGTTGTTATCCCGAAATTTAAAAGGATAAATAACTATATTAGTTTTGATATAACGAGTTAGGGCCAATTTAAAAAAACATAAATGGTTAGGAGAAATCCAGAGCTAGAAGAAGCAATAAAGACTCTTGGAAAGTTTTTTCAGGAGAACAAAAACAGAACTGTTAATCCATTTATTGATATAAATCCATTTGCCCGGATTGCAGAATCTATAAAAATTCTCCAAGAGGAAGCACCTGGGAGTTTAATAGAATTGTCAAAGTACGGCTGGTATTTAGGCTATGATTCTCTACCAAAAACACCGATCGAATTAAACAGGAAGTTAAAAAACGGTGACGAAAAGGAGGTAGATGAGTTTTTGTCCGAATATTATCAAAAGGAATTAAGTTTGGTTGAAAGAAGACTGATCAAGCGAAATCCCGCAAGAAAAAAATTGATTGAAGAAGGGTTTCATAATCACCGCAAAAAGAACTATTATTCCTCAATTACTTTACTACTGACACAAGCTGACGGTTTATGCTATGACAGAGCTAACAAATTTTATTTTCAGAACGATTCTGACCTGAAAAAAGCTAAAATCTTTCGACCTGCAATCCATAGTGAATTAGCTAAAGATGAGGGAATGTTCTTCAAAACCTTTTTAGCTCCTATGAATAATCCTTCTGCAATTAATGAGTTAATAAAAAATATTGAAAACTTTCCAGTACGGCTGAATAGGCACGAAATTATTCACGGGATTGATATTGAATTCGGTACAGAAATTAATTCTTTAAAGACAATATCATTCTTAAATTATTTAAATGATGTTTTACACGATAAAACTGGCCCTAACAGCGGTTAACGGACAAATAGCGGCAGACCGTTTAAAATGACATTTTTGAGTACCTTTAAAAAGATAACTTAACCGACAAATAATCGTTTCCCAAGCCGCTACTTGCGTTAACCGGGAACGTTGGCACCAAGCTAAAAACAAATGAAGTATTTTAAAAAGGAAAACATAGGAAGAACTGTAGCCCTAATTTCATTTATTTTGGGTTCAATTCTAGTCGGACTTTTCTACTTTACAGAAAAAGCAGAATTATTGTTTATTGGATACATCTTCATTTTCTTTATAGTTATTGTCAACATTGGCGTTTTCATAGCTTCAATAGTAGAAGCGATTAGTAATAAATCTATTAGAAAAAAGCTCTTTATAAACAATGCAATTATGTTGTTAAATATTCCAGTCGCTTATTTCTATCTCTGGTTTATGTTGATCCTCCTTAATACGATCCGACTAACTCTGACGAACCCGACGGATTCAAAATTTACGGACTTACATATTAGTGGATGCGAATCCATATCGATAGATAATTTAGAAGCTGGAGAGAGTAAAACCGTCTGGATTTCAATATCAAGTGATTGTTCAATAAATTTAAACTTCAAAGAAAAGGGTACTGAGAAAACGGAAACAGTTATCGGATATGCTTCAAGTATGGGAGGATATAAAACAGAACATATAATTGGTAAAGGAAATCAAGAACTGTGATTGAGAAAAAGCCAGGTGCCAACAGCGGTTAACAAAAATGGCTTTTTTGGGAGATAATTTCCTACATTTATTTCCATTTTAAGAACCCGTTACGCCGGAAAGTGATTCCTTCCCTACACGCCACTTTCGTTAACCGGGACGTTACCCAAAATGCCGCTGACTAACCAAACGCGGGAAAAATAAAACTGACTCGGATAAATAAAGGACTTCTAAAATGCCATTTTTGAAAGGGAAGATAAATTGAATATTAAAAGAAGAATTGCGACGGATCACTCACTCATACGGATAATTAAAAGGTGCTAAAAACATCATTTTTGAGTAGTAAGAAAATGAGAATTTCAAAATAAAATAAAGCGGACTTTCTCACTCAAAGCGGATAAAAATAATCGGACGCAAAAATGTCATTTTTGAGAGGGAAGAAATTTAAAGTTTAAATTAAAATGCAGCGGACTCTCACTGAGACCTGGAAAATAAGAAGTAGAACGGAGACTACTCTGGCGGCTCACTCAGGCGGGCGGCACATTGGGTAACACTGTATAAAAAAAATGCTCAAACCTGTGCCAAATCGAAAGTTCGTGCCCGCTTGCAACGCCTGATTGTCCTGCGGACAATCAAGCTCGCCAGCTCGCACTATTTTTTATACGGGACGTTACCCAAAATGCCGCTGACTAACCAAACGCGGGAAAAATAAAACTGACTCGGATAAATAAAGGACTTCTAAAATGCCATTTTTGAAAGGGAAGATAAATTGAATATTAAAAGAAGAATTGCGACGGATCACTCACTCATACGGATAATTAAAAGGTGCTAAAAACATCATTTTTGAGTAGTAAGAAAATGAGAATTTCAAAATAAAATAAAGCGGACTTTCTCACTCAAAGCGGATAAAAATAATCGGACGCAAAAATGTCATTTTTGAGAGGGAAGAAATTTAAAGTTTAAATTAAAATGCAGCGGACTCTCACTGAGACCTGGAAAATAAGAAGTAGAACGGAGACTACTCTGGCGGCTCACTCAGGCGGGCGGCACATTGGGTAACACTGTATAAAAAAAATGCTCAAACCTGTGCCAAATCGAAAGTTCGTGCCCGCTTGCAACGCCTGATTGTCCTGCGGACAATCAAGCTCGCCAGCTCGCACTATTTTTTATACGGGACGTTGGGCACAATATTAACCTACTTTATATGAAGAATTTAATTATCGTATTTTTATTTATCTCAGTTTCTGCCTTGGGACAGGAGTTTAACCTTGATATTCACAACACTTCACTTTCCGAGTATTTAAGAATGGAAGCAAATTTGGGAAGCGAGAGAATTACCACTACTTCCAACCACGTTTCCTTTAGCGGAGATGCTCAACCTATTAAATTCTTGAGGAAAGAAAAAATCCTACCCGATTTAATAACTTACTATTTCTTTAAAGAAAAAGATTCAACGATGTCATCTATTCGTTACGAGTGGGACGTTTATAATTTTGAGAAACAACAAAATAACCAGAAATCAAAAGAATTTGAAAAGGCATTGATTGACAAGTACAAAAAATTAAAAGAAAATATTTCCAAAGATTACGGCCAACCAGAAGTTAAAAGGAATTATTCGAATATTAGTCGATTAGATTCTCTAAATACATTTGTTGAAAGTTCAACTTGGAAACCTAACGATACTACTGAAATCGAAATGTATGCTACAGTATCAAATTACTACGAAAACCGGGGATCTTCAGTAATAAATCCGACTCACCGAATAAGACTGTATGTTAAGAATCAATCAAAAGAAGAAAAGACATCTCCAAAATTAGACGAGAAAAAACTTTCTGAACTCGATGAAGTCAAAAATGATTTTTTCCAAGCATTAAGTTCTGGAGATTTGGAAAAATCCAGAGATTATTTATCAGACCTAATCAAGAATAATGTTACTGACGAGCAACTTAATATGTTGATTTCTAATTTAAAATTTGAACATGAAACAGAACTAATATTTAGTGGAGTTCAAATAGGTTTGAATGGAGGAGTATTTATTTCACTCCAGTACAAATATGCAGACGATAAATCGAGTCCACCGAGTGAAATGGTCAAATTAGTTTTTGATGATAAAGATAAGATCGCGGGGATTCAACCAATTCAGTTACAGAGCTCAGTTACTGATTAAAAATACTGTGCCCAACACTGTATAAAAAAAATGCTCAAACCTGTCTCAAATCGAAAGTCTGTGCGTACTTGCTGCGCCTGATTGTCCTGCGGACAATCAAGCTCGCCAGCTCGCACTATTTTTTATACGGGACGTTGGCAAACATTAAATGAAAGATAGAATTCCATATTTAGTTGAAATCTACCGTGCCTTTAAAAGTGATGATTTAAAATCTCGATTGAAGCAATTCGACCTACTCACAAATTCCCTCTTTACTTTAACTCAAAGTCTATTTGACAACAAAGTCAAAGTAGAATATCACCATGCGGAAATTGAAAATAAATTTTTTAGATATGGTATGGCTAATCACAGCATTAAAAAACTCTTAGAGGGAAATAAATTTTCAATTATTAGTAAGACGATTGAAATTACAGATTTATTCTCTCTTTATGCTTTAACACGGATGCAGATTGAAACATTTGCTATTATGTATTACCTGTTCTTTGATAAGGTGGAAACAGCAGAAAAAAATTTCAGATATAATCTTTATAAACTTCACGGACTACAAAAGCAATATAGCTTCCCAGTAAAATCTGAAAAAAATGAGGATAAAAAGACCGCAATTCAAAAGGAGATTTATTTAATAACAGAAAAAATCCAAAATTCTTCGAAGTTTAAAATTTCAACCGCTAAGCAGCAGAAAGAATTTTTATCTCCAAAATATCCAAAAACAGAATCCACAAAAGATATTTTAATCAAGAGCGGAATAGATTCGAATAGAATGAATGATATGTGGAGTTTATATTCTAATCATGCTCATGGAGAACATATAAGTGACCGCCAATACAATTATATTTACTTAAACAAGAAATCTACACTTGAGGAATCCATGACTGTATTATCCTTAAATACAATTCTTACTTCCACCCTTTGCAAACTAATTACTGATGAATTTGCGGGAGTAAAAAAGAAATACGAAGATCTTGATTTAGGAGATAAAGTTCAGATTGAAACTTGGAGCAACTTAAGGCAAAAATAAACGTTTGCCAACAGCGGTTATCAAAAATGGCTTTTTTGAGAGATAAATTTCTACATTTATTTCCATAGAAAAACCCGTTACGCCGGAAAATGAAGTCTTCCCTACACGCCACTTTTGTTAACCGGGAACGTTGTGAGCAAGCTTCGGATGAAGAAATCCAAATTTCAAGACATAGTTCCAATATTATTCTGTTATTGTATTAAATTTCTTATAATTTTAATATTTTCGCTACACAATTTTTATTTTATAAAATGATTTTCAAGCCTGACAGAGATAATCCCTATTCTAAAAAACTCAAAACACCTCATTATATTAAAATTTTTACTCCTCCTGATATTTGGAGTCATATTTACGGCCTTTCTTCTGCTCTTGGTTTCATTATAGCTATTCTAGCATTAATCTATAACTATATAAACCAATCACAAAATTCGGATTTTAATAGCTACAACTATATTCTAACCACACTAACAGTTTTAATAGCTGTTGTTCTCCTAATATTTCTTTTAAGTGTACTTTCTTTTAATCAGAGAATTAAAAGATTAAGCCAGATTCCAGCAAAATATTCATTTTATGAGCAAGAATTTATTAAAAATGATATCATCATTAATCAATTATGTGAATGCTCCCATATTGTAACCCATTATTTTAGGAACCTAGATTTTTCTCTTCAAGAAATAATTGATAAAGAAGAGTCTAAAATAACCGATAACGAATTAATCGATGTAATAAATAAATTCGACTATTTTTTAATCAATATTATTACAAATTTACAGTCGTACTTCAGTCAAATTACTGATGATAATTGCTCCTTGACCATAAAGCTTTTAAATTACAATGATGCTAGTTCGGCTGACGACGACATTTTTATAAAAACCTATTTCAGAGACCCGGTTAACTTTAAAAGAAGAAGAGAGACTGATAATTTGCATCCCAAATGTGCTGTTGAAGACAATACTGCATTTGCAATTATAATGGACCAAGCATATAAAAATATTTATTTTGCAGAAGATAATTTGACGGATCTATATAATAGACACATGTATAAAAATCCAAATCCTGAATGGCATAAATACTATAATAGTACCCTTGTTGTACCTATTTCAATTGTAACAGGAAAGAATGAAAGAATAATCCTTGGATTTCTTTCAGTAGATAATTTTAAGGGAGGTTTAGCGAATAATTCAAACAAAGAATATTTGTTTTTCATAGCAGATTTACTATATTTAGCATTCAATAAGTTTGACAGAATCATTAAATTCGCACAAACGAAAAACATTACAAATGAAAAGATCGACAGGTACTCGAATTGGAATCAGTGTTAATAAACGTTCCGCTGACAAAAAATTTCAAGTTAGAGATACAGTATTTAAAAAAGGATCTCTTTTAAATTCTAAAGTTGATTATTATACTTCAAATTCTAATTCTTTAGGGTATCGCGCTGATAAATAATCGGAATAATATAAATATTTTATCTAGGGTAGTTTACAATTAAGCTACCCTATTTTTTTTTAATTACTTAAAACTTATTTCCCACTCAAAAGATAAACTTCTAAAGAAGCCAGCTCACAACAACGGTTAACAAAAATGGCTTTTTTGAGAGATAATTTCCCACATTTATTTCCATTAGAAAAACCCGTTACGCCGGAAAGTGATTCCTTCCCTACACGCCACTTTCGTTAACCGGGACGTTAGCTCCAATATTTTATCAAGAAAATAGTTCCCAATTTGGGATTTTAATTTATCTTTGTTTTTAAATAATTTAATGTGAGAATTATTGCAAAACGAACCTTACGTGATTTTTGGACAAAACACGCTGATAGTGAACAACAATTAAAAGCCTGGTATAGAGAAACAGAAAAAACGGAATGGGAAAATATTAATGATCTAAAGAAAGATTATCCTAGTGCAAGTATTTTACAAGACAATCGAATTGTATTCAACGTTAAAGGAAACAATTACAGATTGATTGTAAAATTCAGTTTCGAATATCAGATCTGTTGGATCAGATTTATAGGAACACACGCAGAATATGATAAAATAGATGCAAACACAATTTGAGATGAAAATAAAACCAATAAGAAACGAACAAGATTATCAAAAAGCTCTAGAAAGACTTGAGGTGATTTTTGATGCAAAAAGAGGAACTGAAGAAGGAGACGAACTTGAAATATTATCAATTCTAATTGACAATTATGAAAATGAACATTTTCCAATTGGAATGCCAGATCCGATAGAAGCTATAAAATTTAGAATGGAACAAATGGGAATGAAACAAAAAGATTTAGCAGAGGTTTTCGGTTTCAAAAGTAGAGTAAGTGAAATTCTAAATAAGAAAAGGAAACTGACTTTAGAAATGGTAAGAAAATTAAATACTACGCTACATATTCCAACGGAAGTTTTGATCCAAGATTATTAATCGGAACAAAAATACTGGAGCTAAGAACGGCTCATCGCAAATAACGGGTAGTTTCTTGAAAACGGTTATTTTAGAGGCCAATTATTAAAAGAACTAATCCGACTAATCCGCATCCTTACTCCCGCAACTTGCGTTAACCGGGACATTATGTGCAATTTTTTTCATTAAGTTTCTGCTTAAAAGTTCTAAAATAGAGAACTTTGATTATCTTTGTTCTAGATTTTTTAGAGTGAAAAGAATAGTTTCAAAAAAGACATTAAAAGAATTCTGGGAAAAACATTCTGATTCAGAACAGTATTTAAAAACCTGGTATGAGACAGCTAAAACTTCCAAATGGAATTCTCCGAATGATATTAAAAAAACTTATATAAATTCCAGCATTTTAAAAGATAGTAGAGTAGTTTTCAACATTATGGGGAACTCATATAGATTGATCGTAAAATTTAATTACGAGCGACAATGGGCCTTCGTAAGATTTGTTGGAACACACGCAGAATATGATAAAATAGATGCTGACACAATTTAAACTAGAGTTATGAATATTAAACCTTTAAAAAACGAACAAGATTACGAGAAAGCTTTAGAAAGGCTTGAGGTAATATTTGATGCTCCAGCTAACTCTCAAGAAGGAGATGAAGCAGAAATTCTTTCAATGCTAATTGATAATTACGAAAATGAACATTATCCAATTGAAGCTCCAGATCCAATTGAAGCAATAAAGATCAGAATGGAAGAAATGAATCTCAAACAAAAAGATTTGGTTGGGATAATTGGGGGGAAAAGTAGAGTTTCAGAAATCCTGAATAAAAAGAAGAGATTGACTGTAGACATGATTAGAGAATTGGAAAGAATTCTACATATTTCTGCTTCTGTATTGGTAACTAATTACCAGTTGTCAAAGTAAAAAAAAATAGCACATAACATCGGTTAACGAGCAAATAGCAGACCGTTCGAAAAAGACATTTTTAACTACCTTTAAAAAGACAACTTAACCGACAAAATCCCGTTTCCCAGGTCCGCAACTTGCGTTACTCGGGACGTTGTAACCAATTGACGCAAAGATGACGTTAACTTGACGTAACACGTAAATATGTTTCCGATATAGATTTGCTTAAACAATAAATAACATTTAAAATGGAAACAAAAAAATTAGCAAAAAACTTAAAGAATTTAAGAGCAACTCGCGGAATGTCTCAAGAATATTTAGCAGACGAATCAAGAGTTAGTTTAAGAACTATTCAAAGAATAGAAAATAATGAATCGGAACCAACAGGCGAAACAATTAAAAGAATAGCAATTGCTTTAGACGTTGAATTGAGCGAATTAATTGGTTCAAATTCGGTTAGGGAAACAAACGATTTGAAAGCAACTATAATCTTTCTAAAAAAACAGCTTTCTCAAACCAATGAAAAATCGGAAATTAAAACGTTTGAAAAATTCATAAAACTTTTACAAAAATTAAAAGAAAAGGATTTAAGTACGGAACAGATGGAAGGAATTGAAAGTTACTTAAGATATTTGGAACTTGAAAAAATACCATCTTTTAGTAATGAAATTTACAAGAAAAAATTAGCCAAATTCAAGAAGTATTTAAAAAACAATTTAGGTTTTGTACCTGCAAATATCTACACAACTTGGATAGCAAGTATTGCAATTGCGTTTGCTACGGCTTTCTCTGTTCAGAGTGGTATTGATATTAGTATAAAAATCGGAGTGATTTCGATAGCATTTCTTCTAATTGGAATTGGAATTATAATGGATTTGAGAATGAAAAGCCAGGAACGAACTTTTAGTTTCTGAAAACAACTGGCCACAACAACGATTAACACAAAATGCTGCAGAGTAGTCAAAAATGGCATTTTTGAGTACCTTTAAATTTAGATGACTAATTGATTCCGAATTCCTAAGCCGCACCCTGTATTCTACAAAACGATGGGCATAATTTGTCACATTGAGATAATTTTATCGTCATTAGTTTTAAAAGCCAATATGAACAGATATCTAATTCTTATTATTACAGTTCTTTTATTAGTTAATTCTACTTACTCTCAAAATTCAAATGCCTTAGAAAAAATAGATCCCGGTAAAATAGGTTTCTCAAAAAAGAAATTAGATTCCCTGGGGATTTTTCTTGAAAAAGCTGGATCATCATCCTTAATGATCTTAGCTGATGGAAAGGAGGTTTATCAATGGGGAAATACAGATAAAAAGCTATTGGTCCATTCCATCAGAAAAGCGCTTTTAAATTCCTTATATGGCATATACATCGAGAATGGAACAATAGACACTACACTAACATTACAAGAGCTCGAGATAGATGATATTCAACCTGGATTAAGTGAAATAGAAAAATCAGCTACGATTGCCGACCTTTTAAAATCCCGATCTGGAATTTATCATAATGCAGCTGCTGTTGCGAAGAGTATGTTAGACAAAATGCCGGAAAGAGGAAGTCATAAACCGAATGAGGTATATTATTATAATAATTGGGATTTTAATACCCTTGGATTTATTTTAGAAAAGTTAACTGGAGAAGGCTTATATGATCTTTTCCATAGACACATAGCTCAACCATTAGGAATGAGTTATAATAATAATATTGTTACAGTTAAGGATCCAGACGATAATTGGGAAATACCTGATGTCGATGGCTTTTACCAGTATGAAACAAATAAATCCAGATATCCGGCTTATCATTTCAGATTGTCTGCCAAAGATCTGGCGTTATACGGGCAGCTTTATTTAAATAATGGAAAATGGAATGGAGAACAAATTATACCAGAAGAATGGATTGAAAGATCAACAAAACCATATTCTATAACTAATGAAAATTACGGAATTGGATATGGAATGCTTTGGAACGTTCTGGTTCCAAACGAAAATAGAAATACAAAATCCTATTTTCACACAGGCGTTGGTATTCATATGCTAGGGATATATCCAGAATCCAATTTGGTTTTGATACACAGGGTAAATACAGAAAAAGAATATAAGTTTCATCAAGGCAATTTTTATCAAATGATAGGAATGGTGTGGAACTCCAAGGAAGGTAGTAACAAGGAAAACTAAAACCAACATCTGTTCATCGCCAATAACGGGTAGTATGGTGAAAACTGGTATTCTCGAGACCAATTATTATAACTCTAAAAGACAATCCGGGTCCTTTCTCCGGCAATTTCCGTTAATCGGGAAGGTTAGAGGTAAGGTAAATAGAAACTTAGATAAGTAATATAACATTCATACAATCCAAGTTCAAAATGAAATGAAAATATTAGCCTTGATCTTTACAGCAACATTGACCATTACAGCATCAATTGCAAATGCTCAAGATTCAGAAACCGACATAGAAGCCCAAAAAGCTATTTCTCAATTAGAATTTATTGTGGGCGATTGGAAAGGCACGGGTTGGATGATGGGACGTGACGGACAAAAACACCCGTTCAATCAAACCGAAAATATTAAGTTTAAACTTGACAGTACTGCAATTTTAATTGAAGGACTTGGAAAATCTAATGAGATAATTACTCATAATGCAATGGCTATTGTCACGTACGACAAGAGTGAGAAGAATTACAACTTCCGTTCTTACTTATCAACCGGAAGAGGCGGGGATTTTAAAGCCGAATTGATTGACGGGAAATTTTATTGGTATCCGAATGAAAATATGAGGTATATCATTTCTCTGAACAACAAAGGACAATGGTATGAAACAGGCGAAATAAAGAGAGACAATGAGTGGGTTCAGTTTTTTGAAATGACTTTGGACAAACAATAAAATTCAACCGTTAACACTGGCTACAGCAAATGCAGGTTGAATGTTTAAAAGTCATGGAATTATGACTAAATGGAAATCGGTCTGGCAGACAAGAAAACGGCTTTAAGATACAGCACATGCCATTAGCCAGGGCCGTTGCACAATTGATAAAATAAATGATACATCTGATTGTTGGAAATACAGGTTCTGGGAAAACAACATATTCAACTGCCTTGAAAAAAGAAACAAACGGAATTATCTTTTCTATTGATAAATGGAATAAAACATTATTTCTGGATGACAAGAATCCTGGCGATGGATTGGAATGGTTTCTCGAAAGAATTGAAAGAGCCGAAAAAATGATAATGGAATTGATTCAACAGCTGGAAAATGCGAATACAGATTCTATACTGGACCTGGGACTTTCAAAGTTTGAACATCGGGAAAAATTTAGAAAGTTCGCAAAACTGCACCAATACGAATTAAAGATCCATTTTTTAGATATTTCTAGGCAAACCCGATTCGAAAGAGTAATGAAAAGAAATCATGAAGAAGGAGCTACATTCGAATTTGAGGTAACTAAAGAAAATTTCGAATTTATGGAAGATTGGTTTGAAGAACCAAACGAAGAAGAATTGGCTGGAGGCGTGATTATATCGGAAGAAAAAACGTGTGGCAACAATATATAGGAACAATGCTAAAACCTGTTTTGAAACGAAATTTCGTGTTCCCTTGCAACGCCTGATTGTCCTGCGGACAATTGAGATCGCCCGCTCGCACGTTTTTGCGGAAGCGGTTATTATAATTCCAGTGATACAGACTGAAATTTGGGAAATTATTTTTTCCGAAAAAAATCTTTGCTGCTTGTAATGCCTGCAAATTGTAGGGTATAATTACAAAATAACTATGCCCACACGTAAAAGACTTCTACTTGATCGAACAGGCTTATTATCTATCAGACTTAACAAAAGATTAAAATACAGATCAAAGATTTCTTGGTAAATTTAAGTTGTCTGGTGTCCAAACCGTTGATTTATAACTGTGTAAAAGCAGAACTAGCTCTCCGCCAATTTTTTTCAACGTCTTAGTAATAAGCTGCCAGGTATCTTTTCATCTCGTCCACTCGGATTGGAAGTAAAATTTGCAACCAGTTAAAATTCAGAATAATGATGAAACCAGTACATCTTTTCAGATCTATAATCTTTTTCATTTTAGCCTCTTGCGATGCTCAAGTTCCGGCAGGTAACCAACAGTCGGGATCCTATGACCTTAATGAGGCGGTAGAGATCGAGATGTTGGGCCGCACTGGTGAGACCATTCAATTCGGCGATTTTTTTAGCGACACAACTGTGGTCTGGTCAGGCAGGCGGGCAAGCAATGGGTGGGGGTTTGGCGATTTTCGTGTTACTCTGCCGGTAAATATCGAGGTAAAGGACTGCCAGGATCTCACTCTAAATATTGAGGACATCTTTGGTGATAACAAATTTACCTGGCAGCGCCTTAGATTGTTAAGCGCTCACGCACGTGGTGTTGGTGGCGAGTTCGAGGTGGATATGCCTGTAGTTATTCGGGTAACCAACAGCAGAGGCATTAAGATCGACCTGGAAGATATTTTTAGTGACAACTCCTTCACCTGGACGTTCAGTGCCCCGGGTAAAGCGAACAGATCGTTTAGCGCAGGTCCCTTCGACGGCGGGGTGGGAGGATCCCTCCGTTTGGCAATTTCGGTGACCATTGAGGTTTTTGACAGTAAAGACATTGGAATTGATGTGGAAGATGTTTTGTGCGATATGGATTTCACGTGGGATGCTGGCTCTAACAACTCGGCTTCCTTTATCGGCGGACCTATGAAGATCGAGGCACCCCTTACATTTCGGGTAGAGCGAAGTGACGGAGTAAGGATCAACCTTGAGGATACAGCAGGGGATATGATTCTTGACTGGACCGCCGGGGGTAGCGAAGTCATTGGCGGCCCAATAGTTTTTGACGTGCCCACGAACTTCATCGTGGTTAATAGCCGTGATGTGAACATCGATTTTGAGGATCAGGCCGGAGACAACATATTCAACTGGGTACTTGAAGGAGAGAGCCCTCTCCGGGCGGAGCTAAAAAGCACAGTGACTGCCAGTACCCCTGCCCATTTTAGCGTGACAGAAGACAGTAAGGGGGTGAAGATCAACAGTGAAGATTTTTTTAGTGATAACATTTTTGTATGGAAAGGTAATTTTGAAGAAGATGCCCGTGCCGGCTTAGATGGCTCCGTCTCGGTTGCAGCGTCTGCACTCTTTGAGGTGGATAATAGCCAGGATGTTAATATAGATGCGGAAGATGTCTACGGCGACAACATCTTTGCGTGGTGGCCGCCCAAAAAAGATCAGGCATCACCTCTTCCCGGTTCGGTTTCCGAAGTTTTCGGAGATGTCCAACGCAGGGTAATGGAAAGCGAAAAAGTAATTATAGAATTTGCGAACCTGAACAATGGCAACCAGTACCTCTGGGGGCCTGCACCGGAATGTGATGAATGTTGAATGAATACGCAATTTCGTGGATAAGAATCGGGATTTTTTTGCTTCTACGCAGCTTTGAAATCGACCAATTAAGTTTCATGGTCATTTCCGGAAAATAAACCCGAACCTTTGTAGAGGGATCAAAATCGGTCAACAGCATAGTTAAGAATTTTGAAAAATATATTCCTTCGCAGGCTCCCGCAGCATCCGTCTTAAAAATGTCATTTTTGACTACCTTTAAAAAAAACCGTTAAATGCAGCTAAAGACAGATCAATGAGAAATTATGTCATTATAGGAGGATCATCGGGGATTGGAAAAGAGTTAGTTAAAAAATTATCAGATCAAGGAAATAACATTTTTGCGACCTATCACCAACACGTAGTAGAAGAGAGTTCAGAAAATGTAAAATATCAAAAGTTTGATGTGCTGAATGATATGCTTGATCTAAGCGATCTTCCCGAAGAGATCCATGGCTTTGTGTACTGTCCCGGGAGTATAAACTTAAAACCCTTTCACCGTTTTAAAGAAGAAGATTTTATTGATGATTATAAACTTCAGGTGGTGGGGGCAACAAAGTTGCTACAGCAACTTTTGCCCAAACTAAAACAAAGTGGTGATTCTTCAATAGTCCTTTTCTCAACAGTTGCAGTCCAGAATGGCTTTAATTTTCATTCCCAGGTTGCAGCTTCAAAAGGAGCTATAGAGGGTTTAACCCGGGCATTAGCTGCTGAGTTTGCGCCAAAGATAAGAGTGAATGCCATCGCTCCTTCGCTTACCGATACACCAATGGCAGGAAAATTACTAAGCACTCCCGAAAAGGTGGAGGCGCAGTCCAGGCTTAACCCTATGAAAAGAGTTGGAAAGGCATCAGACCTGGCTTCAACTGCAGCCTTTCTGCTATCTTCTGAATCTTCATGGATTACGGGGCAGATCCTTCATGTAGATGGCGGATTTTCCTCTATAAAATAGAGTCTTGAGGCAACGGGGAGTTGTACCCATCTTTAGAGATCATAACTTTTTTATGAGATTAGAATCCCCTTTCAATTTTCTTTATCTGAAGCGTGTTGTATAAAAAGTGCAGATAATAATTGAGATTACCCTGTTCTCTCATGCCTTAACAATAGTTGTAGATTATAGCTGTATTAGGACAAAACCTCTCTATTTGCTTTTAAAATAGTGCTAAGAAATCTATATTCACGTCCTTTCAAAAATGAACAAACATGAACGAGAATAAAGTGCTGAATTATATTAAAGAAGTTTTGGAAAATATGCCACTTGACTGGCTGAAGCTCACTACCCACAGGTTGGATATCTACAATGAAGAATTGGCGAAAACTGAATTTCTGGAGCAGTTCGAGATCTTGTTCAGGGAGAACAATTCGAACCCATCGGCCCTTGCGGCTTTACCCACTGCATACGATTATATTCGTTTAGGTCATCCTCTTTCCACTGTACTGGAATGGAGCCTGGCGAATTTAAATGACCTGGATGCCAAAAGTGTGATAAGCTTTTCTTCCCGAACAGTTCCCGTCCTTGCAGTGCTGAGAAAGAATCTTTTCGAGAACAATAACACCCGAATTCTTTACACGGGAGAATTACCCGCTGCCTTTGATGCTGAAGCAGTAAGAAGCGTCTATGGGTATAATTTTGAATTAGAACAAGTTGAAGGTGTTGATGAAGTCTCGGAATATGACGGAACTACCATCTTTATTTCAGAGGATCAGAATTTTGGTAAAGTTGAACTGAACAGGAATATTGACTTTTTTATCAGCACTCATGCGCAGCTTGGAAGTGTTTTACTGGTGAATGGAGAAGCAAATAAAAGCTACATCGGAGAGATTCAGCATGTGCGTAGAAGAGAAACTATCGCAATGACTCCGGCGAATTGTTTTTCTGCTTTACAAATGTTGACCGGCCAGATTTCCGAAGTTGAAAGAAAAGGAGATGTTGAGGCAAATAAGAAGAGCGTACGGAATTCTATAAAAGACATCACTGCTACAGCTACCAAGCCTCTGCTTGGTTCCTCGGGACTTTCTGTTCAATATGCGATCATGATGGGCCTCATTGATGATGCGGTCGAACAACACAAAGGAAAAGATATCAGGATCATTGTGCCTCCCAACTGTTATGGGGGAACGAATGACCAGGCAAGACGGGTTGCTGCCTGTGTGGATAATGTGGAGATAATGGACCTGCTTGTGGACGGGGATAATGATATGGTGCAGAGTATCGATCAGGTTCTGGAACGGGTCGCAAAGGAAGACGCCGTGCCTTATATCATTGCTGAAATTCCTACCAATCCTCGGGTTGAGGTTCCCGATCTTGAGCAGTTAAGGGCTGTTTTAAGTGCAAAAAGGAAAACTACAGATGGAAAAGATGCTATAGATCCTGTTTTTATACTGGATCAGACTTTCTGCCCCAATGTGCAATTTCTAAGCGAGGACGGGATACTCTCCTCCATCAGGACAATTTCATACGTCAGCGGATCAAAATTCCCCAGTGGTGGAAGATGTACAGCCGGCTATTGTGTGGCCAATAATAAAGCTGCCGACCTGATGCCGAAAATAGAAAGGCACCTGCAGCTTTGCGACAATGAAGCTACAGATCTTCAGGTTGAAATTTTAGCTGAACAATTGCCTTCCATGAATCAGCGTATCGCGGAAGCCTATAAGAACACTCGTGAGTTCGTGAATTTCATCAGGGAAACCTTACCGGAAGCAAAGATCAATTTTGTATCGGAAGAACTTGCTCAACAAGGTTTTACTCCCTCTGTATTTTCACTTGATCTACCGACTAAAGGCAGTACAGATGAGGAAAGAGAAGCTTACAAAAGAAAACTAAACCAAAAATTGATCGACATGATGATTGGGGAGATCCCGAATGAGAGTAAGTACTGTGTAAGCTATGGCCAATTAAAGGGATGTTACTGGACCATTCCTGCAACCTCAACCCAGGGAACGACCAAAGAAAGTGATAAAGATTACATTGCGCGTGTTTCTTTGTCTCCCGACCTGGATCTTGAGAAACATAAAAATGTGTTCAGGGAATTTGTGAAGCAGATAAAATAGCCGGCGCTGTTCAGGTTATGAAGAAATTACTCCATTTTTTTATATTTAGGTTTTCCAAAAATTTACATTCATGAAAAGATTTTTCCTGGCAATTTTCATTGCCATTTTTTCAGTTTCTATGTCGGCACAGGAGGAAGCGCGCTGGTTGCGCTACCCCAGCATTTCGCCAGATGGTAATACAATAATCTTTAGCTACATGGGCAACCTTTACCGGGTGGCACAAAATGGCGGAACAGCCGTACCACTTACAACAGGTGATGCTTATGATGGTTGGCCGGTTTGGAGCAATGACGGCAAAACCATTGCCTTTGCCAGTGACCGCTATGGTAATTTTGATGTTTTTAGCATGCCTGCTACAGGAGGTGCTCCTGTGAGGCTTACCTATAACAGTACAGATGACCTACCTTATGATTTCACTGCAGATGATACAAAAGTGCTTTTTGGCAGTGGTCGAAATGCACCGGCAGAAAGTGTGAGGTTCCCAAGTCCGGGGCTTTTTAAGAATATGTATACCATTCCGGTAAAGGGAGGTAGACCAATTCTGCTTACTGCAGCAGGAGCCGATAATGCGAACTTCAGCAACGACGGAACCAAATTGGTTTTCGAGGACAGGAAAGGTTACGAAGATGCCTTAAGAAAACACCACACTTCTTCAGTCACCAGGGATATCTGGTTGTATGATATCAGCGAAAATACTTATGATCAACTCAGCAGTTTTGAGGGGGAGAATCGGGAACCTGCTTTTAGTGCAGATGCTTCCGCAGTATTCTACCTCAATGAAAAGAGCGGGACGCAAAACCTTTATAAAATGCCACTTTCGGGAGGTGCTGAAGAACAGCTGACAGAGTTTGAGGATTTCCCCGTAAGGCACTTGACGATTTCAGATGATAATACACTTGCCTTTACCTGGAAAGGAGATATCTATACCCTCACCCCCGGTGAAGCTGCTCAAAAGGTGGAGGTGATGGTAATGAGTGATTCTGGCTATGAAGCCGTGAAGAATATGGATATAAGCTCGGTCACCGAATTTGCAGTTTCTCCAAACAACAAGGAGATCGCCTTTGTGAACAGGGGAGAGGTCTTCGTTACCGGAGTGGATGATTCCCGTACGAAAAGGGTGACCAACACGCCCGAGCAGGAAAGGATGATAAGCTGGAGTGAAGATGGTAAGACCTTGCTATTTTCAGGAGAAAGAGACGGCAGCTGGAATGTCTATAAAGTGACACTTTCCCGCCCCGAAGAAGAATACTTTTACGCTTCTACCGTGCTGAATTCTGAACCTGTTATCGCTACTGAAGCTGAAGAATTTCAGCCAAAATATTCACCTGACGGAAAAAAGATCGCCTTTATTGAAGAAAGAAATATCCTGAAGGTGCTTGATCTGGTTTCCAAAAATAAAACCACGGTTTTTCCTTCCGGCAGGAACTTCTCCTACAGTGACGGCGACTGGTCTTACCAGTGGAGCCCCGATAGCAGATGGTTGCTGGTCGATGATCAAAAAGGCTATTTTGCAAGGAACAATGTGGCACTTATAAAAGCAGACGGATCGGGAGAGATCTTCCATCCTGTAAATAGCGGCTTTGGTGAATCCAATGCAAAGTGGGCGATGGATGGAAAAATGATGACCTATGAAAGCAGTAAGGAGGGTAGAAAATCCCTTGCGCTGCAAGGTAGTAGAGAAGTGGATATCTACGGAGTTTTCTTTGACCAGGAAGCTTATGATAAATATGTGCTAAGCAAAGAAGAATTTGAGTTGCTTACGGCCAAAGAGAAAAAGGAAAAAGAAGAGGAAGAAAAGAAAGCAAAGGAAGAGGAGGATAAAAAGTCTAAAAAGAAGAAGGATAAAGCTGAAGATAAGAAACTACTTAAGCTGGATCTTGAAAATCTCGAATACCGCAAGGAGAAGTTGACCATCAATAGTTCGAGCATTAGCGATTATGTGCTCAACAAAGATGGCAGCAAGGTATATTACCTGGCTTCTTTTGAGAAAGGTTATGACCTGTGGGTAACCGAGCCGCGTACCAGAGAGACCAAGATCCTTGCTAAAATGGGAGGTTCGCCTAGCGGAATTGAAATTAGTGAGGATGATGAAAGTATCTTTTTAAGTAACAACGGAAAGCTGGTAAAAGTGGATGCTGAGAGTGGCGAAGTTAAAAATATAGCTATTGCAGGAGATATGATGGTCGATGCCGAAGCTGAAAGAAAATATATGTTCGACCACATGTGGAGGCAGGTAAAGAAGAAATTCTACGATCCCAACCTTCATGGGGTGGATTGGGAAATGTACAGGGAAGAATATTCAAAGTTCCTGCCTTACATCAATAACAACTACGATTATCAGCAGTTGTTAAGCGAGTTGCTTGGGGAACTAAATGCTTCTCATACCGGTGGCAGATACCGGCCCGAGAACAACGGTTTACAAACAGCAGCTTTAGGTCTTCTTTTCGATGAGAAGTATAGCGGAGAGGGAATAAAGATTTCTGAAATTCTTGCAGGTGGACCTTTAGATAAAGCTAAGTCCAGAGTTAAGGCGGGAGATGTAATAGTGAAGATCAACGGGGAGGAAATTGCAGCCAATGAGAACTGGAACAAGTACCTGCTCGGGCTTAACGACAAGAACACATTGTTAACCATCAAGAGAGGCAATTCCACTTTTGATGAAAAAGTACAGCCATTCTCTCCGGGAGAGGAAAGTCAGTTAATGTACAGGAGATGGGTGAATATGATGGAAGAAATGGTCGACTCCCTTAGTGGCGGAGAGCTGGGTTATCTTCACATTCGCGGAATGAATGACAGCAGCTTTAGAGATGTTTATGAGAGTGCCCTCGGAAAGAACATTGATAAGAAAGCATTGGTAGTCGATACAAGGTTCAACGGCGGCGGATGGTTACATGATGACCTGAACACCTTCCTAAGCGGAAAGGAATACCTGAAATTCGCACCTCAGGGCAATGTCGTCAAAGGTGGAGAGCCTATGGCTCGCTGGACTAAACCGAGTATTGTAGTGATGGGAGAAGGCAACTACAGTGACGCTTTTATCTTCCCTTATGTCTACAAACAGAATGACCTCGGAAAACTGGTTGGAATGCCGGTCCCGGGTACCGGAACCGCAGTATGGTGGGAGCGACAAATAGATCCAACTATCGTCTTCGGAATTCCTATGGTAGCCACGATTGGTGCAGAAGGAAGACCAACCGAGAATCTGCAGCTGGAACCGGATATCATGGTGCCGCTTCCTTACAATGATTTTCTCAATGGCGAGGATCCACAGATAGAGACAGCCGTGCGGGAATTACAGGCACAGGTTAACCAGGAATAAATCGTGCCTGGTCAAGAGAATTTTGAAAAGCCTTCCGTAAATTTCGGAAGGCTTTTTTATTTTACCGAAATGAACCCATATCCCTCCGAAGTTTATTTGAACGGCCAATGGATGCCACCACAGGAAGCTACAGTTTCCGTTTTTGACCGCGCCTTTATGTTTGGAGACGGGATCTACGAGGTGACGCCCTTTTACCGCGGAAAACCATTTAGACTGCAGGATCATTTAGATCGGGTGAAATACTGTTTGGGAGAAATAAAAATTCCCTTCGATTTTGCCATTTTAGAGCCTCTAATGTTTGAAGCTCTCTCCCGCGCCGGACTTACTGATAAAGACGCGGCAGTTTACATGCAGGTCTCCCGGGGTGCCGCTCCCCGCACACATCATTTTCCTGATGATCCTAATCCTACTGTGTTAATGTATGCCTTTCCTGTACAGCTGGAGAATTTTCAGGAGAAACGCTGGAAGGTTTTGGTTTCCGAAGATTTCAGGTGGCAGAGGTGTGACATCAAATCCACTGCGCTTCTGGCCAATACTATGTCCAATGAAGAAGCTATTGCAGGAGGTTATGATGAAAACCTATTGATTCGTGATGAGTACTTTACTGAAGGTTCTCATTCTACTGCATTTTTTGTTACAGCTGGTACTGTCTATACCCATCCCGAAGGTCCCCTTATCCTCTCGGGTATCACCCGAAAAGTAGTACTTGAAATCTGCCGGGATCTTGAAATAACCTATAAAGAAGAAGCTTTTTTTATTGACCGGATTTCTGAAGTTGATGAAGTTTTTCTTACCGGCACTACTACCCAGATTACGGTTGTTGAATCCCTTTCTTCAGAAGGAAAGGAGATCTTCAGATCCCAAAAAGGGGAAATCACGGCAAGACTTCAGGAGGAGTTTTATAAAAGAACGAGAGGTTGACCTGCGGCAATTTTCCAGCACCAAATCCCAGGTGCCAAATTCCAGGCACCAGATTTCATCAGCCTCCTTCTGGTATCCGGTGGCTGATCTTTCAGATTTGGCTCTGCAAAAAACTTTCCCTTCAAACCATAAAAGGCTGATTCTTAAAAACTACAAGCTTAAGCTGTTAGATGATACATTTCTCAAATTTGATTGTATCTTTGCAGCCCTTTTAGAAATCTTTCTTTTTGAAACCTCACAGGTTTCGGAAACCTGTGAGGTTTTTAAATTATAGATAAGTAAGTGTATGAGAACAAAGTCGTTAAAGAAGAACAGGATCAATGTGGTCACTCTTGGGTGTAGCAAGAATGTCTATGACAGTGAAGTCTTGATGGGGCAGCTTAAGGCCAACAATAAGGATGTGGTGCATGAACAGGAGGGAAATATTGTTGTGATCAACACCTGTGGCTTCATTGACAACGCAAAAGAACAGTCGGTAAATACCATTTTAGAGTATGTAGAGCTGAAGGAGCAGGGCGAGGTGGACAAGGTTTTTGTTACCGGATGTCTCAGCGAGCGCTACAAACCTGATCTTGTTAAGGAGATCCCGGATGTTGATCAATACTTCGGAACTACCGAACTTCCTGAACTTCTCGCCGCACTTGAAGCCGACTATAAGCATGAACTGGTAGGGGAGCGATTAACGACTACTCCAAAGAATTATGCTTACCTGAAAATAGCCGAAGGTTGTGACAGGCCGTGTTCGTTTTGTGCAATTCCGCTAATGCGTGGAAAACACAGGTCCACCCCTATAGAAAACCTGGTGGAGGAAGCCAAAAAGCTTGCTGCACAGGGCGTGAAGGAACTTATTCTTATCGCGCAGGATCTAACCTATTACGGACTAGACCTCTATAAAAAGAGAAATTTAGCCGAACTTCTTGAGAACCTGGTGAAGGTGGAAGGAATTGAATGGATCAGGCTACATTATGCTTTTCCAACCGGTTTTCCTATGGATGTACTGGACCTTATGAAGCGCGAACCTAAGATATGTAACTACCTCGATATTCCGTTGCAGCATATTTCAGATGATCTGCTGAAGTCCATGCGCCGCGGAACCACACATGAAAAAACCACGAATTTGCTGAAGGAATTCCGAAACAGGGTGCCGGAAATGGCAATTAGAACTACTCTTATTGTAGGTTATCCGGGTGAAACTGAAGCTCATTTCGAAGAGCTGAAGCAGTGGGTAAAGGAAATGCGTTTTGAACGTCTTGGATGTTTTACTTATTCTCATGAAGAGAATACCCATGCTTACAATCTCGAAGATGATGTGCCGGAGGAAGTGAAACAGGAAAGAGCGAATGAGATCATGGAAATTCAGTCGCAGATCTCCTGGGAACTTAATCAGCAGAAAATAGGAAAAACCTTTAGAGTTGTTATTGACAGAAAAGAAGGGGAGAACTATGTGGGTAGAACAGAGCATGATTCCCCCGATGTTGATAACGAGGTACATATCGATGCGACAAAGATCTACCTTAAGACCGGGGACTTTTACGACGTCATAATCACAGATGCCGCCGATTTTGACCTTTTTGGAGAGCCTGTGAATGCAAATGTTGAAAAGCCGAAGCGTAAGGAGCTGTTTAAAATGAGTGGTCAGTAATCGGTGATCAGTGATCAGATAAAATTTCTAAACCTCACAGGTTTTCAAAACCTGTGAGGTTTTTTTATACTCCCTGGTGACCTTGAATCTATTTCAGGGTTTTGTTCCGAAAAGTTAGAGATGCTGAAACAAGTTCAGCCTGACATGGGCCGTCACCCTGATTTCATTTCAAAGTTGTGTTTGTGGAACTCATAGATGCTGAAACAAGTTCAGCATGACGTGAGCCGTCACTCTGGAACTATTTCAGGTTCTAAACCTGGACCATCATTTTCATATTATCAGACCTACAAGGTTTTGAAAACCTTGCAGGTCCATCAATACTACCTAAGCCAGGTCAATTTCTTTCGTTAAATAGACTTCCTGTACGCTTTGAAGGATCTCGATACCGTCCTTTAATGGTCGCTGGAAAGCTTTTCGCCCCATGATAAGTCCGCAGCCGCCGGCGCGTTTGTTAATGACTGCAGTTTTAACTGCAGCTTTGAAATCTGAATCTCCTTCAGAACCCCCACCGGAGTTGATGAGCCCGATCTTGCCCATATAACAGTTCGCTACCTGCAGGCGGCAAAGGTCAATAGGATGATCTGTAGCCAGACTTTCATACATTTCTTTCGAATGTTTGGCAAAGTCTATGTCCTGGAATCCATAGTTGGTTTCCGGAAGCTTTTGTTTGATGACATCGGCTTTTATGGTCACGCCAATGTGATTGGCCTGCCCGGTAAGATCGGCGGCGGTGTGGTAATCCTTTCCGTCTTTTTTAAAAGCTGAATTTCGGGTGTAGCACCACAGAATGGTGGCCATTCCAAGCTGATGGGCTTCTTCAAAGGCTGCTGCTACTTCCTGGATTTGCCTTGTGCTCTCTTCACTTCCGAAGTAAATTGTTGCGCCAATAGCTGTTGCACCCATGTCCCATGCTTCACGCACACTTCCGAAGGGAATTTGATCATATTTATTGGGATAGGTCATTAGCTCATTGTGGTTGATCTTTACCACAAAAGGAATTTTGTGAGCGTATTTACGTGCGTGTAAAGCGAGACCACCAAAAGTAGATGCGACGCCGTTACAGCCGGCTTCGATAGCCAGTTTGATGATATTTTCGGGATCAAAATAATCTTTGTTCTTATAAAAAGATGCTGCTGCGCTGTGCTCAATACCCTGGTCTACCGGCAAGATGTTGAGGTAACCGGTTCCGCCAAGCGCTCCATGGTTGTAGAGCTGTGCCAGACTTTTTAGAACCTGTGGATTGCGGTCACTTTCAGTAAAATTTTCAACGGTCTCAGGACCGGGTTTTGTGAGTCTTTCCTTCGGAATCTTCTCGCTCTTGTATTCTAATAGAGATTCTGCTTCATCTCCCAGAAGCTCGGTTATCTTTTTTATGTTACTCATAGCAAAAAGTGTTGTTTGGTTGATTTCTAAACGTATAAAGCTGAAGTTAAGATTTTTAGCTAAAAACCTTAAACAGCAGCTTCTTAAAATATGTATAAAATCAATGATATTTATAGAAGATCCCTTCGTCGAAAGGAGTCCATAAACAAGCGGGAAGTCCGGCTTCTTTTAACCCGTTGTTGACCCAGGTGTTGCAGGTATAAAAAGAGTTGAGAGATCTTTTTGCATAGAAGAAGGCGTCGTTTCTGTTGTAGTGTAGATTGGAAACAGGTTTGACATTGCCGGAGAAATCTTTTTGGAAGCTCCATCTCACATATTCCACCAGCCGTTGGTACTCGTCTTCACTCACTTTTATGGGAACAGTAGGTTGATCAAATCTGGGAACTGTTTCAAATTCCACATGCATGGCCGAAGGAGTGGGAAGAAATACCGCCTGCATGGCGGTGGGGAAGGTAAGGTCACTCCATTCGGGCGTGTTCTGGTAAAATTCAAGATCGCCCCAGCCAAAGGAAATGTACTGGTAATTTCCCCTTTTTGAGATGGTATATGAAGAATCGATCATTTGTTCCCAATTCACAATTTCATTTTTTACCGGAAAGACAAAATCTGTATGCACCCCGTTCGTCCGTAAATAGATCGTAATATCTCCGCCCGGCTCTCTATCTGTGTTCACAGGAATGGCTGAACCTATCAAGGCTGCCACAAAATAGAGCAACATAAGGAGCAGGAAAGCCAGGAGGCCTTTAGCAAAGAATTTAATTACCCTTACGATCATCTTTATGGTTTCATGAGGAGCAGTTCTTTGAGAGCTGATTTAAAAATTGCTATCTCCTCAAGGGTATTATAAGGGGCAAATCCTATTCTAATCCAGCCGCCGGTGTCCATCACCGGGAAAACTTCGGCCATAGTAGCCGCATAAAAATGCCCGTCCCCGATACAGAGGTTAAACTTTTCGGCAAAGAATTCTGTTGCCGCCCGGGAGTGAATGCCTTTGATCTTGAAAACAAAAGTGGGGGTTTTCTCAACCTCATTTCCTGCACGGTATAATTGTACTTCAGGAATAGATTGAAGAAAATTTTGCAGGTCTTCCATGAGCTCCTTTTCATGAGTTTCTATTGCTCTCATGCCGGAGCGGAGTTTTTCCCGCCGGGAATTACCCTCTCCAAGGCTTTCAATAAAACTTATTGCGCCACAAAGTCCCGCGATACCTTCATGGTTTTGAGTTCCGGTTTCAAGCTTATACGGGATCTTGTTGGGTGCAGGTTTCAGCTTTGCAATTTCCAAGCTCTCAAAAAGTTCTTCTTTAATGGCAGCTATTCCCAAATGAGGTCCGAAAAATTTATAGGCAGAGCAGAATAAAATATCGCTTCCCAGCTCCTGTTTATCAATAAGGAAATGAGGCACTGCATGAACCGCGTCGGCAATGGTGATCGCATTCACCTTTTTTGCTTTTTCGAAGATTTCCCCGGCATCTGTAACAGTACCGGTGAGATTTGACGAGAGCCCTATGGCAACTACTTTTGTCCTCTCATTAAGAAGAGTATCTAAATTGCTAAGATCATGCACGAGCTTCTCCTTGTCAACCGGGATCCATTTAACAATTGCGCCGGTCTCTTTAGCCAGGTGGATCCATGGATCGACATTGGCCCTGTGATCAAGTTGAGTAACAAGAATTTCGTCTCCTTCTTTTAGAAGTGGTCGCAAAGAATTTGAAACCTGAAAGGCGAGACTGGTCATGTTCTGGCCGAAGGCGACTTCTCTTGCAGAACAATTTAAAAGGTCTCCCACTGCTTCCTTTGCCTCCTCCAGCAAAAGATCTGTCTTTTGACTGGTAGAGAAAGTGCCGTGAAGATTTGCCATTCCGGTTTCGATGTACTCAAGCATCCGGTCAATACAGGATTGTACCATTTGTGTTCCTCCAGGTCCGTCAAAATAAACAGGGAAAACCTGTTCTTTGTTTTTAAAGTTTAGTGCCGGGAATTGCGCCCGCACTTCATCAATTGGAAAATTATTGCTTTGCATTTTTCTTCTTTCTTTTGTTGTAATCAATGTAAATATAAATAGCATATAGTACAGCGCCGGCACCACCAATCCAATAAAGTCCGTTTTCCAGCCTGTCAATATCAGTAGAGAAGTAGCCTACAGCCAATGACAAAGGGATCATTCCGGCATAGGTAGCGAGCATGAACCTTTTATAGTTCATCCTGAAGATCCCCGCAATAAAACTTATAGCATCATTTGAAAAGAATGGAGAAACCCTGAACAGGATCACCGTTACAAAACTGTAATTCTCGATCCAGAATTCCATCTTCTCGTATTTTTTATTGCTTATAAAGACAGTTTTGAACTTTTTCCCAATGAAGTAACCTATAGTAGAGGCTATCCCTACACCTATGAGGTTGATCAATACTCCCCACCAAAAACCATAGGCAAGGACCCCAACAATTATAGGTAACCAGGAGGGAAATATGATGAGGAACATTTGTAAAATGATGAAAACTATGATCGCGATAGGACCCAGGACTCCAAACTGCTGAACGTAATCCTTGATGCGGTCCTGATCTTCACTTAACAATATCTTCCATGCTTCTTTTACAGATTCCTGAAAAGGTGAATGGGTAAAGTAGAAGATGACCAGAAACAGAATAATTGCACCGCTAATAAAAAAGGAGAGATATTTTTCAAGAAATGATTTACTCACGCTGAGGCCATTTGGATACAAATTAGAAAAAAAACTTCAGTATCCCCGGTAGAAGTTCTTAATAAAAAATAAACTTTTGTTTACATAAGGATGAAAATATTATCTTCTAAAAATGTCATTTTTGAAGTCTCGTTTTCAGGTTTGCAGTGGGTGTTAACCATTAGTTTTTTACTTATTGATAATTTCGAGGTAACATTGACTTAACATTGATGCAGTTTCTTTGCATCGACAAAAATTAAGAGATCATGAAAATTACCTCTGGCTGGTTTACAGCTATAGCACTTTTGCTTTCTATTCATTTGTACGGGCAGGATATTACCGAAAATAAATTCGGAAAAGGAATTATAAACACGGTAGCTGCCGATAGCTCCTACAGTGTGAAAATGAATGTAAGGATGCAATCTCTTTTCACTACCAATTGGGGAATAACAGAAGAAAACGGGTTTGGAGAAAGTGAGTCTGCATTTCTTATTAGGAGGGCACGTCTTAAATTTGGCGGTTTTGCATATTCTCCCCGACTTGAGTATAAGATAGAACTGGGACTTTCCAATAGGGATATTTCCGGAGCTTCACCTTTTACCAGTGATGCTCCGCGTTATATTCTTGATGCTGTGGTAAAGTGGAACTTTCACGAAAATTTTGAATTATGGGTGGGTCAAACAAAACTTCCCGGAAACCGGGAGCGCATAATTTCTTCCGGAAGTCTTGAAACTGTAGATCGCTCATTGGTGAACAGTCGCTTCAACATTGACAGGGATCTGGGCTTGCAGTTACACCACGAGACTTCTCTTGGAGGTGACTTCATCATGAGAGAGGCATTGTCTATTGCACAGGGTGAGGGAAGAAACATAACTACCGGGAATTTGGGTGGCTATCAGTATACAGCCAGACTGGAGTTTCTTCCCTTTGGAGACTTTGCAGATTACGCGGGTGCCGACTTTGCACGTGAAGAAGAACCAAAGCTGGCTGTGGGTGTTTCATATGATTATAACGACGATGCAGTAAAGACCCGTTCCAATATGGGAAGCTATATGGTTACCGATGATGGGTTCTTTCAAACAGATATTACCACCTTCTTTTTAGACGCCATCTTCAAGTACGAAGGAATTTCAGCTATGGCAGAATACGCACACCGTGATGCGGATGAGATCCTTGCAATGAATCCGGACAACAGTTTAACAGGTGCTGCTGTAAATGCGGGTAGTGGGTTAAATGTGCAGGCTGGTTATTTATTTCCTTCAAATTATCAAGTATTGGGGAGATACACTAATATCGATCTAGATGACACAGTGACTCAGGCCGTAGAAAATCAATACACTTTAGGACTTTCAAAATATATCTCTAAGCACAACTTAAAGGTGCAGGCAGATCTAAGTTATTTAGACATGAACTTAGGGCTGGACGACGACCTAATGTTTAGAATGCAACTTGAACTACAACTATAACAAACAGAAAAATGAAAAAATTCCTATTACTTACAGCAATAACAGTTTCCCTGGCTTCCTGCGGAAACAATAAAAAAGAAGATGGATCGGCCATTAGCATTGATGGGTCCAGCACAGTTTATCCGGTAACCGAAGCTATAGCCGAAGAATACAGGAGTGAAGCTCCAGGAACCGATATCACCATTGGTGTTTCGGGTACCGGGGGTGGTTTTCAGAAATTTGGTAGGGGAGAGGTTGCTATCACTAACGCCTCCCGACCTATAAAAGAAGACGAACGTGCTATTGCAGAAAGCAACGGGATCTCATTTGTAGAACTTGAAGTAGCTTATGACGGACTTGCCGTAGTTGTGAACCCTGAGAATGACTGGGTAAACTGCTTTACTGTAGAACAACTTAAAAAGATCTGGGAACCCGGAGCGCAGGGTAATATTACCCGTTGGAACCAGATCGATCCCTCCTGGCCAGACGAGGAAATCCACCTTTTTGGTCCCGGAGTAGCATCGGGCACATTTGATTATTTTACTGAAGCTATCGTTGGGAAAAGTGGATCCAGCCGTGGAGATTACACTGCCAGTGAAGATGATAACGTCTTAGTTCAGGGAGTTTCCGGCGATAAGTTCGGACTGGGTTTCTTTGGCCTTGCTTATTATGAGGAGAATTCAGATAAACTAAGAATGGTCGCAGTAGACGGGAGAGAAGGCTGTGTTGAACCTACTGCCGAGACTGTAAGTAATGGAAGCTACGCGCCTCTTTCAAGACCACTTTACATTTATGTGAACAGTTCTTCTTTAGAAAATCCGGCAGTGATTGACTTTGTTGAATTTTATCTTGACCAAGCTCCTCAATTACTTCAGGATGTAGGGTATATTCCTTTGACCGATGAAGAATACAAAAGGGAGAGACAAAAATTTGCCTCTTTCGTTGAAGAAAATACAACTCAGGAATAAATCCTTCGGGATCTAACTCCCTGAAAATATGAGGAAACTTAAAGAGTCAATTATTGAGAAAGGATTACAGGCTAGTGCTCTTGTCACCATATTAGTGACAGTGGGTATTATCCTGGTTCTTTCCATTGAAGCCATTAGGTTCTTTAGTGAAGTCCCTATCACAGAATTCCTAACCGATACGCAATGGACACCGCTTTATACAGACAAGCATTTCGGAATCCTGCCCCTACTTTCCGGAACCTTGCTCACCTCGTTTATTGCAATCTTATTTGCAGTACCGGTGGGGCTTTCGATTAGTATCTATATCAGCGAATATGCACCAAGAAGTTTCAGGAAGACCATAAAACCTCTTCTGGAACTACTCGCGGCTGTGCCCACGGTGGTTTATGGATTCTTTGCTCTTACAGTGGTGACCCCCTTTCTGCAGACATTCATTCCGTCACTATCCGGATTCAACTCGCTTTCGGCAGGATTGGTTATGGGAATCATGATCATTCCGTTTATTTCTTCTTTAAGTGAGGACGCGCTTCACGCCGTACCGAATTCTTTAAGAGAAGCGGCATATGGAATGGGGTCTACCAAGCTTCAGAACTCATTCAGGGTTCTAGTGCCGGCAGCTTCTTCGGGAATTGTCGTGTCAATTATCCTTGCCATATCCAGAGCTATTGGGGAGACCATGATCGTCGCAATTGCGGCAGGACAGCAACCACGACTCACATTTGATCCCACCGTACCGGTCGAGACCATTACTGCCTATATTGTGCAGGTAAGTTTAGGGGATGTCCAGCATGGGTCTCTTGAATATCGTACGATCTTCGCTGCAGGTATAACACTTTTCATTTTTACCTTCCTTCTTAACACGATTAGTTACAGGATAAGGAAAAAATTCAGGGAGAAATATGAATAATATTAAAAGGAACCGAATCTATGACCAGATCTTTAAGTTCTGGGGGATCGCCTGTACTTTTTTAGGACTGGTCCTGCTAACGATCTTTATAGGTTCAATTTTCATAGACGGAATTCAGAGAATAGATTGGGATTTCATTACCAATCTTCCTTCAAGAAAAGCCGAAAGGGCAGGTATCTACACAGCATTAATGGGAAGTGTGTGGATCTTACTTCTTACCACAGTCATTGCTTTGCCTATTGGGATTGCGGCCGCTATTTATCTTGAAGAATATGCTAAGGAAAGTAAACTCGCATCTTTGCTAGAGGTAAACATTTCCAACCTGGCGGGGGTGCCTTCTATCATCTATGGATTGCTTGGACTTGAGGTGTTTGTAAGGATCCTGCAGATGGGAGCAAGTGTTTTGGCAGGTAGTTTTACTCTGGCTTTATTGATCCTTCCCATCGTAATTGTTTCTACCAGGGAAGCGCTAAAGGCAGTTCCCAAGTCGATAAGAGATGCTTCCTTTGCAATGGGAGCTTCAAAATGGCAAACCATTTCAAAACAACTTTTACCTGCCTCTTTTGGAGGTATTTTAACGGGAATCATCCTGGCACTATCACGTGCTGTAGGGGAGACGGCGCCTTTAATTGTAATTGGTGCTTTGGCATACGTGCCTTTTGCCCCGGCTTCCCCGATGGACGAATTTTCGGTATTGCCAATCCAGATCTTTAACTGGATCTCAAGGCCCCAGCATGGCTTTGAGGTAAACGCAGCTGCAGCGATCATTATCCTGCTATTAATTACCTTTATTATGAACGGTATAGCTGTGTACTTTAGAAACCGCTGGCAAAAAAGATTAAAATAATGAAAGAGAAGAAAGAAATAATAGACAAATCTCTCAAGAGAAAACACAAACTTGAATCAAAGGAAGTAAAGGTTTTCTATGATGATTTTATGGCGATCAAAGGGATCGACATGAAAATACGGGCAAATAAGATCACTGCCTTTATTGGTCCTTCAGGATGTGGGAAATCCACCTTTCTAAGACTGTTCAATCGTATGAACGATTACGTTGATGGCTTTAGGATGGAAGGAGAGATCCTTATAGACGGTGAGAACATTTACAAGAAAAAGGTAAATGTTGAGCAGCTAAGAAAGCAGGTGGGAATGGTTTTTCAAAAGCCCAACCCTTTTCCAAAATCCATTTATGAAAACGTGGCCTATGGTTTAAAGATCCAGGGAATTAAGGACAAGGCATACCTCAAGGATAAGGTTGAAGATTCCCTAAAACAGGTAGGGCTATGGAGTGAGGTAAAAGAGGATATCAACAAGTCGGCCCTTGCACTATCGGGAGGTCAGCAGCAGCGTCTTTGTATAGCGCGTGCCCTGGCTGTAGAGCCATCCATCATTCTTATGGACGAACCTACTTCCGCATTGGACCCCATCTCAACAGCCAAAATTGAGGAACTCATTTATGAGCTTAAAGAGAAGTACACCATAGTGATCGTGACACATAACATGCAACAGGCGGGAAGGATAAGTGATTACACCGCTTTCTTCTATATGGGCGAATTAATTGAATACGACAAATCAAAGAAACTTTTCACCAATCCCGAAAAACAACAGACCGAGAACTATATTACCGGTAGGTTCGGATAAAATTTTTTAAATATGATAAGTTTAGACCAACATAAAGAGGCCTTGAATCAGGCAGGGCTTGAAATGCTCAACCTTTGTACTACTCAGTTGGAACACGCGCAGGAAGCTTTCTTTAAACATGACAGCGATCTTGCTGAAGAAGTGCTGCATACCGAGAATAGGGTGAATGCTCTTGACCTCAAGATCGATCGTGACTGTGAGCGCTTCATCGCATTACATAACCCTGTGGCTAGTGACCTGAGATTTGTACTTGCTTTGAGAAAGATAAATTTCGATCTTGAAAGAGTGGGGGATCACGCTTATGGAATTTCCAATTACATCGTCAAACTGGATACTCCTATAGAGGATAGGCTTATGCAGAAGATGCGGGTAGAGGAAATGTTCACCACGGCGCTTTCTATGTTAGATGACATTAGTGAAGCTTATAATGTAGTAGATACCAAGATCGCCAGGAAGGTCTTTAAAAAAGATAAGATCCTAAATGAGATCAACATGAGATCCTTTGAGATTATTTCTGAAGAAGTCAAAGCCGACCCTCAATTGATCGATCAGGTGATGCTACTGTTTTCCGTGATCAAAAAGCTTGAAAGGATTGGAGACCTGGTAACGAATATTGCTGAAGAGATCATTTTCTTTAGAGAAGCTGAAGTTCTAAAGCACCGTAAGAAAAAAGGAGGGAAGAAGAAGGATTCTTAAAAAGAATCAAGACTTCGTTGAAATAAAAATGCCCGGGAATTTCCCGGGCATTTTTTTAAAGAGGTCTCCAAAATGTCTTTTTAAAGAGGTCTCCAAAATGTCTTTTTAAAGAGGTCTCCAAAATGTCTTTTTAAAGAGGTCTCCAAAATGTCTTTTTAAAGAGGTCTCCAAAATGTTTTTTTAAAGAGGTCTCCAAAATGTCTTTTTAAAGAGGTCTCCAAAATGTCTTTTTAAAGAGGTCTCCAAAATGTTATTTTACCTCCGCATTTAGAAGCACCGGTTTGCCAAAGCCAAGATCCTCCAGGCGGTTTAACTGAGTTTCGGCATCCCCTACAATGAGGTAGTACATCTTATCTGGATTGACATATTTTTGTGCAAGAGCTTTGATCTCCGGTACTGTGATATTTCTCACTGTTTCTTCCTGCTTGAGCACATAGTCTTTAGCACGATCATAGTTGCTTATTTCCCGAAGCATTTGCAGCTTTGAGCCCATTGTTTCGAACTTGCGGGCGTTGCTCTTGATCATAAAACCTTTAGTGACATCAAGGTCCTGCTCATTGAAGTTCTCGGGATAATTTTTCAGGATCTCCTTTACCAGGTCTACTGCTTCATAGGTTATATTAGATCTCACTCCGCTCGAAATAAGGAAAGGTCCGGTGATAGTACTTCCATCAAACCCGGATCGTATTCCGTAGGTATAACCTTTTCCTTCTCTGAGTTCCTGTGTTAGTTGGGAAGCGAAACTTCCGCCGCCAAGCCTGTAGTTCATCACTGTTGCAGGAAAGAAATCCTCATCGGTCTCTGCAAGGGCAGGATATCCTATGTGAAGTACTGATTGCTTCGCTCCCGGAACATCATAAAAGAAAACCTGAGATTCGGCCGGAGGAGTTACTTTTGGAAGGTCCTCAAAAATGACATTTTTGACAATCCAGTTTTGTGTAAGATCTTTTACTTCTGCAACTGCATCCTCCTTTGCAATGTCACCTACTACCAGGAAAGATGCGAGGTGAGGAGACAGATAATCATTATAATAGTCTTTTAGATCCTGTAAGTTAATAGCTTCTACAGAACTTTCTGTACCCAGATTGTTGTGTGAAAGGATGTGCTTTTCACCATAGATGAGTTTCCTGAATTCATTCGAAGCAATGTTATTGGGTGAAGCCTTATCCTGCTGAATTCGGCTTATCACCTGTTGTTTTGCAAGGGCAAATTCTTCTTCGTCCCATCTTGGCTCCAGCAGGATCTCTTTTACAAGTGCCATTGTTTCTTCAAAATTCTTAGCCAGGGTACTGCCGCTAAGGATAAGCTTTTCATCTGTAGCGTTCACACGAATGCTTACACCCAACAATTCAATGGCTTCTTCCAGTTCCTGCGGCGTGCGGTTCTTTGTACCCTTGGTCATCAAATTTGCAAGCAGATTGGAAACCCCAATTTTAGAAGGATCTTCCAGTAGCATTCCGCCTTTGATCTCGAGCATGAACTGCACCAGGGGAACTTCAGAATTTTTAATCCCGTAGATCTCCATGCCACTTTCCAGGTTCTCTTCCCAAATAGCGGGAACTTTTACTTGTGGCGCATCTCCATATGGAGGTTCGATTGTTCTGTCAAAGCTGGACGGAGTTCTTTGATAAGTTACTTCCTCATCAAGATCAAACTCCTGTTCGGCTCCCATTACAATTTCTTCCTCTTCAACTTCGGCCAGTTTTGATCCTTCCAAAGCCAATTCCGTTTGACCCTTCGGAACAAAACTAGTGGCTACAAAAGGCTTATTCTGAATGTATTTTTTGTAAACTCTCATCACATCTTCCGGAGTCACTGCAAGAATGTATTCCATCTCCTTATTGATCATATTAGGATCATTAGCGAAGATCTCGTACTGCGCCAGTTGGAAACCTTTTCCAAGAACGCTGGAAAGGCTGTTGTAAAATGATGTTTCCTGCCCCGCTTTGATCCTTTTTAGATCTTTTTCTGAAATTCCTTCCTGTTCAAATTTCCTGAAGGTTTCTTCTACCGCCAATTTCACCTTATCCAGGTCTGTACCGTCATAAGCTCTCACCTGCAGCATGAATTGTCCTGCCAGTTCAGAATTGTAATTGTACATTCTAACATTGGGTGTTAATTTCTCTTTTGCCACAAGTTCTTTGTAGAAGGGTGAATTTTTTCCTTCAGATAAATAGTTGGCAAGAATGTCCAGAGCATAGGAATCCTTGTGGTACGAAGGAACTCCCGGCCAGGTCATAGTCAGTTCAGGTAGCCTGGCAAAGTTGTCTTCGTAATATAATCTTTTTGTCTGCTTTAGGTTAGCAGGTTGTTTTTCGAGTTCTTTTACTTCGGGGCCTCTTTTGATCTCTCCAAAATACTTTTCCACCCATTGTTTAGCCTGATCTGTATCAAAGTCTCCCGCTATAGTTAGTACCACATTGTTGGGAACATACCAGCGGTTAAAGAATTCTTTTACATCGGCAAGAGTTGCATTTTGCAGGTCCTCAAGGGAACCAATCACCTGCCAGCTGTAGGGATGTCCTTCAGGATAAAGATTTTTGTCGATCACATATTGCGTATGGCCATAAGGTCTGTTATCAACAGCCTGTCTTTTCTCATTTTTTACTACCTGCTTTTCCTTGGCAAGTACAGGTTCTGTTACTGTGTTGATGAAGTAACCAAGCTTATCGGCTTCTGCCCAGATCATTTTTTCAAGAGCATCATTAGGAACGGTCTGGAAATAATTTGTCCGGTCACGGCTTGTGGATCCATTAGCTCCACTGCCTCCAATTCGGGCACTGAGTTTATCTAGTCCGCCTTTTCCAAGGTTTTCTGATTCGAGGAACAACAGGTGCTCAAAAAGGTGTGCAAAGCCGGTTCTTCCTTCTTTCTCACGCGCCGATCCTACGTGGCTGGTAAGTGCTACCGCCACCACAGGGTCTGATCGGTCCACGTGAAATATTACTTTTAATCCGTTGTCCAGGGTAAAGGTTTCATAGTCTACTTCAAAGCCTGAAGTTTCAGCAGTTTGCTGAGCACTGGCACTTCCGGAGTAAACCGTAAGAAGAAATGCCAGAAAATAGAATTTTAGAGAGGGTTTCATTCAGATTATATTTCAGAATTAAATAATAAGATAAGTTACGTATGCGATATAGCCCACAACAAATACCGCGCCTTCCCAACGTTCCACTTTTCGACCACGACCGGTAAAGACAAAGATAAAGAGCAGTAGGCCGGTGAGAATATTCACCAGGATATCGAAAAGCGAATCTGGATTGATCCCCAGGGGAACTATAGTTCCCGATATTCCCAGGATGAGGAAGATATTGAAGATGTTCGATCCCACCACGTTTCCAATTGCTATATCTACATTCTTCTTCCTTACTGCAATAATGGAAGTGGCAAGTTCGGGCAGGGAAGTACCAATCGATACTACGGTCAAGCCTATGACTCTTTCAGACAAACCAATGACTTCAGCGATACTAACGGCGCTGGTGACGATGAGCCGACCTCCAATTACAAGTCCTCCCAGGCCAAGAACGATAAAAAGAACGGCCTTCCAGGTGCTATAATCCTTGGTTTCCATCTCCTCATCTGCACCGCCACCTTTGGCAACCATAAGATTGTAGACCAGGAAAATAAGGAAAAATAGCAGGAGAATGATCCCGTCACTTCTGGAAATAAGGTTGCTGCCAGAACCGTCAAGAAATATATCTGATGATACCACCAGTACACAAATAGCCGCGAGTAAACTCAGCGGGATCTCTATCCAGGTAGTATTGCTTTTTACCGTAAGTGGATAAATGAGGGCAGAGATACCCAAAATTCCAAGGACGTTGAAAATGTTACTTCCCAGGACATTTCCGAGGACCATATCTGTGCTGCCGGTGGTGGCGGCAAAGACGTTAACTACCAACTCGGGAGCAGATGTTCCAAAGGCTACAATAGTTAAACCAATGACAATGCTGGGAACTCCCCACCTGGCGGCAAGACTTGAAGCTGCATCAACAAGTGCGTTGGCACCATAAATAAGAGCAATAAAACCAACAAACAGTAAAAGAATATCTATTAACATACGATGCTATAAATTAGAATAAGTGGAAATTTCACTATTGTCAACGAAGAAAATTGAATTCACGAAGAGTAGCTTTCCATTTTGCCAAAACGCACGGAATAATGGGTTGTCGACCAGGTAAACAAAACTACCCTCACCCATAGGTTCTACACCAAAAGTGAGAGAATTCTTTATCTTTTCTTTTGCTTCGCTACCTACAAACCCTGCAACAATTCTAGGAGTCTCCTGCAGGTATCCTACATTGAATCCATCGTTGAGAAGAGAATAACTGTCTTGACTGAGCTTTAGGCTTAGGTAAGTATCGTTATATCCAAAGGCCATTGGATGTGTATTGTCCATTTGTGTTTCGATGATGCTTCCGGTGATAAGTTCTTTTATTCCTTCTCGCTCCCGAAGGGCGTAAGGAATTAAGTTTGGCTTGGAAACAGTATCTTTTTCCTTATGCTCGTTGAGTTTGAGGTTAAAGCCTTCTTTTCCGGCAAAAGATTTTAAGGCGCTCCCAACAGCAATGACCTTACCTCCTGATTTCACCCACTCGGTGAGCCTGGCAAGACCTTTTTCATCAAAAAGCTCTTTGTAATTGCCGTTTGGGAGAATGATTACATCCAGTTTTGAAAGCTCTATGTAAGAAAAATATCCTGTGTCCAAAGAAGTTACAGGGTAATTTAGCTCCTGTTCAAAGAAATACCATAGTTCTCCATAATTAAGAGATGAGGTTCCTTCCCCTCTTAAAATGCCAATTCTGGGTGCGTTTATGATCCTGACCTGTGATGAACCCAGATCCGGACCCGATGTGGAAAATCCGGTGCCGGTGGCGGTGAGTTCTCTTTCGTGCTCGTTTGCTATTCGGATCAATTGCTCATCAAAATCAGTAATTTTTAGGTTGTCACCCTTTGTGATGATGAGGCTTCCGGGAGCAAAGTTCTTTCCGGCGTTCTCGAGCGCTGTTTCTGTGAATCGCACTTTTATTCCGGCTTCCAAAAGGGCAGCAAGGAATCGTGCATCTTTCATACTTCTCCAGCCGGTAATATAGGCTGCTGCATTTGGAGTTGGATGGTTATCTACTAAAGATATATTTGTGGTGGGCAAGGTTGGAACAGAAGATTGTGTGCTCAATGCATCTAGGCCGTAGGCGTAGGGAAGACTCCAGGCAGTAATGTCATAAGTAAGGGAATCTGGTAGCTGAGTTGCAGGCTCCATAAGTACTTTTACCATTTTTCCTTTAGGTTGGGCAGTGCTTACAACCAGTGTATTTTGTCCAGCCTCTAGGCTACTGTTCTTTTTCTTCAGGGCGTCATAACCTTTTATTTTTCCCGGTTGAGCCATGGCATAATTGATCTCATGGCGATCAAGCAAGTCTTTTAGAAGGTCAATTTTATCCTCATGCCCTGTTAGCACATAATTAACTGCATTCTTCCCGCTATTGTTGTAAAACCGGGAAAATTCCGCATTTAATCTATCGACATTTTTTGAAGCAATTTCTACGGTAGACAATCCGGTAACATGGTGATGCTCTACCCGATCTACAAGTGTCAAAATGTAGCCTTGTTCAGTCTGGATGCCAAGCCCTTCCTGCCCGGCTTGTTCGTAGGTCATTCCTATAGCTCCCATAAATGTAGGGTAGGTGTCTCCATAGCTGGGATAAAGCAGATCAAATTTTTCCTTTGTAAAATAGAGCCAACCTTCTTCATCAAAATAGCGGGCGTGATTAAGCCCTATCTCTTTTTGAAATTCTCTCTGGAAAGGGGTAATGACGTTATGCAAAGGTTCGGCTGCCGGAGCGAAATAATATGGATCATTTCTGCCCTGCTCATGAAAGTCCACATGAATGTGAGGCAGCCATTGATTGTAGATCTCTAATCGCTGTCTAGTCTCGGCCTGGGTTGCCCAAGCCCAGTCCCTGTTGAGGTCAAACAAATAATGATTTGGTCGTCCTCCCGGCCATGACTCGTTGTGTTCCACAGCCATTGGTGATGTGTTAAAAGGTGCTGCTTTGACTTGTTTATACCAGTTTACATATCGATCGCGACCATCGGGATTTACAGCGGGATCCATGATCACCACCAGGTCTTGTAGCCATTCCTGCTTCTGTGTTACGAGCTCATAAAGGGTTTGCATTGCTGCTTCTGTACTGGAAGCTTCGTTGCCATGAACATTATAACTAAGCCAAATAATGCCCTTTTTGGAAGGTAAGGAAGTATTACCCTCAATAATTCCGGTGTTTTGAAAATGGCTTTGGCGGATCTCTTCCAGATTGTTCAGGTTTTCTTCCGAAGAGATAATGGCATAGGTGAGCGGCCTACCTTCAGGGGTTTCCCCATATTTTTGAAACTGAACAAGAGCTGATTCTTCGGCTACATGTTCAAAATATTCAACCACTTTATGGTGGCGTGTGAAATTTATACCTAATTGGTATCCTAAAAACTCTTCAGGAGATTGTTGTGCAAGGGTAATTTGAAAACTGAAAATAAGGGCTGTAACTAAGGCCGGAACTTTTGCCATAAGGAATGGAAATATTAAAAATTTAGCTGGTAAATATAATGATTATCCAATCCAATATCTTTATACTCAATTTTACCGCAACCGCTGTTAATTGTATATTTGCCAAAACTCATTTCAATGCAGAAAAATTCTCTTTCGTATCGGGATACTAATTATTTTACACCATTAGTGACCGATTATTTGGATCAAAAAGAGAATGTAAAGCAGTTTTATGAACTTTTTCCGACTCTGGATAATTTCGGAAAACAGATCCTTTCCAAGAAAGACAACTACAACAGCAGCGGCGGAAGGGAAAAACGCTCCACACTTGTCAAAGTCCTGAAGAAGCAGTATCAAAACCTGAAGGTTTCAGATACCGCTTCAAAAAACATCGATCTTTTAAAAGAAGAAACCACTTTCACAGTCACAACCGGACACCAGCTTAACCTTTTTACAGGACCATTGTATTTTCTCTATAAGATCGTTACCGCAATAAACCTGGCTTCCGATCTGAAAAAGACATATCCGGAATATAATTTTGTGCCTATCTACTGGATGGCTACTGAAGATCACGATTTTGAAGAGATCAGTTTCTTTCATCTCCACGGAAAGAAGTTTCAGTGGAATCCGACGAAATCAGAGAAGTCCGGCGGACCTGTAGGAGAATTGCCGACCGAAGGCCTTGAAGATGTCTTTGAACTGTTTTCAGCTGAAATTGGGAACAGCAAGAACGCACAACAGCTAAAGGAGTGGTTTAAAAAGGCTTATTTGGAGCACGACAATCTCGCAGATGCCACACGCTATCTCGCTAATGAACTATTCGGTGAGCAGGGACTGGTGATCCTTGACGCTCATGAGCCCGAGCTTAAGAGACATTATATTCCTTTTATAAATGCGGAACTCTTTAAACCTGATTTTGGCAATAAGGTCATCACGAAGAGTGAAGCTTTAGAAAAGGAAGGCTACAAAGTACAGGTGAATCCACGGGAGATCAACCTGTTCTACATTAATGAAGGGCTTCGGGAACGGATCGTTGAAAAGGACGGGAAGTTTTTTGTACACGGTACGGAGATCTCCTGGACATATAAAGAAATTGAGACTCTAATTGAGACTCATCCCGAAAGATTTAGTCCTAATGTTCTACTGCGCCCACTCTATGAGGAAGTAATTCTGCCAAACCTGTGTTATATAGGAGGTGGGGGAGAAATTGCCTATTGGTTTCAGTTAAAAGAACTTTTCGAAGAAGCAGGTGTTACTTTTCCTATAGTCTTATTGCGGAATTCAGCTTTACTTCAGACAGAAAAGCAGGACCAAAAAAGGCAAAAACTGAACATCTCTTTGCCCGAGCTTTTCCTGAAGTCACACGAATTGATCAATAGGAAGGTCCGTCGTATCTCAAATATCGACATCGACTTTTCCTCCCAAAAAGAGCATTTGGTAGAGCAATTCCGCGGAATGTATGAACTGGCTGCACGTACAGATAAATCATTTTTGAATGCCGTAAAGGCACAGGAAGTGAAGCAACTAAAAGGTTTGGATAACCTTGAAAAACGCTTGCTCAAAGCCCAAAAGCGTAAACTCAGCGATGAAGTTTCGCGAATTGCAGCGCTTCAGAATGAATTGTTTCCAGGCAAAGGACTGCAGGAACGGCATCATAACTTTTCAGAGTTCTACCTGGAATATGGAGAAAATCTTATTCTTACGCTGCTGGAAAACCTGAGGCCACTTGAATTAAAATTTGATATTCTTTCGCTATGACGAAAATGCACAAGATAGACATCGACCTGGTAGAAATGACCCTCGATGTTATGAAATATACCGTTGACCGCATCTCCAATGTCACCCCTGAACTCGGCTCTCCTAAAAAGGAAGAGGAGCTTTTTGAGATGATAGGGGAGACTGTTACTCCCAAAGGAATAGGAGGGGAGGTGGCATTTAAAATGTTCAGGGATATACTTGTAAAAGCAACAGTGCCTATTGACCATCCCCGTCACCTGGCTTTTGTACCGGCTGCACCAACCCGTGCGGCTATTATGTTTGATCTTGTGACCTCGGCTTCCAGTATTCATGGAGCATACTGGATGGAAGGTGCCGGTGGGATCTTTTGTGAGAATCAGGCTATGAAATGGCTGGTTTCTCTCACCGGGCTTCCGGAAGGAGCATTTGGAGTATTTACCAGCGGGGGAACCGCAGCGAATTTGTCCGGATTGGTCGCTGCTCGTGAGGCCTGGAGAAAAAGAGATTCGGCTAATATTGGGGTGAGAGCTTTGCTGTTAACTTCAAATGGAGCGCACTCTTCCATACAGGCTATGGCTAAAGTAATGGATGCCGACGTGGTGATGATCGACTGTCCCGATGAAAACCTTCGGGGTCATGCGTTGCAATCGGCTATTGATGAGCTGAAGGAAGAGGACCGAAAAAGGCTTTTTGCAGTAGTAGCAACAGGCGGAACTACAAATGCCGGAATTATTGATGAACTGGATTCTATTGCAGATGTTTGCCAAAAGGAAAAAGTTTGGTTCCATGTTGACGCTGCTTACGGTGGTGGGGCTTTAGCAGCTCCTTCGGTACGTCATCTTTTTAATGGGATCGAAAGGGCAGACAGTATTACAATTGATCCTCACAAATGGCTGTTTTCACCCTATGATTGTGGTGCTATTATTTATAAGGATATGGACCTTGCAGCTGAGGCTCATTCTCAAAAGGGTTCCTATCTGGAGATCTTTAAAGATGAGGGCGCCCAGGGTTTCAATCCGGCAGATTACCAGATTCAACTTACCAGAAGGATCCGTGGGATGCCTCTATGGTTCTCACTTGCCATGCATGGAACAGAAAAATATCAAAATGCAATTGAAAAAGGAATTGAGCTGGCAAAGATCGCAGCTCAAAAGATCGAGAAGGATGAGAACCTGGAGTTAGTGAGACCTGCGAGTTTATCTGTAGTGCTATTCCGAAGAAAGGGGTGGACACCTGAGGATTATCGCGACTGGACCTACAGGAATCATAAAAATGGAATTGCACTGGTGACACCAACCAAATGGATGGGGAAGGACGGTTATGAAACCATTTCACGTTTTTGTTTTATCAATCCTGAGACTACAGAGGCCGATATTGACATTATCCTGGAAACTATGAAGTAATACCGGATAAAGATTGCAAACCTTATCTGCAAATATCTTTTCGTTAATACTTCTTGACAATCAAAGTTGACAGATTCTGAAACAGGAAGAAGAATGGATCTCATCTTTTTCGCTGCCTTACTTTTCTGGCTATTCTTTTTTCTTGGATCTTAGTTTCCTTGGCTTCTTCGGAACAATGACATTTCAAGCCGCTGTCGGAGAAGAGACAAATAGTTGCAGTTAACTCAAGGCTGTTATCTGCCGGGGAAGCATAAATATAGAAGCTTAGCAAAAATGCGAGGGGGATTATCCGTTTCAGTTCTTTCATGATACTTAGTTAATATCTTCAAGACGTAGAAGGATCAGAAAAGACGCAGGAATTGGAGAAAAATTTAAATAAAAAAATCCCGCTCTTTCGAACGGGATCTTATAAGTGAGATAACAGTTTAATTTATTTTACTTTGTTGACGATAGCTGCAAACGCATCCGGGTGGTTCATCGCCAAATCTGCAAGAACCTTACGATTCAATTCGATTCCGCTGGCTTTAACTTTCCCCATGAACTGCGAATAAGACATTCCGTGCATACGGGCACCTGCGTTGATACGCATGATCCATAATGAACGGAAAGTTCTTTTCTTGTTTTTACGGTCTCTGTAAGCATAAAGCATTGCTTTTTCAACCGCGTTTTTAGCTACTGTCCAAACGTTCTTACGACGTCCAAAGTAACCTTTTGCTTGCTTAAGAACCTTTTTTCTTCTGGCTCTCTTCGCAACTGAATTTACTGATCTTGGCATATTTTTAAATTTTTTTGTAGCAGGCGGTCGTTTGCGACACTTTCAAAAGAACTTCTAAAATCTAACTTCTAAATTCTAAGTTCGTTTTGCCTGACTCCAGGGTTATGAAATTTGTTAAACCATCAAGGGTTCAATTACAATAAACGTAATTGAAGTTTGATATTCTTCTCGTCTGCCTCATGTACCAAAGTACTGTGAGTCAGCGCTAGCTTTTGTTTTTTAGTCTTCTTTGTTAAGATGTGACTTTTAAACGCATGCTTTCTTTTGATCTTTCCTGTACCGGTAAGCTTAAAACGCTTCTTGGCACTGGATTTTGTCTTCATTTTAGGCATTGTGTCCTTCTTTTTTAATTATCTCACTTATTATTGTAGATCATGCAGCCGAAAGCAACTGCATGATATTATTTCGATTTTGACTTCTTAGGAGAAATGAACATCGTCATTCGTTTCCCTTCAAGTTTCGGCATTTGCTCTACCTTTCCAAGTTCTTCCAGGTCTGTCGCCAGGCGAAGTAAAAGGATCTCACCTTGTTCTTTGAACACGATGGAACGGCCTTTAAAGAAAACATATGCTTTTAATTTTGCACCTTCCTTAAGAAATTTCTCGGCGTGCTTCTTCTTAAACTCATAATCGTGATCATCGGTATTGGGACCAAAACGTATCTCCTTTACCACAACCTGGGTTGCTTTGGCCTTTAGGGCTTTATCACGCTTTTTCTGTTCATAGAGAAACTTCTTATAGTCCATTACTTTGGCAACGGGAGGGTTGGCATTGGGAGAGATCTCCACAAGGTCCAATTCCTGCTCTTCGGCAATGGCTAATGCTTTTCGGGTTGGGTAAACACCCATTTCCACGTTGTCGCCTACAAGGCGAACTTCTTCCGCACGTATCTTTCCGTTAATTCTGTGCGGATCTTCTTTGATTTCTCTAAGAGGTCTTTTTGATCTTTTTCTACGTATTGCTATGGCTCAAAAATTTTGGTTAAACTTCAAATGCTTTCAAAGTATTATCTACTTCTTTCTTTATAATTTGGGCAAAGTCTTCTATTGACATGGTGCCAATATCGCCTTCCCCGTGTTTACGTACAGAAACCGTTCCGTTTTCTGCTTCCTGTTCTCCAACGATCAGCATATATGGAACTTTGCTTACTTCGGCTTCCCGGATCTTCTTACCAATGGTCTCGTTCCGGTGGTCCACAAGGGCGCGAATTTCGTGATTTTCCAGCAAAGTTAAAACTTTTTGGCTGTATTTTTCGTATTTCTCACTGAGGGAGAGTATAATAGCCTGATCTGGCATCAACCAGAGCGGGAAATTACCACCTGTATTTTCTAAAAGTACCGCAACAAATCTTTCCATACTTCCAAAAGGTGCACGGTGGATCATTACAGGGCGGTGCATTTCGTTGTCACTTCCTTTATAAGTAAGGTCAAATCTTTCCGGAAGATTGTAATCCACCTGGATCGTTCCAAGTTGCCACTGTCTTCCCAAAGCATCCTTCACCATGAAGTCCAGTTTAGGTCCGTAAAAGGCTGCCTCTCCTGTTTCAACTTTGTAATTGAGACCTTTTTCTTTTGCGGCATTTACAATGGCATTTTCTGCCTTATCCCAATTCTCGTCAGACCCAATGTACTTCTCTTTATTCTCAGGATCTCTTAATGAAACCTGAGCAGTAAAATCTTCAAACCCAAGAGAGCTGAATACATATAATGTAAGGTCAATTACCTTCTTAAATTCAGAATCCAACTGATCCGGAGTACAGAAAATATGAGCATCATCCTGCGTAAAGCCTCTAACCCTTGTCAAACCATGAAGTTCTCCACTTTGTTCGTAGCGGTAAACAGTGCCGAATTCAGCAAAACGCTTCGGAAGATCTTTGTAGCTCCAGTGACCATGATTGTAGATCTCACAGTGGTGAGGGCAGTTCATTGGCTTCAGCAAAAACTCTTCTCCTTCGTTAGGAGTATGGATCGGCTGAAAACTGTCTTCTCCATATTTAGCGTAATGTCCCGAAGTGACATATAATTCTTTCTGACCAATATGCGGAGTCACCACCATCTCATAGCCGGCTTTTTTCTGCGCTTTTTTTAGGAAGTTCTCCAGTCGCTCTCTCAAAGCTGCACCTTTCGGAAGCCATAAGGGCAGTCCCTGCCCAACTTTTTGAGAGAAAGTGAAAAGTTCAAGTTCCCGGCCAAGTTTGCGGTGATCTCTTTTCTTGGCTTCTTCGAGCATTTCAAGATACTCCTTCAGGTCCTTCTGCTTCGGAAATGAAATTCCGTAGACCCTCGTAAGCTGAGGATTCTTTTCATTACCTCTCCAGTAAGCTCCGGCAACACTCATCAGTTTCACTGCTTTTATTGGAGCAGTGCTGGGAAGGTGTCCGCCGCGACAGAGGTCGGTAAAAGTATCGTGATCACAAAAGGTGATAGTTCCCTCCTCCAGGTTTTCGATCAGTTCTACTTTAAAAGGATTGTTTTCCCTTCTATAATATCCAAGAGCTTCTTCTTTTGGAACCGAACGCATACTGAATTCGTGTTTTCCACGGGCGATCTCCAGCATCCGGTCTTCGATCTTTTTGAAATCGTTCTCCGAGATCTTTTGATCACCAAAATCCACGTCATAATAAAAACCATTTTCAATCGCCGGACCAATAGTGAGTTTTGCACCAGGATAAAGATCCTGGATCGCCTGGGCCATCACGTGAGAAGAAGAGTGCCAAAAAGCCTTTTTTCCTTCCTCGTCATTCCATGTATATAAGGTAAGGCTGCCATCGGTAGTAAGAGGGGTGGAAACTTCGACCGTGGTATCATTAAATTTTGCCGAGATGACATTCCGTGCAAGACCTTCACTAATACTTTTGGCTACCTCCATAGGAGTAGTTCCCTTTTCAAATTCCTTAATACTGCCGTCGGGCAACGTAATCTTTATCATAAAATCTAATTAAGGCTGCAAAGATAACAGGTTAAGAGGTGCTTTACAATACTATTATATATATGTATTGGATTTTTTGGGCGTTCCCCACCTTCGCTACCGCTCAGTTGGGTCCTGGCTTTCCGCTTTAGTTTTAAAGCGCCATTTATGGCAGCGCTTTAAAAGCTGCCGCTGCAACCTGCCTGCCGGCAGGCAGGTCCCTAACGCACCGGAGGTACGAAGTACGAAGGGCGATATTAGAAGTTAGTTGACTGGGGCGTGGTCAAAGAACCTTGGTGCAACTTCTAACTTTAACTCTAACTTTTTTATTTTCTTCCAAAAATGTCATTTTAGAAAAGTGTTCTGAAGTTCCATTTTGGAAGTTGATTTACTTATGAGTGGTTTCGAGCAAATGATAACGAGCACCCATGAAAGAGACTTCTAACTTCTAACTTCTAAAATCTAACTTTTTTTTAGCTTTCAAAAATGTCATTTTGAGCACCTTATCCGGCAGGGTTTCAAAAATGTCAAAAAAAGCCTAAATTATTTTTTCAGAAAACTTGTGGAAGTGGAATTCGGTTGTATATTTGCAGCCGCTTTGAGAGAGAGGTACGGTAGAGGGGAAGCAACGGCTGAGCCTTTATGTAGCAAGACTTCGAAGCAAATAAGTTCTCTGAAAATTTTTTGAATTTTAACTTGGATTGTAAAGGAAATAGATTTTATCTTTGCATCCGC
>NZ_JBTLRK010000002.1:354365-493446 GCF_054482715.1 Salinimicrobium sp. CAU 1759 | reverse complement strand
AAAGCGGCTGCAAATATACAACCGAATTCCACTTCCACAAGTTTTCTGAAAAAATAATTTAGGCTTTTTTTGACATTTTTGAAACCCTGCCGGATAAGGTGCTCAAAATGACATTTTTGAAAGGAAATAAAAAAGTTAGAGTTATGAAGTTAGAGTTACGAAGTTAGAAGTTAGAGCTGTTACGTTTGGGTTCTTGTAATCAGGTATGAGTATATCAACTTCTGCGAGCGTATTTCAGAATACCTTTATAAAACGACATTTTTGAGGAGGAATATGAAGTTAGAGCTGTTACGTTCGGGTTCTTTTAACCAGGTATGAGCATTTCAACTTCTGGGAGCGTATTTCAGAGTACCTTTATAAATACTTTTTTTGAGGAAACTTCTTTCAACCCTTTCAGGGTTTCAAACCCTGAAAGGGTTCTGCTGCAAGCGTTAGGGATAGCAGCGGAAATCCTTTTTGTAAGGTACGAGCAAAAAGATTGCAGCGAATAGCCCGACCCCGCCTGCGCTAAAGCTTCGGCGGGCAAGCCCGATAATTGAAAAACAGATCTTAATTGAAAAAAATTTTAGGCGAGGGAACGCCCTGATAATATTTATTATGATTTACGATCTTCCTTTTTGGGAGCTGTCCATTTATTAGTGAGCTCCAAAAAGTCAAAATCCAGAGCGGTTGGTTGTTTTTCGAGTTGTTTACCTTGAAAAGCTCTCTGTAGAATATCCTCTATATAATAATCTTCCTGGTTCTTTGCAGGGTCATATTCCTCCTTCAAAGAAATATCAAAAAAACTTGCGGTGGTATTGTACCAGAACGCCCTCCAGCCGCTCTTTAATTCTTTTACAAGTTCAAAAGTTGTAACTCCGGTTTGCCGGTGGATCAATTTTACAAGGATCTGGCCTTCGGTACGGGTAAGCTTTTTAAGCTCTGCAGAAAACTGGTTCTCAATATAATCCTGCACGATCTTAGTATAGCGTTTCCTGTCCCGCCTGGATTTGATCTGGTCCAATCTACTATTGAGTTCCACAAGCCTATCAGAAGCAAGCTTGGCATAAGGATAAACCTTTAGTGTCTTACGGCGCAAGATCAAATATTTACGACGCTCAAGATCATTCTCAAAAGAAAGCCTCCCCAGAATAAGCACCTCATCCAGGTCAATATGCTCCCGCGCAACAGTATCGCCTTCTATAATAAAGTAATCGTATTCCAGAGTATCTTCAACAGGTTCCTTTACCTGTGCAACAACAGGTAAGGTGGTAAAAAGGAGAAAAAGGATAAAAAACTTCTTCACATCAAATTTTTAAACTGTTGCGCTAAAATCATTCCAAAATTACGTTATCTATAAATTGTCAGCTCTTTAAATCTTATTAAATTCGTCCAAAAGTTTAAGAAATGAGCCAGGAAACAATCCTCAACGACAAATCGATAAGTTTTTTAGAAAAATATTTAAATAACGCTGCCCCTACCGGATATGAATGGGAGGGACAAAAGCTGTGGATGAATTACATAGAACCTTATGTAGATGAGTTCATCACCGACACTTATGGAACTGCTGTAGGAGTCATTAATCCCAAAGCAAAATACAAGGTTGTAATAGAAGGTCACGCCGATGAGATCTCCTGGTATGTAAATTATATAACCGACGACGGATTGATCTACGTGATACGTAACGGCGGTAGCGACCACCAGATCGCAGCTTCAAAAAGGGTAAATATTCACACCAGGAATGGGATCGTAAAAGGGGTTTTTGGATGGCCTGCCATTCATACCCGCGATAAGGAAAAGGAACAGGCGCCAAAACTGGACAACATTTCCATTGACGTGGGGTGTTCTTCAAAAGAGGAAGTGGAAGCCCTGGGAGTGCACGTAGGTTGTGTGATCACCTACCCTGATGAATTCTTTATACTAAACAAGGACAAATTCGTAAGCAGGGCACTAGATAATCGTATTGGCGGATTTATGATCGCTGAAGTGGCCCGCCTGCTGAAGGAGAACAAAAAGAAGTTACCTTTCGGCCTTTATGTAACCAACTCGGTGCAGGAAGAAATAGGGTTAAGAGGAGCTGAAATGATCACCCAGCGCATCAAACCGAATGTGGCTATTGTGACCGATGTGACGCATGACACAACTACCCCAATGATTGAGAAAAAGACCAACGGACTCACAAAAATCGGGGACGGCCCTGTAATTTCATATGCTCCTGCAGTTCAAAACAAGTTGCGCAACCTGCTCATCCAAACTGCCGAGGATAAAAAGATCCCATTCCAGCGCATGGCCTCTTCCAGGATGACAGGAACAGATACCGATGCTTTTGCATATAGCAATGGCGGGGTAGCTTCGGCTTTGATCTCTCTGCCCCTGCGCTACATGCATACCACTGTAGAAATGGTACATCGTGATGATGTGGAGAATGTGATACGATTGATCTATGAAAGTCTGCTGCAACTTAAGGACGGTGATACTTTCAGCTATTTTGAATAGCATCCAAAAATGACATTTTTGAGCCTCCTTTTCCAGGAGGCTTTTTATTTCGGCAAGTTTTCACATTTCTTTACAATAGCAACAGTGAGTTGCAAGCTATATTTAAAGAAAAAAAATCATGGTCCTTTCTTCAGATGAAGTAAAAGCGCTCATCTCCAACCCAGATCTCGCCGCCGAAAAAGCCAACCTTCAGTATATTTCTGAAGACGACCTCTGCATAGAGCGGCGCAAAAGAGGAAAAGGATATCAATATCTTCAGGAAGGGGAACCTTTAAAGGACGAAGAAAAACTTGAACGGATCAAAAAGCTGGTCATCCCCCCTGCCTGGGAAAAAGTAAAGATCTGCCCCATTTCCAATGGACATTTACAGGTGGTAGGGCTTGATGCCAAACAGAGGAAGCAGTATATGTATCACCCCGATTGGACAAAGCTGCGCAATCTCACTAAATTCTATAAAATGGCTGCCTTTGGAAAAGTGCTTCCAAAGATACGAGCCCGCGTAGACGAAGACCTGGACAAGCGGGGAATGCCACAAGAGAAAGTCTTGGCCCTGATCATTAGGCTTATGGAAGAAACTCATATTCGTATAGGGAACGATACTTACGCAAAACAGAACAAATCTTACGGTCTTTCTACCCTTAGAAGCCGCCACGTACAGATCTCCAGCGGAAAGATGAAGATCAACTTTGTGGGAAAGCGGGGTATTGAAAACACAGTTTCCGTTACCGATAAAAAACTCGTAAGGCTGGTCAACAAATGCGAGGAAATTCCGGGATGGGAGGTATTCAAATACTATGATGAAGAAGGCAAAAAGCGCAGTATCGATAGCGGAATGGTGAATCACTACATACAAGAAGTGAGCGGGGAATTATTTTCAGCAAAAGATTTCAGGACCTGGAGCGCCACCAAGATCTTCTTTGAAAAACTTAGAGAGGTGGGGTACACCGGGGAAGAAAAGCAGAACAAAAAAAATATCATCGAAGCTTATGACACAGCTGCAGAAGCTCTAAACAACACCCGCAGTGTTTGTCGCAGCTATTACGTACATCCCTATGTGGTTCAACTTTACGAAACAGGCGGAATAGTGCCTTATTTTAAAAAGGTGGACAGAAAGAGAACATCAAAACCAAACATATCTCACACAGAGGAAGTCTTACTGGAGATCCTGAATGATTTTGAGTTTGAACTGGAGGAAAAAGAATCCTGAATTTTTACTCATCTATATATTTTAGAAAGGAAATAAGATCTTCAACTTCCCTGATCTTATTATCTGAAAGATATTTTCTTGCAGCTTCTGAAGTAAATTCTTTCCTGATATCGCGTTGTTTCAGTTTCACCTCTACAACTTCCCCGGAATCTTTCTGAATGTAGAAAGAAGAGCTTTTCCTGATCTTTGCAGGCTGGTCTTCTGAATAACCGGAATCAGATCGCACCGGGGGTGTAACTTTGATCTCTGGTTTTTCAAGGAGCTTGTACCGCTTGCCGTCGAAGTGTTCAATAAAAAAACCTTTGATCATTCGGCCGTTGTGGTCAACCCGGGAAGAAACGAACTTCTTCCCTCCCATTTCATATGTGGCATTTTCCCAATCCCTCACCGTATAGATATCACGCTTTCCCTTGTCTACCTTGATCTCAAAATTTTCAGCATAAATATTGAACCTGAGTTGCACCGGAAGGTCTGGCTTTCCTTTGAAAAAGATCTTTCCGGGAAGGAAGTTATCATTAAGGTACGGAGATCCTTCAGCGTTATTAAGGTTTGGATCATCTTTTCCAAAGAGTTCATACCGCCCGTCTTCGGTAAAGATCTGTGCCTGCACAGTGTCTATAGCCAGCAGGGTGAGCAGGATTAGAAGTAGTTTTTTCATGGAATAGGAATTAGACTTTTGCTTCGGCCATTATTTCCTCAACGATCTCGGGATTGAGAAGCGTAGAAGTATCACCCAGGTTATCTGTATCCTTTGATGCAATTTTTCTAAGGATCCTCCTCATGATCTTTCCGCTTCTCGTTTTGGGGAGTCCGCTCACAAACTGGATCTTTTCAGGTTTGGCTATTGGTCCAAGAGTTTCGGACACTAGTTTTTTGATCTGGTTCTCCAGTTCTTCTGAAGGTTCCACTTGATTATACAGGATCACGTATGCGTAAAGAGCGTTGCCTTTTATATCGTGCGGATATCCAACCACAGCACTTTCCACCACATTTTCATGCTCATCTATAGCGTTCTCTATAGCTGCGGTACCCAGGTTATGGCCTGAGACTATTACTATATCATCTACTCTACCGGTAATACGATAGTTACCCATGGCATCCCTATAGGCGCCGTCCCCGGTGAAATACTTATTTTCAAAGGTTGAAAAATAAACTTCTTTATAGCGCTCGTGATCCCCATAAATTGTACGGGCCATTGACGGCCAGGGAAATTTTATTGCCAATCTTCCTTCTGCCGGCTCCTTGGTTTCGGGAATTTCCTCTCCCTTATCGTTCATAAGCACCGGCTGCACTCCCGGTAAAGGAAGGGTGGCAAAAGTGGGCCTGGTAGGAGTAATTCCCGCCAAAGGTGAAATCATAATTGCACCTGTTTCAGTCTGCCACCAGGTATCTACCACAGGACAGTTCCCCTTTCCAATATTGTCATTATACCAGTGCCAGGCCTCTTCATTAATTGGTTCACCTACACTTCCCAGAACTTTTAGCGAAGTAAGATCGTGTCTCTCTACAAACTTAAGCGGTTGCTTAGCCAATGACCTAATTGCAGTAGGAGCGGTATAAAAGTGAGTAACCTTCAGCTTATCCACTATTTCCCAAAACCTGCCGTAATCGGGATAACTGGGAACTCCCTCGAACATCACAGTGGTAGCACCAGATAACAACGGGCCGTAGATAATATAGGAGTGGCCGGTGATCCAGCCAATATCGGCAGTACACCAGTAGACGTCATTTTTATCCAGCTGAAATACATTTTGGAATGAATATGTTGTGCCTACCATATAACCACCTACCGTGTGAACCATTCCTTTAGGTTTACCGGTAGAGCCGGAAGTATAGAGAATAAACAACATATCTTCGGCATCCATGCTCTCTGCAGGACATTTCTTTTCTGCTTTCTGCAGTTCGTTAAACCAGAATTTGTCCCTGCCCTCTTTCATTGGTGTGGGCTCCACTGTGCGGCGGTAAACAATAACGCTTTCAATGCTTGGCGTATCTTCCAGCGCCTTGTCACAGATCTCCTTTAAATTCACTTTTTTGGAACCCCTGTAAACCTCATTGGCGGTGATAAGAATCTTACATTCGGAATCATTGATGCGCCTGGCAATTGCCGAACTGGAAAAACCTGCAAAAACAATGGAATGCACAGCACCTATTCGGGCGCAGGCCAGCATGGCAATAGCAAGTTCGGGGATCATGGGCATGTAGATACAAACCTTATCTCCTTTTTTGACTCCGTTATTCTTGAGAACGTTGGCAAAATGCGAAACCTTCACGAACAACTGTCGGTAGGTAATATAACGGGACTCCTCATCCGGGTCATTGGGTTCCCAGATTATTGCGGTTTTGTTACCAAGATCGGTCAGGTGACGGTCGAGACAATTTTCGGTGATATTTACCTTTCCGCCCTGGAACCACTTCACTTCAGGCTTCTCAAAATCCCACTCCAGGGTCGTGTCCCATTTCTTTTGCCACCTAAAGGTGTTGGCGATCTCATCCCAAAAGGCTTCAGGATCCTTAATACTTTTATTATAAGCTTTTTTATAATCGGCGAAGCTGCGCAGTTGTAGATTTTCCATAATCTAAATTTAGGAAAAGCAACTTCAAAAACAAACAACTATAAGAGCCTGATATAAAGAGTAATATTCTAAAATGACATTTTAGAGAGGTGATATTTCAGAAGGAATAAATAGAGCTCACTACTGTTCTGTTTTTTCTGAAATATGTACCTTTAAGCTAGCAGAAGATCTAACAAACTTCATGAAAACCTATGGAATTTATAGATTATTACAAGGTTTTAGAGCTGGACAAGAATGCTACTAAAAGTGATATCAAAAAGGCTTACCGGAAGCTTGCACGAAAGTATCACCCCGATCTCAACCCAAATGACACGGCGGCCCAGAAGAAATTTCAGCAGATCAATGAGGCACACGAGGTATTAATAGATCCCGAAAAGCGAAAAAAATACGACCAGTACGGAAAAGACTGGCAGCATGCTGAAGAATTTGAAAAAGCCAAAGCACAACAGCAGCAATACCAACGGCAGTATTCCGGTGGCGGATTTGGTGGCGGGACCGGCGGTTTTGGAGGTGCAGAAGGTTTTAGCGGCGGTGGTTTTGAAGGAGGAGACTTTTCAGAATTCTTTGAGTCGATGTTTGGGGGAGCAGCCGGCAGAGGCAGATCAACCAGATTCCGAGGACAGGATTTCAATGCTGAACTTCACCTCAATCTCACTGATGTATATAAGACCCAGAAGCAAACCCTAACGGTAAATGGCAAGAACATTAGATTAACCATTCCTGCCGGGGTTGAAAATGGTCAAACCATCAAGATCAAGGGCTACGGCGGGGAAGGTATAAATGGCGGACCAAGTGGAGACCTGTTTATAACTTTTGCCATAAACAACAATACATCATTTAAAAGAGAAGGAAAAGATCTTTATAAAGATGTGGATCTCGACATCTTTACTGCAACTTTGGGCGGAGAACTAATGGTCGAAACTTTCGACGGAAAGGCAAAGCTCAACGTGAAGCCGGAAACCCAAAATGGTACTACTGTAAAATTAAAGGGCAAAGGTTTTCCGGTTTACAAGAAGGAAGGTCATTTTGGAGATCTTTATATCACTTATAAACTCAAGATACCAACTCGTTTAAGCAAGCGGGAAAAAGAACTTTTGCAGGAACTAAAAAATCTGAGAAAAGATGGAGGATAGATATATTTCAATCATTGAGTTTTGTAACTGCCATGAGCTTGAGTACTCTTTTATTAATTCTCTTACTGAACATGGCCTCATTCATACGGTTATTATAGAAGAAGATGAGTATATTGAGCGGGAGCAATTAAGAGACCTGGAAAGGATCATGCGCCTTCACTATGAGCTGGAGATCAACCTGGAGGGCATTGACGCAATAAATCACTTGCTGGAGAGGGTTTCCCGGCTACAGGATGAAATCCGCCTCCTTCAAAACCGGCTGAGACGCTATGAAGATTAACCTAAATCAAAAATTATGAAACTAATTCTCAATATTATTTTAGGAATGAGCTTGCTCATCACAACCCAAACCTGCAGTAACAATGAACAGGAAGAAGATAAATCTGCTTCGGCTATCGTAAAGGAGAATGCTATGGAAGTAACAGGTACAATTCAGGAACAGGGAATCACCTCTTATCAATATGGTACGCACACTATTACTACCGTCAATGATGAATATTACGCGCTCAAGAGCGAAGCAGTTGATCTCGATGCATATCTTGATGAAGAAGTCACTATAGTGGCTGAAAAAATAGAAGGTTATCCTCTATCCGGCGGACCGGATTATCTTCTGGTGCTGGAAGTGAAGGGAAGGTAGAGGTAGGAAGGTAGAGGTACGAAGGCAGAAGTACGAAGTAGTAATCAGTGGTCGGTGATCAGTGATCAGTGATTAGAAGGTTACAATATGCAGTCGTGCAATAACCAGTGGTCCTGGAAATACAAAGGTAGATCTATGAAGGTAGAGGTACGAAGGTAGAAGGACGAACTAGTAATCAGTGGTCGGTGATCAGCGATCAGAAAGTTACAATATGCAGTCGTCACTATGCAGTCGTGCAGTAGCCAGAGGTCCTGGAAATACAAAGGTAGAGGTACGAAGGCAGAAGGACGAAGTAGTAATCAGTGGTCGGTGATCAGTGATCAGAAAAAGTGGGCAGTGCGCAGGTTAAATTGGCAGTTGCGGAGTGCGGATTAAAATAATCTAAGCTAACCTGCAAGGTCTTTTTTTTGACCTTGTAGGTTTTCCCCGTCACCTTAATCCCCGAAAAAAATCTGCAGTTTTCGCTCATAAAAAATCACCAGGATAAGAATTGATGAACTTCTACGAACTCCAAACTCTCAGCTACGAACTACCGCAGGTAATCTAACACATTCTTCTCGATCCTTTCCTCAATGTTGGAAATATCAGCTTTAATGAATTTTTCGCCGGTGATTTGCTCGTAAAGTTCTATATAGCGCTCAGAAACTGAATTGATGTAGTCGTCGCTCATTTCCGGAATTTGCTGCCCTTCTTTGCCTTGAAATCCATTCTGAATCAACCACTGTCTCACAAACTCCTTTGAAAGTTGCTTTTGAGGTTCACCATTGGCAAGTCGGTCGGGGTAGCCTTCAGCATAGAAATAACGGGAAGAGTCGGGAGTATGGATCTCGTCGATAAGTACGATCTCGCCTTCAGATGTTTTACCGAACTCATATTTGGTATCCACAAGGATGAGTCCGTTTTCTTTTGCCAGTTGAGTGCCACGAAGGAACAACTGTCGGGTGTAAAGTTCCAGGGTGGTGTAATCTTCTTGAGAAACAATTCCTTTTGCAAGGATCTCTTCCCGGGAGATATCCATGTCGTGTTCCCCCGAATCAGCTTTTGTAGTTGGAGTGATTATTGGTGCTGCAAAAGCTTCATTTTCCTTCATTCCTTCAGGCATGTGTACTCCGCAAAGGCTGCGTTTGCCACTTGCATATTCACGAGCGGCATGACCGGTAAGATATCCACGAATCACCATTTCCACCTTAAAAGGCTCACACTTTTGCCCTACTGCCACATTAGGATCTGGTGTGGCTTGCAGCCAGTTTGGCACAAGATCTTCGGTAGCCTTCATCATCTTTGTTGCAAGCTGATTCAGGATCTGTCCCTTATACGGAATTCCTCGTGGCATCACCACATCAAAAGCCGAAAGCCTGTCGCTCACGATCATGACCAGGCGGTCATCTTCGAGCGTATAGACATCACGCACTTTTCCTTTGTAAACAGCTTTCTGCCCGGGAAAATTAAAACTGGTAGAGGTAATGGTATTCATGAAAAAATATGTTGTTATTAAAGAAGACCCCATAACTGTGGGGTCTCAAAAGTGTCATTTTTATTCGGCATTCTCTATTCTTTTGTAGGCAGCAATGATCTTCTTGACCAGCTTGTGACGTATCACATCCTTATCATCCAAATGTATGATTCCCACTCCATCCACATCCTGTAAAACCAGGATAGCTTCTTTAAGTCCTGAAATCACCCTTTTTGGAAGGTCAATTTGCCCGGGATCACCTGTCACCATGAATTTAGCACTCTTCCCCATACGGGTAAGGAACATCTTCATCTGCGCGTGAGTCGTGTTTTGCGCCTCATCCAGGATCACGAAAGCATGATCTAAAGTTCTTCCCCGCATAAAAGCCAGTGGGGCGATCTGGATCACACCTTTCTCGATATAAGACTCTAGTTTTTCGTGAGGGATCATATCCCGCAGCGCATCGTATAACGGCTGCATGTAAGGATCCAGTTTTTCTTTAAGGTCTCCGGGAAGAAATCCCAGGTTCTCCCCTGCCTCTACTGCCGGGCGGGTTAGAATGATCCTTTTCACCTGTTTTTCCTTTAGAGCTTTTACCGCGAGTGCAACACCGGTATAAGTCTTTCCGGTTCCTGCAGGGCCAATAGCAAAGACCATGTCATTTTTCTTCATGAGTTCGACCAGGCGGCGTTGATTGGCGGTCTGGGCCTTGATCATCCTGCCACTTACACCATGGACGAGCACTTCCCCGCTTTCGTTTGGGGTATCGTACTCCTCCTTACTTTGACTTGTAAGAACTCTTTCTATTGCATTTTCGTCAAGGCGATTGAACTTACCGTAGTGGTCGATCAACATATTGAACCTTTTGTCAAATTCCTCGAGCATTTCTTCGTCCCCGTAGATGCGAAGTTTATTGCCTCTGGCCACAATCTTTAGCTTTGGAAAATATCTCTTCAGCAGTTCAATATGTGAGTTTTGTTCTCCAAAAAAATCTCTCGGACTTATTTCCGAAAGCTCAATGATAAGTTCGTTCAAAAGCGGCTGGATTTAATTTAAAAAATGAGTTAATTATCTTTAGATTTGCATTACAAACTTAAATAAATAAAGGTTTAAGTTAGGAAAAATATTATTAGAAATTGCCCATGGCCATAATTACCTTAACGACAGATTTTGGGGAAAAAGATCATTTTGCAGGGGCAGTTAAAGGAGCAATTTACACCGAGTTACCTACAGCCAAAATAGTTGACATCTCCCACTCCATCGCTCCCTTTCACATTACAGAAGCTTCATACATTATAAAGAATGCCTACAAGAGCTTTCCGGAGGGTAGTATTCACATCATAGGAGTGGATTCAGAATTAACTCCCGAGAATAAGCACATCGCGCTTAAACTCGACGGACATTATTTTATCTGCGCCAACAACGGGATCCTTTCTTTAATTGCTTCGGAATTCGTGCCCGAAAAGATCGTGGAGATCAACATACACGATAAGATCCAAAGCAATTTCCCGGTGCTGGATGTATTTGTAAAAGTGGCAGGACACCTTTCCCGCGGCGGAACACTGGAAGTTATTGGAAAGACCATTCCTGAAATAAAACAACTTAAGGAGATGGAGCCGTTGATCAACCAGGATAAAAACCAGATCAAGGGCAACGTAATATATATTGACAACTACGGAAATGTCGTGACCAATATTTCCAAGAAGCTGTTTGACAAAGTGGGTAAAGGCCGAAAGTTCAGCATGAGAGCCAGGACGGCTACTTTTAATGAGATTTTCAGCACCTATAGTGAGGCCATTAATTTTGATACCGAAATGATCAACCGGGAAGACGGCAAGAAACTGGCCATTTTCAATTCCGGCGGATATATTGAACTGGCAATTTATAAGAGCAATCCGAGTACGGTAGGCAGCGCCTCTACCCTCTTCGGACTCGAGTACAGGGATACGGTGACAGTGGAGTTTAGTTCATAGTTGGGAGTTTGGAGTTCGGAGTAAAAAGAGAATCAAGAGGCAAGAGCCAAGAGCCAAGAGTCAAGACTTAAAAAGTTGCAAGTTTTATGTTGCAGGTCTATGTTGCGGGCTGGGGATCGAGTTAGCATTTTTCCGCTTTACCCCGAGCCTAAAGGGAGCCGGAAAAATTTGATTTTATTATTTTGGTGTTTTTTGTCATTCCGACAAAGAAGTTTTCTTCGGCAGAAGGGAATTGCGACGAGGAAAATCAAAAGACGCAAGAGCCAGGAGCCAAGAGCCAAGACTTGAAAAGTTGCAGGTTATGTTGCAGGTCTATGTTGCGGACTGGGGATCGAGTTAGCATTTTTCCGTTTTACCCCTTCCCTAAAGGGAGCCGGAAAAATGCTTGGATGGCCCTCCTTCGCTGAAAGCTTCAGCGGTTATAATTTTGGTGCCTGGGAATTGATAATTGATAATTGTTTATTGAACTATGCTAGTACGAATAGTAAAAATGACTTTTGAACCTTCAAAAATTGAAGCTTTTCAGGAGTTGTTTGAGAGGAAAAGGAATAAAATCAGAGGTTTTGAGGGCAATGAGTTCCTCGAGCTTTATCAGGATAAGAACAATAAAAATATATTTTTCACGTACAGTTACTGGAAAGATGAGGAGGCGCTGGAAAATTACCGCGTTTCTTCCCTTTTTAAGGAGGTGTGGAGTGAGACGAAACAGATGTTCTCGGGTAAGCCAGAGGCGTGGAGCGTAGATAAGGTGTGGACGAGCGACTGAGGTTCAAGATTTAAGGTTTAAGGTTTAAGGTTTAAGGTTTAAGGTTTAAGGTTTAAGGTAAATCTTAAAAAGAACCAAGAGCCAGGAGCCAAGAGTCAAGACTTTGAGCAGTTTGTCATTCCGACAGAGCAATTTCCTTCGGGAGAAGGGAATTGCGACGAGGAATCTCAAAAGAAGCAAGAGCCAAGAGCCAAGAGTCAAGACTTTGAGCAGTTTGTCATTCCGACAGAGTAATTTCCTTCGGGAGAAGGGAATTGCGATGAGGAATCTCAAAAGAAGCAAGAGCCAAGAGCCAAGAGTCAAGACTTTGAGCAGTTTGTCATTCCGACAGAGAAATTTTCTTCGGGAGAAGGGAATTGCGACGAGGAATCTCAAAAGAACCAAGAGACAAGAGACAAGATTTGAAATGTTGCAGGTTTCATGTTGCAAGTCTATGTTGCGATTTAATATTTTTCCGTTTTACCCCCCCCTAAAGGGAGCCGGAAAAATGCAATTAATTTAGGAGTGAGACATTATACAATATTCAATATACATTATACAGTTAAAGAGTGATAGCGGTATTAAAGAAAGAAATTAATTCATTTTTTGCCTCTCCAATCGGCTATTTGGTCATTGGGCTGTTTTTAGTGGTGAACGGGCTGTTCCTTTGGGTCTTTAAGGGAGAGTACAACATTCTGGATAGCGGTTTTGCAAGTCTGGAGCCGTTCTTTACGCTGGCGCCGTGGATCTTCCTGTTCCTCATTCCGGCGATTACTATGAAGAGCTTTTCTGAAGAGATAAGACAAGGCACTTTGGAGCTGTTACTCACCAAACCTTTAAGCACAATTGAATTGGTGTTGGGGAAATATTTTGGGGCGCTTTCTTTGATCCTCCTCGCACTATTACCGACCTTGCTCTATGTGGTGGCGATCTCATCCCTGGAGCAAACCGGAGATAAGTTAGACAGCGGAGTAATCATAGGGTCTTATTTCGGACTCATATTCCTGGGTGCCTGTTACGCCGCGATCGGGATCTTCGCTTCCATTTTGTCGCCAAACCAGATCGTCTCTTTTATCCTCTCAATTTTCTTGTGCTTCATCGCCTATTTTGCCTTTGAAGCTCTTGCCAATCTCAATCTGTTTAGTACTGGATCCTTTGGTGTAGAAGAGCTGGGACTGGACGCACATTATGAAAGCATTAGCCGCGGAATCATTGACACCAGAGATATAATCTATTTTCTGAGCTTTATTTTTCTGTTCCTGGCGCTCACAAATTTTAGTCTCTCATCAAAAAGAACAGGAAAAAGATGAGGCTCCAAAAATCACATTTTAAGAAGGTAATTTTTCTGCTGCTTGCGTTAGTAGTAGTCAATGTCATATCATATAACTTCTTTGAAAGATTTGATCTTACAGCAGATAAGCGCTATACACTTTCTGAGGCTTCGGAAAATATTGTTGAGAAAGCAGATTCTCCGCTTATCATCGACGTTTTTCTTGAAGGAGAATTTCCACCGGAATTCAGGAGGCTACAGGTAGAAACGCAGCAACTGCTGGAGGAGTTTGCAGCGGTCAATCCGAATATCAGTTTCAGGTTTACAGATCCGTTGGAGGAAGGGGGTAACGCTAATGAGGTCGCAACCCAATTCTACGAAATGGGAATGACCCCGGCGCGGATCAATGTAGTCGAGAACGGCCGTACCAGCGAAGCGATCATTTTTCCGTGGGCAATGGTCAACTATGGGAACAGGACAGTATCTGTTCCTTTACTTAAGAATCAGCTGGGTGCGAACACCGAAGATCGAGTGGCAGCATCTGTACAACAGCTGGAATATGCTTTTGCTGATGCCTTTTCCAGACTTCTGGAGCCAAAGCAGAAAAAGGTAGCTGTGATGCGCGGCAACGGCGAACTCGAGGACCGGTACATAGCCGATTTCGTTAGAAGCATTCAGGAGTATTATTTCATAGCGCCATTTACGCTCGATTCGGTAGCCGTAGATCCTCAGGGCACCCTGGAGCAGTTAAGGGAATATGACCTTATCATTGAAGCCAAACCTACTGAAGCTTATACTGAAGCCGAGAAACTGGTGCTGGACCAATACCTCATGAACGGGGGAAAACAATTGTGGCTCATAGAACATGCAGCCATGGAAACCGACAGTCTTTTTTCATCTGCCGGAAGCGCTTTTGCCTTGTCCAGAGATTTGAACCTGGGAGATTATTTCTTTAAATACGGGCTACGGATCAATCCGGCGCTGGTGAAGGATCTTTATTCGGCTCCTATAGTTTTGGCAACAGGCAGCGGCAGCAATGCACAATTCAATCCTTATCCCTGGTTCTATTATCCGCTTTCCTCCTCTCCTATTGACCATCCCGTGGTCAACAACCTGGAGGCTGTGAAATTCGAATATGCCAGCCCTATCGATACTCTCAAAAATGATATAAATAAGACCGTCTTGCTTTCGACCTCCCCACGATCGGAAGTTGTGGGACTTCCGCGGGAAATAAGCCTGGAGGAGATATCTGCCGAGCCCGATCTTTCAGAATTTATGGCGGGTGAAATTCCGCTGGCGGTAATGCTGGAGGGGGAATTCAGTTCGGTTTACGAGAATAGAATTATGCCTTTTGAAGTGGCTAACTTCCGCAGTAAAAGCGAAGAGACTAAAATGCTGGTCATTAGTGACGGGGATGTGGTGAAAAATCAGTTACAGCGCGGCGAGCCTCTGGAGCTGGGATTTGATCGATATACCGGCACCACCTACGGTAACCGGGAATTCATGCTGAATGCGGTGAACTACCTGCTGGACGATAACGGACTAATCAACATCCGCAGCAAAGAGGTAAAAATTGCATTTTTAGATATGGAGGAAGTTGAGGAAAACAGGGGCTTTTGGCAGGTGATGAATATTGTCCTTCCGCTTGGGCTCCTGGCTTTATTTGCAGGGCTTTTCAGCATTATCAGAAAAAGAAAATACATCAGGAAGTAAGTTATCAGCTTAAAAGCTTCCGCAGAGAGCAGCGGTTTATTAACAATTCCGAAGCATTTAAAAATATAAGGTGCTAAAAATCACATTTTTGGCAGGTATTTTTGAGATTCTGCTGTTAATAAAAAACAAGCGCCGTTTCCTGACTTTTTAAAGGATTAGGATATATTTGTATCACGATTAACTTATTACGAAGCCAATGAAATTTATTGTATCAAGCACTTATTTGCTGAAACAGCTACAAATACTCGGGGGAGTGATCAACAATAACAACACCCTTCCCATCCTGGATAACTTCCTTTTTGAACTGAATCAAGATGAACTTACGGTTTCTGCGTCTGACCTGGAGACTACCATGTCGGCCAAACTTACCGTAGAATCTGATTCTGAAGGAAAAATAGCCGTTCCGGCGAGGCTTTTACTGGAGACCTTGAAAACGTTCCCGGAGCAGCCGCTAACCTTCGTAGTAGAGGATAACAACACCATCGAACTTAGCTCCAATCATGGAAAGTACGCACTTGCTTATGCCGGCGGGGAGGAATTCCCAAAAGCCGTAAGCCTTGAGGAGCCAAGCAGCACTACTATCCAGGGCGATGTTTTGGCTACCGCAATTAGCAAAACTATTTTCGCTTCAGGAAATGATGATCTAAGGCCAGTAATGAGTGGAGTTTTCTTCCAGTTCACACCCGAAAACCTGACTTTTGTAGCGACCGATGCTCATAAGCTGGTAAAATATTCCCGCAATGATATTTCGGCTTCTCAAACCGCAGAGTTCATCATGCCTAAAAAGCCTTTGAACCTGTTGAAAGGGATCCTTAGCGGAAGTGATTCTGATGTGCTTATAGAGTATAATGATTCCAACGCCCGCTTCACTTTTGAAGATACAACTCTTGTTTGCCGACTTATAGACGGAAAATACCCGAACTACGAGGCGGTGATCCCGAAAGAAAATCCGAATAAACTGGTTATCGACCGTGGACAATTCCTGAGCTCGGTAAAAAGGGTTTCTATATTTTCAAATAAAACTACTCACCAGGTACGCCTGAAGATCGCCGGAGCCGAGCTGAATATTTCTGCGGAAGATGTAGACTACAGCAACAAGGCTGAGGAGCGTTTAACTTGTTCTTACCAGGGTGATGATATGCAGATCGGATTCAACTCGCGTTTCCTGACCGAAATGCTTTCCAACCTGAACGCAAATGAAGTGCAGCTGGAAATGAGCCTGCCAAACCGCGCCGGAATCCTTACTCCTGTTGACGGACTTGATGAAGGAGAGAAAGTGACGATGCTGGTGATGCCGGTAATGTTAAACAATTAAGGCTATCGCCTTAACTGTAGACCGCTGGCGCTGATAGAGCGCTTCGCTGTTAGATATTAGATCGCTGCCGGTGGCAGCTGTTAGACTAAAAATTTAAGCCCTCTGAAAAATGACATTTTTCAGAGGGCTTTTAGTTTATGCTTAAAGGCTCAAGTCATGCAGAGTCTGAATAGAGTTGACCATTCTGACTTCGCACTTCTATAATCGTATTTCCAATACCCCCTAAATCCCCCTGAAGGGGGACTTTTGCTTGGGATTAACTTTAGTGAAGCCCTCCTCGGAGGGTGCCCGAAAGGCGGAGTGGGCTCTCCTTAGTTACATCGCTCTGACGTAGCTGAATTATTTTCAATTCTTTTGCACAGATCCATATTCCAACTTCCTCCTTCGTAACTCGCACTTCCTTTTCTGCCCCCTAAATCCCCCTAAAGGGGGACTTTTTGAAGAGTATATTTTTGTAATATCCCTCCTTCAAAGGTTGAATTTTTCATCTATCACATGAAATTTTTTATACTGGTCCCCTCCTCCGGAGGGGTGGCTGTAAGCCGGGGTGGGCTGTCTCATCCTCTCCCCCTTTCTAATTCTACCATCGTACTTCGTAACTCGCACTTCCCTTTCTACCCCCTAAATCCCCCTAAAGGGGGACTTTTTATCCAAGTTATTCTTTGCGCCTTCCCCTCCTCCGGAGGGGTGGCCGAAGGTCGGGGTGGGCTGTCTCATCCTCACTGATTACTGACTACTATTTAATTATTTCAATCGTCAGTGGATATGAAGGGATCTCCCCGTTGTTCACTTTAATAGCATTCAGGATGGGGAAAACTATGGCGATGATTCCAATGGCGATCAACATTAGAATTCCGATTCCGAAAAGAAGGATAAGCGGAATTGATATTATCGAATAGATAAAGATCGAGATCTGGAAATTGAGGATCATCTTTCCGTGGGCATCCATTCCCAGCACCTTATCCTTTTGGGTAAGCCATATCACCAGCGGAACGATGAAACCGCCGATCCCTGTTACCAGGTCCAGTAACTGACTCAGGTGTGTAAGCATTAATAACTGTCTGTCTTCTCTCATGATTATTGCGTTTGTTTGGTTCATTTTGATTGATGATTGATTTTATTACTTTGTATTGCAAGGTACTAAAAAATGCAATATTAAATGCATTTGTTTTCAATAAATTATGAGTTGAAGTTCTAAATCCTTTGCCACGAATACACGAATGTATTTCTTTCCTCACTCAGCCCTTCTCATGCAACTCTTTATTGGTCGTGTTAATTGATAATTGTCAATTGATCATTGCAAAAAGCCATGGATGTTTCTTTAGAGCCGAGAGCCAAGAGCCAAGAGCCAAGAGCCAAGAGCCAAGAACCAAGAACCAGGACTTTTAAGTCGGTAGACGGTAGACTCGATAAAATTTTTAGAAGGTTGAATTAGTTAATTAAATGCCATTCTTCCGTTAATTTCCCAACGAAATTATAGCATTTTCAAAAGTGAATTTTTTAAATGCTTTTTCAATCATGGGATTGCCACGTTAGGCTATTCCATACCTACCAATCATGGTCTTATTCTTCCGTCATTCCAAAGAGCCAGTCGGCAACTGAAGCAAGCTCCTTCTTTAAGGCGTTGTGACCTTAGTTCCTGTTAGACATAACAAGTTTGTTCCTATTGATATAGTTGTTGTGGCATTTGATAGTCTGAGATCTCAAATCTCACATCTCAAGTCTATTTCCTACTTTTGCAGCATGAAGTTAACCGACAACATCGTAGCACTCGCGACGCCTTCAGGTGCTGGTGCTATTGCCGTAATTAGAATATCGGGTCCCGATGCTATAGAGCTGGTAGCTCCTGTCTTTAAAGCTAAAAGCAAAAAAGACATTCGGGAGCAAGCTTCTCATACCCTGCATCTGGGGAACATGATCGATGGGGAAAGGATCCTGGACGAGGTGCTGGTTTCGGTTTTTCACGGACCTAAATCCTATACAGGAGAGAATACTATAGAGATCTCCTGCCACGGGAGTCCTTATATTCAACAGGAGATCATTCAGTTGTTAATTAGAAAGGGGTGTCGTTCTGCGGAAGCGGGGGAATTCACTTTACGTGCTTTTCTTAACGGAAAGATGGATCTGAGTCAGGCAGAAGCGGTGGCCGATCTTATCTCTTCCGAAAATCAGGCGAGCCATCAGATGGCGATGCAACAAATGCGCGGCGGATTCTCCAATGAAATCCAGAAATTGCGGCAGGAGCTGCTCAATTTCGCTTCTCTTATAGAGTTGGAACTTGACTTTGCCGAAGAAGATGTGGAGTTCGCGAACAGGGATGAATTTCAAAAACTGGTAAGCAAAATTCAGCAGGTATTGAAAAGGCTCATAGATTCCTTTGCCGTGGGTAATGTGCTGAAAAACGGAATTCCGGTTGCTATTGTGGGAGAACCTAACGTGGGAAAATCCACGCTGCTAAATGCCCTTTTGAACGAGGAACGAGCTATAGTATCAGAAATTGCCGGAACCACCAGGGATACCATTGAAGATGAGATCTCTATTGGCGGAATCGGTTTTAGATTCATTGATACTGCCGGGATCAGGGAAACAGAAGATGTGGTGGAAAGCATCGGGATCAAACGGACTTTTGAAAAGATAAGTCAGGCGCAGGTGGTACTATACCTTTTTGACGCCTCCCGACTTTTTGGACCTGAACAATCGAGCCGTCATCCTGAACTTGTTTCAGGATCCCAGGAAGGCTCCACCCCCACGGTGAAGCAAATAAAAGTTGAAATCGAAAAGATCAAAAATCAGTTTCCACAAAAGCCATTGGTGATCCTGGCCAACAAGGTGGATCAGCTGAATCCTGAGCAGATGGAAGATCTCAAATCTCAAATTTCAGGTCTCACTACTATCTCCGCCAAAAGCGGAGAGGGCGTGGAAGACCTGCAGCAAAAGCTATTGCAGTTTGTCAACACCGGCGAACTGCGCAACAACAACACCATCGTCACCAACAGCCGACATTACAATGCGCTGCTTAGCGCTTTGGAAGAGATCAACAAAGTGCAGGATGGGTTAAACCATAACCTCTCCGGAGACCTGCTGGCGATTGACATCAGGGAGGCCCTGCATTACTTTGGGGAGATTACCGGGGAGATCACCAATGATGATTTGCTGGGGAATATATTTGCGAATTTTTGTATTGGGAAATAGAGGAATAATGTAACACTGTGGGAAATTTTATTAGAATACTTTCCCTGTTGCGGCAAGTGAAACACAATTAGCAAGGATAATAATAAAATTTCCCGCTAATCTATAACTTTCATTCCTGCGGAAAAGTTACTGCCCCACCCGCTTTGTACAAAGATGAAAAAGGGCAAGAGTATCATTGGAATGAAATTACCAACTCCTGGGATACGGATGTGGTGATCCCCCCTACTCCAAACTTTTCAGAAAATTTTAGCTCTACAAGCAACAATCCAGATCAGCGATTTATCTCTGAATCCCTGATCTGGAAATATTATGAGGTAGCACCGGAAAATAATCTGCTGCAGTATCTCAGAAAGAACTACTCACGTGAAGACGTAGATCGTGTAAAAGAAGATTACGTTTTGGGCTCAACAAAAGACGGAGGTACTGTTTTCTGGCTAATTAATGAAGATCTCCAGGTGCAGAAAAATAAGATTTGTTATTATCAAGAAAACGGGAAGAGAACCAATCGGTTTAAAGCACCGTATAAAAATGATGATGGCTACTATTCTTGCTTATTTGGGGCTCATCTGCTTAGGCCAATTAGGAAAGGAATAGATCTCGTGATCCTGGTGGAAAGTGAAAAGACAGCTGTTGTTGGGGCAATTCTCTTACCTCAGTTTACTTGGTTGGCCTTTGGCGGCATAAATGGATTAACAGAGGCTAAAGCAGCTTGTTTAAGAGGACATAAGATCCTTTTGATCCCAGACATCAGTGAGAAGGCAGTCGACATAGCTCAAGCTAAGATTGTTTATTTGAAATCTATAGGTGTACGTGCAACCGTTTGGGATATGACCGAGGGGAAATCAGATAAACAATTACTTTTTAAAGGAATTTTTAACAATGACCTCGAGGATTTATTTCGAAGTTTCGCAAAGTTGATATTAGATCCTACCAATTCTTTTTAATCGACTATATTCTTTAAATTCAGGAGAAAATTTTAACCTTTCATGCTTTGGCTGCAATGAGTGGCACCCAACACAAAGAACCTTGAGGTTGTAGGGATTGTCATTAGATTTATTACCGTCAATATGATGCGTATGGCAAAGGTTAGGGTATTGAGACAAATCTGTATCACATTCCTCACAAGTATAATTTTTCTTTTCCCGTATTTTTTTTGACCTATTACGGAAATTGGGATTATATATATTTAAAGGTGCCGTTTTATCATTTTTAAAAAATCCAGGGTTCAAACTGGTTGTTTTGACTAACTCGAAATACTGTCCTAAATCAAAATTGCCAAATATTTCACTTTGAATTCTACGGGGGTGTCGGGAATACCCCTGATAGTTAATCTTTTTTAAGCAATTTTTACAGACCTTCAAAGGCTCCAATAGTCCTTCTTTTATTATCTCTCCATCGTCAATAAGATTAATATTAAATTGACCATCAGTCCTCAGGGAAACTACATAGCGAGAGTTTCTTTTATTTTGAAATGACTGGCTTATAGAGGAGCAATTTGTCAAATGAAATCTATAGCCTCTTTCATAGTATTTTGCGTATTGATCTCGTATATAAACAATTACTTTTTTCCCCTTATATTCAAAAGTACCGTCCTTTATTTCAATGTCTTCAGGATCAAGCTGTACTTCTCCAATCTCAAGCAATTCTTTGAGCCTGTTATCATCCAGATCGATCCAAGTTTTAGGGCCCGAGTAGGGAATTATAGGGGCCCCCATTTCTTCCCGAACTTTATTAAGCCTTGGGAACTCGAGAAAATTGATCAATTTCATTCTGCCAAGATTTTCGCTATCTGCTTTTCTGCATTCGTACGCACCCGAAATTCCACCCGTCGGGATAAGCCTCTATTTTCTTCTCCATTTTCATCAATAATTAATTTACTTGATGACAAGCCGTTAGCAGTTACGTTGCTTCTAATCCATTCAGCTAAGTTTTCATTTGCCTGATTCTGCAATAAGAAATTCAGAACATTCCTTGTCCTGTCCTGGGATAACTCCATATTATAGATGTATGCTTTTTCATCGGGGACATTCTGGCCCCAATAACTTGAGGTATGGCCTTCTATCCTGATTTCAGAAATATCTTCTTTGTATTTATTACTGTGGAGTAAATTGATGAAACGTGGAAAAAAATCGTTCAGAATAGTCTGGAACTCTGGTTTTATTTGAGCGCTACCTTGCGAAAAAAGAACTTCGGGAGCCGTAAATCTCACGCTCAAATTTTCTTTATCAATTACAGCATTCCACTTTTCCAGGTCTTCTTCAAATTCCTGATTTAAATCTTCGTATAGCTCATTTTGAAGTTTATTGTAAGTAACCGCTACTTCCTGAATTTTTTCTTTTTCCAAAAAGACTTTGACCATATAGCTAATAGCTATTAGTAAAAAGACCATCATCAGGACGGACATGAGGTCAGAAATTGGCAGCCACTGACTTTCGTTGTCTTCTTTGCCTTTAAAGTATTTCATTAATTGAGGTCTTTAGACATTTGCACAACACTTCTCAGTTTTTCGGTAAGAGGCTTGTAATCTTCAACAAAATGCTGAGAAAGGCTTGTTAACTGAGTTCCTAAGCTCTCTAACGCTTTATTTAGTTCCTGGCCCAGTTCTTCATCCAGTTTTTGTATTCTATCTGCATTACCCACTATCATTTCGTCAATTTTTTCTTTATATGACTCCATTATTTTAGTCTGTGATTTTGAAAAACTTTCATAATTACTTTCAATATCTTCCAGGGCATTTCCAATATAATCCTTAGCTACTGAAGTAAGTTTCTCCATATTTTGCTCTATGATAGGAAAAGAAGTTTTTGCTTTTTCTCCTAATTCGGCAAATGAACTTACCTGAAGGGATAAATCATTTAAAAGTTTCTGGTAGGTTTCATTGGACTCGTGGATTACATTATGATTCCGAGCAACATTTTCAAGATTCTTATCTACACCTTCCATAGTGGTGGAAATTTTTAAAAATGTCTCATTTAGCATTTGAACCTGAGTTTTATACTCTTTTTGCCATTCCAGCATCGCCCCAACTCCTTCATTCAACCGTTTGAAGTTTTCTCCAAATTGCTCATTAATTTTGGTGTTAAAGTCTTTCATCACCTGTGTTAATGCGTCAATAAGGCTTTGAGTATTATCTGCTACCATTTGTTCTGCAAAATCCTCAAAGGATTTATTCATTTTATCAAAACCGTCAATATTTGTAGTTCTAATTTTCTGAAGCTGCGTTAATAATGACCCATCCTCTTCTCCAGAAATGGAGTTGGTCATTCGATCCATGGATCTAATCATTTGCCTGGCCAAGTCATCAGAGTGGTCTTCCTCTTCTTTAGGGAATCCATAGAATTGAGGAAACGTTCGGATAATGATATTTGCCAGTAATCCAGCAATTGACGTTATAAAAGCAGTTTTTAATCCATCTATTAAAACGGGTACACTGCCTGTAATATCTTCTGAATTAAAATTCATTAACCCTATAAAAACGCCGAAAAAAGTTCCGAAAATTCCTATAGTTATTGTTAGACTTGCTATATGCCCTTTTTCAAAATTCTTTTTAAGAAAAAATGGTAAAAACAATATGGTTATGGCAGCAATAACCGATGCTGAGAAAAGATTTTCTTGTAATGATTCAATCATGTTTATATTATTAAAATTTACTTCTTTACAAATCCATCCCAGCCCCATTAAGTTTGAGCCAGGCCTTTCTTTGGAGATAATCGGGCATTATTTTATCGAGTTCGTTCCAAAAGGCATCCGAATGATTGGGGTGGATTAAATGGGTTAATTCGTGGGCTATTATATAATCTATGATGGTCAATGGTGCCATCATTGTTTTCCAATGGAAGTTCACATTTCCTTTTGGCGTCCAGGAGCCCCACCGGTTTTGTAGTTCCATTATTTTTATCTCATTTGGATGCACATCCAGTAGCTTTCGGTAATGTTCTACCCGTTCTAAAATTCTCTTCCTGCCTTTCTCTTTATAGAATTCCACAAAGGCCTCTTTTGCTCTGGGCAGGTTCTTTTTCCGGAGTCTGAAACAGCCATTTTTTAACTTAAGCGGAACTTCCTGGTCATTTACAATCTCGAGTTTGTAATTTCTACCGAGATAATAGAAGCCTTCGCCATTCACAAATTCCCGATATACCCTTTTCGTATTGGCATCTTCCCATTGTGCCAAATGGGAATAGATCTGATAGCGCTTTTGCTCAATCATCGCCTCAATTTCAGGATCACTCAATTGCTGTGGAACCAGCACAGAAATACTACCATCACGCTCCACGTAAATGCTGGATGTTTTCCTTTTGCTGCGCTTTAAGCTGTATTCTATATCTTTATAGTTAGGCATCTTCCTTAATCAATAATTGATGGCGTTTCTTGGCCAGAGCCATTATTTCTGAAACAATTTTTTCGGTTTTATCTATCACCGGATCTAAATCTAATTCGCCTGCAGTGAGATAAAAAATATCCTGAAGCTTTCCCTTTAGTTTTTCTATCTCATCTTCTTTTTTCCAAAAATGGGAGATCCTGATCTCTTTTTTAATTAAAGGCAAAGCTTCCTTTATGATAGGTTTCAACTGAAGTTTAATATCTTCCGAGGCCTCTCTTCCATAAGCAATATCAACTATTAGGTCATAAAACGGAGCTTCATCTACGCTAATACCTACAATAGATCCTTCTTTACGCCCTGCTTCCATTTCCTCCCTGGCCTCTTGAAGGTTGTCCAAAATAGCATCCCAGTCTTCCCAGTGATTCTGCATAATTGAATCGATCTTTTCACTCATCGTTTTGTAATAAACAGGATCGTCTTGGGCATTTATTTTGATATGCTTTCGCATTGCGTGCTCCATTTCGCTTGCTTTGGCCTTTGGGGTTTTGTTCTTATCAAGTTCTTTAAGAAATTTAGATGAAAACAATTCAGTAGGTGGGACTTTTGGATTGATCCCAAGGCTTATAAGGTGCTCATTTACCAGTTGCTTTACCTTATTACCCTGACCTGAAATATCCAGGGTATCATCTTTATAGCGCTCCTTTACTTTGCTTAGCAAATAAGCAAAGCGTTTCATCGGGATCTTGAACCGGTTAGCAGCTTCGTTTGGAAGCACCACATTCATACTTTCCTGGAAAGCTTTGTAAAAAGTGGTGAAATTAGCCCGAAGCTTTATATCTCCCATCAATTCTATGGCCCTTTCCAAAACTTCGTATTCGGCTTTTTTATCTTTAATGCACTGATTGACGAAATCTTCAATTTCAGGTAATTTACTGTCGCTGAAAAGTTGTAGTAACCTGCGATACCTGTTTTCCAAAATAGGTACTTCGGTGGCAACATCTTTGAAGCCCTGTAATACTTCATCGGCCTCATCTCCGCCATAAATGGAGAGGGCATCCTTAAGGTTTTCAGTAAGACCTATATAATCTACAATATAACCCCGGTTCTTGCCCGGTTGAACCCTATTCACCCGAGCAATAGCTTGTAAAAGATTATGTTCTTTCAGTTTTTTATCCAGATACATGATTTGTTCGATGGGAGCATCGAAGCCGGTTAGCAGCATATCACAAACTACGAGGAACGCAATCCCGGTATTGGGTTCTTCATAGTTGAATTTCTTTTTAAAATTAGCAACTGCATTCATCGCTTTGGCTTCCTTCCTGGCCATAGTGATCTCGGCCTCTTCATTAGTATCGTCACTGGAGACAATTACTGCCGATTTTAGAAATTTCAATTTCCGAAGCAGCTCGGGTTCATAAGTGTCATCAAGCTCCTTTTCTTTTATAACCTTTTCCAAGGCCAGATCAAGATACTTTTTATAGCGTACCGCAGCTATTTTAGAAGAGCACACCACCTGGGCCTTAAAGTCATCAGGAAGGATGTTCCTAACATAGTGCCTAAGCATATCTTCAGCGATAATTTTTATTCGCTCCTCAGCTTCAAGGATATCCCCATAAGTGCCATATCTCTTTTTAATGGCCAGTAACTCTTCCTCTGTTCGATCTTTAAAAAGGTTTTCGAACTTCCTGTCAAATTCAGATTTCTCGTTTAGGGCGGTATCGGCAGTCTTTCCTTCGTAAAGGATCTGAACCGTAGCACCATCATCTACCGCATTCTGGAGCTTGTATTTATCGATATAATCACCAAAGCGTTGTATGGTTTTGGTTTTATGCCGGTCGGTTATCAAAGGGGTGCCGGTGAACGCTATTTTAGTGGAATTAGGAAAGGCCGCAAATAGATTATCTCCCAGGTCTGAATTCACGGTTCGGTGGCTTTCGTCCTGAAGTATTAGTATCCTATCTGATTTGTTTACAAGTCCAAAATTTTTATACTGAGGAATGTCTTCGGCAACTTGATCTAAAATATACGCCGGAGCTTGTCTTTCCTTCTCCTGGAACTTTTGAAGCATCACCATTGTGATATTGGAAGCTTCGCCGGAAAGTTTTGGCTTGAGCTCACTTATACTGGTTACGTAATCTACTTTTTCCCCAGTATAATTGGCAGTTTTTCCCAGCTGTTCTTCCAGGTCATTTCGATCGTTTACGATAATAACTTTATAATCACTTAAAGCTTGTACACTGCGCAATTTTTTAATCAGGAATACCATTGTGAGGGATTTTCCTGATCCCTGGGTGTGCCAGATCACTCCTGACCGTGCCTCAGGGGTTTCACCATTGAGCATTTTATCCTTGATCTTCTGAACCGCCCTGAATTGTTGATAGCGGGCGAGAATTTTGATCTCTTTGTTTTCGCCCACCTCCATAAATAGGGTGAAATTTTGAAAAAGATCTAAAAGGTTTTCAGGGGAAAGCATTCCCTGGATCAATTTTTCCTGGGTTCGTTCTTTACCCAGCGGTGGTTCATAGTCTCTTAATTGTTCCGGAATAATATCTTTCCAGTTAAGATAGTACTGATCTGTAGCTGTTAGGGTGCCGTAGGTGGCATCTTCGCCGTAGGTAGCGATGTTAAAATGATTAAAATGGAACAGGCGTTCTTCACCTTCTTTTAATCCTGCTCTATGGGTGCTTTCCCTTTGATTACTATACCGGCTTAGCTGTTCATATGCCGCAGCCAAAGGATTGGCTGTAAACATATTTTGATCTTTACATTCCACTACCACCAAGGGTAAGCCATTGACGAATAAAACCATATCTGGTATTATAAATCCTTTGGGAGTCCCCGGAGTATCTATACGAAACTGGTTTATGGCGATAAAAGAATTTTTATTCGGATTCTTAAAATCTATGAACTGCACCTTAGGAAATTCCTCGCCAGTGAGTTCATTTTCGTCTACCGATGTGCCATTGATCAAAAGTTTAAAAACCAGTTTATTAACTTCCAGTAGGTTTTTGGTAGGATGATCTGTAAGCTCCTGGAAGAGGTCTTCAAGTTGAGCATTTGTAAGCCATTCTTTTCCTTCACTTTTATTTATCTTCCTAAGCCTTTGAAGAAAAACTTGTTTTAATACCACTTCCCTGAAAGAAGACCTATGACTTTTAGCAGGATCAGTTGGGATCCTAAATCCCTGATCTATGGCTGTCCAGCCAAGCTTGCTAAGCTGTTCCAAAAAAGGTTTTTCTACGAAGTGGTATTCAGACATATTTATTTAGTTTAGAAGATTCTTAAACCATACAATTGCTGCTTGCCCGTCTAAAGTTGCCACTTGATTCACATTTCTGGAATGACGAATGGAATTCCTTAGTTCGCCTAACTGGCTAAATCGGGACATTAACTGCTGCTTATTCTTAAATTTATCTTCAAATAAAGGCCAGCAGGTCTTTGACGTTATCAGGGTGTTGTATTCCTGAAGGTCAAAATATTCAAGTTTTGGTCTTGTAGAATTAAAATCTTCAGGGCTCAATGAAGGATCCTTTCTTAAAGCCGTCTGGATTCGACGATTGACCTTATCCAGTACATCAGGTGGTACGATTTCTTTATAATCTTTTCCATTAATTCGTTCGGCGATTAAATCCCTGAGCTCTAATTCGACGTTTTCAATGTCATCATTCAGCTTTTTCAATTGGGGTGGCAGTTCCATCGCATCATCAATAATTTTATGTTTTATGGAGGCTTTGATCGTATTTTCACGCTCTTTCAAGAATTCCATAAAATCTTCTTCAGTAAAGGGATCCCGCATCAAAATTTCGCAGGCAGCTCTTGAAATGAGGTGAGACTGGAGAATTTTATAGAAATCATCTTCAGAATTATTATCCCTCATTTCTTTTAGATACTCATTAGGCAACCTGTCCTTAAGAATAAACCTGTTGGTTTCAGGAGACAGCGGAGTTCTATTTAGAATAGAGTTAATGTTACCAATATTATTTTTTTTACCCCACGAGTGCGGGACAATATGATGGTCGTCAAGAGTATCATATTCAGGTAGATCTGCCGTATACCAGTCTCTTGCTTCATTAAGGATTAAAACATTGAAAATAGCATTATAAATAGCACCTCCTTTTGTAAGCTTTAAGAATTCCTGAGCTTCAAATTCTTTTACAAACCGCACATAGTTTTCCGGTTCAAGAGTGTCATCTTCAAACCACTTTTTCAGATCGGTAAAATCTTTGGCCGTTGTACTTTCTACTGAACTCGAATAGCTTTGGGTAAATATGGAAGCCCAATACCATTTTTTAATTTTGGCATTAACATCCAGGTTGTTTTTATATCCTCGTGATTCTACATATTTATTAATTGCTGTAAAAGCAGGAATAATAGAAGGGTAAGGGACAAAGACTGGAGAAATAGCGCCAAACTCTCTCGGATTTTTAAGTTTTTTAATGGACTTTTCAATAGCCTTGACTGAAGAATCCCATTTTACCTTAAACTCCTCTTTGCTGTTAATAAGCACTTTTTTCTCTTTTGTGCCATCAGAATGTTTTATTGTCTTTTCAGCTTCCGGGACGAGATAATAAAGGTATTTGGAACTACAGTAAGTTTGCTCCAAAATTGACATTACCTGCACCACATAAATCTTCATTTTATCAGATCCGGTATAATCAAGATCATCGGCTACATCTCGCCACATTTCTTTCAAATAGATCTCGTGAGGCCGAAGAATTGCATTTAAAAGATCGAATATGCTCAATGGCACTCCCTTACTATTGATATGGGTGAATATATCGCAAACCTTTCCCACAGAAATCTCACGATCTAATTCTATGTAGCTAAGATTGTAATCATTGAGTAATTCTTTGATAATTTTCTCCAAACCCTCTGCATTTTCAATGTTTCTGCGGGCTGCAAAAATTTCTGCTGTATAATCACGATGTTCGTCTTCGATAACGGAGTCTTTATTTTCACCTTCCTGGAACATTTTCTTTTGCTCCATCCAAAAGGATTTGTAAGCGTTCACCCAAGAAATAATTTCCCAACTGCCACGGCCTACAACTTCCATTGGAAAAATATTTTCCCTAAACTGCATTTCCTGGGAAGCGGCAAGTTTTCTTATGGCTATGCTTTCCCATTTGTAATAAAATGCCTCCTCGTAGTTTTCACTAATCAATTGGTTAATATCCATAAAGAAATAGCAGCGTTTTTTCCTTTTCGGATAGGGAATATCTGGATTAAAAAAAGCGAAATACATTGCAGTAAGCCTCTGCTGGCCGTCAAGAACAATATGCTCAGGTCGTGTTGTACCTTCAAAGCCTTTAATAGGTTCGCAGCTTAACACTTTTATGTTATTCGGACTGGCTTTCCACAGAAGCAGTGTACCAATATAGTAGTCCATAAAAATGGAGGTAATCAAGCTATTCACACCCCAGGGATCCCATTCAAACTCCCTTTGAAAATCTGGAATTACAAATTTACCTTCACGTATCTCCGAAATAATCTTATCCAGATGCTTGCTTTCCGCTTTTTCTATATGTTTCATATGCTAATACTAATTATACTTGTACCTCCACTTTCCCGGTTAACAAATCCTGCATCAAGCCTTTTTTCAGGCTTTGGTGTTTAGCAAGGTTAGCTTGTTCTTTTTTAATTAATCGGTCTATACCCGAAATGTGACGTGAAATGACCATTTGTTCCTTTTTAGGTGGAACGGCAACGGTAATGCGACTAAGATGGTTACTATAAATATGTATAACAGAACTTCCTTGTCCTAATTTGGCCTTCTGTTTCTGAATGCTATGATGATTTAAATAATATCCAAAATAACTGGATACTTGATTATTTTCGAGGCTTAGAATTACTATGTCTCCACCTGGATATATATCTTCTGTTCCCTGGTAAGAAACGCATTTTCCAATTTCTCCATGAGTCTCACCTGATCCTGCAAAAAGGATATCTCCTTTTTTAAGTTTCTTCATTCCCACTGCAAATTGGGATGGAATTTTACTCTTTATCTGATATATATTATCATTATAGGTCGTATAGATTTGGCCATAAACTATACAACCCACTCCTGATGAGGATAACATGCTCTTTGGAATAGTATTTCCTTTTCGGAAAGAACCAATTTTCCCCAATGGTTTTTTATCCCACTCCTTAGGAATCCAGCCCAACTCAGTTTCTTTAAAAAAATGGGGAGCATCTTCGTAGGTGGGGCGCAATTGGCCGGTCTTTATGTCTATGCCGCGGGTAAAGAGATCCTGCATTATTCCCTGCTTCATCGCTCTGTACTTGGCAATGGTTTCCTGGGTCTTCTCAATTACAGAATCGGCCGTGTTGAGAATTTTGGCGATTTGCTGCTGTATAGGGCCATTAAAATATTTGAATTCCAACTTATTTAAGGCTTGGGTACTTACACTTGGAACACCTGTTGCCTCGTTTAACTTAGATAAATCCGTATTAACGAGATTATAGTATAACCATTTAGGATCTGTATCCGCTAAAGGTTTTAAGCAATAAATGGTATCCACGTTCCAAAAGCCTCCCTCAACATAAATAGGATTATTTATTGATCCTTTTCTACCTGATAAAATTGCAGGTCCAAAATTTAGCGCTTTTGAGGTGAAACCCATTATTCCACCCGTTCCATAAATTGGATATTTATCTCCAGCAGGATTGGATTTATAATCCTTGCCATAAGAAATTCTGGCTAATTCTTTTAATGATTTAGTCATACCCTAATTCCTTTAAAAATTTATCCAATTGTTCGGCTTCGGCATCTCGCGCTTGTAAAACGTCTTTTAAAGTTGTGCTGTATTTGCTGTACAGGTTTTGTACTGCTGTTATATACTTAATTACATAAGCTTTCACGTAATTTTTATAGCTAATTTGCAATAGCTCCAGCCATCGCTCCAAAATAAGGGTCTTGGCCTCGGGCTCGGTGATCTTCTCCCGGGCGGCTTCCACCAAAGTGTCTTTTTTGGCTTCGGCCGCTTTTAGGTTGGCCTTTAGATCTTTTAAATTTCTGGCTAAGTCATTATGCTTTTCCAATTGGAAATCTATTTGTTGTTTTCTGGTTTCAGCTGCAGGGATTTTCTCTTTATATAAATCAGCTATTTTTCGTTCCAGTTCTTCAATTTCCGGAGTATCGCCATTAGCATCTTCCACCACTTTTAGTGCGGCTTTAAATTCTTTTAACTGCTTTCTATAATTCTTCAGGTTGGCATTAATTTCTTTCAAACGGGCCTTCAGCTCCTTTACATTTTCTTTATTGAGGATTCCGGTTTTGTCTTCATCTTCATAATCTTCGGCTTCGGCAGCATCAAAAAGGCTTTCCAGTTCAGCAATGCTGTTGCGGTCGGCTTCCATTAATTCTAATACCTCAGGAAACTGGCTTTGCAGGATATCCTGTTCGGGAATAAGTTCAGGGCCCCATCCACTGGCAGCTACAGATTTAAATTCACTTATTAGTTCATCCCAAAATCCAGCAAAGGCACCACGAATCTCGTGTTCGTCAAGGGCTTTTAGGTCGTTAAGTTCTTCAATAATTGCCGGCATTACTTTTTTGCGCAGCAAAGCCGCATTTCCCGAATTAGGTAAGCCTTCAAAATCTTCTCCCCGGCTTTCCCACCAAGCATTGATCTTCTCCCGGTATAATTCGTAAAGACTATCCAGTTTCCGGTGTTGTTCAATATGATCCTTTATGGCTTCTTTTCCGGAGATCATTTCCGCAAAATCAAAGAGAGTTTCATTACGTTTTACAAAGAGCTCCTTGTTCAAACCCAGCAAGGCTTCAGAAATCGGCTCCAACTCAGCGACCTCTTCCGCAGGAATACCGCCATTAAGATGGGCTTTTACATTTTGAGGTTCGGCTTCTGGTGAATTATCTACATATCGACGTATATTAAGATTATACTCTTCTTCCTGTATCTCCTCAACTTTCACGAGTCGGCTATATTTTTCAATATCGCTTTTGTTGAAGTAAGTATTTGTGATCTTCTCGATATTTTCAGGGCGAAGTTTGTTCTGGTTTTTGCCTTCCTTATATTCCCTGTCAGCATTGATAAAGAGGATCTCCTTTCGGTCTTTGGCCTCTTTTTTATCGAAAACAAGTACACAGGCCGGGATGCCTGTACCATAGAATAAACCAGATGGCAAACCAATAACAGCTTCCAAAACCCCACGACTAATAAACTCTGCCCGACATTCTTTTTCATCACCGCTCCTAAAAAGCACCCCGTGCGGCATCACCACTGCCATCTTACCATCATTCTTCAAAACACTAAGCATATGCTGCACGAACATAAAATCTGCCTTTTTACCGCCTTCGGGCATAAAGGTGTGGAAGCGCTCAGGAAATTTCATTTCCTTTTTGGAATAGTTCTGCGAGAACGGCGGATTGGCAATTACCCTGTCAAAGGTCATTAAACGAGTATTTTCGGTATGTTCCGGGCTTTTTAAGGTGTCCTCATTCCTAATGTCAGCATTACGTACCCCGTGCAGGATCATATTCATTTTACAGATTGCCCAGGTAGTACCACTGTCTTCCTGGCCAAATAGAGAAAGATCCCGAGGGTTTCCACCATTCTCCAGAACGTAGTCCTTGGCCTGGATAAGCATTCCTCCCGATCCCACTGTTGGATCGTAGATGCTCATCCCCTCCTGCGGGGCTATGATCTTGGTAAGCAACCCCACAACTTCTGAAGGTGTATAGAATTCCCCACCTTTCTTTCCGGCACTGTCAGCAAAGTATTTTATTAAAAATTCATAGGCAGCCCCTAAAAGATCGGGAAACTCGAAATCTTCATCTCTAAGCGGAATTTTATTGAACTTTTCGATAAAGCTTACCCACTTTGCATCATCGATGGTTTTCTTACCAACCTTGCGGTTGTAATTAATGCTCTTCAGTACATCTTCCAGTACTTCAGGCTTAGCATCTTCAATGGCGGCCAGAGCTTTATTAAGTCCGGAGCCGACATTCTTTTTTAAGTGAAGAATTCCTTTAAAATCTCTTTTATCTTCCTCTTCTTCTTTTTTAAGTGTCTCTTTCTCTTCATCGGTAAGCGTCCATCGAGCAATAGGCGGCACAAAAAAATCGTACTTGGCGGCATTGTCTAATTGCTTTTGAATAAGGTCTTCTCGTAGACCTTTAGCTTCATATTCCTTACGCAATGTTCTACGTTGTTCTACAAATTTATCGTTAGCTCTTTTCAGGAAAAGCATTCCGAAAATAAACTCTTTATATTCTGAAGCATCCATTTTGCCCCGCAGTTCATCACAGGCACTAAGGAGCAGAGATTCGAGTTTAGGCAGGGTAAGTTTTTGGGTATGAGTAATGGTCATTATTGATTTCCAAATTATTACATGAAACTTACAGCACCCTCAGAAGTAGCGGGCACCGATAATGTCAGCAAGTATAGGGATGTGCCAACAGAGTTACAATTTAGCAAAAAATAGGAAAGGTTAAAGAAATGGTAATGAAAGTTTTTTATAGAAGCCTAAGAGCTCTAAATCTGCCCAATTCTCCTAATTTTTTATTAAGCCTAATCGTTGTGAACTCATAAATATTCTTAAATTGCTAACAATTCAAAAGGCCACCAAAATTTATAATTTTAGTGAGTTAAGGGAGAAGCCGAAGGATGCGTATTATGGATCAGTTCTAAGCGATTAGACTGAACGCTCAACATTAAAAGCTGTTGAGAAGAAGTTGTTTGACATATGCAAGCTAATAGCAGTTTAATTACTGTTTCGATTACTTGCCGAGCTGTTAACTCCGCCAATAACCTAAACCAGGGGCTGGAGAATACTTCTACGATTATGGTTGAGACTTCTTTCATTATTGGATTAAGTTTACAATATACTATAATTATTTACTACCCAACTTGAACCGGGACGGTGCTTCGGCGCCGGTTAAGCATGCATTTTTCAGGAAATTCATTTTTCTAAAAGCAATGTCTCGTGTTGGTCTCCCTTACTCACTATTTTATCTATGAAATTGAAAAAACAGAAAGATTGGTTTAAATTAAAGCGTTATCCTCATATTGATCGCCCCTTTCACCATAGAGATAGATCAAAATGGCTCGAAAGCTATATCACAGATCCCGCCTGTATTCAAAAACATGCTTTTTTACCTTTTATTCATAAGATTTCAAAATCCCGAAAATTCCGAAAGACATACTGTAAGAAAACAGGTAAGTTGATATCAACTGAAATAGATGGAAAAGAGGTTTTTCGATCTGCTAGTGATCCTAAAGCACGAGAAATATTTTACGCCGGCCACTTGGATTCTCTGGTTTTTGGTTATTACTCCCAGAAATTAACGGCAAAATATGAAAGCAAGCTAAAAGCTAACGGATTAGATCAAGTCGTAACAGCATATCGCAGCATTCCTGTGAAGGAAGGTGATCTCGAAGGCCCAAACAAGTGTAATATTGACTTTGCCAATGACGTATTTAAATTCATCCACGATTATCCTGAAGATAAATTTGTAGCTATCACCTTTGATATTACAAGTTTCTTCGATCATTTAGACCATCAAATGCTTCGAGACAGTTGGATGTCACTCCTGGACACAAAGAAATTACCTCCAGATCATTTCAATATTTACAAAAATATTACCAGGTTCAGTTATGTTGATCTTATTGATATTTTTCAAGAATTCCAGAACCGGATCATTACCCAATCAAGAGACAGTTCCGGAAAATTACTTCCTGAAAAGAGAAAGAGGGTATCCAAGATCAAGTATTTAAAAAACCAGGATGCCATAGCGTTTTGCACCAAACGGGAATTTATAAAGGTCAAATCCCGCCTAATCAGGAATAGAAAATATGTGCCAGGAAAAGAAAAGGAAATAAGAAATTATGGAATACCTCAGGGTTCCCCTATTAGCTCGGTATTGGCAAATATATATATGCAGGATTTTGATAAAGCTATCAATGACTACGTTTCTGATCTAAATGGAATTTATAGGAGATATTCCGACGATATGGTCGTGGTTTGTCCACGTGAGCAAAAAGAATCTGTAATAGATCTGTTTCAGAGCAAGATAAAGGAACTTAAGCTTACGATAAAGGCCAGCAAAACTCTAATTTTCCATTTTAAGAGAGAAAATAGAACCTTGACCTGCGGACAGGAGTTTGAAGAGTTGATTAACTGGAACAAAAATTTTATCTATTTAGGGTTTGAATTTGATGGCGAAACGGTTCTTCTTAAATCCGGCAGCTTATCGAATTATTACCGAAAGATGAAAAGGACTGTAAAGCGAGCTAAGCATCATGCGGGTAGAAAGACGAACCCAAATAAGGACGAAATCTTTAAGGGCAGAATTTTAAAAAAATTCTCTTACCAAGGCGCTAAGAGGAGACGGAAATATCTGTGGGACGAAGAGATCGAAGGCTTTAAAAAATCCGAACATTATGACTGGGGCAACTTCATTTCTTATAGTACCAAAGCTGGAGAAACTATGATGAACAATAAAATTAAAGCACAAACCAAAAGGCACTGGAATAAATTGAATGCTCTACTTAAGAAGGAATAATAAATTTTTTATACTTTTCAGAGGAGCAGAAAGATCTCTTCCTCCCCCGCTTTATTTCCAGCTTTCGTCGACCGTTGTTTAATTTTCAGGTGGTTCAATTTACTGTCCTGTGAACGTGAAAAAACCGCCTTGACTTTCTCTGTTGTTTTTCTTCGTGCCATTACGATCTGATTCAATGCGTCTGTTGGTTATATCTGTCAAGTCTGAGTTAAATAACTGGATGTCATCTCTGTCTATAACTATTTTCTCCCGGTCTAAACCACTTGTATATTTATTAGCTTTAAACAAGGGGAACGACGACGATTTAGCTTCCTTGTCTTCCAATTGTCTAAGTCTCTTGTCTATTCCTCTTACTGAATATAAAACTTCACTAAGGATATCTTCCTCGCTTCTTTTTTCCACCTCTTTCTTCTTAGGTGTATTCTTAATAATTTTTTTGAAGTCTGCCTCGAATTTTGGCCAAAATGTGTCAAAGACATTCCTTAATATATCATTATCCAGACTACGCTCCTCCAGCCCTTTATTAATACTCATAATTAAACTATAAAGACTTTCTTTTGTCGGAAACGTATGATTGAATTGTGCTAAAGGATCTCTAACCTCCTTAGGTTCTACATCTATAAGGAAAGTAAATATTCTATTTGAGCTGAGACCTTTTGCCAAAGCACCAGACTCGAAAAGAATCCAGGGGCTGTTAAGATTTTCTCTGGTAAGGCATACAATTCCATTATTAGTATCGGCCAGTTGATTATTTATCTCGGAAAACCATAAGGAGCCCCTGTCTATATCTCTACTCGACAACCATGGATCTACAGCTTGAAGAACACAACGTATCCAACTATCTAATAATTTTGCAACTTCATGGCTTTGATTCCCGGACCAACTTAAAAAAACTTTCATAGGTGATATATTTAATTCCTTCTTATTTTTACTTGCTGCCAATATTAGGCCGTGATTTTTTTATGGTGAAATGTGATATTAAATTCAGTTGCACATCAGCAGGTTCCTTAATAAACATGCTTCAAAAAACTTTTATATTATACTTTAAAAGTTTACGCGGAAGGTTATCATCAAGATTAGCCAGATCATCATCGTTTAGTTCAATAAGGTTGTAATCATATTTTTTATAGATTTCAAGTTTCTTCTTTTTCCTTTCTAAATACTTCGGATCATTTTCCATCCCCCAGTATTCGATATAGACATTCTCAGAAGGAATAAAAAAGTCGCAGTACAAGTCCTCCTCTATCGGCACTTTGCGTTCGTACGCGTGTGCTATACCATAAATATACAAGGCATTATCTATCATAACTTCACCTCGAGATCTTACATTATGGCCATCTTTAGTTCTATATTTAGGGGGGAAGATGTCCCTGAAGTTATTCTTTTCTTCAGAAAAATTGGAATTGCTCTCTTGGTCTACCACATTTTCAACTTCCTCTTGAAAGACTGAGGTAAGACTATGGTTTTTCAATATTGATTGAGGCCAAAGAACAAATTTGTTTCCGGACTGATGATGTTCTTTTTGCAGCCCACCGATCCTTTTTCCTTGTTTCGTGACAATCCACCCAGCAATATCTTTCTTCATCCATCCAAGTTCAGAAAGAATAAGATTCATTTTTTGTGAGGAAGTATTAAAATGCTTAGCAATTTTTGTGGCACTGAGAATCGCCGAATTACCATTTTCTATAGTCTTCTCGTTCTGTTTCGTTCCATTTTTAGGCCATACAATATAATCTCTGTATTTCGGATTTGCCTTAGTTTTTCCACCCTTTTCGATTCCTAATGGTGTAAGAACCCACTGATCTGCTTCTCTTTTGATTAAGCCCTTGTCTTGTAGTTGTTGGAATAGGTCACTGGATTTTATGTTCAGCTCTTTAGCCAGAGCAGAAGTAGATACATAACTCATACGATCAATTTAGATTCTAATGTTATCGAGCGGTAGGGACGCACGGTATCGGATTTGATACGATAGTAAATATAGAGAAATCTTTATTAAGTTAAAAAGTTCTGTTTTTGGGGTAAACTTAGGTTTCATTTAGGTTTTTGACCCTCATCACGGGAAAGTTACTCCAAATATGCCCAATCTATTCAAATAGAGTTAATTAGGCTAATCTCTTTATTCTTTCCTCTATGTCTTGCCTCTCTTTAGAATAATTCCCACTATTGACGACTTTTTCCAAGCCAGCTTTAAGCTCGTTTGAGAGCCCTAAATTAATCGTAAACTGATCAGCATTATATTCTCTTTCCAAATAATTATTTTCTTGTCTCGGAGAATTATCAAGGACGTGTCCAATTTCGTGAGCTATCATTGCATATTGCTCTTCTTGAGTCAATTCCAGTTGTTGACAAACTTGCTCATTTATGGCAACCATTGCAGGTTGAAATAATTTGTTGGCGGCAAAAGGATCTTCTGTAGTTGCCACCAACGCGAAACGTTCATGCTGCTCGTTGATAGTAACTATAGTAATGTTTTTTCCATTTAAAATATTATTAATGTCATTTTTGAAATGGTCCGAAAATGATTTAATCACTTCAATGGCCTGAGGGTTTTCAATTGTTAACACACCTTTTTATGATTTTATTCTGAAGTCAGAGTTTTAGGTAAATTCATTTCACAATTTCTGACACAACGAATGTATAAATTTTTAAACTGTAGTTACAGGATGATCGACGGGAGCAGCGAACTAACGAGTGAATTTATCATCAAAAAATATAGAAAAAACGCGTAGTGAATTTCTCTGTCAATTTAATGTACCTTCTTATACCTTCGTTTGTAACACCGCATGTACTGGGGAAAGTCAAATGATGTATTGGGGCAAGTACCAAGAATGTCTTTTGAATATCATAAATTTTTTATTCTCAGGCATCAAGGCTGATGTTTTTCAATTATTTATTATTTTAACAGAGAATTTAACTCCCTACATTAAATTCCATTGTAACCAGCAAACCTAATCAACCAAAACAATGGATACAGAACTTAGTGAAAGACAAATAGAAGATGTCTTTGAAGCCCATCATCCAAAACTTTTAGAGCCTGAATTGAAATTGATTTCTCGACAGTTCATATTCGAGAATGGCAAAAGGGCTGACATGATTTTTACGGATAAAAATGGACGAAAATTAATTGTAGAGCTCAAAAGGAATCCAGTAGTACGAAAGGATGTGGGGCAATTAATGGAATACTTTGGAATAATGAACCAGGAGAAACCAAGAATTGCACTCGTCGCTCCCTCCATTCCCAAGGCTATAAAAAAAGCTTTTGAACATTTTGGAATAGAATACATCGAGTTCAAACTGCCAAAAATTCAAGAGTTATATTCTTCTATGGCCTTTAATTCAGAGAGTAGTAATTCTAATTTTGATCCTTCTCGAATAATCTCTCGAAATCTTGATAAGAAGAAATTAATTGATGGGAACGTTGCGTTTAAGGTTACTTATGTAGATAATGATTGGTCACATGTTTGTTCTTCAACTAATGCTGATTATAATTTCGACCATAGAACATGGTGCAAGATTCAAAAAGATTATAGGCGTAACTGCCAATCGAATTATTGGAAAAGAAATCCCCCATCTGAAAAGGAGGCTCCCTGTTATGACTGCATTGCAAAGAAAACACTGAGGTTTTATCCAGGGCATAATCACGGACCAAAAACCAACAATGAACCAAGAAGAATGTTAGAGGCAAAACAAGGGAAGATCATGCTCCTAACCTCAAGAAAACCTTCCCAACCCGAAAGCGAAAGATTTATTTTTGGAATTACCGAAATACAGGGTTTTGAAGTTGAAGGAAATCCACCTTATGAAGTGGCTAAAGGCGATCCGGGAAAATCTTTATTGTTCGATGAAAATAAGGCTCCATTATTCTGGAGTTATTATTCTAATCCAAATGCTCCCAAAAGGAAGGCTTGGAATACGGGGCTGTTGAGATATGTTAAGGATGAACATATCTATGCTTTACTATCAGACCTCAAAAAAAGAGGAGATTTAGACAATTCTCAAATAGAAGTCTTGGATTATCTAATTTCAATCCTAAAATAGATGAGCTCAGTAACTTTTGGGAACCCTATGGGTATAGAAGAAGGAGCGATATTTAATTCCAGGTATGATTTAATAGAAGCTGGTTTACATCGATCAACTGTTAAAGGAATAGATGGCAATGGTAAGGATGGTGCTGCAGCTATTGTATTGTCTGGAGGGTATGAAGATGATTATGACCTCGGCGATGAAATTTTATATACCGGTGAAGGCGGGAATGACACCTCCACAGGTAAACAAGTTGCTCACCAATCCTGGAATTCTCCTGGAAATGCAGGTCTTCTTCTAAGTTTTAAAAACAATTATCCTGTTAGGGTCATAAGAGGTTCTAATCACAATTCAAAATTTTCACCAAGAGCCGGCTACAAGTATGATGGCCTATTCAATATTATTAAAGCTGATATGGTTCTGGGAAAAAGTGGTTTTAAAATATGTCGGTATACATTAAGAAAGATTGGTACAGAGGTAGAATCCCCCGGGACTATTAAAAAAGGAAATTTGGTGTTATTAGAATCTTCTTTAACACCTGAAAAATGGTACGCCATTGGAGTTGATGCTCCCAATGCCAAATCGATAAGCTTAGAAAGTAATCTGGCCCAGAAACTTTTGGGAAGAAAAGTTGAGGAAAAAATAGATTTTGGCCCTGGTATGATAATAAAAGAAGTCAGGAAGTACCTAGCATAATCTTTCAGGGCAGGATTGTATTAAGCAGAAGCAAAATCAAATCATGGCAACAGAAATTAAAACTTGGGAAATTATTGAGGGAAAGTTAAAATCAGTGGAGTCATCCCTTGCCAATAATAATAGAAAGGAAAAAGAACATCTTGAAGAATGGATAAAAACCAATCCTTCTATTTTAGGTGACAATATTCAAATAATTGGTCAGCAAGTAAGAACTAAATCTGGTCCATTGGATTACCTTGGAATTGACAGCAAAGGGAATACAGTAATTATTGAATTAAAGAGGGAAAGATTACCACGGGAAGTAATTGCGCAGGCAATAGATTACGCTTCAGATGTTGCAAGTTGGGAGATAGACAAATTAAGTGAAATTTGCCTTCAACAGACGGGCCAAAATTTAGAAGATCTCATCACGGAAACTTTTGAAAATATTGACTTAGAGGACTTGACTATTAATCTTAACCAGCGAATTCTTTTAGTAGGCTTTGGAATTGAGGAATCTTTAAACCGCATGATTGACTGGCTGTCCAGCAAATATGACATTAGCATTAATGCTGTGATTCTCCAGTATTCATTAACTTCCTCCGGAAATGAACTATTATCGAGAACAGTTATTATTCCTGAAGAAGTAGTGAATGAAAAGTCAAACAAAAAGAAATTCTCGATTCCTATGTCTGACGAGCCAGGAGAATATGAATCTGGAAAGCTCAAAGAATTATTGACACAGTACTTAACCAGAAAATTACATTCAAGTCGAAGGTTAAGAGACGTGGTTCTACCTGTCTTATTAAAATATCCTTCGCGGACAAGGGATGAATTGAAAAAAGATTTTGTGATTTCAGGTGAGGCTCAGAATGAATCCCAGGCTGGTTCTTTTTTATCTCTAATTTCAGGTCAACTGGGACAGGAAAAGAAAGATTACCTAAGGCAGATCATTAAATACAGTTATCCCAATTATCATTGGGAAAAGGATAACTTCAGTATAAGAAGTGAATATCGTGAATTGGTAGAAAATGTATTAAATCAATTGGGGTCCTCAGGTGAGGCTGAAAATGAAGTTTTTTCTGAGGCGAAATAAAAGGCGAATTTTAGGTCAATTTTGTAATCAAATTTTACGGTGAAATCCCCTGTCAATTTAATGTACCTTCTTGTACCTTCGTTTGTCACACCGCATGTACTGGGGAAAGTCAAATGATGTATTGGGAAGTAACCTGCAGCAATTGATTATCAGCAATTTTATGTTTTAGCTTTTGGTTTTTTCTGTTAATTTTAACAGGATTATTTTTAGGCGAATTGTATTTTTATTCTCCAAATCGGATATTCTATTAATAGATTACTCCTCAATCCCTCAATCCCTCAATCCCTCAATCCCTCAATCCCTCAATCCCTCAATCCCTCATTCCGTCATCCCTCGCTCCCCCTAAATTTCATTTTATAATGAATTTATTAACCAAAACTATATATTATGAAAACAGTAGGGAGAACATCTATTATCCAACACCTGGGACGGGTTTTAACTTTGAGTCTAATTCTCGTCTTCTTTTTAAGTTGCGAAAAGGAGAATCTAAATTTTGAAGAAAATTCGGCAGATCTTGTAGAAGAAGTAAATGCCAAGGCAAAGAAAAATAAACAATCTGAAGTCTATCAATTTCCCGGCCCCGTCTATGACATTGCCGCAGCACCGGACGGTAGTATCCTGGTAGGACTGAACGAAGATCTGGATCCAAATTTTGAGAAAAAGGGTACCCTAAAAGTTCAGCAAATTAAAAATGGGAAAATTAGTACAATGGCAGAATTCCGCTCCTATACCGCTTTGCAGGGAATTGCACCTATTGGTACGGGTAATGCATTTGTAACCACGGGAGGAGCCGATCTTGCTGAACATGGGGAACTTTATCGCGTTTCTAATGGCAATGTGCGAATGGTGGCCGATTTGGGTGCTTATGAGTTCGAAAATGACCCCGATGCTAATGCCGGTACACAATGGAAAAAGCAGGCGTGTGAAGCAACAGACGGTTTTAGTGCGGGCCCTCAGAACAATCCCTTTAATGTTGTTGCTCTAACAGGAGGAAAAACACTTGTGGCTGATGCTGCCGGTAATACTATTCTCTCGGCTACCACCAGTGGAGAAATCGACTGGATGGCCATTTTTACTCCACCTGTAGATGACAATGGTGACTATATAGTAAGGTGGTCAACAGAAGAGAATGGAGAAACTATTCCCTGTTATGTTCAACCTGTTCCAACTTCAATTGTTGAGGGTCCTGACGGATATGTCTATGTAGGGGAATTAACAGGTACTCTATCTCTTGAAGATGGCCTGGTTCCCACAGAGCTTTCCCGTGTATGGAAAATCCCTGCCGATGCCAACAATGTGGTCTGTGAAGTGGATTCAGGACCTTGTGAATTATTAATTGATGGACTTACTTCTGTTATTGATCTCGCTATTGGTCCAGACGGCCTGCTTTATGTAGTAGAATTTGATGAGAACAGTTGGTGGTCATCCTTCTACCCTCCAGTTCCACCTGCGGGGGGAACTATAAGCTCCTATGAGCTGGATGGAACCCCTGTAGAAATTGTCGCATCCGGACTCTCCTTTCCTAGCGCCATTAGCTTTGATAAAAACGGAAATCTCTGGCTACTGGAGAATAATGCCATAGCCCTGGAAGGATATGTCCCAACGCTGAGAATGCTGGAGTATTAATAACATCTGAATTTTTTATATTTTTAAGCATTACCGGAAAATACCCTTTTAGAGGTATTTCATGGCTGCTATGCCGTGTTTATCTTAGCGGGGTCAAATAGTTAAGAATGATAGCTAACATGCAGCCTAAAGGAAGTCTTTGTAGGGGAAGACTTACTTATAACAGGTTTGATTGGGAATCCCGTTTCGGTGCTTCAAATTGCTAAATTCATTTGAACATTTGACGCAAAAGCCTCCGGAGTCATTCCGGGGGTTTTTTCTGTTTTAGGCTTCTATATTCTACGGACAGGTTCTAAAGGATATTCCAGTTTTTTAGAAATACAATTATGCTTATCTTCCACCTCTTTAAGAGCGGACTTTATGCAAAAGGATCTTATTGAAATCTCCAATAACTGGAGGGAAATGTATTCCCGGCAGGTAAAGGAGTACCGGCCTTTCGAAGTTTCAGAAGATTTTAAAAGGTTCGCTGCCCTATTCGCACCGGGAAATTCCTATTTCTATGTTGTTAACCTCCATAGCTTCAGCCTGGAATACGTGTCTGAAAAGGTGGTGGAGTTCGTAGGTAAGGGTCCGGAAGATGTTGACCTGCAGGATCTTTTACAGGCTGTGGTTCCGGAAGAAATTCAAAGTCTTAGACTTAAAAGTAAGGTGAATAGTCATTTCTATACTTCTTTTGTAAAAAAGGAAGATGCCTTACATTACAAAAATGTATTCTCCTATCGCATGAGAGATGCAGAGGGCGGAATAAGAACTATGCTGTACCAGGCTTTTCCGCTGAGCATTTTAGAAAGCGGTTCGCCCGAGCATGTGTTGTGTTTACATACAGATGTTTCTCACCTCAAGCTAAGCAGCACCAATTCAGTTTCTTTTATTCATATGAACGGGGGGAAAAGTTACTACAACGTGGACATCTCCAAAGGAAAATTTCTCATTGATGGCAGTGAAGCCGCTTCCCATGATCTTGCAGAACTGTTGACGGAAAGAGAAAAACAGATCGTCATTAAATTTTCAAGGGGGCTAAATGCCGAACAGATCGCAAAGGAACTCAACCTCTCCCCCCACACCATCAAGACTCACAGAAAAAATATCCTCAAAAAAAGCGACTGTACCAATACTACGGAACTGGTTGCAAAATGTCTTACCCACGGGATCATTTCTCCGGGGCTTAATTGATTTTTAGAAGAAAGGAATCAATTTTTGGAAAAGAGGATTAAAGAACCGGACTTCTCATTATCAGTTTTTCTAAGCTAACTACTGTCTCCTGGTGAGGTAAAAATTGTCTTTCAATATTTTCTGATTAAAATATAAAAATATTATAGAATATTGACCAATAGACACTTACATTCAATTTATCTGTGGTATCTTTACATATTGGGCTACCCAAGACTTAATAAATAAAAATCATTCTTTCCCTTCGTCCGCCTGTAGCTTTTCAAAAATGACAATATTATTTGATCAATAAGCTAGTTTCCCCTTCCTCCACTAATTCCCCTTAAAATAGTTTCCCTTTCCCCTGCTCAGGACACTCTGCGTTTTGACGTAGTAGGTCATGTTACTTCTTCGGGGTTAACATGGAAATAGAATTACTATCCCCTGTTTTTAATTTATTCACATATAAACCTAAACATCATGGTGGTTGTAAAAAAAATTAAGTTATTTGCTTTCATTGCTGTGATAGCAGGCTTCACCTCCTGCAGCAGTGATGATAACAACGTGAATTCGGTAGACGATCCAATCAACGATCCGACAGCGAAAGAAATGGGAAGTTTTAATCTTGCAAACGTTCCCCTTGACGGAAAAATGATATCTGTAGAAAACTTTACAATGCCTTCTGACGGATGGATAGTGGTACGAAGAGATGATGGATATAACAGACCAATGATGTCGGAGATTATTTCCATACCAAATAATGTTTTGGCCGGGAGGTACCCGCAATATGCTATAGAGCTGGAAGGAGAAAACCTATCTCTTCAACCGGGAGAGAGACTTTGGGTGAATCTACACGCCGATGATGGGGACCAAATATTTTCCTATAATGGCAACAGTGGTGACATGCCTTTGGGAATTTTTGATCCGTTCTCGGGATATACCCTGATAAGTCAGTCTTTTATTGTTGATCTGCCCTCCCCATAAAAGGCATCAATATTTATCTACCTTTAAATATGCTGAACTATAGTTAATTTGGTATCGAAGCGACTGCTGCAGTAGTCGCTTCGATATTTTTGGTAAGGCTCATGTTAGGGCTTTATTACGATTTTCCCCGTGGTATGTAAAGAAGAGATCTGTTCCAGCGCTTCCACTACCTCATCCAGGCTGTAAACGGAACTTACCTCCACCTTCACTTTTTCAGCTTCCACAAGTTCCCGGAAATGCTCCAGTTGATGGGAATTTGGTTCTACAAAGACAAATTGAAAATCAATATCCTTATCCAGTTCCTCTCCCTGGTTTAGTATAGAAACCAACTTTCCCGATTTTTTGAGACTTTTGAGGCTTTGCTTCAGAGTTTCACCACTGGTGCAGTCAAAGATGAGATCAACGCCTTCGGGAAAGATCTGCTTCACAGCTTCGCCAACATCCTGGTCGTTATAGTCGATGGTATGATCGGCACCTAAAGATTTCATGTACTCGTGATTTTTACTACTCGCCACTCCAATGACTTCTGCGCCTCTTACCTTAGCTAACTGGATAGCAAAACTTCCCACTCCACCGGAAGAACCAAGAATGACCAGCTTTTGACCTTGTGAAAGTTGTCCGTATTGATAAAGAGACTGATAGGCAGTAAGACCTGCCAAAGGAATGCCTGCTGCCGCTTCCATTGAAATATTTTTTGGTTTCCTAGCCACATAGCTTTCGGGGATAACTATATATTCGGCAAAAGTTCCCCATTTCACTTCCGGTCTGCGGGCGTAGGCATAAACTTCATCTCCACCCTCAAAACGACGTGCCGCATGCCCTCGTTCTTCTATGACTCCCGCAAAATCCCAACCCGGAATGAGAGGAAAAGAATGCTGCATCATATCCTTGTAATATCCTTGAGTAATTACCGTATCCACAGGATTTACCCCTGCAGCTTTGATCTTTACCAGAATTTCTCCTTCCTTTAAATCCGGCACCTCCAGTGTGCTCACCCTGACGCCTTTTGGGCCTTCGAACTGCTCATAACTTGCTGCTTTCATTTCTTTTTTCATAACATTTGCTTTTCCTCTTAAAATAAAGATCAGCAAAGTTTCTGGCAATAAACCTCTATTAAAAGTTTGCCAAAAAAGGAATTTGAAATTTAAAATTGGAACTTGAGATTTGGAATTTTGAAATCGGAATTTGGAATTTATATACCTTTACTCCTTACTCCTTACTCCTTAATCCTTAATCCTTAATCCTTTCAAAGGTTTTTTCTACTTTTGGGCTTACATGTCAAAAACTCTACTTCTACTTACGCTCCTCCTCTTTCCAGCCCTACTTTCTGCGCAACTGGTGAACATAGAATCCAGACGTATGCAGACCGATTCGGTTAGGTTTACACTTAATGCAGATCTCTCCTTCAGCCACACCAATAATGACGGGAGCCAGGTGAATCAGGTGGATGCCGCACTTACAACTCAGCTTAAGTCAAAAGATCTCCGGAAGATCTATTTTATACTGGGAAATTACAAACTGATAGATTCCGGAGAAAAGAACCTGGAAAATGCATGGTTTCTTCACGGAAGGTTCAATTATAAGTTAAATGAGCTCTTGAGACTGGAGAGTTTTATCCAGGGGCAATACAACCAGCTGCTTATTGTAGAGCAGCGCAATCTTATAGGTGCAGGACTGCGAGTAAAATGGGTCGATAAGGAACATTTTAGCGGCTATGCGGGGAACAGTTATATGTATGAGGTGGAATACAGTGACCGGGCCGGAACAACAAATTACAACCACCGCAACAGCACCTATCTTACTTTATCATATTCAGCCAAATCTGAAAAGTTTTCTGTTACCAACACCGTTTATTATCAGCCGCTTTACAGGGATCTTAGCGACTACAGGATCCTGGAGCAATTCCGCCTGAATCTTCCCTTATCTCAATGGCTAAGTGTCTTTACGCTTTACAACTACTATTTTGACAGCAAGACACCCTTGAAAACTAAAGAATATACTTCGAACCTCAATATTGGAATAGGAATTCGATTATAACAGGAAAGGCAAAACGGCCTGTGCTTTAGAAAAAAGATCAGCTCCTGAAAAGAGTGATAAATACTCTTTTTTGACAAAATAAACAGACCTACTTCTACCTTCGTCATTCTAAACTCTAACTTCAAATTATTTTTTACTGATAAAGATCAAAGCTGTATCTGTTTTTTCAGCCAGCCCAAGTGCGACATGTCCGAATGCTTTTTGATGTTTTCCGGGGCTACCGAGTCCAATGATCATAAGATCATGCCGGGAAGCCTGCGCCACAAGTTCTGCTTCCACATCGTCATTCTGAATAATAAGAACTGTGGTTTTTCCGGGAATGATGCTGCCTGCAAAACGGGAAAGTCTTTCATTGTTTTTTTTAATTGTTTCTGAAGGAGTGGTTGAAGGCAGCACCTGAACAAAGGTAATTTCTGGTTGGGCAGTACGCCACAGGCTTGCAGCTACCCTGGCCCGAAGCGGATCATTGCTTTCAAAACCGGCTACCGGAATAAGAACTTTCCTTGTCTCGGTGATCTTCCAGCCGCTAAAAGGCTGCCGGAATACAACCACATCTGCCTTGATATGTCTCACAAGCTTTTCGAGATTCTGAGTGGTCTGAATATCATTAAGGTCACTTAAACCCATCAACAGACTCCTGCAATTATGTTCTTTTACTACCCTTTCGATCTCCTCCCATGGATGGTCGGCTATTGTGGTGAGGCTTTCAGGCCTTAGACCGGCTTCAAAAGAAGCTTTAAGAGCGTATTGCATGACATCACGGCTCGACAGCAATCGCTTTTCAAGATCATCCTTTTCTGTACTGGGAATAACGATGGTATGTATCAGGATCCTTCCAATTACCGGCGGTGCCAGTGCATTTGCCAAAAAGATCATAGACTGCGCATTCGCAGGATTGGAAATAGGAAGCATCACGAGCGGACTCAAGCCTCTTAGCCGGATGAGATCGGGATCCAAAGCCTGTTCAGACGCTTCAATAGCCTCGGCTTTTTTGACGAAGAAGGAGGCAAAGAGTACGGCGCCTACGGCAAGCCACAGGATTGCGATCAATCCGGCAGCGGGGACAACGATGGCCTGAAAGATTGCCAGCCCTAGACATGTGACTATTCCCGCAATGGGAAGGGCAGGAAAAAAAGGCGCTCTAAAGGTTTTACTTTCCTTGTATCCGCGGTTCCGCATCAGGATCATAATGAGATGCGCCAGGGCAAAGGTGATAAGAAAGATCAAACTGGAAGCCGCACCGGCCGCCGCCAGATCCGGAAGGATCAAAACCAGGAAGGCGACAATTCCGCAGGTAACCAAAATTGAAGTTACCGGGGTTCCGTATTTCTTATCAATATTTGAGAGATGATGGTTCAGGGTACGATCCTTTGCCATACTAAGGGAGATCCGTGAAGCTGCAAAGAGATTTGCCTGTAAAGCAGATAACATTGAAAATATACCTGCCACCAACACCAGCCAAAATCCGAAGGCCCCGAGATAATTTTGTGCAGCGACCGCCAAAACGGTTTCTGGATTTTCCCGGCTCATTTGGGTAATGCTCTCCCCCTCCGGTACTCCTACAGTCGACATAAAAAATAGCAGGGGCAGGTAAATTGCCAGGCCTACTGCAAGTGTACCCATCATGGCCTTTGGAATTGTTCTCTCCGGATTCCTGATCTCCCCTGCGGCCGAACCGATGAGATCAAAGCCCTGAAGAGCGATAAAGGTATAGCCCATTGCTGCGATCAATCCGCTGAACCCACCGGAGAAAAACGGGTCCAGGCTTTCGGTAATACGGTCAACAGGCGTCTGCACGAAAAGAGCGAGTCCGCCGGCTATCAGAACGGCGAATACCGCCAGTTTACCAATATTGATAACTGCCCCGCCATCGCCCGTACCTCTTGTAAGGCTGAAGGCGAAATAGCCTATTGCTGCTAAAGCCAATAAAACCGGAAGCATCTCGAATTCCAGGATTCCGTTAAGCCCTTCTGCCGGGATCTGCTGAAGCGCAAATAAGGCAAAAGCACCAAAACCAAGGGCATAGAGTACTGCCGCTACCAGGGAGGCAAACCATACGATCCACCCCACCCCGAAAGCCACCTGCAGCGAGAGCGCTTTTTTGGCATAGGTATAGGTCCCACCCGACTGCGGATTTGCGGAAGCCATTTCAGCAAAACTCAGCGCGGTAATAAAGGCTATTAATCCATTAAGCGCAAAGGCCAGAACTGCCGAAGGTCCGCTCACAGCAAAGGCCACCCCGGCAAGGGCGAGTATTCCACCCCCAACCATTGCTCCCACTCCAATGCCAAGCGCTCCGAAAAAACCAATGGTTCGTGACGTGGCTGAAGAGGACGGATCGGGATTCATAGTAAGTAAAATTCTTGATGAGGAGCTTAGCGAGAATAAATTTAGCAATTGTTTTTAAAAAGTTGCCCGTTACAAGTTTGAAAAAGTTGCCCGTTCCCGGTTACAGATTACAGATTACAGATTACGGGTTCCGGGTTCCGGGTTCCGGGTTAAGGTTCTAACAACTGGAATTTGGTGCTTTTGATTTGGTGCTTCATATTTTCCGCAGACTTCAGTTTTACATTATACATTATACAATATACTTTACAAAAACAAACTGCCTACTCCACACTGCGCACTGCATACTGAATAAGCCTGTTCCAGGTTGAAAAAGGTTTCACACAAAGTCCACTAAGCCAATAAGGTAAGAATACGAAGAAAGTTGTCTAAAAACTGCCTACTGCGCACTGCGAACTGCATACTAAAAAAGCCTGTTGCTGGTTGTGAAAGGTTTCACACAAAGTCCACTAAGCCTATAAGGTAAGAACACGAAGAAAGTTGTCTAAAACTGCCAACTCCGCACTGCGCACTGCCCACTGAGAAAGCCTGTTCCGGGTTTCGGGTTTCGGGTTTCGGGTTAAGGTTCTAAAAAGTGGAATTTGGTGCTTTAAATTTGGTGCTTCATACTTTCCGCCAATTTCAGTTCTACATTATACACTATACAATATACAAAATGCCTACTCCACACTGCGCACTGCCTACTGAAAAAGCCTATTGCCGGTTGAAAAAAGTTTCACACAAAGCCCACTAAGCCAATAAGCTAAGAACACGAAGAAAGTTGTATACAAAACTGTCTACTCCACACTGCCTACTGCATACTAAATAAGCCTATTGCCTGTTACAGAAACGAATTGGAAGTTGCAAATACTTACCCTAACTATTCGTACTTCTAAAATCGTAATTCTAACTTGAAAAACTGCCTACTCCGCACTGCGCACTGCCCACTGAGAAAGGATGCCCGGTTCGTACTTCTAACTTCGCAAATCTAATTTCCTGACTACTGACCACTCATCACTCCCTCAAAACCTCCCGCCACTTCCCACTTTCCGCATATTCCTTAAGCGTCTTGTTACGCCCTTTTAGAAAATTGGTCATATAAGCTTCGAGAAATAATTTATTGGCCAGCCAGCCCAAGGGTCCAAGCGGAGCCTCAAACTTAAAGACATCTTTCATGAGAGTTCCATCTTCGGTTTGGGAGAAATAATGCTCATGCCTCATGCTTTTAAAAGCACCCTTTACCATTTCATCTGCAAAGAAATGCGGAGGATCAAACTCAGTAACCCTGGTTGTAAGATGTTGCCATACGCCGAGATGCTTTCCCCGGTAGGTAACCGTTTCGTTTAGGCCTATCAAGCCACTGGTTCTTCCGGCTACCGCTTTTTCATTAGAAGAGGTCACCGCCTTTGACTGGAAATCGATACTGCGGGCAAGATCGAAGACGAGCTGCTGCTTTGCTTTAATGTGGGTTTTTAATCTTATTACAGGCATGACAGAATTTTCAATTAATACAAGGTACGCTGTTTTTTTCACCTACTAAAGAAGCAGCTGGTAATGGTAAGGTGATTTTATGCGGCCAATTTTTAAAGAAAAGTAAAATCTCCTACCTGGGGACCGGTAAAACACACGGTTCTAGAGCCTAGTCTCATGTCACAGGAAATCATTTATGAATGATTATTAAAAAATTGCCATGGAGCTTTAAAATAGATTTCCCAATGGCCCACGGTGGTGGGATTTTATGAATGCCGAAATTGGTATTAATATAATTGAAGTCCGGCAATCACTTTTATTTGGGGCGGAATCGAAAAGTCATATGAGTAGGAAATAATAAGCCGCTATGGAAAAGGGTGGCGTAATGGGTAAGCCGGAAGCAAAAGTGCTGAAGAAAACTCAGTAGTTTAGAAATGATTTGATGCTTAAATATGGCGGTATTGTCTTAGACGGTTTGTAACAAAAAAGAGAAAATTCCTACTAAATAGTAAGATCTTTTTGCTCAATTTATAATTTATAAAAACCGGTACCGTGTTCAAAAATTATTTCCTGCCTCTGCTCCTCTCAGCTACAGTACTATTTTCTTCCTGCGAAAAAGAAGAGAATGTTCCGCAACCCGACTACTCTATAGAATCTACTTCCCATTTCGAGCTGCTGGATCAACACCAGAACGGCTGGATAAAGCAAGGGCGGTATCAGCTTTCGGGAGAGCCTACAGGGGAGTTTGAATATTATGAGAACGGTTATATAAAATCGGCTAAGGTATATGCGAGCTATCCGCAGCACCACCTGTATATGGAAGTCAGCCGTAGTGAAGATAACAAGCCGCTCTGGTCCAAATACTATCATCCCGACGGCACATTATGGTTCGAAACTGAATACCGGAATGGGCTTCCCTCAATAAAGAAAGTGTATAGCGAGGCAGGTACGGCAATTCACACCTATACCGCCGGGGAGTTGAGTACGGTGGAATTCACGGCGGCCAATGGCAGCAGCACCGCTACTACCACTTACAATAAGGCCGAGGGAAACCGGAATGTCATCATTACAAGTGACGGAGAAACTGTTCTCGACGAGAACTATGCCTACCGCGAGCAGGTAGGTGCGGGAATTTACACAAGTAGTCATGTTCCGGTAGCGAATCCTTTTGGTGCTACTGAACCTTCCTACTTCAGGCTTAATCAGTCCTTTTCCCAATCCCCTTCCTGGGAAAACGACGCCGATCCCATAGGACATATGTTTCCTTATCGTCTCTTCGATGAATTTTATTACCCGGGAAATTATTTTGCCACCAGGTTTGCTGTGAGTACCGAACTATACCAATCGGTCATTGAACAGTATCCGGTAACCGAAAGAGGGGTCTTGATAGGTGGCGGCAAATACGAGGATGGGTATGAAGCCTTTTCCAACAACTGGAAAGAACGGGATTCCCTGGCCAAAGTCTATGAAGAAGACCCGGAGCTGTACAAGCTGAAATATGGAAATGAGTATATCGAAAAAGTAGGTTACGGGAAGATCTTCTTTGTAATTGGCGCAGTTCGAAACCTGCCGACCGACACTAGTGTAGCCGATAATATTAAGAACATTGCCCGCAAGCATATGGAGTCCATGGTCAACGGCAGCACAGGGATCACTCCCGAGGAGCAGGAAGTTCTCGACAAGGTGTGGTTTGAGGTAAAGTTCTTCTCCACCCTTAATGAACACCGGAATGGAGTCGTTATCAATTCCTTTGCGGATTATGAAAATGCTACTCAAAAATTAATTGATGCAGAATCTTCGGTAATTCAGCTGAAATACACATCGGTTGAAAATTTATAAAGAACTTCAGATGGGCTATCCCGGGGGCGCAGATTTGCGATTCGGGATGAGGAACTAAATTTCATTGAAAAAAGTCATTTTTGACTCCATCCCTTCAGTTCCTGGGAATCTGGAGGGCAATCTGAGGAGAATGAGGGGGTTTCAGAGTCGCCTCGGTTCTCAATACGATTATCAGTACCTGGAATTTGGAATTTTGAAATTGGTGCTTAAAATTCTGAAGCCTTGCAAAATTTACCTCTCAAAAATGCCATTTTTAAGCAGCTTTAAAGATCGATAGAACAAGAACATGATCTGTTACAAAAAAGCAGAACCTGTACCGACAGACTTCAGCCTTTCTGCGGATGAAAATTGGGATCTGAGGGATCATTGTCAAGATCATAGGTGATCCCCAGGGCAAACATGAATAATCCGTAGCAAATAATTCCGAAGGCGACTATGGCAAAAGGAACCTTGCCGATGTGGTCGCCAATGAAATTAAAAGCTTTATCTGTGTTGACTACATACCCGGCATCACTTAAAATGCCCGATTTAATGAAGAAATAGCCAATGATGCCCAAAATGACCCCACGGGCCACATAGCCGGTAAAGCCCAGGAAAAAGATGGTCGCCTTCTTTTTTCCGCTGAACTTGACGATATCAAGACGCTCCCGGTATCCCCGGGTAATTCCGTAGAACAGTTGTACTGCCGCAGTAACAGCTATTAGCACGCCCAGTCCCACGACCAGCCATTTACCCCAGCCGTAATCCAGCATATTAGCCGTCATTTCCCTCTTCTGATCCGGACTCCCATCTTCAGAATAATTCGCTGAACCCAACAAGACTACCAGGGCCGAGTAAGCGATAAGCGCATCGGCAAGAGAGCTAAGGCCGATCCCGGTACGACGGGCAAGTCCTTTCCAGCCTTTTCCATAATGATAGGGATCCCGAAAGGATTCATAGATGCGCCATACAATGTAACAGAGCATGCCCAGCAGGATGGCCCAGATGATAATTTCGCCTCCCGGCCAATCCTGCACATAAGCAAGGAGGCTGTTTTTGGAAGCACCGCCATCCTTAAGCCTTAACAGGGAAAGTAGGGCAATTATCCCTATGGCCGTATAAATAAGACCCGTGGAAATGCAACCCAGAATAGGAAAATATTTTAGGTATTTCTTCTTCGCTTTTTTCACTCAGGAAACTGATTTGATTCTGAAAATAAGGATTTTTTATTTTTTGGCAGGATCCAGGATCAAAAGAATACTCCCATCAGTCCCGGGTGTTCTGAGACTTCTCTGGTCCCGATACTTGTCACCTTTGCTCCTGCTCAGCCAAAAAAATCGAAATGACGGCGGTCTTTAATTTCGAATTCAGGATAAAAATTCAAGATTATTTTACCCTTCAAAAATGACATTTTAGATATTCTTTCGGCTCTTAAGCCTCTCCTTCGGTTTGGATTCTATTACCCATCAGCTCCGGTTTCGACACGCCTTGTTCTCGATAGTTCACCCTGCAGGTTAATTTCCTCATAAATAAAACCTTAATATCATTTTCCTCAGTAATTTCAAAACCAATACTAAAAAACATCTAAAATGAAAGACCAGAGGCAAGTAGAGCAGCCAATTGCAGCTTCGGAAGGAATGGGCGCGATAGTGGAAAACGGAAATGTGACCTTCAGGGTCTGGGCTCCACATGCCAGTAAGGTGTTTGTGGCAGGTGATTTTAACGGCTGGAAAGAAGATGATTTAGAATTGACTTTTGAAGAAGCCGGTTATTGGGTGGGAACCACCTCCCGGGCCAAAGAAGGAGACCAGTACAAATATGTTGTCTGGAATAGTGAGATGAAGTTTTTGCGCAATGATCCCTATGCTCTGGAAGTTACCAACTCCAACGGCAATTCCATTATTCGAAACCTGGAGTTTGACTGGGAAGAGGATAATTATGAACTGCCCGACTGGAATTCCCTGGTTATCTATGAGCTTCATGTGGGAACCTTCAACAGGAAACAGGCAGACCAGGTAGGGACTTTTCATGATGTGATAGAAAAGCTGGCTTACCTACAGGAACTGGGTATAAATTGCATTGAATTACTTCCTGCAGCCGAATTTTCCGTGGGCATATCCTGGGGTTATAATCCGGCACATCCTTTCGCAATAGAACAGGACTATGGCGGTCCCGATGGGCTGTTCGCCCTTGTAAAAGAAGCACACAAATACGGGATAGGTGTCATTATGGATGTGGTATATAACCACTTTGGCCCTTCTGATGTTGACCTATGGCAATTTGATGGCTGGAGTGAAAATGATAAAGGAGGCATCTATTTTTATAATGATCACAGGAGTGAGACCCCGTGGGGTGACACGAGACCCGACTATGGGCGTCCAGAAGTAAGGCAGTATTTAAGAGATAATGCCTTGATGTGGATCGAGAAATACCATTGTGACGGCCTTAGAATGGATGCCACTTCCTACATAAGGTATGAAGCGGGAGGTTTAGGGATTGATACTACTGAAATTATTGAAGGCTTGATTTTGATACGCGACATTAATTCAGAAATCAGAGACAAATTCCCAAGAGTCTTGACTATAGCTGAAGACCTTAGGGGGCACGACCTTATGACCAACAAAATAGAAGATGGTGGCATTGGTTATGGCGCACAATGGGATCTGCACTTTGTACATCCTGTGAGAGAAGCCTTAATTAATCCCGATGATGAGGCCAGGAATCTGGAGACAATTGCTCAGGCCCTTACTTACCATTATGGAAGCGATGTCTTCTCCAGAATCATTTACACCGAATCTCATGATGAAGTAGCCAATGGAAAAGCCCGTGTTCCTGAGGAAATCCATCCCGGTAATGCTGAGAGCGCCTTCGCTAAAAAGAGAGCCATTCTTGGGTTGGTACTGGTCATGACGGCGCCGGGAATTCCTATGATATTTCAGGGGCAGGAGTTTTTAGAAGATGAATTCTTTAAAGATGATGAAGCTTTGGATTGGGAAAAGTATAAAAAGATGAACGGAATATACAAGTTGTCCTCAGACCTTATTGGCCTTAGGACCGGTAAACTAGAAGGAACTGAGGGATTAAGAGGACAGGAAACAGAAATTGTACATCTCAATCAGGAAACCAAAATTTTAGCCTATAAGCGTATCAATCGAGGAGATGACCGGCAACCGGTTCTGGTTGTCCTGAACTTCAGTAATCAGGATTACGAAGACTATGGCATTGGAATCGAACAGGCACTGGAGTGGAAACTTCAGTTCAATAGCAGCTGGAAGGGCTATGATGATGATTTTTCTGAAATGGAGGTAAATGGTATGGATACTGAAGAAAAAATGACCGATGATAAAAACTGGACCGGAGCAATCAATATTCCCGCTTACGGAGCCCAGATCTATACCCCCTAATCTAACGATGAATTATTTATTCCGGAGACGCCTCTGTTCTCGATACTTTTCGCCTTCGCTCCTGCTAAGCCAAAAAACCCGAACTGACGGCGCTTTGGATTTCGGATTTAGGATTGAGAATTCGAGATTGATTTACTCCTCAAAAATGACATTTTAGAAGCTCTTTCCGGTTTGAGGCTCTCCTTCAGTTCAGATCCAATTATCCGTTAGTTCGGGTGAAGCCGGACCTGCGAAAGCAGGAGCGGGTTAGTATCGGGAACGACGGGAATTCGCCTTCGCGCGGGTTCAAAATTCCGGATTCAAAATTCGAAAATAAAAAATTGGTGCTCGATTTTGGTGCTTAAAGGTTGGTACCTGGAATTTGGATTTTGGAATTTATAGCTTTACAAGATTCACCCTCCAAAAATGTCATTTTTGACACCTCTTTAAGAGCGCAGTATACTACCTATTCCTTCTCTTCCTTTAAAAGATCATGATGCCGCCACCACCGTCAAAACGGGGATTGACAACATTGTTAAAGATCGATCCAAACCTGTAACGGAGTCCGAAGCTGGTATAAAATGAATAGTTTGAATCGAGTTGTCTTCTCCTGGTCAAAAGATCTTCATTCGAGATGTCACCCTTTACTATATTCAGCTGGTCACGTTGCAGGGCATAATACCCGCTAATGTTGAACGATAGACCTTTATATAACCTAAGGTCTGCATAGCCCGAGAAGCTTAATCTACTCTTGGAAAAATCATGAAAATAATTCCCAAAAGCCGCCGAACCACTAATTTGCCCCCACTTTTTATTCAGGCTCACAGCCAGCGAAAGGTTTTGCCGAAACCTTAGCTCTTCGGTTTCCAGATAGATCGTCTCTTCTATATATTCAAAGTAGGAAGGACCTGCTTTATACATTAATCCCACGTAATGATTGTTCGATTGCGAATAGGGAAAGAAGTTGTATTCAATTGCAGGAGTAAGAGTCCAGGAAGCTTCATAATTAGCAAAATCTGACCTCAGATATTCCAGGTAACCACCTGCAGACCAATGGCTGCTCAAAGACCATACTGTGGTATTACTCGCTCTATAGGTTTCATTAGAAAATTCTATGGCATCCTCACCCGTACCATAGCGATTCTTGTTGACGCCATAACTTATGGAAGTGGTTGTCTTTAGCTCTTCAGAAATTCGGGAAGCTGTAAATCCTGTACTAAAACTATTGCTGAAGTAGTTTCTATCTCCGTTGAGATAGCCGTTAAGTCGGGCGTTGAAGACCCAGAGGTTCCAGGGATCCTCAACCGGCTCCTCAACTTCGGACTCACTGCCTTTTTCTTCCTGCTGAAGCGTTATCTGCACCTTTTTTCCCTGCTCTGTCTTTGCAAGATATCGCACCAATCCCAGTTTAATGACCTGTACCATTTGCTGTCTTTCTTCGTCATCTGTCGCGGTTGCCTGCCTTACAAATGTTAGCGTATCGTTTAGGCCTGCAAATTTCTCCCTTCCGGTGAACTGCAATTTGAACTCACGCCCCCCACTCCCGGTTACCTGGCTGTTCGACAGTATAAATACATCCGACTGAAAACGGTCATTCACATAATCGACAAAAGGAATTTCCCTTTTAATATATTCCTGGTCACAATAGGACTGGCAGTCCAGGTATAAACGGATCTTTTTACTATTTTCTTCCTGGGAGTGAGTGAAATTTATACATAACAAGGTAAGACTGAGGAGCAAGAATTTTTTCATCAATAAGTTTAAAGTGGCTGATTTTCTTGTAGGGATTCCAAATGTATTAAAAAAGTGTTAACATTCATGCTGTTTCTTCTTCGCTGCTGCAATAAATTGCTTCGGCTTACGGCGCTGTTTTGCGCGATTCAGGATTCAGGATTAGGTAATCCCTCTCAAAAATGCCATTTTTGGCTACTAATAAATGACAGCAAGAAAAAAGGACAAAAAACCCTGGCCCACTAAAGATGCCATGACGCAGATCTATGAAAAGAATTTGTGGGGTGGTGAAGGAGCTGAGTTCTACTCAGGTTTAGGCTCTCATGCCCCTGAGACGGTAAACCCATACATTGCTGCAGTCTCTACCTTCTTAAAAGATCTTGAGACTCCGCCGGTGGTCTGCGACCTGGGTTGTGGGGATTTCAATATCGGGAAAGAACTGGTGAAGTACACCAAAAAATATATCGCCATTGATATTGTTCAGGAGCTTGTAGCGCATAACAGGAAAACCTTCAACGCCGGTAACCTGGAATTTCATGCTTTGGATATTGCAATTGATGAACTGCCTTCAGGGGATTGCGCGATCCTGAGACAGGTGTTGCAACACTTATCGAATGCTGAAATAAAAAGAGTGGTAGAAAAATTATATAGTTTCAGTTATATTATTCTCACCGAACACTTACCGGAAGGAGGTTTTGAACCTAATAAGGATATTATCTCAGGGCAGGGAATAAGACTAAAAAAACGAAGTGGCGTAGATCTTTCCGCATCTCCATTTTATTTTAAGGCCAAAGAAGAAAGGGAGTTATTAAGAGTTCCGGCTCCCGGCTACAAAGGAGTTTTGGTAACAACATTATATAAGGTAGGATAATAATAAGTCCCGGTACTATACAATGAGGCCGGAAATTGCATGGTGTATATTAAGTATTGTACAACGTCGCCTCCGAAACCCGACTTATAATTTTCCAAAGAACGATTGAACCTCCGCTTCAAATAGTGGAACAGGAATATTATGTCCGTTTTCCGGAACCAGGTGGAGATGAAGATCGGTCACCGCATTAAAGTCCTGGGGTAGGAAGCTTAAAGTGTCTGCCGGGGAAACCACGTCATCGATCTGCCCAAGCACGATCTGTTTGAGAGAGTTGAAATTTTCAAGCTTCGGAATGTTTTGAGGTACAGATCTCTTCACAAGCGCCGGATTGAACAACAGCGCGGGTTTGTTGAGTGCATTGGAGACATAATATCCTGCAAAACCACCCATGCTGCTCCCAATTACGACATCAACCTCCCCATTTGGATACATCCCCAGGATAGTCTCAATAGCATTGGGATCTTCGTAGTAATTAAGATCGGGTGAAAGGACTTTTCCATAGTGTTCAAGTACTTCCCGCTTTTCGGGACTAAGCTTACTATCGAGGCCGTGGAGGTATAGAATGTTCACAACTCAAAATTTAAGATTCAAGATTCAGTTTGATTTTATTCAAGATGCAATATACATTTATCTAAACTTACCTGCTTGCTGCACCGGATTCTTATGCTCCTCGTTTTTACCAATAAGATTGGCTGTACGCGCTCCCGGCAGTCTCCGATATCAGGAGCAAACTCAATTTAGAGAAAGCTATTTTTAGCACCTGAATACCCGGTAAAAATTAAGCATTATTCCCAAAAATAAAAGGTCAAAAATGCTATTTTTGGCTATCCGTATATACCACCAACCAATCCTTTTAAATGAAACTCTCCTCCCCCATCGCATTTTTATTATTGTTCATTTTATTTTCCTGTTCATCTGAAGAAGCTCCAACCAGCAATATCGTAGGAACCTGGGCTTTTTACGGAGTGACAGAAGTCACAACAACCGGGGATGAAGTTGAATCTATAGCCGGTGAATGTGCTCAAAAATCAAGGATAACATTTAAAAACAGTGGAAAGTTCATAGAAATGGATTACCACTTCAGCTACAATTCTCTCGAATGCATGTTGAATGAAGAGACCTTTAACCGCGAAATGTTGTGGGAAGAAGTTGCTGAAGACCGGTACAGGATCTTTAGTGCAGGGTCTACAGGTACAGTCTATGAAATGAGGTTTCAGGACAAAAATACGCTATGGATGATACCTCCCCAGGATCCCTATGAGAGCAATGGGGTTAGCTATGAATTCATGGCTTATGTTCACAAAAGAACCTAACTAAATCAGCTTTTAGCAACAATGTTTTATAGCGAATGAGGTGAGACCTTGTGCAGGAAAAACCTAAAGCAGGAAATCATTCTTATGAAATCTTTTGTACGGAATAGTAGATGGTCTGCACCATAATTTTTCCATTTTTGATCAGGTAAGAATCCGCTCCATCGGGGATTACAGAAACATCAGACTTGCCTGTCCAATGCAGGAAACACATTTCTTCATGGCAAAGCTTCAGTACATAATTGTAGTTACCACCCGGCAGTTGTTCTTTAAGAAGTTCTGCTGCTTGTTTCATTCCTTCCCTTCCGTGAAAGACTCCGTAGTTGGTTAGGAGGACACTATCCTGTGAATAATTCCGCTCCAGATCTTTTTCTAACTCCCCCTGCTGCGCTAAATCCAGATGGTCTTCAAAAACCTCCCACGGATTTCGGTCTTCAAGTTTATTTTGCTCCATATTTTTATCTTCAAGATAATTTATTTAGCACTTAATTTCAAGAAGCAGCAGTCTTCTGTTTTGAACGCTCCTTATCAAATGGAATTTTATATATTAAAAAACGGTTCCAAAATGATTCATAAATTTAAATACCGTTATCTGAATATGAAGTACAACTACAGCATTACCGGAGCAATAGGCATCTTTGGCTGTTTCGCTGTTATTGCGACCGATTTTATTGGTATTGCTCTGCACGAAGCACATGATCCCATTGCAGACACTATAAGCATGCTTGCCATAGGCAAATACGGCTGGATACAGGATCTTGGGCTGGATCTACTTGCCCTCGGGTTTGTCGCTTTGGCGATTGGGCTTTATTTCGTCAAAATCAGGGGCACCAAATGGCTTATAAGTCTCGGAACAAGCCTTCTCATAGCTGCTGTTCTGATCCTTATCGCAGAACACAATCAATACGCCGGAAAAACCGGGTTCACCCTGCACCGCAAGCTGGTCTACACTCTGGCCCTCCTGTTCCCTGCCCTCTTATTCACTATTAGTACCGGTCTTTACAGCATAAAACCATTTCTCAAGAACTTCTCCCGCTGGGTGGCAGGCATATGGCTTGTGCTCGCACCTCTACTGCCTCTCATGCCCAATTCCTTTGACGGAGCTTATGAACGCCTGGTCTGTTCACTTATCGTCATCTGGTTGGGAACGGTTTCTTATCAATTGTACCGATTTCCAAAACCAGTCTACTCAAAGCCATAGTGCAACTACTTCTTAATTAAAAATGCCGGTTTTTAACCGGCACTTTGACAAGAGTGATTTTTGTTCTGCTGTCTATTTGGAAAATGCGAGACAAAGCATGGAATCTGCCTAACCACCTTAATACTGCAGCCTCACTTCATTAGAGCAAATGATGCTACCGGCCTCACAAACTTTATATGTTAAAGACCCACTGCCTTTAAAATCTGTGGCATCTGTGTATGTTCCATTATTTTCTCCGGAAGCGATCTTTACATTATTTCTGTAAATATCCACCGATGTTCCCGCAGGATTCCAACTAAGGTCTGCACTCCATCTACCCTTTACTTTAGTTCCGCTGCCAGTTAAGGAAATATCTCCGGGTGCAGGCTCCTCTGCACTTACAGTTATATTTTTTGAAGTGCTGCCGGTATCACCTGCATCATCTGTAACCATAAGAGACACGGTATAGGTCCCTGCCACTGTGTAGTTGTGTGAAGGATGTTGTGTGGAGGAACTTTGCCCATCTCCAAAATCCCAGCTCCAGGCTGTCACTGAGCCATCGGAATCTGTGCTGGTATCGGTAAACTGAAGGCTTAGCAGGTTTGTAGTATAGGTGAAATCTGCTGCCGGAGGCTCATTGGTTGTTTCACCGCCGCCTCCCCCATCACCAAACACCACTATAATCTCTTGCGAGCAGTTAGCATAACCTACCTCACATATTTTTATTCTATGAGTAGCATTTCTTTTGCTGTCTTCCAGCCTTACTTGATCATTTCCATCATTGTTGTAGAACTGGGTAACATATTCCCCTTCTACAGGAACCTTCGTAGTAGTTCCATCAACATAAACATGGATATACGGTATATCGGTTGGATCCCACTTAAGGTTGACGTAATTACTTCCCTGTGTGCGGAAACTATAGACTGAAAGATTAAGGTCTGGAGGATTAGGGGGAGTAAATTCTATAGGTTCTGTCAAACTGTAGAGAAAAGCATTTGTTCCCGAAGGCACTCCTGTGACGGTATTAGGAGTTGAATTGCTCAAGACAGCATTGTGAAGTGCTTCGGGAGTGATATTAGGATCTAGTTCGAGGTAAAGAGCCATCACTCCTGCTACGTGTGGTGCTGCGGCTGATGTTCCGCTAAAATACCTGGACGAAACATCATCGATTTTCGAGGCCGTCCGGGTATTAAGTCCCGGTGCAAAAACATCAACACAAGAGCCGTAGTTAGAGCCGGAGGTAGAAGAATAGGAAGCTATTCTATCCTGGACATCACTAGCTCCAACTGTTAATACTCCCGGCACCCGTGCAGGAGAATATTCACATGCATCTCTATCAGCGTTTCCGGCTGAAACAGCAAAATGTATACCTGCACCTAATGAATTTTCAAATGCCAGATCCATCGCCTCAGATGCATAGTATCCAAAACTTGCATTCAGTATTGCAGGTCTGGCCGCATTAATGTAAACCCAATCCATAGCTTCCAGGATTCTTGACGCTGGAGAACCACCTTTACAATCGAAAACTTTGACCGAAACTATTTCAATGCTCTTTGCAACACCATATTTTGTGCCGCCTATTATTCCTGCCACAGGGGTACCATGCCCATAGCAATCCCTTCCTTCTTCCCCTTCTTCTTTGACAAAATCATATCCGTGCACTGCCCTGCCTCCAAAATCCTCATGGGTCACACGCATTCCAGTATCCATGACGTAAGCTGTAACACCTTTTCCTGTGAGATTATAAGCATAAGCACGATTACAGCCCCCCTCCCGTTGATCAATTCTATCTAAACCCCAGGATGGAAACTCCTGTACTATACTGCTGTGCAGCTTTACCTGTCGATCCTCTTCCACCAGTAGAATTCTCCTGTCTTTGCGCAATTCGCTCACTTGTCCTGCTGTAAGCTCTGCTGCAAAACCCTGGAGCACATTTGTATATTTTCTATTAATTTTTGCTGCTGCCTTTTCAGAGATTTTATTCATTATTTTATCCAGTATTGCAGCTGCCTTTGGATTTTTTACCGCAGGGTCTTTAGAAACCACTACTATATAATGTCCCTTAATTACTGCATTTTCTGAAGTAGTATTAATTTCTGCATCCAATTCTTTCACCTCATCCAGAAGTGGATCTTCACTACAGGAACCCAGGATAATTAGGAGTGCAAACAAAAAGAATTTTTTTCTAAAACAAATCAGTTGATGATAGTCCATAGCAGTATGAATTAAGGGGCTTGAAAACAAGCCGTTAAATAAAAACATTTCACATAGGGGACCTTCTAGAACTTATATAGGGTAAGTCGAATTCACAGCTTGTGATGCGAAAAATCAGAAGCACAAGAAACATAAAGATTTGAAAATTAGCATTTTAAAAGTTACTTTCATTGTACATTTCGGACATGACAGTTTTTCTATAATGAAATAAAGGATGGGGCTAACACCTTCAAGGTTTTTAGCCCTCTCAAAAAGCTTCCCTATTGATAAACCGGTTCGATCTAAACCCTAAATTTAATTTACTACCTTAGCGTTTCCTCCTTTCGGTTTTTCTCCCAAACAACCTATCCCTCAGCTTATAAGACGACACAACAGGCTTTAATGATAGAAAGCTTTGCCAAAAAAGTAGATCTTGAAGTCCCGGAGAAACTCCGGGATTTTGTAGTGGCTTTTATCTTCGGAGAGACCGATTCTCCGGTACAGCTCAATGTTCCCGTCTTTAGTACAGGTTTTCCCCTGTTGGTCAATATTTACAACCACAGACCAGGATACACTGTGAACGGAAAAAAATATGAGCTGTCTTCGAATATTTGTACTGCAGGCCAGATCTATAATGCCGATATTACTTTTCAGCTGGATGGAATTTTTGGTCAAATAGGAATTATTCTTCATCCCACTACCCTCTACTATCTATTTCGAAAACCCGGTATAGTTTTCACGAACCGCTGGACTTCACTGCAAGATGCCACAGAAAAAGCATCTCCTTGTTTAAATAAGGATCTTGAAGTGAGTTGTTCAAACGCCAAGAGGTTTGACATCCTCCTGAAGTTCCTGGAGATGCTCGTCCCGGAACGCCTTCCCGCTATTCCATGGCTGGACCAAACCATTAAGCTCATCCTTGAGGAAGATGGTCTTTCAGACCATGAGCAACTTATCAAGAAGGCGGGGATAAGCCCCCGTCATTTTAGAAGGATCTTTAAAAATATTATTGGAGTACCTCCCAAATACTTTTGCAAGGTGATACAGCTAAATACTGTTTTTGACATGCTGAAAAACGGATCTACTGAAAAGATTCATCTCCTGGCTCTGGATTGCGGTTATTACGACCAGGCCCATTTCATAAAAGATTTTGTGAGGCTAATGCGAGATACGCCCCAACATTTCCTAAAGGGAGAACATAATTATATTCAGAACTACATGGGAAGACCGGAAAATAATGGCCCAAATTCTTAATCCGCATGGCATTGCAATAACCCGCCTACCTGGGCTTTTCCTACCGTGATGAGAGTCCAAACTCCACAACACCCTATACTGAACTTGTTTCATTATCTCCCACATAGCAACCTGAAAAATTGCCGTGACGCCACTTCACCCCGCCGATGCGGATTTGTAATCCAAGACAATGCCCCGCAACTCCGCCACTTTCATAAAGGTGAACTTGATTCAACATGTTTTAAAACCTTCCTCGCCTGACAGGAAGTGAAGGTGGTCACCACAGTTTTCCCCCAATTGACTGTAGAAAAAATCCACAACAATTCTCCTTCTGCCACAACCTGACAACCTCCTTACCTCTCAAAAAGGCTGATTTCCAGCACTATTTTTTTGGGTACAATAATTGGTACTGCCGCTCCTGACGTCCTGTACTATTGGTGCCCCCTGAAAACACTGACAGTTACCCGGACAGAACAAAAATTTCAGAAGAAATGATGACAAAAGAATTTGAATTACCCACTTTAGCTTCGGCTGAAAAATTTAGTACTAATAAAAACATACAATCCAACGACGCATCTCCTGAAGCTACTGCTTCGGAAAATTACCGTAAAGCGACCTTTACCAAAAGACACATTTTCACCCTGGTCTCAACTTTCCTGCTGTTAATTGGAGGAGCCGTTTCAGTTTACCTCCTGCAACCACAATTTGAGGAAATGAACCTGAGCCGCATAAATACTATTGGCGGCACCATCCTCCTGGTCCTTACCGGATTCCTTCTTATGTTCAGGCTAGGATTTCTGGCCTACATCACGCAGCTGTTCTTCCGCTATAAGCCGGTTACTTCGGTTACAGATGAGGAGTTGCCGACCTGTACGGTGATCGTACCTGCCTACAATGAGGGTAAGCAGGTCTACTCTACCCTACTTAGTCTTACTAACAGCCTGTACCCGGAAGAAAAACTTCAGTTGATCGCCATTGACGATGGTAGTAAAGATGATACCTGGGAATGGATGAAAAAGGCCAAGGAGCAGCTCGGGGATCGCGTTGCGATCTATCAGCAGCCTCACAACCAGGGGAAGAGACATGCGCTTTACCGCGGATTCAATCTGGCTACGGGAGAGGTCTTTGTAACTGTAGATAGCGACTCAATAGTAGAAAAAGACACTTTACGCAACCTGGTCTCGCCATTTGTGACCAATGAAAATTGCGGTGCAGTGGCCGGAAACGTACGTGTGCTTAACAATGAAAGAGCCATCATTCCACGAATGTTGAATGTAAGCTTTGTATTTAGTTTTGAATTCATTCGCTCTGCACAGAGTGTGCTGGGTTCTGTACTTTGTACCCCCGGAGCCCTGGCAGCCTATCGCAGCAAAGCAGTAATGACCTGCCTGCCCGAGTGGATCAACCAGACTTTTATGGGGCAGCCAACAGACATTGGGGAAGACCGCGCCATGACCAATATGATCCTGAAGCAGGGCTATCACGTCCTGTTCCAGCGTAACGCCTATGTACTGACGAATATTCCTGAAAAGTTCAGCAGTCTGCATAAGATGTTCACCCGCTGGGAAAGAAGTAACGTACGGGAGAACCTCATGATGACGAAGTTTGCTTTTAAGCCGTTCAGAAATGGATCAAGATCGGGCACCAGACTTTTACTGCTGAATCAGTGGATGCATATGCTCACCGCCTACCCCCTATTCCTTATCATGATCGTATTGTTAGTGATGCATCCCGTGCTGTTCCTGAGCTCTACCCTCTTGAGTATTCTGATATTCTCCAGTCTGCCGGCATTCTTCTATGCAAAGAAGTACAACATTTCTGAAGCATTCTGGGCCTACTCGTATAGCCTTTTCTATACCTTCGGATTGTTCTGGATCACGCCTTATGCTATGGCTACGGCTAACAGAAGAGGTTGGTTAACCAGAGAATTACCGGTTAAAAAATAAGGATAAAGGACTAAGGTTTAAAAAATTTTAAACGCTCAGCTTTCCATCAAATTAAGAAAGATCCGCTTCCAATTGGAGCGGATCTTTTCGTTAGGCGTTGATGGTTTTGATCCAAAACTACTTTTCAATAGAGTGAGATTGCTTCAGTCGCTAAAAAGCTCCTTCGCAAAGACGGAGAGAACATTAATTATAATGTGGTGCTTGAAACTTGGTGCTTCCAGATCAAAAAAATAAACCTTAATCCTTACCCTTAAACCTTAAACCTTAAAAAAGAGAAAGTGTTCCATGACTCGCCATGACAGCGGCATTCTTTTGTGCTCTGTTCGCCGACCGAACGGAAAAAGTCTCCGGCTCGTTATCGAAAAATGTCACTTTTGGAGCTCCTTGTTTCCGGAGATAATTGCTCAGGATCTTATGGGTATGATAGGTGGCCACCTGTCTTTTTAGAAAAGGTTCATAATCTTCCAGCCTACTCACCTGAGATTCGGCATCAATGAAACCAAAACCCTGATATTGGCCTTCCTTTACCAGGACGAAAGCCTCTTCCTCAAAATGCCTGCCTTTCTCCCTTATCACAAAAGTTGAGGACTCATCGGTGAGGGAAGCAACGGCCTTTGCCACCTTTTGATTATAGGCTTCCACAGGTTCTTTCCCGGAGCAAACTCCTTCACAGCTTTCGATCTCATAATGAGAGCAAATCTCCACATTAGCCTGTAAGCTGCAGTATTTAGGACAGAGGTGGAATTCCCTGCAAAGAAACTCCAGCTTTTCCTGCGCCAGGCCACGGCTGTAAAAGGTGCCTATGGACTCTCGTTTTTTATGCGTTTTCTCCAGGGCAAGCTGCAAAACTCCCCGCTGATTGGTATAACTCACGATTTGATATACCGGACCGGGCCTTTTTTGTGCCCTGTTGAATCGCGGATAATACTTCCGGATGCATTCAGATTCCAGGAGCAGGGCTACAAGTTCGCTGCCGGTCGTCTCGTGGTCTATAAAGAATGTCTCCTGCCCCAGCTCGTATTCCTTGCTCATGCGATCGTAAAAATGGGAAACTACCCGCTTCTTTATGTCAATAGCTTTGCCGGCATAGATCACTTTGTGCTTCCTGTCCTTGAACAGGTAAATACCTGCACTTTCGGGCAGGTTATCGATCTGCTCGGCATCAATATGTGGTGGCAGGGTAGCCTGCCTGGAGCGGGCGTGCAGGAATGAATTGATCACCCTGTAATCATCATCCAGAGACAGCAGGCGCTGAAAAAGAATTACTGTAGCATCGGTATCCCCCTCGGCCCGATGTCGATTGATCAACGGAATATTGATCGAATCACACAACCTGCCAAGGCTGTAGGAAAATAAACCGGGAATGAGTTTTCGGGAGAGGCGGACGGTACAAAGTTTCCTGCGGCTGTATTCAAAGCCAAGCTCCCTAAATTCATTCCGCAACACATTATAGTCAAAGTTCACATTATGAGCCACAAAAATGGCGTCCCGGGTAAGTTCCTCGATCTTTTTTGCCACCTCATGAAATTTCGGGGCATCGACGAGCATGTCATTATCAATTCCTGTGAGGGCAGTGATCTGTCGCGGGATATCCTTTTCCGGATTGATGAGGCTGGTAAATTTGTCGATGACCTCAGCTCCCCGCATGAGGACGATACAGATCTCGGTGAGCCGGTTTCCGTTAATTCCTCCTCCGGTGGTTTCTACATCTATGACGGCAAATAACTGGTCTTTCATGAAGGGTCTCAAAAAGGGTAAAAATAGGAATAATTTCGGTAAAGTAGGAAAAAATCCACAAGAATGGAAAAAATCCATAAATTTAAACTTCTAGACTATGTAACTCGGTCCAGTTTTGCCCCTCTCAATTTGTTCTGAAAATGCAATTGGTATAGCCAATTGTTAAGGTAATGCTAAGTGCTGAAGGTGGTATAAAGAACAACATCAATTTTAATTAGTTTTACTTATATTTCCCCTAAAGATCATTTGTATGCATTTGGCGACTCATCCCTTATGCAACAAATGCTGTCTTTCGAATAGCCTTAGGGTTATATAATTTTTTGAGATCAATGACAGACCCCGATAAGCCTCAGGATAATTCTGAAAAAAATATTTTTACCGGAAACTTCGATTTTTTTGAAAAAGTAGCCGATCTGAGTTCCAACATATTATTTGTAGTAGACCTTCAGGAACAGAAGGTGGTATATATAAGTAAAAAGGTAAAGGAACTTCTTGGCTATGATTCCAATTACCTCCTTAGCCGGGGAACAGAGATCTTCCGGGATTTTATCCATCCCGAGGATTATCAAGAGCGGATGAAGAGTCTTGAGAAATGCCTTTCTTTTGCCGAAGAGGAAGAGTGCGAGGTAGAAGTGAGAGTACGTACTGTGGATAATAAGTGGGAATGGTACCTTCTAACCGAAAAAGTATTTAAATTCAATGAGCAGGGAGAGGTAACACATGCCATTGGAACTGCCCAGAATATTCATGAACAAAAATTAAGTGAAGAAAAACTCCGGGAGGAACACAGAAGGTTAAGAAATGCCCAGGAGATAGGCCGTATAGGCAGTTTTGAACGCCAGCTTCCCGGAGAGATCATGCACTGTAGCGATGAAATGTACAGGATCCTTGGTATCCCGCCCCGTACCCAGGGTTTACTTGTTGATGAGTTCTTCAATTTTATTCATCCTGAAGATCTACCAGCCCTCAAAGATGCTGTAGATAAAACCCATGCTACAGGGAAATCCTTTGACACCATCACCCGTATAGTTCGTCCTGATAAAAGCATTAGACATGTACACCGAAAGTCGGCCATTATTAAAGATGACAAAGGCAATCCTCTAAGGGTTTATGGTACCCTGCAGGATATTACCGAACGTGTAAAAGCTGAAGAGGAAAGACACAAAGCCGAAAATCTTATGCGTTCTACTGAAGTCCTTGCCGGCATGGGTAGTTATGAGATGGAGACGGATACTAACACCATTTATTTCTCTGAAGGTCTTTACCGGTTGTTTGGAGAAGAGCCGGGTTCCTTTACTCCCTCCATTCAATGGATAGATGAACGCACGCATCCAGATGATGTTCCTGTTATACACGGGATCCTTGATAATGCAATTAAGACTAATTCTCCTTATCAATATCACCGGCGCATCTATTCTAAAGATGGTCAACTCCGAAATCTGGATGTTCACGGCAGGTTCCTACAAGATTCCGACGGCGGGTCGCCAAAAATCATTGGGCTGGTACAGGACGTTACTGAGAAAAAAGAAACGGAAAAAGAATTGCGGAGGAGCGAAAAGCGAAGTAAGAATCTCCTTGAAGTTTTGCAAAATGCACCTGATGCTTACCTCGTGCTTTCAAAGGAGCTTAAAATAGAGATGGCCAGTGACGCTTACCTCGAAGCCACAGAGAATACCCGGGAGGAGATCATTGGAAAACACCTTTTTGAAGTATTTCCCGATAATCCTGCTGCTCCCGATGCGAAAAGTGTTGAGAACCTTAGGGCTTCTTTACACACCGTATTAGAGACAAAACGGCCTCATCGTATGGCTATCCAACAGTACGACATTAGGGACAGGGACGGAAAATTTATAGAAAAATACTGGAGCCCAACCAATACCCCGGTTTTGAGTGCCGAGGGAGAAGTGGACTATATCATCCACCGGGTTCTGGACGTGACCGAAATTAAAAGAGAACAGGCTGAAAAAAGAGGTCTGAGCTCAGAAACAGAAATGCTTAAGACTTCCCTGGAAGAGATAAAACATCAGGCTAAAAAATTAAAAGAAAATAAAGGCCTTTTACAGTCTGTTTTTGATTCTTCCCCTAACTCCATTATCCTTTATAAGATCCTTTATAATGATAAAGGCGGTGTGGAAGACTTTAGGTTTGTAATGACCAACGCATTCAATCACCTTAGGTTTGGTATCCCCAGAGATATAATTGGAGAACGGTTTTCTGAAGTTTTTCCACATGTGAAGAAAACTGTCGTTCTTGAAGAGTTCAAAAAAACTGCTGAAACCGGAGAGCCTGGAGACTTCGAAGTGTGGTACGAAGGAGATGGATTTAAAAACTGGTTCCACTTTAGACTTACCCGGCGGGACAAATATCTTGTAGCTACGGCAGAGGATATCACTGAACGCAAACACACAGAGGAAACCATCCAACAGATGTTGAACGGCTCCATTTCTGCCATTACTATTTTGCATGCGGTAAGAGATACGAATGGAGACATAATTGATTTTGAATTTAAAGGAGCAAATAAAGCTGCGGAAAAGGTAAATCAATTATCTAAAAAAGAACTCACAGGTAGTAGATTGCTGGAACTCTACCCGGGTGTTAAGGAGAGATTTTTTAAATCTTATGTGGAAGTAGTAGAAACAGGGATCCCTCTACGGGTACAGCGCTCCTATCAAGGAGAACATTTTGACCATTGGTTTGATGTCTCTGCTGTAAAAAACGGAGATGGCTTTATCTTGACCTTCCTGGATATCACCGACCAAAAGCGGGCCGAAAATGAACTTATAGAAATTAAGGAAGAACTTACTCAAAAAGCAACAGATAAGTATAAGAAGATCATCAACTCCATGGATGAAGGGTTCTGTATCATTGAGATCATTCGGGATGAGGATGGTAGAAGTATTGATTACAAATATCTCGAGACAAACCCTGTTTTTGAGAAGCAAACAGGCTTGACGAACGTGTTGGGGAAAAGCATTAATGAACTGGTACCCGACATTGAAGATTACTGGAAAAAGATTTATGGAGATGTAGCTTTGACCGGAAAAGCTGTGAGGTTTGAAGATTATGCCGAAGGCCTTCAACGTTGGTTCGATGTGAATGCTTTTAGAGTTGATTCTCCAAACGAGCAGCATGTTGCGATCATATTTAAGGATATTACAGAACGTAAGGAGGCAGAAGAACGTCAAAAATTTTTACTGAAGCTCAATGAAGCTCTTCGCAGCCTGGAGGAGCCTGTAAGAATTCAGCAAACTGCCATGCAAATCTTAGGAGCTCACCTCGATGTAAACCGGGCAATCTATTCTGAAGTTCTTGATGATGAAGATACCCTGGCATCACGTCTTGGATTCACAAAAGATGTTGAAGCTGTGACAGGACCTACCAGGCTTTCCGAATTAGATCCCGGACTTCATAAACAACTCTTAAAAGGAGTTTCTTTTGTTCACGAAGATATTACAGCATTTTTCAAGGATAATAAATATGCCCGGGAAAGAATTACCTCCTCACAAGTTAAAGGTCTTATAGCTATTCCCCTTTTAAAGCAAGGAAAATTAGAAGCCCTTATAACGGTTCAACAAAACACTCCCAGAAAATGGAGCCAGCTTGAAGTTGGTCTTGTGGAGGAAGTTTGCCGGCAGACCTGGGAAGCTATAGAAAAAGCCAGGGCAGAGAAAGCCCTGAAAGAAAGTGAGCAACGCTTTAGAAATCTTGTTGAAGCTTCGGCCATAGCGGTATGGGAAACTGAGCCCGATGGAACTATAAAGGAAGATAGTGCCTCCTGGCGAAATTTCACCGGCCAAACCTATGAAGAATGGATTGGAAACGGCTGGTTGAACGCGATTTATCCAGATGACAGGGCACGGGTAATGGATCATTGGCAAAAGGCCGTAGAATATAAGACGATCTTTGATATGGAGTACAGGGTGCTTAGCTCTTCGGGGAAACCGCACTGGACCAATGTCAAAGCTACCCCCATTTTTGATACAGAAGGGAAAGTCACCAGGTGGTTTGGGATGAACCTTGACATCAATGACCGTAAACTGGCAGAAGAAGCTTTAAAGGAAGCAAAAGAAGTAGCCGAAGAGGCTTCAAAAGCGAAGGAAGATTTTCTCTCTACAATGAGCCATGAAATACGAACGCCTTTAAATGCAGTGATCGGTCTCACTAACCTGCTGCTGGAGGAAAAACCAAGGGAAGATCAAAAAGAAAATCTCGATTCTTTGAAATTCTCTGCTAGAAATTTGTTAGCGCTCATTAACGACATCCTGGATTACAGTAAGCTGGAAGCAGGAAAAGCAGAGTTGTCAACGACAGACTTTGATCTGGAAGCTCTTCTAAAAGGAATAAAGCAGGCTCATGAGCCAATGGCCAAAGCAAAGAATACTGTCATGGAGCTGAAAATAGCCAAAGAAGTTCCGGAATGTATTACTACAGATCAATTAAAGCTTTCTCAGGTACTTCATAACCTCATAAGTAATGCTGTAAAATTCACCTCAAATGGGAAGGTGAAAATTTCTGTAAGTCCCAATAAAACAGAAGGAGACAATGTATGGCTTGATTTTAAAGTGGAAGATACCGGAATAGGCATTCAAAATGATAAGCTGGAACACATTTTTGAGAAGTTTGCCCAGGCAGAGAGTTCCACCGTGCGACAGTTTGGAGGTACAGGTTTGGGCCTTAGTATTACCAGGCTCCTGCTGGATCTCATGGGCAGTGAGATACATGTGGAAAGCACACCGGGCAAAGGCTCTACCTTCTACTTTAGGTTAGGTGTCAAAAAAGCGGAAAAGAAGAACATTTCCATGGAACTCCCTCAATATGAAAACAGGGGAGACCTGAACAACCTGAAGGTCCTTTTGGTGGAAGATGTTGAGATCAACAGAAAGATCATCACTCAATTCCTGAAAAAATGGTGGCAGCTCCAGCCCGACGAAGCCAAAAATGGTAAAGAAGCTGTAGAGATGGCAAAAAAGACAGAATATGATCTTATTCTTATGGACATTCGAATGCCGGAAATGGATGGGTATGAAGCAACCCACCAAATAAGGACAATGGCCGGTTATAAAAAGACTCCTATTCTTGCTCTTACCGCCGATAAGAGTCAGGAAGTGCTTCAGGAAGATAGGGAAACCAAATTCAGTGGGCTTTTGACCAAGCCTTTTGAACCTTTTGACCTGAAGAAAAAGATCCTTCAACATTTACCTGGAAAGGCAAAAAAGATTTTACCTGTTCAGGATAAACCTGTTTCCACCTTTAAAAATCCTGTTTTAGAAGAGGAATTTAATGATGATGACCTAATGCTGCTTACCCTTTCCCAGTTAAAGGATCATAAAAAAGTATTTATTAATGCTATGACCACCGGCTCCTTACAAAAGCTTGAGGATTTGCAGCACAAATCAAAGATGCTGTTGGAAATGTTGGGACTGTCATCCCTTTCAGCCCTGTTAGGTCGCGCAGTTGATCACATAAAATCGAGTCAAGGAGAAACCGGACTACAGGAACTCCTGGAACAAGGTAAAGCTAAATTTAACAAAGCTATAAAACGAGTGGAAGATGAGATCCCCCGGCCCTCTTTTGATATCTCCAGGTATCTTGCTCTGGCAGGAAGTAATAAAAATGTGCTCCAAAAACTTATAGGGAACTCTGTAAAGACCATGGAGTTATACAGGAAAGAATTTAGCCTGGCTGCTGAAGCAAAAGATGTGGATAAATTATCCAACCTCATTCATAAGAACACAACTTCCTTACATTATCTCCAGGCAAACAGGCTAAAAGATGAGATACACCAATATCGTGAACTTCTTAAGAAAAAGGACGCCGTATTGAAGGAACTGGATGAAAAGCAGCAGGAGATAATTATTTCGTTCAGCATTCTTATAACTCAGCTTAAAGCTCTCGAAGATTAGCAGCTACTGAAAAGTCATTTCCAAAGATTTCACTTCCCAATTTTTGAAGAAGCACAAAGAGAAAGTTTACCACAAGATTAGGTTTAAGGATTCAATAAAAGCTTCTTTTTGAGGTATTTAAAAGAATTTTAAAGATGATAATCAGCTGGTGAGGGAGAAAATACCCGGTCACCGGGGAAAATCTGTATAGAAATTTCCTTAGTTCTCGCGGGAGTGTAGTTTTTTATTTATAGCAAATAATTCTTTTTTCAGGAGGTTTACTGACTCCTCCAATGACTTCATCTTTCCTTCAGAAACAATTTGATGATGAGGAACAAGGGCACTGGTGATCTTCCCGCATACTATCATTATATGTTTGATGTCTTTAAGGGAAATTTCAATAGTTGGTTCGGTATCTGTAGGGTTGTCACTACTAAGTCTCATGCTATCTTTTAAAAGATTTTCAAACCGCTTCACCACTACCTCCTTATTGGTAACGAGCAACACCAAAGTACCATTTAATAGATTTTTTGCTTTAGGTTGCTCCTGGCAAATAAGGATATCCCTGGGAAGGATCGTAGGGGCCATACTATTCCCTTCTACTTCAAACAACTTTTGATCGAGAGAGGGATTGAATCCAGGTATTTTAAACCAGTCAGTCTGGTCATAATTTATCACTTTCTCATTAGCCTCAATGAATCCGGCCTGAGCTCTCAGGGACATAAAAGGTACAAATCCATTCTTTGTAGTCATCTCTACTAATCTATCATTTCCTTTTAGAATGTAATCAGTAGTAACCTGGTATAGCCCGCTAAGTTTAATTATGTGGTCTACGACAATGCCGTTACTGGAATTCTCTATACGTGAATAAGCCGCCTGAGTAATGGAGAGACCATTGGCTACAAAGGTTTGAGAATACTGGTGCTTTTTACGCAACTCTCTGATCCTGGATCCAATGGCTTCACGAAGTGATATGCTTGTATTCTTCTTCATCAGATAATTGGGATGCTTGTATTACAAAGGTGAGGCTTTTTATGATGCATTTTCAGACATATGACGAAAGGTCATAAAACCTTCTAAAATTTTGTTAAGGTTATGTTAATAAAATTAGAGGGTAATTTAATTCAGGAAATAATTTTAATCTTTTATTAACGAATTCATAAACATGAAGAAGGTCATGCTCCATTCCCGCATTATAAGAATTCAGTCCGTAAACAACCTTCTGATAAGAACGGCCCGAAGAAGTTTGGATAATTCTAAGACAGACGAAGAAATGTGCAAGATCCGGGATGAAATTGAGCAGCGAAATAAAATAGAAACAGAGTTAAGGAAGATCATTAAAAGACTGGAAAGAAGAATATCAATACCCCAACGCATGGTGGCCAGATCTTTAGCATCTTTAATTGAAACAGGGAGCAGTATCTATGAACGAATTCCTGCTACTGATAATTCCAAGCTGGAGCGAAAAAACGTTCGGCTTTATTACAATCTCCTGTACAACCACAGATTGTCCCACTCAGTAACAAAAAAGCTTTTACAACAGAAGAATTTTTTGGAGAACAGGCTTTCGGAATACAGCTAAAATTATTTTTTTCCGTTACTTAAGATAAATAGGATTATCAGGGCTAAAATTGCAAAAGAAAGACCAATTAACAGATATTCCATAATTGGTAATATGAGGAATTAATTATTGTTATTCCTATTAATCATACTTTTAACGCTTATTTGTTATTTCAAAAGCTATTATGCCCACACCGGTCATTTTCATAGGCTAATCTCTACAATTACATGAAAAAACCTAGAGTCCACCAGGATTTTAGGGCAGAATAAGGGCAAATCAAATGTTAAGCTGAAAAAAAAATCAAACCCGGTTATGGCTTTTTTGGAAGGTCAAAAGCTTCGGCCTCGTGCTCAAAATGTCCGCGGTGCGAGCCGTCACAAAAAGGTTTATTAGCCGATTTACCGCAGCGGCAAAGACTAACTTTGTCCCTGCCTCCTAAATCATAATTTCTTCCATTCTTATCGACGATCTCAAATTGTCCCGAAACCAGAAGGGATCCATTACTGTTTACTTTAATAGTTGTTTTTGACATAAATAATCTTTTAAGTGGAAATCAAGATAACAATAAACCTGTAACCAGCCTTTCCCTCACGAACGATTATTTACCCAATAAATATGATTATCGGATTATAACCCGATATTTGCATATATCGTTTCTTAATCCGATATTGCTGCCATGATTGCAGTAGTAACAGGAGATATAGTGAATTCCAGACAAGCCGCAGCCGAAGACTGGCTGTATGTGCTTAAAGAAAGTCTGCAGCTTTACGGAAGCCATACCCAAGATTGGGAAATCTTTAGAGGAGATAGTTTTCAGCTACGGTTGGAGCCCCAGCTTTCATTAAAGGCTTCACTGCAAATCAAAGCGGCAATTAAGCAAAAGAAAGATCTGGACGTACGTTTAGCTATAGGAATTGGAGAAGAAGATTACCAAGGCAACAGCATCAGCGAATCCAATGGATCTGCCTATGTAAGATCTGGAGTTTGTTTTGAAGATCTCAAGAAACAGCTGATGGGTATTTCCACGGGCAATAAGTCAAAAGATGAAATTCTCAATTTATTTTTTAGCCTGGCTTTATTAACAATGAACAGCTGGAGTCCAACTGTAGCCGCAACCGTTAGTTCCTTTTTACAACACCCCGAGAAAAGCCAGACAGAAATGGCAGGAATACTCGGGAAATCCCAAAGCAGCTTAAGCGAAGCTCTTAAAAGAGGAGGATATGAAGAGATCATGCAGCTGGAAACTTACTACCGCAAAGAAATAATGGACCTATGACAGCTTTTGCCTTAAAATTAATATTTGCCCACCTGCTGGGAGATTTCCTGCTCCAGCCCGATAGCTGGGTCACTCAAAAAAGGCAAAAAAAGTACCGCAGTCCCCTGCTCTATGCTCATATAGGGATTCATGCTCTGGCAATGTTGGTGCTTTTTGAATTCCACATTCAATATTGGATCGGGATCATTATTATTTTGATCACGCATCTGCTTATAGATCTTACTAAACTATACCTTGAGGATCATTATAAAAACACCAGGCTCTTTGTGCTCGACCAGACTACCCACCTCCTCGTCCTCGCGGGAGTCATCTACAGCTATTATCCCTTTAAGATAGATCTGGAAATTTTCTTTACCCCTGCGGCTCTTACACTGGGAATTGCGCTTGTTCTCCTTGGTCCCTTTGCAGCTGTTCTTATGCGGTTGCTCATGAGCAGGTGGGAATTGCCGGAAGATAAAGAAGCCGATTCGCTTCCCCAGGCAGGAAAATACATCGGCATCCTCGAGAGGTTTCTTGTCTTCGGGTTTATCGTGCTCCAGCAATGGGCAGCAATTGGCTGGCTCATAGCAGCAAAATCAATTCTGCGCTTCAGTGACCTTTCAAGGGCCAAAGACCGCAAACTTACCGAATATGTACTTATTGGCACCCTATTAAGTTTTGCACTAGCTATAGCAGCAGGGCTTCTTTACCTTGCCACAGCATCACGGCTTTAAAAAATTGTTTATCTTAAAGATCATGTTCGACTTCGTATCAAATACTGCTTGGGGCTTTGGCATCGTGATGAGCGTAGTGATCATAGCCGTTTTGATCTATACCGTGGTAAGGCTTAAGAAACAGGTGAAAAAGACCGAAAAAGAAGAGGACGAGAAGAATAAGCTCAATTAGAACCTCACCTAATCGGGTTCCAAAAATGTCATTTCTAAAGGTATTTTCGGCACTTCTTTAAGCCACTTTTGAGGAGCAGGTTATAATAGATCCTTTGCATTAAGAAATCACATGCAACACCTTCATTATTAGCTTTATAACAACCTCACACCAGCAGTTTTAACGAAAATTGGCACGATTGCTGAGTATTAAGTACCGGTAAAGCTATTCCCCCAGGTTTTACTTTAATCACTAAAACCATTGTATATGAAGATGAAGAATTTCCCCCTGCTATTTGCCTTTTTTGCCCTGATATTTACTTCCTGTTCAAAAGATGATGAGGTCCTGGAGCAAAACCTTAACTCTAAAAATCCTGAAGAGACTGTTGACAATACAGCTCTTGAAGTAGAGGATTTTATCTATTCAGGAATGAATGAGATCTATCTATATAAAGCGGATGTATCGGTTCTTGCAAACGATTACTTTGCGACAGAAGATGAAAAATTTGATTTTCTTGCCGGATTTACTTCCCCTGAAAATCTTTTTGAAAGCCTGAAATCAAATGACGACCGCTTTAGTTTTATGACCGATGACTATGAGGCTTTGGAAGATCGTTTTAATGGAATAAGCAGCAGTACCGCCGGAATGGAATTTGGTCTGGGTCGCATTAGTGGTACAGACAACCTTTTCGGATTCTTACAATATGTGATCCCGAATACTTCGGCTGCAGAAGCCGGCCTTACCCGGGGTACAGTTTTCACAGAGATCAACGGGCAGAAACTGACTATTAATAACCTACAGTCTCTTCTTGACAATAATACCTTTACTATTAATATTGGTAAGGTTGAGGATGGAACCCTGGTTCTTACAGACGAAACTGTCACTTTAAGCCAGTCCACTTATACCGAGAATCCTGTTCATGTAGTAAAGACCATTGATCTTAACGGAAAAAAAGTAGGATACCTCATGTATAACAGCTTCATTGCCAATTTCGATGATGAGCTTAATCTTGCCTTTGGAGAACTAAAAGGTCAGGGCGTGAGCGAATTGGTACTGGATCTTAGATACAATGGAGGTGGAAATGTGGAAACGGCGATTGACCTTGCCAGTATGATCACAGGACAGTTCAACGGGCAGGTTTTTATGAGAGAACAGTGGAATGAAGAGTATCAGGCTTATTTTGAAGCTAATGATCCCGAAAGACTCACTCAACTATTTGACAATAAAATAAGAAACGGACAAGCTATTAACAGCCTCAATCTTTCCAAGGTGTATGTATTGACAACAGAGAGTACAGCCTCGGCCAGTGAACTTATTATAAATGGACTGGAACCTTATATTGATGTAGTTCAGATCGGCGAACCTACCACCGGTAAATTCCAGGCCTCGGTTACTTTGTATGACAGTGAAGACTTTTCAAAGTCAGGAGTGAACAAGAATCACAAATATGCTCTGCAGCCCCTGGTTTTAAAGTCGGCAAACGTAGACGGAAAATCAGATTATGTAGATGGATTGTTTCCCGATGTGGAGATCTCCGAGAATATTAATAATTTGGGAATCTTGGGGGATCCTGAGGAACCCTTCCTTAGAGCTGCTTTAGATCACATGCAGGGAATTTCCATAAGTGCAACAACATCTGCACAACAGAAGGCAAAAGAGAGCAATTTAAAGATCGTGGGAGATGGTGATATGTTCCAACCAGATTACCAGAGAATGTACCTGGATAAAGTTCCTGATATCCTTAAAAGAAAATAGAAATTAAAACCTCTCCATGGTAGAATGCCCCCAAAAAGTTAGACACTTATTGGGGGCATTTTTTATGCCCTACCAATTCTTGCTGCTGAAAAACAATTTGAAATTCCACACATTTTGTAGAAATTTTCATCACTCCCAACCCTCTTGTTCGATTAACGGCATAAGAAGATAGCTCAAGTGCAAAGAGAATTTTTATGCTTGTCAGATTTTTTGTAAATCCTTACAACCCTTACAAACTGTAGGAATTGCGGAAGCAATTTTTTTAAATTTTTCACATCCCTTAGTTTTTAAGAACAAATTTATAAGACCCTCAATGAGGAAAATAAAGTTTTGGAATTGAAATTGCCGTACTCCTGTAGAACCAACAGCGAAAAGTTATGAAAGCAACAGAAAAGCAACTTAAGAGAAGAGATTTCTTTCAGGCATATGTTTCTCAGATAAACTGGGACTGGCTTTTCTTAAGAGGACAATTCGTATTCCTGGCGATCCTGCTCCTTGGTCTGGCTGCATTTTTACTTTGGTTCATTTTTTAAAAAACTTTCCTCGCTTGAATTAAATTGATGTTAAACCTGCTACTAAGCTGAAACAAAATTAGCTTCACTCCGTCCTTCTAATATTCTGCTCCGTTCAAGGACTTGAAATGAGTAGGCTATGGGAAGGCACAATAAGCTAAAAAAAGGAATCTGCACAATTACAGGAACTACATTACCCGGGATTCGTGGTTATTGAAGGCACAGCTCATCCTTGGCTTATTAGTTATGTCAGGATGCTTTCTGTATTACCTCATCTTGAGCAAGTAAAACGGCAGTCTTTAACCTTGCCTACTTATTACTAAAGGAAATTTAAGACACCCCGCCTGATCTAACTCCAAGTCATTACTCTCAACACCTTATTTCCCGGAGGCTTATATTTTTTGCCTTCCTTGAGAATTTGGTATTGCTACAGAGTTATTACATATGATAAGCTCGACACCCTGTTTAGCATACTTATAATATTTAAAAACAATATTTATTTTATGCTACATTCACCATCATTTCTGTTTTAATTTACTGTTAAAAATATAAACAATAGAGATGACTTGTTTATCTTTAGCTCATAATAACCTTTAACTCTTGTAATTATGAAAAATGTTTTATTGACCTCCGTGAAGAAATTGTCAGGAAATTTGCTATTAATAGCAGTACTCTCCCTGGTGTTCTTTTCCTGTTCAAAAGAAGAGATGAACGAATCTCAACTTAACGCCGGGTTACAGACTCAAGCAGCAACAAAGTCTGATAAAGCAGCTCCGGCACCGGGCGATATGTCTATTGCTGCAATTGCTGATGAAGCAGGGTTCTCAACCCTCCTCGATGTAATTGGCCTTGTAGACGAGGAATTAGGTACTAACTATGGAGACATGTTTGCTTATAGTAATGATCAATATACCGTTTTCGCGCCGACTAACGCCGCTTTTGATGCAGCCTTGGCAGCATTAGCTGATAATGAAATTGAGGTTACACCCGAACTTCTGGAAACCGTTTTACTATACCACGTAGTAGAAGGACGTAGAGCAGCTAACAGCGTTGTTCCTAAAAAGAATCCAAGGCAAATTGAAACTTTGCTTGGAGAATCATTTTGGGTTACCAACGACCTTAAAATAATGGCTGTTGGCAATACTGCCAACATAGGGCCAGCAAATATTACAGCTTCCAACGGGATAATTCACGTGATTGACGCAGTACTTTTACCAATTGAACTTTAAAAAGATTGGTTTTTGCCACCAGGTAAAATTCTGCAAAAGGCTGTTCTTTAGAACAGCCTTTTTAGTTTTTTTGTTGTTAAGTTTCAGAACCAAGAAAAAGCTTGTCTTCATCCCTTTTTCTTCAGAATAAAAACAGAAAACCATTATATTAGCTGAATCATCAGCTATTCAATGAAGAAAATTTTTAGCGTAGTTTTACTGACCTTCCTATTGGCCTCCTGCAGTCCTGAACCCAATTCCCCAACCGAAGAAACTTCCGTAAAGTTTGAGGTAGATCTTATCCCTTCATCCCTCTCTCTTGATGTAGATGAAACGGCAGTGGTGAGCTTTAAGACCGATACTCCTTTATCTGAAATCAAGTGGGTGAGAGAAAGCAGTAGCAGGGCATATTCTGCTTTTGATGGAAAGAGCCTTGAACAAGGCATTCAACTCTACTTCCAGTTTCCTTTTCCCGGGACTTATCCAGTGATCCTGGAATTCAAGGATCTCAATGGAAAGGTGCTTAAAAAAGAACTTAGTTTTGAAGTTGCTCCGGGCAATACAGTAAAGATCATGGGTATAGAAATTATAAATTTTTATGATCAGGGAAATACCTGGGATCCCGAAGCTACCGGCGAAGACCGGCTTGCTGATCTAATATTTGGTCTGGAAAAATTGCATCAGGCGGGATTTGTGAAAAATGAACTGCGAACTGCCACCTGGTTCATTTCAGAAGTTCATGAAAATGAAAGTAGCCTAAGCTGGGATCTTACAGAAGAGGATCTTTATGTCAATCCTGGTTTTGGGTTCGATTTCAGTCTCGCCGATGTTGATGGCGGAGGGATGAGTCAAAATCTCTTACTGGACAGGCTCTCTTACAAGATCGAACTCCGGGACAAGATAGAAGCCCGTCCCGAAACAGTGGAACTAGTTGATGAAACTGTTGACCTGCATGTGGTTTTCCACCTTGACTGGCCATAAATATAGCTTGTTCTGCCCTGGCCTTTAGGTTTGTTGTTCGGCATATTTCCTGAAATTCTCCAGGATAGCCTGCCAGCCATCCCGCTGCCTTTCGCGGCTGTTTTCTGCTTCAGGCTCAAATGATTCCTCTATAAAAGTAGCGTTGTCTACAGGTTTGAAATGTATGCTTACCTCCCTGCCGTCTCCCAGGGTATATCGAATAAAACTGTGAGGCTCAATCTCATCATATTTCCCGGTGAATTCAAAACCTGCACTGCCATCCTTTGCCTCCATTCTATAAGTAAAAGAGCCCTCTTTTCTTAAGTCGTTCTCGGCATGAGGAGTGTGCCAATCGGGTGTGGCAAAATTCCATTGCCTGATATGTTCCGGGTCCGTCCACAAATGCCATACCTTCTCTACCGGAAGCGGCACCAGGGTATCAACTGTGATCTTACCTGTTTTCATAGCCTGTTCTTATTCAATTAGAATTTCTTTTTTAATTGATATTCAGCTATTTAAAATTACGAAAACAGCCGATGAAAAAAGTGAATAATTTATCTTTTTTGGCACCTTTCGCAACAGGTCTTTGAGTCACCCTCTACGTGATATTTGCAAAATGAGTGGAAATGATCCTGCTCTTTTCTTTCTGAATAAAAGAGCGATATGCCTCGGCAACAGGGGATAATTTTTTGGATTTAAGCCAAACCAGCTTCCAGGTGGATTTAATGGGAAAACCATCAATAGGAATGATCTTAAGATCCCCGCTCTTTAATTCCTGCCTTATCCCTATTACAGGCATGATTGAATACCCTAAACCTGCAATTACTGCCTGCTTAACGGCTTCATTGGAGGTCAATTCCAGGCGTTTATTTACTTTAAGGTTATGTTGTTTGCAAAAACCTTCCATGGTTTTCAAAGTTCCCGATCCCTGTTCCCTGAAGATGAGAGGGACCCTACCTAAAAAGCTCTTATCCCGGGGCTCCTTAAAACCTGAATCTTTGGAACCAATGAGATATAATTCATTATCCATTAGGTCGATGTGCTCCACCTTTAAGTTTTCGGGATAGAGGGAAAGTAAAGTAAAATCAACCTCATTGTTTGCAAGACTTTCCAGCACCCTTGCCCGGTTAGTCACATCAAGCAGCAGTTCAATATCTGGATGCTGATTAAGAAAATCAGTTAGAAAGTATGGCATCACATACTTTCCTGTCGAAACCACACTAATGTTCAATTTCCCGATAATTTGGCCTTTATATGCTGCTGCCCTGGATTTCATAGACTCTGCCTCCCCAAGGATCCTCCGGGACACCTCTGCTATTTCCTTTCCAAAATCGGTGATAAACAACCTCCTCCCAATTACCTCCAAAAGAGGTATTTCAAACTGCTCCTGTAAATTCCTTATCTGTATGGATACAGCCGGCTGGCTAAGGTGAAGTTCTTCGGCAGCCCTGGTTATGCTCAAGGTCTCACATACCTTTAAAAACACCTGCAGTTGATGGAAGGTTATATTCATTAAAAATTTTTATATAAGCGATTAAATATATAAATAAAAACTTATCGACTGACTACTTACTTTTGTATGAATAACCCGGGAGCATGAATCATCCAAATACAGCGGTTGAAGAACCTGAAACAAAGTGTGATAAGCTACTCGATCTTATTGACAAGGGTGATCCTACTGTGATCCTTTTATCTGAAAATACCTTCCACCTTAATGAGTTGTTCAAACATGAACTGATTTCCATTAACATGGAAAAACTGGAGCTTACGGTAAACGGCAGAAAGGCGAAAGAAGTAGGTGTTCGTTCTTTTTTAGATCAGCAGAAACCACTGGCACCGAATCTGGCTTTAACCAGTAAAAAAGCAGATAACGCTCCTCTTTATAAACCCACCTTGAGCATTCTGCTTTTTATGTTGCTTGGCCTGCTTACAATTTTGGTCTGGATGATCAACTAAATATCAGAGGGCTATGGAATGTGGAGTGGCCGGGATCCTTACTACTGTTTCTACTCCTGTTCCCTGCCTTTTATTTCTCACAACGAAGCTGTAATCATTTCCATATAGATTTGCCAGGCGGGCATTTATATTCGCCAATCCCTTTCCTTTTTTCACCAGCTCCTCTTGGTCTTCATGAAGTCCTGCTCCATCATTTATGACTTCAATAATGAGATCATTTCTTTCTAAATAGATTCTGATCAATATTTCCAGATCTGTATGTTCATAGGAATAACCGTGTTTTATCGAATTTTCCAGGATTGGCTGTAGCAACAGAGCAGGCACCCTTTTTGACAACAGTTCTGGGTCGACCTCCTGATTTATTTTTAGGTGATCTGAGAATCTTACCTTTAGAATATTCAGGTAGTATTCAAGAGTTCGCAGCTCTCTTTCCAAAGGGATCACTGTCTCGTCTCCACTGTATAGGATCTCCCTTAAAAAGTCGCTAAGATCTGCAATGGTGTCTTTGGCCTTCTCCTTATCAAGATCGGCAAGAACAGCAATACTGTTAAGAGTATTGAAGAGAAAGTGCGGCTGTAATTGCGAAGAAAGCATCTTCATTCGGGTATTGACCAGCTGAGTTTCCAACTGCGCCCGGTGTTGCTCCGCCTCCTTTACCTGTTTTACGTAATAGTAGGTATAGATAATAAAGGTCATGGCAAAATAAATAAGGAAATTGAGGTCAACCACGATCATGAACCTGGTAAAACTCTCTTCGGGCTGGTACTCTTCAATGGTAAACAATCCGGTGAGGATGCTGTAGATATCAAAAATAAGCCTGATTATAAAACCAATAAGCAGAGAAAAAATTACGTGAATGCTTATGATCTTAACCCATGAGTAATTTTTATTTAGAAAACGTTTTGTACTTATGGCAATAATGCTCATATATAAGACCACTATCAGCCAATCTATAAGTATATTATTGATAAGAAAATCAAACCACGACTCTCGCTTCATATCCGGAAAAACCGTTCGCAGGTAAGCCGACTTTGTTATAAAGACCAGGTTGAACAAACCGTAGAATCCCGCCAGTAGTAGGATGAGCTTGAGGTCGATATATTTTTTTAGTTTCATGTTCAGATCCCCAGTTTTTCAAGAAATTCTTTCTTGTTCGCTTTACTTATGTGAAGCAACTTATTATCCTTCATTCTTGCATCAACTTCAGAGTAGTCTGAATGTACTATTTCCTTAACATGCTCAATGTTGACGATCGTAGAGCGGTGTATCCTGAAGAAATTTCCGCCCTCCAACTGCTCCTCGAGGTTGTTCAAAGATTCTCTCAAGACATATTTTCCTTCTCCTGTACAGATCTCGGCATAATATCCTGAGGCTATGATGTAAAGAATATTTGACGGATCTATAAGTACCGTCTTGTTTCCTTGTTTCACCGCAATTTTATTGAGCTTTCCCTGTTGAGCTTCCCTCGAAAAGACCCTGAACAGCTCTTTGATCCTTTGTTCAAAGAGATCATCGGCTTCCGTTCTGCTGGTATTTAATACCCGCTCAACGGTTTTGAAGAACCGCTGGTCTTTAAAAGGCTTCAGTAGAAAATCAAAAGCTTCAACATCAAAAGCCCGGGTGGCGTAGGAATCGTAGGCAGTAACAAAAACAACCACTGGTTTGGGCCTGGTCTCAATCTTTTGCAGGACTTCAAAACCATTCATATCTTTCATATTGATATCGAGAAAAATAATATCAGGTTTTTCAGCATTGATCCTTTTGATAGCGGTCTGTCCATTCGAACACTCCCCTATCACCTCAATCTCTGAAACATCTTCCAGAAGGTTTACGACCCGCCGCCGAGCCAATTCCTCGTCATCAATGACAAGTGCCTTCATACCAGTAGTATTTTGTTTCTCCAATTTAAAGATTTTTATTGTCCCTGCTACTCCTGCCATGTAAAAACCATCAAACGCTAAAGTCGTCTGATGGTATGGGATCAAAAACTTATAGATTATTTGCTCGCCACTTCTGTTCCTCCCAGAGGAGCCTCCAAAGTGATCCTTTTTCGGTCTTTTCCGTTCTCGAGCTTGATCTTATAATAGCTTTTATTAAGGATGCCGGCATTACCCCTGGTGATATGGACATTTTTGGTCATGGCCCAACCTTTATGATCACGGTAGAGCTGACTTCTTAGTTTCTCTGGCAAAACAATGTTTTTAAATCTTGAGCTGCTCCTTACCAAATCCCCCTCAGCATTGAAGTCGGCTTTTAAAATGCCTTTTCTGCTTACAAAACTTACTTCATAAGAATCGTAATCTTCATGGCTTAGCGCGTTGATGAAATTTTCAATATCGAAATAGGCGTCCATAAAAGCCAGAGGATCTTTTTCAAATTCTCCGGCATAAGATTCCTTCACATTAAATGAGAAGCTATTCCCAGATTTTTTTACTTCTGAAGAAAGCGGTGCAAATCCAACTTTTGCTTCCTTAAGTTCAGTGATTTGCTGTGCATGACCTGTTCCGAATACGAGTAGTACGAGATAAAAAATGAGCGTTTTCATAGCTTTAAGTTTTAGGATTATTATATCACCAAAACTAAGTCATGAATGCGCCTCTATAGACCCTAATGATGTGAATGACCAATAGAGAGTAAGCTTCCCTAACAAACCTGATAAGAGATGGGTTGTAAAAACAGCAGCAACATAAATTGGTATTCGCTTCAAAAAACAGAAGCTTCAAATGCCCTTTTTAGACACTCACTGCAACAACAAACGGAAATAAAGAAGCCGCCTCTCCTACGAACATTCCGATTACCCTACATTCTCGGAAGTGCGACTTAAAGAAACGGCCTTTCTTTGTTTATATCAACTTAAGATCCTTGAGGATCCCTACAAGGTGAGGGGTGGTATTGGCACCAAACTCCTCACGTAATTCCTTTAACCTTTTTTCAATGGAACTTTTACTGCTGGGGGAAATATTCCTGTTTTTAAAATCCTCCTGAATATCTTCCTGGGTATGACCCGTAGCAACAGCCTTTAGCATCTCCATCTCCCAATCTCCCAGGATCAACATATTGTTGCTTTTCAACACATTTTCAATACGTGCAGAATTGTATTTTTCACCTCTGTTCACCGCTACAATTGCTTCCTGCAAATCACGCATTCCATGGCGGTCCTTACAAATGTAACCATCAATATTTCCCGACTCCCATAAGTCTCGCACAGTTTGCGGATGATCTTCAATGGAGTTGACCAGGATCTTAAGTTCTGGATCTTCCTTTTTAAGGATAGAAATAAGCTCCTTACCGGAGTTTAGTTTTTGAGTACGGTGATCATTTTTAAATGAAAGATCACAAATGAGAAGGTCGAAAGGTTCTCCTTCCAGAAGAGCTTTTTTCGCAAGTAACCAGGCTTCATCACAATATTGAGCATGCTCCACCTTCTCTATATCCAGATCTTTAAGCAACCCTGAAACTGCAAGGTTTATGCTGTCCATATCTTCGGCCACCAACACTTTTCGAAACATTTCTACTTGTTTAGGTAATCCCACGACTTCATTAATTATACCCTCAAAATTAAAACAAACTATTCAGCAGTCTTTACGGTTTTCCACAATTTGATAAAAATTTTCAGAATTTTTTCATTAATCCCCAGTCAGTAATTTCATTATTATTCCAAAAAAAACAGACTGGAAAGTTCATTTTTACATCATGGGGTCTAGCAGTTAAATCCAAAGCTGTATATTTGATATGCCTATCTAACCTTAATATGAATATTCCGGAATTAGCTGCTTACATCCTGGGGATCCTGATCCTTTTTCCTACAGTAGCATCCATAAGTAGACTGGATAACTGGTGGATTAGAGACTTCGATTTTCCACGATTACAAATTAGTACTCTTGTTGTAGCCGTCTTTATTTATTGTCTCACAGCCTTTGATTTCAGCGCCATCTGGGAGTACATTATGGTGGGCTTGCTGGCACTGAGTTTTATTTACCAGGCCATAAAGATCTATCCCTACACCTATATTGCCTCCAAGCAGGTCAAAGAATATTATGGGGAAGATGTAGAAAGACAAATTTCTGTCCTGGTAAGCAATGTCTTAACCACTAATGACAAGTACGATAAACTTATCAAACTTATAATCAGGGAAAATCCCGACCTGGTACTTACCCTTGAAAGTGACAAAGAATGGGAAAAAGAATTGGAATCTATAGAAGAAGAATATCCTTATACTGTCAAGATCCCACAGGACAACCTTTATGGAATGCACCTTTATTCCAAGCTGGAGCTGGAAGACATCGATATCAAATACCTAATTACTGAAGAGATCCCTTCAGTTCATGGTAAGGTAAAGCTGCGCACCGGTGAGATGATCAACATCCATTGCCTGCACCCTAAACCTCCCAGTCCTTCGGAGGATGACACCTCCACAAACCGTGATGCCGAGTTGCTGCTGGTAGGTAAAGAAATTGACGGGAAAGATTCCACCCTGGTCTTTGGTGACCTCAACGATGTGGCCTGGTCCCGCACCACCAAACTGTTCCTGCGCCTTAGTGGCTTACTGGATCCCCGAATCGGTCGCGGATTCTTCAATACATTTCATGCACAATATCCTATTTTTAGATGGCCCCTGGACCACGTATTTCACAGCTCCGACTTTTTGCTGCTGAAGTTGAAAAGATTGGAAGACATAGGGTCAGACCACTTCCCCATTTTTATTAAGTTAGTATATCAACCTCTTCAAAAAGACCAGAACGGGGAGACTGAAGAACCTGAAGAAGAAGAGGAAGAATGGGCAGAAGAAAAGATCGAAAAAGGAAAACAATCCTAAAGAAGATCATAAAACACCTTTTTTAACACCGCTTATTCTGTTGCTAATATGAGACGGTTAAAAAATTTGGTAGTCGAAAATACCTTTTTTGGAACTTAGTCTTTTTTAATAAGCACGGGCTTCAAAACCTCCCAAACATTTTGTGCAACTATATCATAACCCTCGGCGGTAGGATGGATCCCATCCTGTTGATTGAGCGCGGGGTTTCCGGCTACACCTTCCAGAAGAAAAGGAATCAGGTGAACGTCATTCTCCCGGGCAAGTTCAGGAAAAACTTCTCTGAAGTCTGAAGTATATTCCGGTCCCATATTGGGCGGGATCTGCATACCTGCGATGATGATCTCCACATCTGGATTTTTCTCCCTTACCGTATCAATGATGGCCTGGAGATTTCGCCTGGTCTCCTCTACCGGAATTCCGCGTAGACCGTCATTGGCTCCAAGTTCCAGCACAAAAACATCTACATCCTGGTTGAGTACCCATTCAATGCGGTTCTTACCGGCTGCGGTAGTTTCTCCGCTAAGGCCGGCATTGATCACTTCGTAATTAAGCCCAAGGGAGTCGATGATCTCCTGGATTTCGGCAGGATAACCATCAGCCGGATCCAATCCCATGGCAGCAGTAAGGCTGTCTCCAAAAAAGAGGATCTTTCCGGTATCTTTAGAATCTTCAGCTTCATTTTCAACTTCCGAAGCAGTTTCTACTTCAGCTTCTTTTTCGTCCTTTGAAGTCTCCCCGCAGGAGCTGAGCAGGAAAAGGGTCAAAAATGGCAAATACAACAGGTTTCTCATAGCTACAGGCTTGAAGTGGAAATCATTTCTTATTTTGCTTTTTCTGAAAGCGATTTTAAAGATGACAAAAATATTGAACGTGCGCAACCTGGAGAAAAGCTATTCCAGCGGCTCCAAGCAGCTCACGGTACTACACGACATAAGCTTTGATATTGAAGAAAAAGAGACTTTTGCGATCGTAGGGCCTTCGGGTAGTGGAAAGACTACCTTGCTCGGTCTTTGCGCCGGCCTGGACCGACCCGATTCCGGAAGTATAGAGCTCTGCAATACCAACCTCAGCGAACTTTCAGAAGATGAGCGCGCAGTGCTGCGTAACCAGAAAATAGGCTTCATATTCCAGGATTTTCAACTCCTTCCAACCCTAACAGCGCTCGAAAATGTTGCGGTTCCCCTGGAACTTCAGGGTGCCAAAAATGCCATGAAAATTAGTAAAGAGCTCCTGGATAAGGTTGGCCTGGGTGACAGGTATGATCATTATCCATCGCAGCTCTCGGGCGGGGAACAACAACGGGTGGCAGTAGCAAGAGCTTTTTCAAATAATCCGGCTATTCTTTTTGCAGATGAACCCACGGGTAACCTTGATGCCGAAACGGGGGAGAAAATTATTGAACTGCTGTTTGAACTCAACAGAGAAGCGGGAACTACATTAGTGATTGTGACTCATGATCTTGATCTCGCCGGGATGACACAGCGAATTCTGCGTCTTAAAGGCGGAAAAATAATTGAGTCTCATGAGCAAGTTTAGTTCAACCTCCTCTTTTTCCTGGCTGGTAAAAATGGCCTGGCGTGACGGGAAAGCCAGCAGTCGAAAACTGGTTCTCTTTATGGCTTCCATAGTACTCGGAATTGCAGCTGTAGTGGCCATACAGTCTTTTGGCGAAACTTTGAAAGACAATATTGCTCTTCAGTCCAAATCCATGATGGGTGCCGACTATAAAATTGATATGGATAAAGCTCCGGGTGAAGAGATCCTGTCTATAATGGATTCCCTGGGAGGTGCCAAAGCCAGGGAAATCAGCTTTGTTTCTATGGCAGCTTTTCCCGGAAAAGACGGGACTAAGCTGGTGCAGGTTCGGGGAATCGAAGGCGGATTCCCATTATACGGAGAGCTGGAGACAGATCCTCCTAATGCTGCAAGTATTTACCAGGAAGAAGGACAAGCTCTTATTGATGCCACTGTCATGAAGCAATTAGGCTTAAGTCCCGGAGACAAAGTGAAAATTGGAGAGGTAGTGCTTCCAATTGCCGGTGCTTTAATATCAATACCTGGCAGTAATGCTTTTTTCTCTTCTGTAGCACCTCCGGCAGTTATTCCTTCCAGATTTATTGAAGAAAGCGGACTGGTGCAAACCGGAAGCCGGATCTCTTATGACTTTTATTTTACTGCAGCACCCAACACCAGCCTTGAACAGCTGGATGAAGTGCTGGATCCAAGGCTGGATGAAATGGAGGCAGATCTTGACACTCACACCTCCACCAGTGAAAGATTGGGGCGCCGCTATGAAAACTTCGGAAAGTTCCTGAACCTGGTCGCATTTATCGCACTGCTTCTTGGCTGCGTAGGCATTGCAAGTGCCATTAACATCTATATCAAAGGGAAGCTAAAGGCAGTAGCGGTATTGAAGTGCCTGGGAGCAACAAAAAGACAGACCTTCTATATCTACCTGCTTCAAATTGCAGGAATGGGTTTGCTGGGAGGCATTATAGGAACTGTCACAGGGTTATTCTTACAGCAACTTTTTCCTCTCCTGCTCAGGGATCTTTTACCTGTAGATGTAGAGATGAATGTCTCACTTCAGATTGTACTTATTGGCCTTCTTCTGGGAATCTTTATGGCAGTACTGTTCGCCCTGATCCCTTTAATTGGCACCCTTTACATTTCACCTTTACAGGCTTTAAGAGTTCAGAGCGGCAGTAATAAGAAAAAGGGTAAAGCAGAACTGGCAGTCCTGGGTGCTATCTTTCTGTTCATTCTTCTATTCTCCTATTGGCTATTACAGGACTGGAGATATTCCCTGGCCTTTGTCTTTGGAATTATCGTGACCTTTTCCATTCTTGCGGGAATTGCGCGACTGTTCATGAAAGCCATTCGCGACAATTTTCCTTCCAACTGGGGCTTTCCTGCACGACAAAGCTTGCAGAATCTTTACAGGCCGCAAAATCAAACTTTAACCCTTGTTCTGGCAATTGGTGTCGGAGCTTTTTTAATTAGCACCCTATACTTCACGAAAGATATTCTACTGGCACAGGCATCTATCGATGCGCAAACCGATAGCCCTAATATGATCCTGCTCGATGTACAGGCGGGACAGGAGAAAGATGTGGAACAAACGATCATAAGTAGTGGGAATCCCGTCCTGGATGACATTCCCATAGTGACCATGCGGGTACATACTCTTAAGGGAAGAACCGTAAATGAGATAAGGGAAGACTCCACCTCGAATATTAACCGATGGGTCTTAAATCATGAGTTCAGGGTGACCTATAGGGACTCTCTTATCAATTCTGAAGAACTTACTGCCGGAGAATGGATCCCCAAAGTAACAGATCCTAACCTCATTCCAATTTCTGTGAGTGACAATTTCGCTGAAGACGCAAAAGTTGAAATTGGAGATAAGGTCTCCTTTAACGTGCAGGGGGTGATCATGAACACCGTAGTTCGCAGTGTAAGAACAGTGGACTGGAGCCGGATGCAACCCAATTTCTCTATAGTCTTCCCTAAGGGAATATTAGAAGATGCACCGCAGTTCAGGGTGATCACTACGAAGGTGGCAGATGAAAATGCCTCGGCTTCTCTCCAACAGGACCTGGTTCAATTGTATCCGAACATATCAATTATTGATCTGCGACAGATCCTCAAGGTGGTAGAAGACCTGCTCAACAAGATCGCGTGGCTTATTAACTTCATGGCCTTTTTCAGCATCCTGACAGGAATAATTGTGCTTTTGGGGGCAGTGAGGACCAGTAAATTTCAGCGGATAAGAGAAAGTGTACTACTTCGAACCATAGGTGCCCGTAGTAAGCAGATCCTAAAGATCCTGACCCTGGAATATTTCTACCTTGGAGCATTGGGAACCCTTTCGGGCATTTTCCTTTCCCTCATAAGCGGGCAACTGCTGGCCTGGCTGTTATTTGACACCGCATTTGCCCCCTCGTATTTCCCATTTTTGGTCCTGTTCCCTGCAATTACTTTGCTGGTCATGATCATTGGTCTCACAAATAGTATTAGTGTAATAAAGAGTCCGCCGCTAGAAGTACTAAGGAAGGAAAGCTATTAAAGGGACGGATATTCAATCTTTCTTCTGAAATTTTTGTTTCAGGTGTCCTCTCAAAAAGGCCATTTTTAAAGCTGATTTCTGCTGGTCTTCCTTTTCAAATTCCCGAACTTTGAACAAAGAAATTTATTGCTATGTCTCTTACGAAAACTCCCTTACCCTATTCCATTCTTGAGCTCGCAAGTGTTGGAGTGGATTCCTCTGTACAGGAAACCTTTAATAATAGTCTGCATCTCGCCCAGACAGCGGAAGAAATGGGCTACCACAGGTTTTGGCTGGCAGAGCATCACAATATGAAAAGCATTGCCAGTTCGGCAACCTCTGTGCTTATTGGCTACATCGCAGGGGGCACAAAAAAGATAAAAGTGGGTAGTGGCGGCATTATGCTCCCAAACCACTCCCCTCTCATAGTTTCGGAACAATTTGGCACTTTAGGCTCCCTCTATCCCGGCAGGATCGATCTTGGGCTGGGAAGAGCTCCGGGCACAGATCAGATCACAGCACATGCCATTCGGAGCGATCGCATGCAGGCAGTCTATAAATTTCCGGAGGAGATAGATGAGATCCGGCAATATTTTTCGACAGAAAATAAGGATGCCAAAGTACGGGCTACAGTAGCTGAAGGTGTTGATGTTCCTATCTACATCCTGGGATCAAGTACAGATAGTGCTCATGTTGCGGCAGCAAAAGGTTTACCCTACGCTTTTGCCAGTCATTTTGCACCTGCCCAGCTTTTTGAGGCGCTTAATATCTACTACAACAAATTTCAGCCTTCAAAATATCTTGAAGAGCCTTATACCATTGGCTGTGTCAATGTTATTGCTGCCGAAACCGATGAGGAGGCAGAAAAGATCTCCACCAGCCTTCTTAGGTTGATGTTGGGGGTGATGACCGGCAACATTGACTATATGCAACCGCCTGTTCCCATGAATGATGAATTACGGGAGCTAGCCGCGAATCCAGCATTTCAAAAAATGTTGAAATATGCCTTTATTGGCAGTAAGGAAAAGGTGAAGAAACAAACGGCGGAATTTCTGAAACAAACCGGAGTCAATGAGATCATGGTCGCTTCTCATATTTACCATCACCGGGACAGGCTGGAATCCTACAGGATCTTTTCAGAAGTAATGCAGGAGCTCAATTCAAAGTAAAGGTGCGGTCAATATTAGCTGCGAATTTTTAAATTTATACGATGCAATTACACCTATACCAGATCAACGCTTTTACAGACCGCATATTCAGCGGAAATCCTGCCTGTGTGGTCCCACTGTCTGAATGGCTGCCCGATGAAACCCTCCTTAAAATAGCAAAAGAGAATGCAGTTGCCGAAACTGCCTTTTTTGTAGATATGGGTTATAAGTTTCACCTGAGATGGTTCACCCCCGAAATGGAAATGGATCTCTGTGGACACGCTACTCTCGCAGCTGCTCACGCCTTGAAAGAGATCAGAAAATATTCCCCCAATACCATCATTTTCGAGACCCTTAGCGGGGAACTAAAAGTTACCGTTGAAGATGGAAGATACGTGCTTGATCTACCATCTAGAAAACCTACCACTACTCCTCTTCCCGAGCTTCTTGAAAGATCTCTGAATATTCAGCCTAAGGAAACACTTAAGGCACGGGATTTTGTCCTGGTATATTCGAACGAGCAGGAAGTGAGAGATATAGAGATCGACCGCAACTGGTTTGACCAACTTGAACTTGGTACCGGTGGAGTAACAGTTACCGCTAAAGGAACAGAAAGTGATTTCGTTTCCCGCTTCTTCACCCCCGGAGCTTCTGTTTTTGAAGATCCTGTTACCGGTTCAGCCCATTGTTCCCTTACCCCCTACTGGAGTGAGAAGTTCGGACAGAATGAATTAATGGCACAGCAACTCTCTGAGCGTGGCGGTCGATTGTTCTGCCGGAATAAAAACCACCGGGTTGAAGTTGCAGGCAGCGCCCGTACCTACTCCATCGGAAAACTTTTTACTGAATAGCTTAGCTATTGATCTCTTTAGCTGCACGAAAACCCGATCTTATAGCTCCTTCCATCGTACTTCTCAAAATACTGGTATGCTCGCCTGCAAAGTGAATATTTCCCTGTGCTGCCTGCAGGTCTCTTAAATGAGCAGTAACATCGCCGGGCGCAGGCCAACTGGGGCCACCAAGAGCATAGGGATCTTCTCCCCAGGCTTTGAAATATCCACCGATGAAATGATCTTTTACCCCGGGATGCACTTTTTCCATTTCATTCAATTGCCTTTCAATTGCTTCCTCTTCCGTCAGGTCTCTTAATTGTTTTGCACGGTCACCGGCAACATAACTTTCGAGAATGGCCGGTCCTTCCTCCTTATTTTTCATATTGTGATAAGGGTTGATCTGCATCACAGGAAGATCTGTAAAAGCCATCCCCGAGAGGCCCTGGCTTCTCCAGAAAGGTTCATCTACCTGGAGGTAGACCCGGGTTAGGTCGATCTTTGGCATTTCATCTATGGCCTCTGTCTTAGCTGCGGAAAGAGGAGGGTCAAAAGTGACATTTTTGAGAACCTTTAGTGGCAGGCTTACTATGACCTCGTCTCCCCTAAAGCTTCTGCTTTCCCCATTTTTGTGAGCTGAGACCTCTACTCCTTCTCCTGTATCCCTTATACTTTTTACCTCCACCCCGTAATTAATATCATCCTTCATTCGCGCAGCCATTTCTTTTGGCAGAAGATCATTTCCACCTTTTAAAACAAATGGCATTCCGCTCATGAAAAGTCCAAAATCTGACATCGCCATGGACAAACCGGAAGTTTTGTGAGGTACGGCAGCAAACCACTGGGTGTTCTGCAAAAGTTTTACAGCTCCCTCGCTGGCACCTTGTTTTTTAAGATACTCTGCAAGAGACATTTTATCAAAATTAACCACAGGGGCCTTATCCCATAGATTAGGGTCACCTGCTTCTTTAGGTAAGGTTTCAATTATGTATTTCTGAACCAGGGCCATAGGATCTTTTCCCTGCTCCTCAGGATGAAGCTCGTATGGCCAATTTACCTGTTCGCCGGCTTTGGCAGTAATACGCTCACCATTAAGGTGGTAAATAATTTCCTCTTCAGGCCAGGCATAAGGTATGGTCTCAAGTTGAAATTCCTTGATCAGCTTTACAGCTTCAGTATAACTTTCAGAATATGCTGCAGCGCCCTCTTCGGCATATAGACCTTCAGCAAATGGTTTACTTACGGTTGAGACCCTGCCTCCGGGCCTGTTGCGGGCCTCAAGAACCGTTACTTCATGTCCATCTTTACGCAGTTGCCAGGCAGCAGCAAGCCCTGCAAGTCCGGCGCCGACTACAACCACCTTCTTTTTTGTAGTTGTTTTACCTGAAAGGAATTCTGCAGCCGAAAGACCAGCAGGATAAAATATCCCTGTGCCCAAAGCGCCCATTCCCATGCCAATTTGTATTAAAAATGTTTTGCGTGAAATTCTGCCCTTGTTCTCTTTTTTCATCATTATATAGGTTGATTAGTATCTTCATGATCAAAGAATAAAGTAGGGGGATATTCTGTCCACTGAAATTAGGGAAAAATAACATCAGCAGCTGCCTGATAATCAAATATATAAAATTTTTTAAAACTTCTTCGGAATGCTAAGCCTTACCCATGTAGGTAGCTTCCTGCAATTGAATTTTGCATAAAAATTTCTCTCCGATTTCATATCATAAGATATCAAAAATCAATTTCTTGTTTAAGAAGTACAGCGTGATTTCCTTTGACAGGAAAAGCATTGGTAATTTACTTAATGACGTGGTGCCGGCTATTACGAGCCCGGAAACGTGGCCTCAAAATGTCATTTTTGACTGCTAATGTTTTAAGCCACACAACTTTGTTCGGTTTCCTTCGCACCCTTTACAAAATACATCTTCATCATTCCTTTATTCTTTACATTGATCTCACCTCTAAAATCACAGTCAAAATCTTCTTTAATAAGGCTATATGTATTTTCGGAAATATTAATTTTGCCAATTTCTGAAGTTGTTTCCATGCGGGCAGCAATATTCACTGCATCCCCCCATATATCATAGGCCCATTTTTTATTACCTACCACTCCGGCCACCACAGGTCCCGAATTGATCCCAATCCTGACTTCAAACCTGGTTTCCTTCCCCGATTCCATCTCGCGTGCTTTCCTCACGAACGAAAGCATTTCACAAGCTGCGGCTACAACCCGATGTGCGTGATCTTCTACAGGAAAAGGCACCCCTGAAGCACACATATAGGCATCACCTACCGTTTTTATCTTCTCCAGCCCATATCGTTCGACGATCTCATCAAATTTTGAGAAATAGAAGTCCACACTTTTTACTAATTCTTCCGGCGGTAGGTTTTCGGCGTAATGGGTAAAATTTTTAAAGTCGGTGAAGAGCACCGTTACGGCTTCAAATCGCTTGGCCTTTACTTTGCCTTTTTCTTTAAGCTCCATTGCTGTTTCCTGAGGCAGGATGTTTAAAAGTAATTGATCGGACCTGTTCTTTTCCTTTTCAATGATCTTTTTGGTTCTGCCAATGTACTTATTACGCCTGTAGAGTCCCAGAGCAAGAAGCATGATCAAGAACAAAGCAACGGCAGTAGCAATTACCACATTCCGTTGATTTGCCTTTTGCTCGTTGAGAAGATCAACTTCGGTTTGTTTTCTGGAAAGTTCAAAATTGGTCCGCAGATCGGCCATTTCCTCTATGGTCTTCACATCTTTTATACTATCTCTGTATGCAATATAATTCTTGTAATTATTAAGGGCCTGTGCAGAATTTCCCATGCCTTCATAGATCTGGTAGAGCTGATAATGTATTTCCTCCTGCTCCTTTCTCAGTCCGTATTGCCTAGTGACGTCAAGAGCCTCTTCAGCAAATTCAAGGGCAGCATATTCCTGACCCTTATCCAAATAGATTTGAGTCATTGTTTTTAAAAAATCTGCAATCGCATAAAAATCCTTCTCCTCCTGCAGGAGATCTATGGCCTGATTAAGATATTTTTCCGCTTCATAGGAGTTCCCCTGCAGTGCATATATGCGACCCAGGTTACCCAAACTATATGCCTCGTAAGATTCTTCGCCATGAGCTTTAAAAATTTCTCGGGCTTCAGTGATGGGTTTAAGAGCTAGATCGGCCTGTCCTTTCTCAAGCAGATCATCTCCCTTATTATAGAGCACAAGACCGAACACAAGAGATTCTCCATCTTTTCTTAGTAATTCAATTCCTCTATTGTAATAAGTTTGAGAATTAGCAAAATCACCGCTTTCAGAATAAGTATTAGCTATTTCAACATTCGCTATACCCAACTCCATTTCGAGACCGGTTTCTTCTCCAATTTGCGCGGCTTTAAACAAAAATTCCAAAGATTTGTCATAATCTGCTGCGTAGCGCCATCCCACGCCATGTATTCGATAAACCTTTATTTTCAAGGAATCGTGAGCATCCTGCTCCAGTTTTTTTAAAGCAAGAGAAGAGTATTTAAGAATGCTGTCTGCACTCTTTTCTTTTTCTGCTATTTCAATGAGTAGCCAGGCATCTTCACTTCTCTCGGGATCTGAATAATAGACCTGCTTTAGAGAGTCCCTATAGGTCTCCTGAGCAAGGCTGTCTTTGAAAGAAAAGCTGCAAAGTAAAAAAACTAATATGAATGGAAATCCTTTCATTCAACTGAGACCATTCTGATTTTTGGATCTACTTCGTATTCAGCTTTATGATCTTTGATCCTGAAGCTAATAGAATAGCTTTCTAAACCTTCAATATAGTCATCGACTACCCTGGCCATGTATGCACCGCTGTGTGCGGGATCCTTTCCAATATCTTTTAGGAGCTTAGGCCCACCATTTTTTCTTTTAACTCCGGTGATCTCTATAGTGTCCCTTTGTTCATCTTCGGGTTGTCCAAACCAGAATACTTTCTGTCCTGCATTTACATCTGAAGTAAAATTGACCGGGTCCCCCTGTGGTTCCTTGTTACCACGGTTATCTTTAAACCTGACGTTTTTGTCAACGTTGCCCGGTTGGATCTCTTTGGTATCCACGATCATGTAGATCTTGGTGTTCTCTGCTCCCATATCTGCAAAATTTTGGTTAATTAATTGATTATTAAGTTAGTGAAGAAAGTTCAGCTTGTCAACAAAATTCGTTGAAGTACAGGAAAGTGAGCCTTAAGAACTAGCCTTGCCTAAAGGCTGGAAGCCAAAGACGACAGTACTACTAAATTTTTGTTAATCAACTAATTAGCCCATTTAATTAATGTTAATTTAATAGCATACATTTCGTTTAACATCCAGATTCCCCCACCAACAACCCATAATCCTATTATTATGCAGGGGGAAAAACATTTACTTGAAAAAGTAAGACAACAGGAGGCTCAACTGGCGCTTTTGAGTAATGTACAGGAAGGTTTGCTTTCAAGGAAAGAAATTGGAGAGATTTATGTCGAACTGGGTGAAAAGATAAAGGACCTGTTCGACACTCAGGTCGCTGCGATAAGCACCTTCAACCTGGCGACAGATAAGGAAATCTTTCATTATGTCTTTGAAGAAGGAGAACGCCACTACCCTATCCCCCGACCCATAGATAAATTAAGGCAACGCCTTATCTCGACTGCTGAGATCATTTACATTAGTGAGGATGCAGATGCAGTCTGGACCCGGATCACAGGGGAAGAACCTACAGTAATCCCCGGAACCAAAGCAACAAAATCGGCTCTATACGTGCCAATGATAGCGGGGAATACAGTTTTTGGCTATATAAGCATTCAAAACGTCGACCGCGAACATGCTTTTAAAGAGGAAGATATCCGGCTGCTAAACACTATTGCATCAACTATTGGTGTGACTCTTGAAAACGCCCGACTTTTCAATGAAACTGAAGAAAGAAATGCTGAATTGGCGGTGATTAACAGTGTACAGCAGGGGTTGGTTGCAGAAACCGATATGCAGGACATCTATGACCTGGTGGGAGACAAGATCAGGAATCTTTTTGAAGCCCAGGTCGCAGCCATAGCTACTTTCGATCTTTCAAACAAACTGGAAATCTTCAACTACCTGTATGAGGACGGGAAGAGATATTATCCAAACAGCCAGAAATATAATAAACTAAGACAATGGATAATAGAGAATAAACAACCTCTACATATAAAGGAAAACATCGACCAAAGGATCGAAGAGATCACCGGTGAGGAGCACGTTCCCGTGGAAGGTACCAGGAGGGCAAAGTCGCTGGTATTCGTTCCATTAACGGTGGGAGACCGTGTAACCGGTTACGTTTCCCTTCAAAATCTCGATAAGGAAAACGCATTTTCAGATGCTAACGTTCGCCTGCTTACCACCCTCGCCAACAGTATGAGTGTGGCTTTGGAAAACGCCCGGTTATTTAGTGAAACCACCCAGCGTAATGCCGAGCTTGATGTCATTAACAGTGTACAGGAAGGTCTTATGGCCAAAATGGACCTTCAAAAGATATATGAACTGGTAGGAAACAAAACACGCGACCTCTTCGATGCCCAGGTGGTTTCAATTGCCACCTTTGATTTGGAAAAGCAGCAGGAGAGTTTCAACTATAATTTTGAAAATGGAAAGCGGATTTATCCAAAACCGAGGAGCTTAGATAAGTTCCGGGAATTATTAATCCGGGAGAAGGAGACGATCCATTTAAAGGAAAGTGTCAAAGATTTTCTCAAAAACCTGATGGGTAAAGATCCGGAAGCTCTTCCGGGAACGGTCTTACCCAAAACCATGGTCTTCGTTCCTATGCTAATCGCAGGAGAGGTCAAAGGATATGTTTCCCTGCAAAATCTGGATCATGAAAATGCCTTCAGTGATTCCGATATACGATTGCTCAACACCCTGGTGAACAGTATGAGTGTTGCCCTCGAGAACGCCCGTCTTTTTAATGAGACCACCCGATTATTGGACGAAACCGAGAAAAGAAATTCAGAACTACAGATCATCAACAGTGTGCAGGAAGGATTGGTAAAAGAATTAGATATGAGAGCGATCTATAAGGAGGTTGGAGACAGGATCTGCGAAGTTCTACATACCCAAACTCTCATTATTAGAACCTTTGACCTGCAAGAGAATTTAGAAAATTGGGAGTATGCAGTTGAAGGTGGTGAAGAAATGACCTCAGAACCACGACCCATTATTTGGGCCAATAAAATTTTAATCGAAAGCAAAGAACCTCTTCTCATAAATAAAGATTATCAGGAAACTGCAAGAAAGCATGGAAGCAGAGGTTTTACAGAAGGATTGGTACCAAAATCAGCCATTTTTATTCCCATGGTCGTTGGAGATGTAATAAAGGGATCTGTTAGTCTTCAGAATATTAAAAAGGAATTTGCATTCAATGAAGACGACGTTAGACTTCTCACTACCCTTACCAATAGTATGAGCTTTGCGATAGAAAACGCCAGATTGTTCAATGAGACCACACGCTTACTTGAGGAAACTGAACGGCGGGCAGCAGAATTGCATACGGTAAACAACATTAGTAAGGCAATTGTCTCTCAACTGGAGTTGGACGCATTAATAGGCCTGGTAGGAGAACAGATGAGGAGCACTTTCAGTGCTGATATTGTCTATTTGGCCCTGTATGACCGCCAAACCAATATGCTGAATTTCCCATATTACTACGGAGATATATCTCAATCCCGGAAGTTCGGAAATGGGATAACCGAAAAGATAATTTTGAACAAGGAGCCATTGCTGGTCAATACCAACCTAGATGAAACTTATGAAAAAATAAAGGCTGAAAAAAGGGGCCAAATGGTCTCATCCTATCTTGGAGTACCTATAATGGCCGGGGAAGAAGCAATTGGAGTCATTAGTGTACAGAGTAAGGAAAAAGGAAATAAATTTTCTATTCACGACGAACATCTTCTTACAACCATAGCTGCCAATGTGGGGATTGCAATACAGAATGCTGAATCTTACCAAAAAATGAAAGCTGCCCTGGGAGAACTTAAAGCAGCTCAAAACCAGTTGGTACAACAGGAAAAACTGGCTTCCCTGGGGCAACTCACTGCAGGTATAGCGCATGAGATCAAAAATCCACTAAACTTTGTGAACAATTTTTCTGATGTTAGCATAGAACTTATAGAAGAGGCTAAAGAAGAACTGTTAGATGTTAAAGCTGAAAATAGATCTAATACCATAGATTCAGAAAGGAAACAAGCATCTTTAGAGAGCATTGAAGAACTGCTTACAGATATAGAAAAGAATCTGAAAAAGATCCACGAGCATGGAACCCGGGCCGATACTATTGTGAAATCTATGTTGCAACACAGCAGGGGCGGTACTGGTAAAATGCAGCCAACAGACCTCAACCTGCTCATCAAAGAATACGTAAATCTGGCCTTCCACGGGATGCGCGCAGGAAAGCACCCTGTCAATGTGAACATAAAATTTGATCTCGATGAAAACCTGGGCCTTATCCCGGTGATAAGGGAAGATTTTAGCAGGGTTATTCTCAACTTATGCAATAATGCTTTTGATGCAATAAGAGAAAAACTTCATTCTACAAAATTTTCTCCCGAACTGGTGGTACACACTACCCGAAACGAAAATGCTGTAGAATTGGTCGTAGAAGACAACGGACCGGGAATTCCTGATGAGATCAAGGATAAGATCCTGCAGCCATTTTTTACCACTAAAAAGGGTACTGAAGGGACCGGATTGGGATTAAGTATCACCAATGATATTATGAAAGCTCATGGAGGAAAAATGGATGTTGAGACCTCCCCTGTAAGTGGAACAAAATTCATTCTACAGCTATCTGCAAATAATCTTGTACAAACCGGCGTCTAAATAAGCTTTCAAAAATGACATTTTTAAGACCTATTCTATCGTTGTTTTTTGCTGATATTCTTTTGGGAAGTAATTGCCGCTAGTTGCGGGTGAAAGAGCAGAGTTCAGGATCCAACTACTCCTAAATGGAGATCATATAACTTTTTATTAAATCTTTAAAATATGAACAGTTACTCTAAAGAATAAGTTATGTAGTATTTTTTTTCTTAACTTAATCACATAGAGTTTCCCAAACCAATGGAAAATAAAGAATTAAAAACAGAAGATCCGGTATTTGCCAAGCTTGTTCAGGCATTAAAAAAAGAGTTGGCCTTGCAGAAAGAAAACGATCTCAATTTTCAGCTTCACCTAAAAAAGTCCGGAGAGGATTGGAAACTGCAGAATCTGAAGGCTGTCGCTCCCGGCGGAGCTATGGATGCGGAACTGGCAAAATACAGGAAGAACCTTGCAGCTGCAAAAAAACAGCTGAAAGCGGCCGAACAACAACTCATTAAGCAGGAAAAACTGGCTGGTTTGGGGCTCCTCACGGCAGGTATAGCTCATGAGATCAAAAACCCCCTGAATTTCATCACCAACTTCTCCGACCTCAGCTTGGAATACCTTGAGGAGATCGAAGAAATTCTGCAGGATCTAAGAAATCCAAAAGAGATAGAAGAAGCTTTTAACCTCATTGAGTACATAAGATCGAACCTAAGTAAGATCCGGACTCACGGGCACCGGGCCGAGGGCATTGTAAGATCAATGTTGCTCCACAGCCGTGGCGGTAACGGAAATTACGAACCCGAAGACCTGAATGCTTTAATCAGGGAATACGTCAACCTCGCTTTCCATGGTATGAGGGCCAATAAGAATTCCATTAATGTGGATATACAGCTTGAACTTGAGCCGAATCTCGGAAATGTTAAACTAAACGCCGAAAGTTTTAGCCGGGTTATTCTTAACCTGTGTAAAAATGCCTTTGATGCGATGAGAGAAAAAGTAGAATCCACTCCGGCTGTAGAGGATTATAAACCTGTTCTAAAGGTGATAACTACTACAGAAGAGGATAAAGCCGTAGTCATCATTGAAGACAATGGCCCGGGAGTTCCGGAAGATATTAAGAAAAAGATCCTTACTCCTTTTTTCACCACCAAGAAAGGTGCAGAAGGCACCGGATTGGGTTTGAGCATAAGCAAAGAGATCATTCAGGAACACAAAGCCTCACTTGATATTGAGACCGGCGAAGGGGAGTATACCCGCTTCAGGATAGAATTGAACAAAAATCTTTAAAATATTGCTATGAAAATATTAATTGTCGATGATGAAAAGGATGTGGAAATGTTATTCCGCCAAAAATTCCGGAAGGAGACAAAACAGGAAGACCTGGAGTTGGTCTTTGCTTTTTCGGGACAGGAGGCGTTGGAAATCCTGGAGGAGTCCAATCCCCCTTCTGTGGTCTATGTTTTTTCAGATATCAATATGCCCGGAATGACGGGTCTTGAACTGCTCCAGATCATTAAACAGAAGTTTCCGGAAATGAAGGTGAGTATGATCTCTGCTTATGGAGATTCCGAGAATTATAACAAGGCAATTAATTCAGGAGCAAAAGAATTTTTCACCAAACCCATTGATTTTGTTTCCCTAAAAGAGGAAATAAGAGGAATCATTAATAGCTAAAATGGAACTATGGCAAAGATCCTGGTAGTTGATGATGAAGCCGATCTTGAGGTACTTATTAAGCAAAAGTTCCGGCAGAAAATAAGGCAGAATGAATACGAGTTTCTTTTTGCCCTAAATGGGCGCCATGCGCTTGAACAGCTGGAAAGTAACCCGGATGTTGATCTTGTGCTCAGTGACATCAATATGCCCGAAATGGACGGTCTTACGTTGCTGGCAAAAATTAGCGAAAAGAACTCCTTGTTGAAATCGGTCATTGTTTCAGCTTATGGAGACATGGAAAATATACGCATCGCCATGAACCGGGGAGCTTTTGATTTTGTCACCAAGCCCGTAGATTTTAAAGATCTTGAAATAACAATAGATAAGACAATCAAACATGTAAGCCAATTAAAGGAAACCCTGAAAGCAGTCAAGGAAAATGATATTTTAAGGATGTATGTAGATGAAACCGTTCTCAACTTCATGGGAAAGAATGGTGTGGAAAATGCCCTTTTTGAGAATGAGACCGTGGAAGGCTCTGTAGCTTTTATTGATATTGTGGAATTTACCCGTATTAGCGAAACCGAAGCGCCAGATGTTGTCGTGAAACTGCTTAATAAGTACTTTGATATGATGGTAAAAGAGATCATCAATCAAAATGGAATTGTAGATAAATTCATGGGTGACTGCATAATGGCCGTCTTTAAGGGAGAATACCATCTTGATCGTGCTGTTGAGGCCAGCCTTGCAATAAGGGAAAGACTTCAAAAAGTAGAACAGGATAAGGAAGAGGAGGAAGCTTTCAAACTAAAGATCTCCATCGGGATCAATTCGGGCGAAATGGTTTCAGGTAACATTGGCTCCAGTACTTTAAAAAGACTGGATTATACTGTTATAGGAGATGTGGTAAATGTCGCGGCCCGTCTACAAACAGCGGCATCTGTCAACCAGATCCTCATAACAGCTGCAAATTTTGAAAAGATAAAAGAATCCTTTCAATGTAAAGAGGTCGGCTTGATTAACTTCAAAAATAAAAAAGAAACTGTACAAGCTTATGAAGTCTTAAGCTAGCAATCATTAGAAGACAAAAATGCAACAAAACAAAACGATCAACTGGAAATCACTTTTCTCGCTTCATTCCATAGTATATTCAATACTGGGAGTATTTTCAGCAATGGTCGCTTTGGAAGGATTCATGCTGCCCAACCACTTCCTTGACGGTGGGGTGACAGGCATTTCCATTCTTGTGGAGGAGATCCTTCAGGTGCCTTTTACCTATCTCCTGGTAGCCTTTAACCTGCCATTCCTTTACCTGGGTTATAAAAAAATAGGAAAGACCTTTGCACTTCGTGCCCTTATCTCTATTCTCATGCTTACCATCCTCATGCATTTTATAGAGATCCCTGCAGTAACCGATGATAAAGTGCTCATTGCAGTCTTTGGGGGTTTTCTTATTGGCCTTGGAATCGGCCTTGTTATAAAAGCAGGGGGCGTATTGGATGGCATTGAGATCATGGCCCTGCATACCACCAAAAGATCGGCGTTTTCCACAGCCGAGATCATTCTTACTTTGAATGCTCTGATCTTTGTGGGTGCAGCATTTGTTTTTGACATAGAAACTGCGATGTATTCATTTTTAGTATATTTCACTGCGGCCAAGACCACAGATTATGTGATAGATGGATTTGAAGAGTTCACGGCCTTAACTATAATATCCAGTGAATGTGAACAAGTGAAGTCCCTTATTGTAAATGACTTTGGTAAAGCTATTACCGTTTATAAGGGTGAAAGAGGATATTTACCGGGAACATACAATGTAAAGCATGATTGCGATATTGTGATGACCATTGTAACCCGACTGGAAATACATAGAATAAAAGAAGCCACTACCAATATAGATCCTAAAGCCTTTTTCTTTGTTCAAAGAATAAAGGAGGTTAAAGGAGGAATTGGAAAACAAACAGCAAAAGACCCTTTTGAAGATCATGTTCACGCAAATCTACAGGAAAGTAATGTCGAATCTGGAGAATAACCTGCCTTCCTGGTTATACTACCATTCACCCGACCACACCAAATACGTTCTTGAAAAGTCAATTTTTCTCGCAGAACAGGAAGAAATTTCCGGCAGGGAACTGTTCCTGATAAAAGTTGCAGCTCTTTATCATGACCTTGGGTTCATAAAAGGCAGGGAAGACCATGAGTGCAAAAGTTGTGAAATGGCTGCAGCCGAACTTCCTGAATTTGAGATCACACCCGAAGAGATCCAAAGGATTTGCGGCATGATCATGGCGACCAAAATACCTCAACAACCAAAGAACCTTTCTGAAAGAATACTTGCAGATGCCGATCTTGAATACTTAGGAACCGATACTTTCTATGAGGTTAGTGAAAGATTATATAAAGAATTAAAACACAGCCAGCCGCAGCTTTCGCGGCAGGAATGGAACGAAATTCAGGTCAAATTCCTTTCCAACCACTCCTACCATACGACTTACTGTAAAAAGTACTGTGAAGAAATAAAGGCTGCTCATCTAGCCGAATTAAAAGCCCGGATTGCCAGTTAGTCCTTGATCCTTACAGGTTCCACCTTCCATATTTTCTCACAGTAATCCCTTATAGAACGATCTGAAGAGAATTTTCCCATTCTTGCCACATTGAGAATAGATTTCTTGGTCCATTCCCTTTTATCACTCCAAAGTTTAAAGATCTCTTCTTTCTCGGTACAATAGGAATCGAAATCCTTTAGCAGTTGATATGGATCCTGCTGCAATAGATTGTGATAAAGAGGTTTGAATAGCTCTGTATCGCCCCCGGCTAATTCTCCGGAGACCAGAAAATCAAGAACCTTCTTTAACCTGGAATTTTCCTGGTACAGCTTGTAAGGCCGGTAACCTTCTTTTTTTGATCGCTGAACTTCTTCTGTAGTTTGCCCAAACAGGTAAAAGTTATCCTCCCCTACCTCTTCAAGGATCTCCACATTTGCTCCGTCCAGGGTTCCAATCGTAAGTGCTCCGTTAAGTGCAAATTTCATATTTCCTGTACCCGATGCTTCTTTACCGGCCATAGAGATCTGTTCAGAAAGATCGGCTGCAGGGTAAACCCTTTGTGCCTGTTTAACATTAAAGTTCGGTAAAAACACCACTTTAAGAAGCTTATTTACCTCTTCATCATTATTTACCAGATCGGCCACTGCGGTTACCAGCCGTATGATAAGCTTTGCCATGAAATAACCGGGCGCAGCTTTTCCTGCAAAGATGAAGGTCGAGGGGGCGATATTTTTAGATTTCCCCTGCTTTATCCTCAAATAAAGGTCGATGATATGAAGCAATTTTAAGTGTTGTCTTTTATACTCGTGAATGCGCTTAACCTGTACGTCAAAAAGCATGTGGGGATCGACCTTTACTCCTGTATGCTCCTCCAGGTGCTGCGCCAGAAACTCTTTGTTCTGCAGTTTTACCTCCTGCCATCTCTTTTGAAATTCTTCATCTTCGGCAAATTTCTCCAAATGACTAAAACTTGTAAGATCTGTCAACCACTTTTTCCCGATCTTTTCAGAAATAAGGTCGGCCAAACCGGGATTTGCAACTGCAAGAAAACGTCTATGAGCGACCCCATTGGTCACATTGGTGAATTTATCTGGCCAGAGATCGGCAAAATCATTAAGGACCTGTGACTTGAGAAGTCGGGAGTGCAGTTCAGAAACTCCGTTGACCTTAAAGCTCCCTATAGTTGCCAGGTGAGCCATTCTTACTGAAGGCTCCCCCTGCTCATCTATTAAAGACATACGGGCGATCTGCTCTCCGCTAAATCCTCTATCCCTAAGTTCCTCAAGAAAGCGACTATTGATCTCGTAAATGATCTCCAGATGACGTGGCAGTAATCTCCCTAACAAGCTAATTGTCCATTTCTCCAGGGCTTCCGGCAGTAGGGTATGATTTGTATAGGCAAAGGTTTCCCGGGTAATATCCCAGGCAGTTTCCCATTCCATCTTATGCTCATCGACCAAAAGCCTCATGAGTTCGGCCACTGCTATAGAAGGATGGGTATCATTAAGCTGAATGACGAACTTCTTGTGGAAATCCTTCAGTTTTCTACCCTGCACTTTGTGTAGATTGATCATATCCTGCAGAGAACAGGAAACGAAAAAGAATTGCTGTTTGAGTCGCAACTCCTTACCAGAGAGGTTTTCATCGTTAGGGTAAAGTACTTTGGTGATATTCTCTGAACGCATTTTCTTCTCCACAGCACGATAGTAATCTCCCAGGTTATAAACTGAAAAATCGAAAGATTCTACAGCTTCGGCTTTCCAAAGTCGCATGATGATCCCATTGCTTTGATAACCGAGAATAGGAGTATCGTAGGCGGTTCCTTTTATTTCAGATTCGGGTAGCCATTTGACCTGGTAGTTGTCTTCCTCATCCATGCCGTGTTCTGTTCGGCCACCAAACTTTACAACGTAGGATATCTCGGGTCTCATAACTTCCCAGGGATTGCCATTGTGCAGCCACTTATCTGTAGCTTCCACCTGCCATCCCTCCCGGATTTCCTGCTTAAAGATCCCGAATTCATACCTTATTCCGTAGCCAATCGAAGGAATTCCCAGGGTTGCTAAGGAGTCCATATAACAGGACGCCAGGCGGCCCAATCCCCCATTTCCCAATCCCGGTTCAACTTCCTGTTCAAGGAGTTGGTCCAGGTCCAGGTCCAATTCATTTAAAGCCTCCCGGGTCTCCTCAATGATCTCCAGATTCAAAAGGTTGTTACCAAGGTGAGGTCCAGGAAGATATTCGGCTGAAAAATAGGCAATTCCGCGGGCATCCTTTTGCGCAAATTCTTCTGTAGAACGTACAAATTGCCTTAACGCCCTATCCCGAATGGTAAGTGCAAGCGCGGTATAAAGATCATTATTTGTTGTTACCGCCGGAACCCGGCCCAGGTGGTAAAAAAGCTTATGTAGAAAATCCTTTTTTATATCTTCTTTGGCCAGACCTACTTCACTGGCCTTGCTCCCAATAGAAGCAAAATAGCTTTCTATAGTCTTCTTATGTTCTTTCATAGTTGCTTTTTGTAAAAAGTAAGAAAAAAATGAAAAATGCTAATGCAGATGATAGTTTTATAAGATTATTTTATGACTTGTAAGTAATTAAGAGGGCTCTTCTCACTTTTAGCTCTCCAAGGACTCTATTTAACAGAATATTAAACCTTTGCCAGCGGCTAAGACAGAAGCTTATTCTAAATTTATATGGAACTAAAATAAAAGGTCATGAAAAAGTTATTTTTGACAGGTATAGGGTTACTCTTTTCCACCGCCCTTACATTTGCCCAGGCAGATATGGGTAAGCTACCTCAAAGCTCTCAGGATTTCCTGAAGAAACATTTCTCGTCTGAACAAGTGGCAAAAGTAGAGAAGAATGACAGTTGGTACAACTGGGACAAGGATGAGATGTATGAGGTCAAACTGGCAAACGGGATCAAGCTGGATTTTAATAAAGCCGGTGAGGTCACAGAAATTGACAGTAAGGAAGGGTTTACAATTCCCCTTCAGGCACTTCCGCAAGCCATTAGAGCTTATTTAGAGCAGAATAATCTGACAGACCACGTAGTAAGTTGGGAAAAAGAAGATGATGGGCACGAAGTACAATTGGCAGATGGACGCGAATTAGAATTTGATTCCTCCGGGAAGTTTTTAAAAGAAGATTAGAAAATAAGAGGGCTCAAAAATGACTTTTTTGAGCCCTCTTATTTTCTTTCCCTTTGGTTTCCCTTGGAGCTTAATCTTTTTTGAATAAAAGAACACCGGCAGATACCGGTGTTCTTTTATTTTGTTGTTAGCCATATCTACCTGGCCGAAGGAACAGAAAATATCTTAAACATGTTATGGCTCTTTGGATCGGGAATCTCTGCTATAAATGCATAGGTGCCGGGTTCGAGCCTGGTTTCAATATAACCTACGCCGGACTCATAGTTGTCATCTTCTGCGGGTAGTTCCTGCATACCTCCAAGGAAGGTTACTCCCGCCGGAACGGGGGTGAGAAGTCCTGCCGGTGATGACCAGTTCATCCAGTCATTAAGCCCTTCAACATCGGCATTCTTCTCCAGTTTGACCAGGTGAACATCATGGCCAAGGGCATGAGCGTAGGTGGTTTGGTCTCTAAAGTTGATCTTAATGATCTGTTTTCCGGGCCGTATTTTATCATCAAAGGAAATTCCGGAGGCATTGGAAATATTTACCTGCATTGTGGATTTAGGTTCATCATAACCATTTTCATCTTCTGTCACCGTAAAACCCTCGATCATTCCCATGGTAACATGGAAAACATTATTTTCATTCTTGACATAACACTCGATGGTGTAAGTTCCCGGCTCAAGATAAACTGTGCTCCTGGCCGTATGACCTTCAGAAACAATTCCGGGGCCTCCAGTGAATACCACCTCTTTGTACCACTCTACTTCGTTAAGCGCGGCGAAGGCCTCGTTCATTTTATCCCAATCCTCGGCCACTATGGCATCCATTGCATCCTGAAAAACCGGAACGATCTCTGCCTTACTATCTTCAAAGGTCTTTCCCTCGGGCATTCTTTCAATTACAAAGAAGTGTGGTGCATGACCATTATTAATATATTCAAAGGTCGTCCACCCCGATGGAATCCTGGACGGGACCTTCAGGTCCATATGATCGGTCACTACTTCCACAACATTCTGTTTAGCCTTTACACTCTTATTAACTTTTGCCTGCAGTGACAGCGTTTCTGAATCCTGTAAATTCTCCGGTTCACAGCCCACAAATATCGCCAGACTTACAATGCCGGTTAAAAGCATTGAAAAGATCCCTGCAGCAATAAAACTCCTTTTAAAATTTTGTCTGTTCATAATAATATGGTTTTAGTTAATGGTAATTCTCAAAAATTTCTCCTTCCATTCTTGATTATATCCCGTAAAATTACCGGCCATTCTTTGTTAATTCTGTTTTATGTCTTAGATTTCAATCTAAGAGTTAAGCACCCCGTAATGATCGAATTAAATATTTTAGGACCGGCCGAAATAAGGAATTCGAAAGGTGAACTGGAGCATTCCTTTCTAGCCGGCCCCAAACGTTTGGCATTACTTACTTTCCTGTTACTGGACCGGCCCCGAGGTTTCCATCGCAGGGATAGTCTGCTTCCACTTTTCTGGCCGGAGCAGGACCAAAAAAGTGCCCGTAATTCCCTGAGCAATATGCTCTATCACATTAGAAAAACCCTTGGAAAAGAAGCATTAAAGAACAGAGGTGCCGAGGAGATCATGATAGTCCCGGAATCTTTTTCTTCAGATGCGTTGAAGTTTGAAGAGGCTATACATAATCAGGATCCTGAAACTGCACTGCAGGTCTATAGAAGTGATCTTCTCAAAGGATTTTTTGTCAGCAACATTTCACCCGAGTATGATCACTGGCTGGAAAAAGAGAGAAGCAGATTTCTCTCCATAGCTACTGATGCCTGTTCCAAACTGGCCAATGATCTATTGCTAGACAATGATCATGACAGTGCCGCAAAATGGCTAAAAAAAGGAATAGAGCTCGATCCTGATTCAGAAGAATTCCGCATCAAACTCATAAAGCTGTTGCAGAATAGTGGCGACAGCAAGGCTGCACTTGAAGAGTATGAGAACTATTGTAGGTACTTAAAGACCGAATGGAATGAAGAACCCGGTCCTAGAATACGAGATCTCGTCACTAAAACTGCCGAAGAAATCAAGAACAGACCAGAAGTAATACCAGACCGAAGAACTGAAACAAAGGAGTCCAATATTTCCGGAAAGAGCATAGCTGTTTTACCTTTTGAAGATCTTAGCTCTAAAAAAATGCATTTTGCCGAAGGTATACATGGAGATATTCTTACCGCCCTTTCCAGGATCAGCGATCTGCAGGTCATTTCCAGAACCTCTGTCAGGAATTATAATAAAAAGGGTAAAACATCCTCCCGCATTGGGAGGGAACTACATGTCAACTGGCTCCTGGAAGGGGAAGTTGAGCAGGCCGGCAACAATATAAGGATCAATGTACGACTTATCCATGCATCAAATGATACGCAGGCATGGTCGCAAATGTATCAACGCGAGTTAACTGCGGGGAACATCTTTTCCATAAGAGATGAGGTTACAGATGACATTTTAGAGACCTTAAAGATTCGGCTGTCTCCCCGGGAAAAAAACCGGGAAGCACAACACCCCACCAAGAACCTTGAAGCCTACCGCCTGTACACCTCGGGCAGGAGCAGCCTTGATTTACGCACAGAAGATGGTATTTATCGCAGTCTGGACCTTTTCAAAGGCTCCATAGACCTCGACCCCAATTACGCTCTTGCCTGGGCAGGACTTGCTGACTCCCTCTCCCTTTTAAAGTATTATGGACTGCCGGCCCCTAAAAGCTCATTCACTCCCATATTTGTTGCTACTAAGGCCGTAGAGCTAAATCCTCAACTGGGAGAAGCACATTGCGCGCTGGGTATTGCTTATTCAGTCGAACAGAATGCTCCTGCTGCAAAAAAAGAATTTGATACCGCCATCGATCTCTCCCCCAGTTATGCTGAAGCTTATATATGGTTAGGCTGGATCAATCTTATGATGGGAAGAACTATGGAAGCTATTGGGGTGGGAGAAAAATCGGTGATATTGAATCCGCTTTCCCCTGCTTTCAGGATCTTTTTATCAATAATTTACCTCGCAAATGGAAACTATTCTAAAGGCCTGAAGGAAGCTCAAAGAGCCAGGGAGATCAACCCTGATTATAGCTTTACTCATTTTGTCGAAGGACTGAGTCTTTATCACCTCGGTAAATTTGAAGAGGCGTTGATCTCTTTAAAGAAAACACTGCCTCACACCCTTCCTTTAAGTACTCCTTCCAGGGCAGAAGTAAAGGCAGTGATGGCTTTTTGTTATCACGCGCATGGCAACGGGGAGTGGGGACAAAAATTAAAAGAAGAGATCCACAGCCGTATTAACCCTTTTCCTATGGCTATGCTTCAAATTCTTGATGGTGAGATCAATGCTGCTTATCATAGCCTTAAAAATGTATCGGACTGGAGTTCTTTTTCAACCGAGATCATTAGATATCTTTTCCCCAAAGAATTTGCAGACCTGCGTAAAGATGAACGCTATCCCCGTTTAATTGCAAAAGTTAATTCTGCCTGGGGACTTAGCGGCAGGACCGCAGAGGAAACAGATTTTACTTTTGACAAGCCATGAAGAAGTTTTGAATAAAGCTTCAAAAATGACATTTTTGACACCTCTTCCCATCAGGCCTCTGTAGGCATGAACAAACGCTTTTCCTTGATCATTTCGGTGGTTCTTGGAGGAAGCATGTCTTCCCAGCCGCTCTTGCCTTCAGAGATCATTTTGTGCACCTCACGGGAGTAGATGTCCAGGATCTCGGGATCGTAATTGGTGATATCCACTACCCTACCATTGTCCTTAAAGAATTTGAAAAGTTCCTTCATGCGGGGATGTACCTTAAGATTATCGCTGGTAATGATCTCTCCTGTATCGGGATCTTTTAGCGGATGCAGATAGACCTTTAGATCTCTGAAGAAAAGTTTTCCGAATGCTTCCAGTATACCACCACTAAGATGGCGGTAGTACTTTTCATCGAACAAAGCGATAAAGGTGTTGACTCCCATAGTCAATCCCATTCTCTCTGCAGTGAATTGGGAAAAGTACTCAACCAGCTTATAATACTCCTGAAAATTCGAGATCATCACCATTTGTCCCAGAGAACCCAAAAGATCTGCCCTATCAAGAAAATCTTTTTCGTCAATATCTCCTTCAGATTTTAGGTTCGATAAGGTGATCTCAAAAATGACTCTGGTCTCTTCCTTCTTTACCTTTCTCTCTTTTAGAAAAAGATCAAGAGACTGTTCATACATGTTCATGTTCACCTTAGTAACCGGCCGGTAGCTTCCCCGTAGTGTGAGAATGTTCTTCTTATACAGCTCATTGGCAGGTAAAACGTTATTGCCTGAAGAAGCGAACATCACCGCCTGAGTCATTCCATTTTTCACTAGTTGAAGGCTCATCAAGCGGTTGTCAACATCTTTAAAGACAGGCCCGGTAAAATTGATCATATCTATCTCCACCTGGTCGCTGTTGAGATGATCATAGAGATGCTGCAGGAGAACTTTGGCATCATCATACTGGTAGAAGGCCCCGTAAATTAAATTAGTACCCATGGTGCCCAGCGTAATTTGCTGAAGGCCTGCATTATTCTCGTGAAACTGAACATGAATAATAATCTCGTTAAATTCCTCCTTAGGGTTTGTCTGGAATCTTATACCCAGCCAACCATGACCCTTGTATTTCTTGGCGAAGTCAATAGTGGTAACCGTATTGGCGTAACTAAAAAAGAGCTTATCCGGATGTTTTTCCCTGGAGATACGTGCCTCCAGGAGTCTGGTCTCGTATTCCAGCATGCTTTTAAGGCGGGCTTCGGTTACATAACGGGCATCCTTTTCAATTCCATAGATAGCATCACTAAAATCCTTGTCGTAGGCGCTCATAGTCTTTGCTATAGTTCCTGAAGCGCCCCCGGCACGAAAAAAGTTACGCACCGTTTCCTGTCCTGCTCCAATCTCGGCAAAGGTGCCGTAGATGTGCTCGTTTAGATTAACCCTAAGAGCCTTACTTTTCAAGGAAGGCACAGGATCAAATTCTATGTCGTCTCTATCTCTGAATTTCATAAGTTCAAATTTAGTTACGACTTGAATTTAAGAATTAAATTCGGTCTGTAGCAACTTTCCAGGTGGGATCTTCAAGGATGTTGACCTCGATGATCTCATCGGCATTTTTAAGAAGTTGTCTGCAATCGCGGCTAAGGTGCCTAAGATGTAGTTTTTTACCCTGCTTCAGGTAACGGTCGGTTAGCCTGTTAACGGCTTCAATTCCCGACATGTCGACGATTCGGCTCTCAGAGAAATCAATGATCACTTCATCCGGATCTCCTGTAACATCGAACTTTTCATTAAAAGCAGCTACACTTCCGAAGAAAAGGGGCCCGTAGATCTCATAATGCTTTACTCCTTTATCATCAACATACTTGCGAGCTCTAATTCTTTTAGCATTATCCCAGGCAAAAACAAGAGCCGAAATGATCACTCCCACGAGAACTGCAAGTGCAAGATTGTGAAGTACAACCGTAACGAAGGTCACAAGAACCATCACCAATACATCGCTTTTTGGCATTCTTCGGAAAGTTCTCAAACTTGCCCACTCAAATGTGCCTATGGAAACCATGATCATTACTCCTGTTAAAGCAGCCATGGGCAATAATTCTATGATATTTGCTGCGAACATCACGAAGACCAGCAACATTACAGCAGCAACAATTCCTGATAGTCTCGCTCTTGCTCCTGAAGAAACGTTGATCAAACTCTGCCCGATCATGGCACAGCCTCCCATTCCTGAAAAGAAACCTGAAAGTATATTTGCAGTTCCCTGCGCCACACACTCCTTATTACTCCTTCCACGGGTCTCGGTAAGTTCATCTACGATATTCAAGGTTAGTAAGCTTTCAATTAGTCCTACTCCTGCCATGATTGCTGCAAAAGGGAAAATTAAAGCAAGAGTTTCCCAGGTGAAGGGCACCATTGGGATATGAAAAGGAGGAAAACCTCCTTCAATGGAGGCAATGTCTCCTACGGTCTTAGTATCTATTCCAAAGAAAGCAACCAGCCCGAAAACAACTAAAATTGCTGCAAGGGAGGAAGGAAAAACTTTGGTTAGCTTAGGCAGTCCCCAAATGATGAGCATGGTGAGTAAGACCAGACCCAGCAGGATGTAAAGATTTTGGCCTGTCATCCATACCAGCTCGCCGGCTTCATTAAGGGTTTTAAACTGATCCAGCTGAGACATGAATATTATAATGGCGAGACCGTTCACAAAACCAAAGATTACTGAATGGGGCACCAGTCTAATCAATTTTCCCAAACGTAGCACTCCAGCTAACAATTCAAGAACTCCTGCGAGAACCACAGTGGCAAATACATATTCAGGTCCATGAGAAATTGCCAGTGCTGCAATAACCACTGCCACTGCACCGGTGGCTCCCGAGATCATTCCCGGACGGCCTCCAAGGATAGAGGTCACAAGGCCCATTACAAAAGCAGCATAAAGACCTGTTAAAGGTGAAAGCCCGGCGATCATTGCAAAAGCAACCGCCTCTGGAATTAATGCAAGCGCTACCGTAAGCCCTGCCAGCACTTCATTTTTATAATCTACTTTTTGTGAAAAATCGAACAGGTTGAAGATCTTTTTCATCTAAAATGGTATTGAAATAAATTTAATTTATAGAAAGACACTCCCTATCATAAAAGGGAGGAAAATGAGAAAGAGAATTATCTCAGGGCGGAGTAACCGGCGAAACGGATATTTTGTTAGTGCTCGTCATAAAGCCGGCAAAAATAGACATTTATTCCGGAAACGAGCAAAAGAAAAAAGGAACTTCTACACTCAAACGTAATAGTGCTCTTCAACTGTAAAGCCCGAGCACCTCAAATGTATTACTGTGGTAAGGACAAAATTAAAAACTCCGTTGCGTCAGGAATCCTTCCAGTTTAAAGCAAAATAAAAAATTTGGCAGCATTTTCCCCTGTTGTATAATGCCTTTCCTGTAAAGGAGCAAAGGGAGCTTGTTGTAATGAATGAATAAATCATTTTCGAAGAAAATAATGGAGCTCCATAAGGCAAAAATTCAAGGACAATAAAAGATAGCTATTTTTGCCTTTTTTGAGTCATATGCATGGGTATGGATCCTGTAAAAAATCTTTCAGGCAAGCTTATCCTGAATATTGCCCAGTGATCACAAATTCGTCCCTCTCTCTTATAAGCTCTGCCCCTCGCCTTACAGGCACCCCTCCGAAGGAGGGGATACTTAAAAGAGAATTCTTCTCAATTATAGGTGTTTTTATAAAATTTATTTTGAAGTTTCATTTATAAAGACAACTATTTTTATTTCTAATTTTCTGACCCTGCCCCCCTATTACAAAAGAAGGTGCTGACGACTGAAAACTGACCACTGCTTACTAACCTTAAGCCACTCTTACCTCAGCGGGGTTGAAGGCGTAAAGCAGTTTATAATACTCATCCACAGATTTTTTCCAGGTAAAGCGCATCCTCCTGGCATTTACCTGTATCTGCTTCCAGGTTGTTTTTTCGTGCTGGAAAAGGTATAAGGCCTCTTTAAAACTCTCTACCATATTGTATACTTTTTCATCATAGGTCTTGCCGTCAAAGGCAAACCCCGTATGCACGTGCTGCACTGTATCTTTGAGTCCGCCGGTGTGGTGGACCAAACACGGCTGACCGTTACGCATTGCCAGCATTTGACTGATACCGCAAGGTTCAAAGAGACTTGGCATAAAATATAGATCGGTATCCCTGTAAATAGAATTTACTACCGCTTCACACTGGGTATTGATAAAAATGAAGTTCTCTCTTTTATAACTTAGACCCTTCAACAGGTCCTCATAATCGTGAGCTCCGGTTCCCAGAAGGACGTAAACTCCCCCTACTTCCTCAAGTTGATCGAGGATTTGCAGCAAGGCTTCAGGTGAACGTTTAAAGAAATAGAACTTTTGCTCTGTTAGCCGTGCCACACTGGCGCAAATGAACTTTGGACGCTTCTTTAAAAAAGGAACTATTTTCTCGCCTGTGTGAGCAAGAAATTCAGCTTTACTTCTGTGAGTTTCTCTTTGGAGCTGCTGAAAAATTGTAGTGGCAATATTCTGGAAAAGCTTTCCTTTTTTAACGGGTACCTTCTCGTAATCTGAGCCGTTGAGAATTCCGTGGAAACGGCCTTCTTTATCAGCTTGTCTAAGATCTTCTTCCAGGCCTTCCCCACCTATGAATTCTGGTGCTTCACTGGGCAGCAAGACATCCTGTTTATAGGAAGGAGAAACAGTATGTACAGAATCGGCAAACCTGATTCCCATAGCCATAAGGTTAAAGCAGTTATGGTAACGGGGGTCTTGAAGAGCTTCCCTGTTCAAGTCTATATTAGGAAACCAGGTAGCTAAAGAAGAATAGCTGTGCTCAAAAGGACGTATCCCCTGGAGAGCAAGATTGTGGATACAATAGACAAATTTCACCTTCTTTAGTTTTGTATAAGCAGGGTGGAAATTCTTCAGGAACAACAACATGCTGGAGTGCCAGTCATGAAGATGTATAATATCCAGCTTTCCAAAATGCCCCTGTTTTACAGCTTCGGCCACTGCAGTACAGAAAATGGTGTACTTGATCACGTCGGTGAAAAAGGGCTCATAGGGATCATGATGGTAAACTCCGCCGATGCTGCCTGCCTCGATCTCGGGATGATGAATTACATAATGAGTAATATTTTCGTGATGTTCTTTTGGTGCAACCTCATAGAGTTGAGCCGAATAAACCTCGCCCCTTAGCTCAAAATCTAAAGTTGCCTTTAATCTCCCCATTTTGTGCAGGCGGGAATAAGAAGGAACGATCACGTGCACCCGGTCACCCCTATCGGAAATCTGACGGGGAACATCCCTGATCACATCACCTACCCCACCAACTTTGCAGTTAGAAATTGCATCATTTTCTGAAGCGACAAAAAGAAAATTGTTCATAGTTTTATCCTAAAAATTACCATCACGTTCACAGGACGAAAATACTTTTTAAAGCCATAACTGCCAGCATATCAAAAGGTTAAATTAGTATTAAATAAAAGTTACTTCAAACGTTTTAGTTCACCTTTTTTCCTGAAATGGATCAAAAGGCAAAAAAAAAAGCGTCATTTTTTCTTCTGGAACAGAATTTATGGAAGATAAAATCTTAGGGCCTCAAAAGCCCTGAGTTAAACGCCAATGATAAGGGGTCCCCACCGGTTGTAAAAACCCGTACTCTCGCTGCATGTCAGCTGCGCTTATTAGATTAAAATTCAAAATCAGTATTTTTACAAAAAGTATTTTCCATGAAAGAATTTTACAGGCACTCGGCAAAAGACCTGCAGGGTAAGGAAAAAAGTATGGAGGAATTCCAAAATAAGGTCGTGCTGGTTGTCAACACAGCTTCTGAATGTGGATTTACTCCGCAGTTAGAAGGACTTGAGGAACTCTACAAAAAATACAAGGAAGAAGGATTTGTTGTCCTTGGATTCCCCTGCAACCAATTCGGAAAGCAGGAGCCGGGAGATGAAAAATCCATTGCCGAGGGGTGTGTGGTGAACTACGGAGTTACTTTCCCTATGTTCTCCAAAGTGGAGGTCAACGGCAAAGAAGCTCACCCCCTGTTTAAATACTTGAAAAAAGAGCTGGGCGGCTTATTGGGCAGCAAGGTAAAATGGAATTTCACCAAATTTCTTATCGACCGGGAAGGTAAACCTGTGAAGCGATTTGCACCTATCACAAAGCCGGAAAATTTAGAGAAGGAAATCAAAATGCTGCTTTAGCTTTTTAACAAAGCCTATTAAAAAGCCAGGAAAACGTCATCCTGAATTTTTTCAGGATCTTCACCAAAAAATCAACATCAATAAGAAGCTGAAGCAAGTGTTCAGCTTGACGGAATATTACTATTTTGAAACCTCTCCTGGTGTTGTGATTGAGGTCATAAAACAGGATTTGATTATCCTCTTTATTTGCTGAAAATTTTGTGCTATGACAGAAACTTCAGCCTTACCAAAAGGACATCCGGTTAGTATCTATTCTGAAGAAAAGGAATTGATCCAAAGCCTGGGAAAGGAACTACTTGAGACCGACCCAGGAACTGAAGATCAGAAATTCTACAATATCTTCAATCAACTTCAGCAAATCGAGAGGAGATTCGAGCGAAAGGAGAATCAGCTGTTTCCGGTACTGGAGCAAAAAGGCTGGACCGGGCCGTCAAAAAATATGTGGTCATTTCACGACACCATCCGGGAACAGTTCCGGTTATTGAGAAAGAAGATTGAAGACAAAAAATCTTCTGAAGCAACACGGGATGCGCAGTACCTGGTAAGCAGCATATTCAGACTTCTTTTGGTGGAAGATAATGTGCTCTTCCCAAATTCAATGGAGCTCCTTAGTGAAAATGACTGGATGCAGGTTAGAAAGGGCGAAGAGGAGATTGGCTGGATGTTGGCAGACAAGCCGGAAGGGTATCCCGTGTCAATGGAAGAGGACTATATTCATCCTTTAATAGACCACACTAAAAGAGAACATGCATTTGATACAGAAAAAGCATCCCACTATAATGAAGGATATATGACGGTCGAGCAGGTAAATCTTCTTTTGCGAACCATGCCGCTTGATCTCACTTATGTAGATGAGAACGATAAGGTGATCTTTTACAACCGTGGGGATGAGCGAGTGTTTCCCCGAAGTGCGGGGATCATAGGAAGAGAAGTTAAATTTTGCCACCCTCCAAAGAGCGTGGGAATGGTGCTAAAGATCCTGGAGGAGTTTAGAAAAGGCACCAAAAATGAAGCTTCCTTCTGGTTCGATTTCAAGGGCAGACTTATTTACATCAGGTATTTTGCTGTAAGGGATGAAAGGGAAAATTACCGCGGAGTAATTGAAATGTCACAGGACATTACTGATATTAAAGGGATAGAAGGAGAAAAAAGATTACTTGACTGGAATTAATTTTTTTAGAACTGCAACAAATTATGGGAAGCCGTAATTAATTTCTGCTTTTTTACATTACTTTTATTGGCCTAATGCAAAAAAGATGGAATATTTCATTTCAGGTATTGCAGGAATTGCCATTCTCTTTTTGATCATATTATTGATTCAAAACCGAAGGCAGAGTTACAGGTTAAAAAGGAACCTCAAGGATATTAAAAATATCCGGACGAGTTCCCAGGACTACCTCGACTTCTTCAACTAAGATTCCTCCCCCTACACCTTTTCTTTTCCCGGCCTGCACAAGCTAAACTGTGCAAATCCCGGTGGTTCTCAACAACCGGCCCTAATCTCTATTATCTTTTTTCTGCTAATGCTTATTTCCTATCTTTAAGCTGCAGTAATCTCTAAATTCATTATTCATGAAAATTCTTACCAGCCTTTTCGCGTTTTGTATTCCCGCAATACTTTTTGCTCAAACAGATGTTTTACCTGCCGAAATTCAGATCAAAACAGCCAGTCTCGCAGCACCCGAAGAGCTTCGGGAAGGAGTAATGGTCTATGGTTTCAATGAAAAAGGAGAAATGGTTGTCCTGAAAAAAGGAACTAATCACCTCGTTTGTTTGGCCGACGATCCCAATAAAGAAGGAATCAGCGTTACCTGTTAGTCTAAAAAGCTGGAACCATTTATGTCAAGGGGACGCGAACTTTCTGCGGAAGGAAAAGGAGAAATGGAAAAGCGGGAAATGAGAAAAACAGAAGCCGAAGCCGGAAAATTATCCTTAACTGATTCTCCCGGAATGACTACCATTCTTAGCGGAAGTGAAGAAAATTATAACAAGGAAACCGGGGAGTTGAAGGACGGTCATTTTAGATATGTCATCTACATACCCTACGCTACTGCAGAATCAACAGGACTGCCCGAAAAACCTTTTGCTCCGGGAATGCCCTGGATTATGGATCCTGGAACTCACCGGGCCCACATTATGATCACGCCGCCGAAGAATTAGTTGGCAGTCTGTTTGGCTGGTTGTTCGGAGTTCGCAGATTCAGGATATTGTTGCGGGGATATGATTGCATTATTAATTCTTCATGTTTGAATTTCTAAAGACCCTGAAAAAATGTTAGAAGTTGACATCAGTAATGTTATTTTTGCACTCAAATAAGTCCCGATGAAAAAATTCCTTTACCTAGTAATTAGCTGCTCGCTTGTCATCACCTCCTGTAAAAATGACGCTGGTGAAGATCAATTGTCTGAAAAGAAAATGATAGAAGCATCACCTGAAGCTTCCACATCCAAAGGAAACGGAGAACCCTGGACAGAACAGCAACTTTTGGAGCCAAGGGACCTTGTGCAACTAATAGATGATCCTAATGACAGCCTTGTCATCTTTAGTCTGGGTGCAGGTGGAATTATACCCGGTTCAAAGGACACAGGACCTTCAGGGGAAGAACAGGCTCTAAAGAACCTTAAAAAAGAACTTGAAGCCCTTCCCAGGAATACAGACATCGTTATCTATTGTGGATGCTGTCCCTTTAATATCTGTCCAAATGTTCGACCTGCTTTTAGTTTGCTCAATGACATGGCCTTTACTAATCACCGACTCCTTAATCTGCGGGAGAACATCAAGGTTGACTGGATAGATCGAGGTTATCCTACTGCGGAATAACTTATCAAGTTCCTGAAGATATTAAAGCTACTTATTTTAAAGGATCATAGCCCCAGTTCATAAGGCTGTACCGCCATGGTGAATCTTTGACCCCACTATCCGGCTTTTGCGCCTTGTGCCGGCTAATATATCCCTTTACCTTTTGCATATGTTCATAATCGGCTTCAGTAAGGTCTGCTTTCTTTTTTCTCTTGATCTCGATGATCTTTTTAGCACTCTTTCTACCAATAGATTCCCCGTCTCCACTGTCCTGGCCTACTTCTTTTGACTCCTCTGTTTTAAGCCAGTCTTCCAGTTCTCCCGGACTCAGGTTCACGAGATCATTAAATTCTTTATAAACTTCATCTTTATTCTCTACCATAAATTTTAACAGTTAAAATCTTATTCATTCAATTCCGCCAGCAAATCATCTAGATGTAAGGCTTTACTATACATTCCAAGGGATCCATCTCTGTTTCTCGGCCATCTATCTGGTGGTCGGTCATAGTACAACTCCACTCCATTGCCATCGGGATCATTGAGATATAGCGCTTCAGATACTCCATGATCTGCGGCACCGGTAAGTGGATATTCCGCATCGATTAAACGTTGCAGCACTTCTGCCAACTCTTTCCTGCTCTTGTACAAAATAGCTGTATGATAAAGTCCTACTCCAGCTTTTGAAGCCGGGGGTGCGTCCTTGCTATGCCATGTGTTAAGACCAATATGGTGATGATAACCCCCGGCCGATAAAAATGCAGCCGAGTCATTCATCATCTGCGTCACCTGAAAACCCAGGATTCCATTATAGAACAAGAGGGCCTTCTCAAGATCGGCCACCTTGAGATGCACATGTCCTATCCTCGTAGTTTCGGGGGTTTTGTAATTTCCATTATCTGGCATCCTTCTACATTTTTATCGGCCTTGCCGAAATTTCTCCTGCTATTCCTCGTGGTGCTCGTAATATTACATCTGTGTTTTATATCTACCTGATTTTCACCAAGATATGAAAGCTTATAGAAAAGCTCTTTTAAAGGAATCATAAAAACAGAGGTTTCAAAAAGGGGAAATTGCTGTTGTTATTTCGAATATGGATAACAGATTCCCTCTTACTTCACCGGCTTCCAAAAAGGGCAAATTCAGTTGCTGTTTGAAGGATGGAAAACCTTGCCGCTAAAATAATAATGTTCGTTCCTTAACTATGTGCCCATACCACTATAGCCACTGCGCTCCCGGGAAATTTTTTAGCCTGCCGGTGAAAAAGTATAGGAGTTGCTCTCACAATCAACACCTGAAAAAGAATTAGAGAGAACTCTTAACACTTCTTAAGCACAGATTAACAATAGCTTAACCACAGGACCTTTCCTTTTTATTGGCAGAATCTACTTTTCTTTGGAAATTGTGATAAAATCGAACTATGATCTCCATTCATTTAGAACACAACATAGTTTACACAGTAGCAGAAGGAAAATTAACCAATGAAGACTATGACCGGCTGATTCCTTTACTGGAAGAAAAAATTGAAAGCTTCGGGGTCATAAGGTGGTATTTTGAAATGCAGGAATTTGAAGGTTGGAGCCTTAGTGCCATGTGGCAGGATCTAAAATTTGATTTCAGGAACAAGGAGAAGCTGGAAAGAATAGCTATGGTAGGTGACAAAAAATGGGAAAAGGAATTAACCCGGCTAATGAAACCCTTCACAGGTGCCAGTAAAAAATATTACGATTTAACCCAAAAAGACGAGGCTAAAAATTGGATCAGGAAAATAGCAAATTAACAACCGGTGACTCCTATAACGTCTGGGCCGCATCATATGACAGTATGAGGAACAGGACCCGTGATCTGGAGGGGGAAGTGCTGCGAAAGACTTTCCTAAATCCTCATTATGGAAACATCCTGGAGCTGGGCTGCGGCACCGGGAAAAACACCGGCTGGCTCTCAGAAAAAGCCGATTTTGTGACGGCTATTGACCTTTCCCCTAAAATGATAGGGAAAGCAAAAGAAAAAATTAAGGCCGAAAATGTTCATTTTAAAGAGGCTGACATCACCATAGATTGGCCTGTTAATCCCGGTTGGGCCAACCTAATAACTTGCAGTTTGGTACTTGAACATGTGGAAGATCTCGACTTCATCTTTGCCGAAGCCGGAAGAGCTTTAAAACGCAATGGAAAATTCTATATCTGTGAGTTACATCCCGGCAGGCAATATTCAGGCAGCAGGGCAAATTTTGAGACCAGCGAGGGCATACACACTCCTCCAGCCTTTACACATCATCTTTCAGATTTTCTCAATGCCGCTAAGGCGAACAAGTTCAAGCTTCTTGATCTCAATGAGCACTTTGATGAAGATGATAGAAAAAATATTCCGAGATTATTGTCCCTTGTTTTTGAAAGCAGGATCTAGAATTGAAGAGAACTCGAGATCAAAGATCTTTTCAAAGAATCGAAAGGTGTCTTTGGCTTTCTGGATAGCCTCGACTTCTTCAGATTGACTGAATGGGTAATGTTCCAATTGCTCTTTAAAGTTTCGCCACTCCTTCAGGTTCTCCTTATCACCATTAAAAAAGTTCTGCGCCGGGAGACCTTCCAAAGCAGGACAATTCTTTAGCTTTTTTGCAAGGACCATTCCTCCTAAGGCAGATCCTTCTACAACATAAGCAGCCCCTAAAGCCTCAGCAGGAGAATTACATTGAAAATCAACATTTTTGGGAGGTATAGCAGTGGTCATTTCCAGGTTCTCAAGATCTCGCCTTAACTGTAAATGTTTACTGCCGGTGTAGTTCGGTAAAAACCTGTGAATTTCAGTTTCTGTGTGTTTATAGGCAATGTAATTCTGGAGTAGGAGAAGCTTATATGTTTCCAGATCTATACTGCCATCCATAATTTGTCTTGCCAGGTTCTTTTCCTCGATCTGGTCATGAAGTTCCTGTGTTTCTGCCTTAAGCTTTGCTGTCATCATCATTCTTCAACAAATTATTTTCTCTAATTTTTCCCTTGATCTTAGTGATATTTTCCTTCTGCTCCTTACTATCGGCCTTTAGCTTATCGAGGTAATCATAGATCTGGTTGATCGCGATCTTATTTTGTCTTAGCCGTTCCCGCACTTCCTGTTTTTCACTCATTTTAAAAACGATCTTATTGAGCAAGGGCTTTAGTTTCTCTTCCAGATGGCTCATATCTTTCTTTAAAATGTAACCCGAAGCACCGGCAAGTATGGTGTTAGCTGCCAGCTCTTCATCATCAACCGTTCCTGTGAGAAAGATGAATGGCAGGTTGGGAGATCTCTCCTGTACCAGCTGCATCACCTCCAGCCCTGTACAGGTGGGAAGATTATAATCTGAAATTACTACATCGGGTATAAAATTTATAAGCTTGTCCCTGCAGGAAGAAAGATCCTCGACTACCTCTATAATGGGGTTGGCTATAAGTTTTTGAAGATTGCGCCTTGTAATTAAAACGTCAGCCTCATTGTCTTCGACCAGCAAAATTCTCAATGGCGTCTTGATCATAAATTAATCTTCCTTTGGAGGCTCAAGGTAAAAATAAAAAACAGAACCCCTACCGGGTTCACTTTCCAGCCACACCTCACCTTTATGTTTTTCAATAATGCGCTTTACTATAGCCAGGCCTACTCCGGTGCCCTTGAACCGGCTACCGGCAGCTCTTCTAAATGTATCAAAAATGGTTTTCTGAAACTTTGGTTCTACACCTATTCCATTGTCTTTTATAAAAAACCTCTTTCGCCCTTTAATATTCTGAAACCCGATCTCCACTAATGGCTTCTCTTCTTCAGAAGAATACTTTAGAGCATTATTTAAAAGATTAGACCACAATTGAAAGATCATTCTTCGCTCTCCCTCAACTACCGGTAAATCCCGCTGAATTATAAGATTGGTCTTCGGAAAGTTAATAGGTATATTGAAAAGATCTACAACTTCCCTTAAAACTGAAGCAGTATCGACCGGTTTCCTCCTTATTGCACCAGAATGCCCCAACCGGAAGTATTCCAGGATGTCATCAATAAGCGTATTCATTTTCTCAATGAGTCCATTGCTCATTTCTAGCATGTAATTCCCTTCTTCCCCCAAAAGCTGCCCGTAATCTTCCTGAAGGATCTTTATAAAACCTTCCATTCCTCTAACCGGAGCTCTAAGATCATGGGAAAGCCCGTAACTGAATAGTTCCAGCTCCTTATGTGCTGCAAGTAATTTTTCATTTAAAGCTTCGATTTCCTTACGCTGGATATGTAATAAGAAATAGCTGATATTTTCCCGCAGGGAGCGGGCATTATTCTTATCAATTTGATGCCAGGGTTCGGCAAAGCCGGTTAGTTTCTCGCTCCACTTCTCGAATGATCTTCGGGGGCTTATTCTGTCTTCTTTTTCGTTATAGTGCCCCTTCAGGTTTGGATTACCTCCCCAGTTGATCACCTGAGCCACCTGTGGCCTAAACCACAATACATATTTATTGTCTGATATCCTCAAGCTAATTAATCCCGAAGCCTCTTCACAATAAGCTGCGGCATCAGGAAAAAGTCCAGAGAGATTACGTGTCAAAAAAAGGCTTTTTGACTGCTTTTTAATAAAATTTTCAAGGAGCGTATCGAGCTGTTCAGGAGTTGGCGTTTTACCGCTTAGCTCCCACTTGTCAATATAATATATTGCCCCTCCTGTACATTCTATAAGATCGGTAAACTTTACGGTATCTCTGTTCAAAGCCGCCACGATGTCCTGGTGATACTTCATCTGAGCCATGAGTTGACGGCGAATGTTCTCTGTAAGTTCAGACTTGCTCAACAAGTTACTGGTCTCATGCAGGGTAATTTCATTAGAGAACATCTGTGCCAGGAAGCGGCAAGTCTCCCGCTGATAAAGGTCCAGGTACTTCTTGCTGTTATGATGGCAGGCAATAAGCCCCCACAGCTTTCCTTTGACTATGATAGCAGCCGTAAGAGAGGCGCCCACTCCCATGTTTTTCAGGTATTCAATATGAATAGGTGAAACAGCCCGCAGTCCCGACCTGGAAATATCGAGTGCCTCTCCTGTAAGCGGAGAAAATTCAGGTTCTATGGGAACGGGTTTGTAGTGAACATTGGTAATGAGTCTTACCCTGTGCTTTAAAAATAGTTTTCTCGATTGCTCGGGAATATCTGTAGCCGGATAATGAAATTCCAGCCATGACTCCATGTTCTCATTTTTACATTCGGCAATCACCTCCCCATTCCATTCTTCATCAAACCTGTATATCATCACCCGGTCATAACCAAACATTTTTCGGGTAAGACCTGCTGCCTCGTCTACAAGCGCTCCAAGTGACTTGGCATTCTGAAACCGGTTAAGAACATTGGTCAATTCCTTCTGAAAAAAGAAGGGGTCCTGCATCTCTTTAACAGGTTCAAAATCCAGCACGAGGCTTTCGTTCGAAAAATGGGAAAAAACCACAAATTTTTTCTCCTTCACGACTACTTCCTGTGGCGCATTCTCCTCTTCCTTCTCAGAAGATCCATTTATAAGCTGCACCTGCTGGTCTCCCAGCAGAAATGATAGTGGCTTACCTAGAAGATCCTCCACTTGGATCCCGAAAAAGTCTGCAGTGTTTCGGGATGCCTGGGTGATCTCGAGGTTAGCTGCACTACAGGCCAACAAAACCCCATGTTCCTGGATTTTTCCGATGATATGGATAGGTTCCCGGGCACAATTTTCCAGATTCACCAGCTCTGGGTAATTTTCGGATGCAGCCATCTTCTTAAGCCTTGATCTTAAAATAAAATGAACTTCCTACACCTTCCTGGGAATCTACCCAGATCGTACCTTCGTGCAGGTGAACGATCTTTTCCACATGAGCAAGCCCTACCCCAGTTCCCTCATAACTCTCGTGCTTTTTAACTCTATTAAAAATAGTGAAAATTTTATCCTGGTCTTCTTTTGCGATCCCTACGCCATTATCTACAACAGAGAACACCCAATAATCATCCTCTTGATACGCTGAGATCCTCACTTCGGGATTTCTGTCTTTTGGAGTATACTTTATTGCATTACTAATAAGGTTCTGGAAGAGCAGTCTTAGTTCTACCTCATATCCCTCGATCTTAGGCAGATCTCCAATATGGATCTTTGCCATGGTATCTTTAACTCTTTTGCCAAGATCATATTTCACAACCTCTACCAATTCCCTGGTATCCACCATTTTTTTCACTCCATTTCTTCCAATCCTGGAATGTTCTAAAAGAGCGCGGATCTGTTCAGATAATCGGGTTGAAGCCTGTTTAATATAAGCGACATAGTTCTGGCCTTTCTCGTCCAGTTTTGGAGAATAGATCTTCCCAAGAATATCAATACCAAATTTAATGGTAGACAAAGGTTCCTGAAGGTCGTGAGTACAAATAGAAACAAATTGCTCAAGATCCCGGTTTGCCCTCTCCAGATCGGCTTTTTGCTCTTTAAGCTGATCTTCAGCTTTTTTAAGAGCCGCAATTTCCACAAAGGTATACCTTATGGTAATGATATTATCATCTTCATCTGTTTCAGCAATGGCATTAAGGATAACAGGTAAAGCCTCTCCGTCCTTAGTAAGGATTTTCTGCTCCACGTTTACGAGCACACCTTTTTCAGCAAATTCTTTGCTGGATTTTAGCGCCTCTACTTGTGAATCTTCATTGTACAGATCGTAAATTGATCTTCCAACCAGCTCTTCCTTGGATTCATACTTAAGCTGCTTTATAGTCATTTTGTTACAATGGAGAATCTTGTAGTTTTGAGGATTCACGCTAATATGCATAACCGGATCCTCTTCGTAAAAGCTTTTGAACCTCCTCTCACTAGCCTGTAATTTTTCCTTTGACTTTTGAAGATTTTCTATCTCGATAAACGTAATGACGACTCCGTCAATCTCCTGACCGGAATTGATATACGGGGAAATTCTTCTTAAGTAGCGGATACCTTCCTTAGAAACCACAGCCTTCTCCAAAGTCTTTCCAGAATTTAGCACTCTTTTACATCGCTCAAGGAGATTACTTTTCCCAATATTACCTGTAAAATGGCTAATTGGGCGCCCCACATCTGAATTCAAAAAACTAAAATGCTGTCTGATCGCAGGAGTGAATTTTCTTATACATAGGGAAGAATCCAGGAATATGGTTCCTATCTGGGTGCTTTCCAGCAGGTTATTTATATCTGCATTAAGGGCTGCCAGATCATCCATTTTCTGAAGGTTCTCGGCATTAACAGTATTAATTTCTTCGTTAACACTTTGCAGCTCTTCATTAGTACTTTGCAATTCTTCATTAGAAGCCAACAACTCTTCATTGGCTGCCTGTAATTCTTCATTGCTCGTTTCAATCTCCTCAAGAGAGGTTTGTAATTCCTCTTTTGTTTGTTTAAGCTCTTCCTCAAGGTTTGAAACATATTCCTTTGTGCGGGTCGTAAGGGTAATATTATCCACCTTCTCAACATTGTCCAGGTTGAGTTCCTTTTCCAGAAAAGTGATCATAAAGGTGCTTCCGGAGTCGAGGTGGTTATTTGCAAGAGGTTTAACCAATATGTCTACGCCTTTTTTTTCACCATGGTGCTCAAAAACAGCATCTTTATAATAAACTTTTTGCTCAAGTTTTTTAGCCCTTTTCAGGCTATTCTGCACAAGATACTTAAGATCTGTACCCAACATGTCCAGCAAATTCGTGGAAAAGCCACTTACAGGAAGATTGGCATACTTCCTAAACTCTCCAATTGCCTCAAGGATGTTATAATCGGAGTCCACATAAACACTGGCTGCTTTAAAATGATCCAATACAGTTTCATTAAATTCACTTGTAAGCTTTTGATGATTTGAGCCTGTTGGGGGTTTATAGGTTATACTTTCAGTTGCCGGTCTGTTCCCTTGTGATTTTCCCCGTACAATGTTTGACGGGGTATGAGATATGCCACCTTCAAGTCTACTGCTGGGACGAATATTCCTGTAGATCTTCCATTTTCGATCAACTTCAGCAAAATTATTTTCCTGTGTATGAGTGCTTTCACTGGTCCCTAGCACCAGAAATCCGTCCTTCTTCAAGCTGTAATGCAAAACGCTTAAAGCCTTTGCCTGAATAGCAGGCTGAAAATATATGAGAAGATTTCGGCACGAAACAAGATCCATATTGCTAAACGGCGGATTCTTGATCACATTATGCCGTGAAAAGATCACCGAACGTCTCAGTTTCTCTACAACTTCATATTTATGCGGTTTACTGGCAAAATATTTTGAAAGGAAATTGGCTGGAACATCTGCAGCAATACTTTCAGGGTAAAGTCCCCTCCCTCCAATTTCAAGATGTTTCTCAGCAATATCTGTAGCAAAAATTTTCAAGCCAATATCTTTCCCTTGCCTATCTATCTCTTCAAAGAAACACATAGCAAAGGAGTATGCCTCTTCGCCGGTACTGCAGGCCACATCCCAAATCTTAATAGTATCGCCATTATTACGGGAATCAATCATTTGTGGTATCACTTTTTCCCGCAAGGTTTCCCAAACCTTACTGTCCCTAAAGAACTTTGTGACCCCAATTAGGAATTCCCGGTATAAGATATCCACCTCTCCATGTGTAGTTGAGAGATAAGAAAAATATTCCGACAAAGAACGGCATTTACAGACACTAACTCTTCGGGCTACTCTTCGGGCCAAAGTGGATCTTTTATACTCCCGAAAATCCAGCCCTGTTTCCTGATCAATAAAATTAAGGATCTTCATTAGCTCTGTTTGGTCATAAGCTACATCTCCATCCTTAAAGTGGAATATCGAAGGAGCTGACAGAAAATTATCAAGCTCCACCCCCATTTCTTTAACGGGTAAAACATAATCAACAAGGCCTGTATTTATTGCACTTTTAGGCATCCCGTCGAATTGTGCTTCTCCCGGCTCCTGTACCATGATCATGCCGTCATTCTCCTTAATGGCCCTTGCTCCACGAGTTCCATCGCTCCCTGTACCACTAAGGATAATACCAATAGCCTTTTCGCGGTGCTCTCTTGCCAATGATTCAAAGAACATATCAATGGGAAGATTCAGGGTTGGATTTTTCGGCTTTTCCAGCAAATGCAACAGGTTATTCCTTATGACCAGGTTATTTACAGGAGGGATCAAATAGATATGCCCCTCAAGGACTTGCATTCCTTCCTGCACCTCCTTGATAGGTAGACCGGTACTGCGGGCGAGCAACTCTCCCATCATACTCTTATAATCGGGAGAAAGATGTTGAATGATAATATATGCACTTTTCGTCTCCTGCGGTACATTTTCAAAAAAAGCTTTAAGAGCCTCAAGGCCGCCGGCACTGGCTCCAATAGCCACAATTCTGGATTCTACAGGGATGGTGGAAATTTCTGATCGTAAGGTCGGGGAATTACTTATTTTTTTACTCATATTTGAATAGAGGTCAATAAAGCTCCCTTAGAAGAAACTATTTCCGGGGACACCCTGATATGAAGCAGGACAAAGCTCAACCTGTCTTAAAAAGAATTACAAGCCGTGAAATTAATCCTATCTCCTATTTTTTGCTGTTAATGATCTGTTAAGTAACATTTGCCGTAAAAATGAAGCTCTCCAAATTAAGCTAAAACACAGATGGTTAGAAGAAAAAACGGTATGTGTTAAAGTTTAGGTGCCGATTAAAGAAATGAAAACAGTCTAAGAAAGAAATAAAAAATGGAAGAGAAAAGAATGATGAGCCTTCTTCCCCTTTAAAAGGCACACCAGTGATCTTTCTCCCTTCCTTTTCAACAATTAAAAACTCGTCACAAATAGTTGATATTTAGACTATTAAATTTAGCACTATTAAGTAGACTATTCAAATTATGTGGCAGGGATTTTCCCCTATTTTGACTCTTAAAATTTCTAGTTCTTGATCTTAACAATTAACTAAAATTCAGTATCTTGGAGAGATAATTCCTATAAAACTTGCGCCATGAGAAATACCAGCTTTAATTTCGTCAGGCCCCTGTTAATTCTAATATTGGTTTTTAGTTTTCCCACCGGGGCCGTTGCAGCATTTCAGCAAACTATAAGTGATTTTACCGAATATAAAGGGCTTGTAGTGAACAGCCGAAATGATGACCCGCTTGCCGGAGCTTACCTTACAGTTCAAAACTCCAATATTGCTACTGTGACCAACAGTGACGGGGAATTCTCTCTTAAAATTCCAAAAAGCCTGGAAGATGTAAATGTACAGGTTTCCTATCTCGGCTTTCAAAGTCGTGTCCTGCCTTTGCAGTTCTTTCAACAAGAGGAAGTGGTGATCGAGCTTCAGGAATCTCTCGAGGAGCTTCAGGAAGTGGCTGTTTTCACCTATACAGATCCCGTAGCTTTAGTACGGAACATGCTTGAGACAAGAGGCACGAATTATTTCAACGATCGTACTACAATGACAGCTTTTTACAGGGAAGCCATCAAAAGAGGTCGCAAAAATGTCTCCCTGTCTGAAGCTGTAGTCAAGATCCACAAGCAACCTTATGACTCCAATGCAGATGATGATATCGCTCTTGTAAAAGCTCGTAAAACAGCTGATTATGACAGACTGGATACAGTTGCACTAAAACTTAGGGGTGGTCCTTATAATCCTCTGAGCATTGATATCATGAAGAACCCGACAAACATTTTTAATCAGCAGGATCTTGCCAATTTCAAATTCAGTTTTGATGATCCAACAAAGATCGATGATCAATACTTATATGTGGTAAATTTTGAAGAAATGGATAAAAGCATGCCCTGGTACTATGGTAAATTATTTATCGATGCCAGTACATTCTCCCTGGCAAAAGCATCATTTAACCTAAATGTAGATAACCGCTCTGCCGCGACAGATCTTTTTGTGAAGAAAAAACCCGGTGGAACAAAGGTTTATCCGGTCGAAGTGAACTATGATATCACCTATCGCGAGAAGGATGGCCGCTGGTATTTTGGATATGGCCATACCCAACTAGAATTTGTGGTCAACTGGAAACGTAAGCTCTTCAATTCCCGCTATAAGGTTAACAGCGAACTTGCAGTCACCAATTGGGAAATTAACCCTGAAAAGGTAAAAAAGGATGATACCTTCTTAAGCCGAAGAGTGATCATGAACGATGATGTTACTGGCTTTGCCGACCTTTCTTTCTGGGGGGAGAACAATATCATCGAACCAGATGAATCAATTGAAAGTGCAATAGATAAGATTAGAGATAAGCTGGAAAATAACTAATTCTGTTCACATTAAAAAGATACTCCTGAAAATGACATTTTTCAGGAGTATCTTTTTTTATGAATATATAATCTATTCCTTGAGCAGGTTAATCTGATAAGATCCTGGGCTACTGTTACTGTCTAGCCTTAAGATATAAACTCCCGGTTCCCATCCTTCTGTACTTATGTTCCAGTAGATATCTTTCCCACCCAACGGAACATCAAAAACATTACTGCCGATCATTCGATTATTCAAATCGTAAACAGATCCAGTGAAATAAGCACCACCCAGATTTTCAGGAAAACTCACATAGAAGCCTTTGCTCTCTACCGGATTGGGGTAAGCAGAAGGTGCCTCACCAGGTGTTTTCTCTTCCCCTACATTAGTAGAACTTAGTGATGCTGATGCAGTACAATCAGTACCGCTTGCATTTGCACTTATCTTAGTTTCGGCGCCGGTACTGTCATTCCAGTAGAGGATTACCTGGGTTTGCCCCTTGGAGGCAACTGAAGTAACAAATTCTGTTGTTTCCCAGGCATTTAGAGTAAAAGCACCCGACTCCGGTCCTTTCCTTACCTCCCATCGCACATCTACAGCACAATCTCCCGGATTATTGACCGTCCAGGAAACATTTGAACCCGAAGTACAATCACTGACAGTTAAAACATCTGTTCCAAGACAAGAAGTATTTTCACAGGCATCTCCAATTCCGTTTCCATTTGAATCCAGCTGATCGGGATTTGCCACCTCCGGACAATTATCTTCTGAATCTGCAACTCCATCTCCGTCAGTGTCAACTATTTCAGTGGTAGCATCTACTCCGTCACAATTTTGATCAATGTCGTCATCAGGAAAATCTTCTGCATCAGGATTTATTGCGGCATCATTATCATCACAATCTCCCGCCTTAGTGACATAATTCCCTTCAGGTTGATTACAGGAAGAAATATTAGTCTCTGCTGAATCAATTCCGTGGCTATCATTATCGGCATCTACGTACCAGGTTTGCGGGGTACAGTCACCAATCACCTGAACTTCGGCACTAAATTCTGAAGTATTGCCGTTGGCATCGGTTGCAGTTGCGACTATGAAATCACCTGAAGCCAAATCAACATCGGGAGGTAGAAAAAGGGAAATATTCTTTGGTATATCCTGGTTATAGTCCATTTCTGAATAAGAATTTGAACCTAATAACTCTTGGCCCTGTCCCGTACCATCACTTCTGTAGAAATCAATACTTAATGGATATGCCGAATACAGCGGACTCGAAGAAACCATATACTGTAAGTCCAATTTCTGGTCCAGAAGAATTATTTCCTCACTTAGGACAGGGAAATTTTGAATAAGATTCGCGCCTTCATCTTCATCCTGTAGATCATTCTTTGAAATTCCATCACTATTGAGATCTATTCCCAAAGTAGTATTTCCAAAGATCCTGTTTCCCCAAAGAGAATTATTTATAGGCTGGGTTGTGACCTGAGATCCAATATTATCAAAGTAACTAATAAGAATACCAGCACCCTCATTAAAGGCTATAGTATTACCCTTACCTATTGAGGAACTACCGATTTCATTATTTGTGCTTCCGTTGACTATCATAATTCCATTTTTACCATTACCCATTGGAGAAATCCCGTCAGCCTTAGTTCCAATAAGATTGTTATACATCACTGTTTCTTTTGAATCGTGAATTTGTATTCCTAATGAATAATTTCCAGAAACTACATTGTTGGCAATAGTTGTTCTCTCGGCTGTATGGGATATTCCTCTGTAATTAGGTATTGCAATTTGTCCTGAAGGATCTGTTCCTATGTAATTCCCAAGAATCTTGCTGCCTGTCAGGGGGTTTTCTGAAAGTGCCCCTATAGTAATTGCGTTGAAATAAATATTTCCCGAAATGACATTACCTTCTCCTGGTTCTAGTCCGCCAATCGTGTTATTTGATGCAGCCTCGGTCCACAAGCGTATTCCCTGCTGGCGTGATTCTCCAAAATAGGCAAGCATTTCCCCATTCTGCCCTAATCCAATGTAGTTCCCGGAGATAATGTTGTCAGGACTTAAGACATACACCCCGGTACGAATATTTCCGGAAATGATATTCCGGGTCTGAGCAGTAGCGCCTCCAATCAAAGTATTGTTGGCTCCCTCATGGGTTACAATACCCCAGTGGTTTGGAATAGCCCGTGTACCTGTAACATCAGTCCCAACAAAGTTTCCTTGTATATTGTTGCTGAACGAATTCACTCCATGTATAAAAATGCCTATACCCCAACCTGCCTTTATATAATTACCGGAAATAACATTTCTATCTCCAGGTTCCAATCCACCTATTGTATTTCCCGAACTATTCACCAGTGCCACTCCAAACATATTTGAAAAAGCAGATGTTCCATCCGGGTTTACACCTAAGAAATTACCTCTAATTTTATGAGATCCTGTTTCATTGGCATAAATGGCAGTTCCGTTTCCAAGTATATTATTTTCATTAATAAAATTGAAATTTCCCATTACAAAACCTTGTATGGTACTTTCCGATGATTGTCCTTCAAGTTTAAAACCGAATTTAGCGACTCCACCTCCATCTACCACAATAACTGGTGAAGACCAGGAGTAGTCTTTCTGAGTTGTAGCATCTAATATTACGGTTTCAGTAATCACCGGCAGATCCCCTGTAAGAACAATAACATATGGAGATTTGCCACGAAGACTAAAATGAATTGCGTTGGTTTCTGAAGTTTGATTTGCAGTTTCAATAGCTGCACGAAGAGTACAATTTCCTTTAAAGTCTGCACAAATTCCGTCACTCAAATTGACGTCTGAAGTATCATCATTACTGTCAACAACAAGAGTTTTTTGAGCTGAAAGGTTTACACTAAAGGCCACAAGTAGTGTGAATGCTGAAAAAGCCTTTTTTGAAAAGAAATTTGAAGGAGTAGCAAATAGCGATACCACCTTCCCGTAGAAAGTGTATAAATTTTTCATAGTAAGAGAAATTTTAGGCTTCACCCAGGGTAGGGATGTCGGGAAAGCAGTAATAATTATTCTAAATTTATAAAATATAAATAACTAGTATTCAGCAGTTAGCATGTTTTTCGACCATAAGTGTATTTTTCTGGATGACAGTAAGGCCTGTAAGAAAAGATTACCCTGTAATATGGACTGGGGAAATGTTATCTACGAAAATTAGATGACAAAAAACCGGCTTCGGCAGTAACACCTTCCCCCAAAAATGTTACCACTGAACTCCGGTCTTTGAATTGCTATTATAATACAGCAAACTTTAGTCATACCTTGTACTACATTTTTCTAGTAAAGGATGAGTTATAAAATTACCTCTAAAAAAAGGATCCCACAATCACCTTTTAGGGGGATAAAAAAATCGGCCCCGGAAGTTTAATCCGCATAATTCTCCTGAGACCGATTCGCCTGTTTTTTTAATTATCTATTAAATTTAGTTCTTCATTAACTGGATCTGATAATTATGAACACTGTTCTGTAATTTCAGGATGTAAATTCCCTGATCCCATTCACTGTGATCCAGATTCCAGAAAATATCTCCACCTCCTATAGGCACCTGGAAATCCTGTCCTATTAGAAATCGACCATTATAGTCGTATAAATTGCCGGTAAAGATCTGTCCTCCCAGTTCGGCAGGAAAGCTTAAATAGAAGCCGTCTGCTCCCATTGGATTGGGGTAGGCAGTAACTCCTGTTTCTAAAAGAGATGAACTATAGATTGTATTTTCCTCTTGGCACAATGGACCAGTTGAGGCTAAAGTTCTTTTTTTACTTTTACCTTTACTATCATTCCAATAAATTACCACTTGAGTTGGAAATTTGTCGGCCACAGGGGTAATAAAAATGTTATCTCCTTTATAAGCTATAAAAGATTCAGAAGTTTTCTCTTTCTTTATTTCCCAGCGTACTTCCACTGCACACTTCGCTGGGTTATTAACTAACCATCTCCTTTCGGTGTCCGGAGAATAAGAACAAAGTTCTATGATGTTAAGAACATCAGTACCTATACAATCAAATGGTTGGTCCTTACCATCACAATCCTGATCTATTCCATCTCCACGAATATCAAAGGCTCCCGGATATATGGATTGATCTTCATCATCACAGTCGATGTTATTCAAACTATAGCCCTCCCCGGGATCACTGCAAAAAGTTTCACCGGTATCAGATTCGTCGCCGTATCCATCCTTATCATTGTCTATAAAATAAATTGTTGTGGCCACTCCGATGTTTGGATCAAACGAATCACAATCTTCTTCATTTAACACTCCGTCTCCGTCTATGTCATCATCACAGGCATCACCGGCACCATCAATGTCATAATCTTCCTGTGAAGAATTTGGAGAAAGAGGACAATTGTCCACATCATCTGTAATGCCATCTCCATCTGAATCAGTTCCTTCCACGGTGTCCGGAGTTGAAGGATCACAGTCGTCGTCGATACCGTTATCGGGTTGTTCCGTTGCGGAGGGATTAATGCCCGCACCGGTAGCTGGATCATCATTACAATCTTCATTATTCAAGCTCCAGCCATTGGAAGGAGTGGTACAGAAAGCTGTTCCCGTATCTGAAGCATCTCCATATCCGTCGCCATCAGCATCTACATAATAAATCGTACTGGTGGATAGATCCAGGGAGTCGTCATCGGTATCCACTAAACCATCACAGTCATTGTCCACACCATCACAAACTTCTGTAGCTCCGGGATTGATCGCGGGATCGTTGTCATTACAATCTCCTGCCTGACTGGCGTAACCGGCGCCAGGGTTTTCACAGGCTTCAATATTTGTGGCCGTATCATCGACACCGTAATCATCCTCATCGGCATCAGCGTACCAGGTGCTGGTGGTGAGTCCTTCATCGATGTTACCATCACAATTGTTATCCACACCATCACAAACCTCAGTAGCTCCGGGATTGATCGCGGGATCGTTGTCATTACAATCTCCTGCCTGGCTGGCATAACCGGCGCCAGGGTTTTCACAGGCGTCTATATTTGTAGCAGGATCATCAACACCATATAGATCG
>NZ_JBTLRK010000002.1:0-354265 GCF_054482715.1 Salinimicrobium sp. CAU 1759 | reverse complement strand
GTCATTACAATCTCCTGCCTGGCTGGCATAACCGGCGCCAGGGTTTTCACAGGCTTCAATATTTGTGGCCGGATCATCGACACCGTAATCATCCCCATCGGCATCAGCGTACCAGGTGCTGGTAGTGAGTCCTTCGTCGATGTTACCGTCACAGTTGTTGTCCACACCATCACAAACTTCTGTAGCTCCGGGATTGATCGCGGGATCGTTGTCATTACAATCTCCTGCCTGACTGGCGTAGCCGGCGCCAGGGTTTTCACAGGCTTCAATATTTGTAGCAGGATCATCAATACCATATAGATCGCCATCGGAATCGGCATACCAGGTGCTGGTAGTGAGTCCCTCATCTATGTTACCATCACAATTGTTATCCACACCATCACAAACTTCCGTAGCTCCGGGATTGATCGCGGGATCGTTGTCATTACAATCTCCTGCCTGGCTGGCATAACCGGCGCCAGGGTTTTCACAGGCTTCAATATTTGTAGCAATATCATCGACACCGTAATCATCCTCATCGTCATCAGCGTACCAGGTGGTCGATGTTTCACAAGATCCAATAATATTCACCGTATAATCCTCAACTTCTCCATATAAAAATTCTTCACAAGAAGAGGCCCCGGAATACATTTTCATAGAAATACGCATTGTAGTCAATCCTAAAACAGTATTGTCTGGCACTGTAAAATTACCACTTGCTGTGTTAGTCGCGCTCGCAACGTCCATCACCAATTCCCCTGTATCTTCAAAATCACCATCATGATTCAAATCAATCCAAGCCCTATATACTTTTGATATTAGAGGACCAGAATTATCGATAATTATACTATAAGAATTGGTCTGTTTGAGATCTGAAACAATTGAAGTGAAATCTGTATAACCAGAAACATCACCTGATGAGACATTATCAATAGTCCCAACCCGTACTCTAGTGATGGAAATATTTGCATCGGTACCACTTGAAGAACAGTAGCCAACAACGAAGGTAAATGAAGATGAATAAGAAGAGGTTGCACCACCCTCACATTTGCTACGAACCTGTGCTTCATATTCCTGATCAAAAATTAAATTGGGCAAGTTGACATAGTTATACACAATGTCATTAATATCAATCCAGGTTGATGCCCCCGATTCTCGGTAACGCACATCATAAGTGGCACCAGGAACTAAATCCCAACTTAACAGTGTATCTTCAAAACTTAAACCTGTTGGTATGGTTGCAGCAACACATTCAGGACCTTCAGCTAAAATAACAGTGTAATCTTCAGTTTCTCCTGCACTATAAAGTCCGCAAGCACTGGGAATATTACCCTGTCGGGCTACTATCCTCAATCTTGTTGGTCCGGGTTGTACACCATATGGCACCGTGAAATTTACATTGAAAGATGTTGCTGATGTTATTCCGGATGGTAAGAAAACTTCCTCTTCGGGATCATCGAAATCACCGTCATAATTATAATCTATCCATACCCCATATCCTATTGAAAAATTAGTGCCTGTCCATCCTGGAGTTATTGTTAATGTATAGCTTGTATTTTGCTCTAAACCGGTAGAAACATCTGTGAAGTCTGAATATCCTCCATTTTCATTAGTGGAAGTATTGTCTATTGTATTTAATTGAACCCGGGATATGTAGCTATCCGAAGTATTACCGCCAGAATCACAGTAAGTGTAGGTTTCAGTAGTGAATGGAAGAATATCAGAATAGGCTGTAGGAGACCCTGAACAAAAACTGCGAGCCTGGACCTCATAATTGGTCGTAATACTTAAGCCGGTAATTTGTTGAGAAGGATAAATTATATTTGAAATTGTAGTCCAATTGGCACCCCCTGCTTCACGATACTGCAGCTCATAATAATCAACTCCGGAAAGGGGATCCCAGGAGATGGTGACATCCGTACCATTATTTTCAGTTACTACAAGGTTTTGGGGAATTGATAAACTGTTACAGGGATCTCCCTCTCCCAGGTCTATTGTGTAATCCTCAATTTCACCAAAATCACTTCCTCCGCATGGATCTATTATTCCATTTGGATGGGTTCGTAAACGTATTCGCTTGGGACCTGCAGGCAATCCTGTAGGTGCTGTGATTTCTGTGCTGAAAGAAAGAGATGAAGTCTCGGAAGTAAAAAAGAGCTCCTCTAAATCGAATTGTTTATCATCATTCCAGTCAATCCAGACAGAAAAATATGTTGCCCAATTTTGGGTTCTTGTTATATCAACCGATAACTGCTGAGTTTCTCCCGGCAACATACAAGTAGCCAAAGTAGTATAATCAGCGTAGCCCATTCCGACACTAGAGTTCGAAATAAGGCCCATATTGACATTAGATAAGTAATATTCATTCGGATAATTATCTGGAGGAGTCACCAGGCAATAATCGGCGGTTTCTTCATACCTGGCCACATAATGCTTTGTTGCTAGAATAGTTCGGGCTCCATCCCCTTCTGTGGCACTACCTGCATCTACTCCAAAAATTGGAACAGTCGGATCAGAAAATTGAAGTAAGCTACGGGTGCTCCTGCCATCAACATATTCCGAACCTGATTTATAGGTCATTATTGTACCGTACATTTCGGTTTCATTTCCATTTATTGCAGGATCATCGGCCTCAAAACGCCAGCCACCAGACCAGGTATTCGCAGACCAGTCGAGCCAGTTTGTGGGTCCAGGATCGGAATTCTGATATTTGTAATGACCCAGGCCAAGTAAGTGGCCAATTTCATGAATAAACGCATCTGTATTTAACGCATACCATGCCCTCACATTTGCAAAAGCCTTGGTTGGGGCACCAAATCTTGATCTCATTGGGGTCGCTATTCCACCTGGAGTGCTCACATCATACGAGGATAATAGGATAACAAGATCTCCCTGATGAGTTTTTCGCAGAGCGAAGGCATCATCTGTTTGTAAGTTATTGGTTAAAAGGTTAACATAATCAGTCCCAAATCCCTGTTCTGTATAATTAAGTTTTACTGCTTCAAACGTGAAGCTTATTCCTAAATTATTGTTTCCAACTGCGTCATTTGCCTGTAGAATCGCACCACTTATAAGCGTATTAATATCAGTAGAATTATCAGTAGCAAAGATCTCTGCAGCATCTGTGTATAACACTAGAAGTTTAATGGTAGCAAGTTCCTGCTCTGTAGGGAAAAGCACTTCACAGGTAACTGGATCTACAGAAATTTTCTGTGTACTTGAAACCGGATCTTTATTAACCGGCATTTCACCCTTGACACCTTCTGTGGTAGTGCCACATTCAAAAAAGTTGGTCTCCGTTTCATCCAGCTGAATAAGATATCCTGTTGAAGAATCCCGGTTTTTTCTTATACTGTATGATTCGTTGAGCTCAGGAATGTTTATGTTGAGCAGATAAGCATTATTAGATAAGATCATAAAGCCATTAGAAAGATCATACTCCTTAAGCTTAAGGCTTAGCGAAATTGTTCCATCTCCCCGGGTAGTAACATCCTTTACAATTGCAGGAAAATTTCTGTCGCTAAACAATTCTAATTGAATTTCAGCACCCTTACTAAAGCTTCTATTTAAGATCGCCGGATTTAATTTGAATTGTCTGGCCCGTTTTGCTTCTCTTAAAAATGTTTTGATGTTTTTATCATCCGGACTTATTTCTGTTGCCGGTATGGATCCCGGTTCATTAATATTAATCTTCTGTTGAGCATTGGCACCAATAGTAAAAATCAAAACAGCAGAAAGTAAGAAGACCCTGCTTAAAACGTAGCGGAAAGAGATGTAAAGAGATTCCATAAATGAAATAGTTAAAAATGAATAAAATCAGGTAGGCAAAACTGCATGAGCAAAAAACTCTGTAACTACTATTTCTAGGGAAGAATAGTTTTGAGGGAATACTTAAAAGTAAGTTAATAGGATGTAGGCCGCAATCACCTTTTAGGGTGATTTTCAATAAGTTGCAAATAAAAAACTATAGGATTATCTTTTCTGCCAGGACCTTGGCAATAGCTTCCTTGCCACAATTTACATGCAGTTTACGGTAGATGTTTCTAAGGTGGGAGCGACAGGTGTCATAGGCGATATTTAGATCTGCAGCGATAAGTTTCACACTGTAACCTTTGGTAAGTAATTGCAGCACCTCAACCTCCCTCTCTGTGAGGTCATAGTTCTCCCGGGCTGAATTAGGTTTCTCTCTAAAAGAAGAAAGAATTTTACGGGCGACTGCCGGGGATAAAGGGCTTCCCCCTTTTCTTACTTCTTCAATGGCATCAAGAAGTTTTGCCGGAGTGGTCTTTTTAAGTACATAACCATCTGCACCGGCACAAAGGCTCCTAAAGAGTTTATCATCGTCCTCAAACTGCGTGTACATTACAATGGAAATCTCAGGATTGATCTCTTTGATAAGAGGAATTGCCGAAATTCCGTCCATCCCGGGCATATCAATATCCAGAACGACCACATCAGGATCTTCATTCTTGATGATGTTGGTTACGTCCAAAACTGTAGGGAAAGCTCCGCACACCACGTACTCTTTTCCATTGTCGAGCAAGGCGGAAAGGGATTCCCTTACCCGCTGGTTATCCTCGAATATGGTTATACGTGTGGCCATAGGTAAATTTAGTCTCTACACTTTTGCTGCACAATCCTCTTTTAGGATGATATTTCTACTTTTTCCGTAGCCTTCCAAAAACTTTTCTCAGAAAGGTGAATTTGTCGAATGGAAGCCAGATCTCAACCTTAGTTCCGCTATCAAAGTGAGATTTCAGTTTAAATCGACCATTCCATTTCATAATTCTTTCCCGTAAATTCTTCAATCCGTTACGGCCTGTGTCCACTTCCGGATCAAAGCCTTTACCGTCATCTGAAACTGAAAGGTAAAACATGCTCTCTTTAATGGTTATCTCTACGTCGACAGATTTAGCTTCTGAATGTTTCCTAACATTATTCAGCAGTTCTTTAAAGATGAGAAAAATTTCTCTTCGTTTCTGCATTCCCATCTTCTTCCCTTGAAAATCAGCTTTTATATCAACCGAATAATTGATCCCCGTGCTGTCAAGAGTTTCCCCGGCATACCTTCGCATTTTAGCAACTATGTCCTCAAGACTTTCATCATCCATTTTAATATTCCAAACGATCTCGTTTAGAGCCTCTGCCGAAGCCTGTACCTCCTCATCAATTCCTTCCAGGCAATCTTCTGTATCTTCCTGCTTCCATCGTTTTTTGCGGGACAAAGCGGATAGAAATTGTATACTGGTTAGTCTTGAACCAATGTCATCATGCAAATCAGCAGAAATATTATTCTTCACCCTTTGCACTTCAAGTAATTGATTGATTCTGTATTTATAGAATGCGTACATGGTCCCCAGTATCAAGCCGAATAGCAGGAGAATAAACCACCAGCGTAACCAAAAAGGTGTGGCAACAGAGATTCCCAACACAGCTGGTTCAGCATTAGAACTAATCGTTTTGGAAGGTTTTACCTTGAACACATAGTTTCCGGGAGGAAGATTAGTGTAAGCTGTGTACTGTCTGTCCCCTGCCTCTATCCAATTCTCATCGTAGCCTTCCAGCATGTACTCATAATTCATAGTTTCAGGAGACAGGTAATCTAAAACCGTATAATTAAAAGCAACTGAATTCATGCTGTAAGGTAGCTGAAGCTCCTTTTTATAGGTAATTAAAGTGTCACCCTCCAGAGGTTCATTTTCCACAAGAGCTTGGGTTAGAACCACAAAACCTGGATCCCTGTTTGCGGGTAAGTTTTTAGGATCGAAATAATTAAGCCCGTGTATTCCCCCAAAATAAAGAGTGCCATTTGAAGCCCGGTGATATGCTCCTGTATTAAACTCATTACTTTGCAGGCCATCACCTACTGTAAATGACTGTATCTTTTTTATCTCAACTATATTTTGGTCAACCTCAAAACCAATTCTAAACAGACCTTTATTGGAGCTCATCCATAAATTTTTTTCATCTTCAGGTAATATCCCGTAGATCATTCTATTGGGTATTCCATCCTCAGAAGAAATTAAACTGGTTTTACCTGAAGCTAAATGAGTGACAGTAATTCCCTTTCCGGCTGTACCTGCCCAGAGAAATCCATTACTGTAGTATAGAGATTTTATACCATATTCATTATTTAATAGATTTCCCATTTGCTCCTTTGCAACCTGGCTGAAATTCCCATCATTAATGTTCAGAAGAAAAATTGCACCTGTTTCTGAACCCAGGGCGAGAATACTGTCATTTACCCTCACCAGACTTCGGATATTCTTCTTTTGCGGGGAACTTTCGAGCTCCCTATTTCCCGGATAGGTTCTTACTACTCCCTGTTCCTTGTCAATTAAAAGCAGGCCGGAATCTCTGGTTGCTGCAAAAACCCGATTAGGTCCAGCTTCGAGGAGAGCCCAAATCGTATTTGACGGAATCCGACTTGTCTTTTTTTCCGCCTCTGAAAAAAACCAGACTTTATTTTTCGCTGTCCTGCGGTCCTTGACTACTAAGCCGTTGCCATGTGTACCAATCCAGATATCCCCTTGCTCATCTGCCATTAAGGATACCACCCGGTCATAATTACTTATCTCAGGACGGTAGGGCTTTAAATGATAGGTCTTTACCTTCTTAAAATCAGGAGTGAAATGAGTAAATCCTTTTCCTGAAGTTCCTATCCAAACTCCTCCATCTTCATCTGTAGTAATAGCTCTTACCTGCTCAATTGAAATGTTTTCGGGAACTTCCTGACCTGTCACACTTTTAAAACTATGGAAGTGAGGATTGTAGTAACTTACTCCTCCTCCATCTGTGCCAATCCAAAGAGATCCCTCTTTGTCCTCCTTAATTGATAACACATCCTGAAAACCCAGGCTGAAAGGATTTTGTCGCTCCGGTAAAAGATGAGAGACTTTGCCTGATTTATTATTAATGTGGAACAACCCATTACCGTAAGTTCCTATCCAGATGTTATCATTGGTGTCTGCATGAATCGCCTCCACCACCAGGTCTCGGGGTAAACCTTCAACTTCAAAAGGACGAAATTCTTCAAATGCTTTTTCTTTAACAAACAGACTTTTTCCAAAGGTACCCAGCCACAATCTTCCACTTTTATCCTGGGTCAAAACATTGGCATTAATTCCCCTAAGGTGATTTTTTGTTCTGTTATTGTTTTTTTGGGTGAGTCCGTTGTTCGTCACTACCCATATATTTGCTTCATTATCTTCATAAATAGAATTCACCTCGTTACTGGCAAGGGAAAATGGAAATTCGTCATTCCTGGATATCCTATTCACGACATCTTCTTTCCTGTTCCAAAAATATACTCCATCACTCACAGTCCCTATCCAAATATTTTCATGTTCATCCAGGTGAATGGCAGATACAGGAGGTAGATCTTTTTCCTCAAGACCTATTTTCTCCACCGGATAGATATATTCGGAAGTCAGGTCCATTACCTTTAATTTTCCTCCCTTTGAGATAAACCACAGTTCGTTTCCGAAAATAAACAGCTTACCTAATCTGGAATAGACAGGGGAAGTAACGTCATCGAAAACCTCCGGAAAGATCTTAAAGCTCTGTCCGTCATATCGGTTTAAGCCGTCTTGTGTGGCAAACCACATAAAGCCAAGGCTATCTTGAGCAACATCTACGACACTGTTTTGGGAAAGCCCGTGATCAATGGTAATATTCTTAAAAGCAAGATTGGTCTCCTGGGAATAGCCCAAGGTGAAGACAAAAAGCAAAATGAAGTGTAACTTTTTCCCCATAAAAGTAGCTTATAAGAAGCAGCAGGGGAAGCTTTCTCATTGTTAATCAACTAAATATAGCAAATTTTATATTCCTGTGTTAGGATTGGAGATTTTCTAGTTTAATTAAGGAAGATTTACGACAGCTTTTGTCGCTGCTCCCATTTACCTTTGTATGAAATGGAGCTTTACATTACCTTCGAAAGCTCAAATATTTTTTCTGAATGAAGATCCTGCATACTGCCGACTGGCACATAGGAAAAAAGTTGCATAAGACCGAACTGACTGAAGACTTCGATTTGTTCATCGATTGGCTCTGTAACACCATTGAAGCCGAAAAAGTAGATCTCCTACTCGTTTCGGGAGATGTTTTTGATCTTGCCAATCCTTCTTCCGATGCACGCCGGCAATATTATCGGGCCCTAATGAAAATGAAGCGGTTTAACTGCAGAATTATTCTGACAGGAGGAAACCATGATTCTCCCGCTATGCTTGATGCTCCAAAAGAGATCCTGAAGGAACTGGATATCGAAATAATTGGAGGTTTGCCGGAAGATCTCGAAGACATAGTTATTCCTGTTTTAGGTAAAGATGGAAAACCGGAAGTCGTAATAGCAGCTCTGCCGTTTCTCAGAGATGCGGACCTGCGGCGGACAGATGACGGTGAAAACTACGACGACCGATTAGAAGCTTTAAAAACCGGGATCCAAAGTACCTTTTGTGAGACCTCAGAAATTTGCGCTTCAAAATTTCCCGGAGTTCCGGCTATAGCAATGGGTCACCTTTTTACTGCAGGAATTGAAACGTCAGAAAGCGAAAGAGAAATACAAATAGGAAATCTTGCAGCTTTTGAAGCTTCACGTTTTGGTAACTACTTCAGCTATATCGCCCTGGGGCATATACATAAGCCGCAAAGGGTTGCGGCAGCTGTTCCTGCATTTTATAGTGGTTCTCCCCTGCCCCTGTCGTTTAGCGAACGTAGGGATGAAAAAAGGGTTCTGCTGATAGATACTCAAAAAGGCTGGGAACCAAAGAGTATTTCGGTGCCGGCGTTTCGATCTCTGCTCAAATTAAGTGGAAACTTGGAGGAGCTTAATTTCAAGTTGGAGGAACTGCAGGAAAAGAAAATTCTTGAAAGCCTCCTTGAGGTAGAACTGAAAGAAGAACAATATGATGCCTTGAAAATTTATGCGCTGGATGAACTGGTCAGTGGATTCCAGAAGGAAGGTTTCAGGATCGTGAAGCACAGGGCAACTTTTGAGAATCAGCTAAAAGGAGCGGCTCAGGCATTTCAGTCAGATGTGCAACTTCAGGACCTTCAACCTAAAGATGTTTTTCTGGAGCTTATTGCCAAACATGAATACGATGCAGATACGAGGCAGGAAATCCTTTCAGCCTTTAATGTGATCCTTGAGGAGTTGCACCGGGACGAAAATGCAGAAATATGAAGATTTTAAAAATTGAATTTCAGAATATAAACTCCTTAAAAGGGCGGCACGAGATCGACTTTACAAAGGCACCCTTCAATGTGAGTTCGCTTTTTGCGATCACCGGGCCTACGGGCAGTGGAAAAAGTTCTATCCTGGACGTGATTTCCCTCGCCCTTTTTAATATGGTCCCTCGTCTTGGAAAGATCAGCAAAAGCGATATCATCAATAAAGGTGCGATGCTTACCCGCAATCAAAAGGAAGCTTTTGCTAAAGTCACTTACCAGGCCAACTCCGGAGTTTTTGCTTCGGAATGGAGTATTTCTACAAATCGCAACAACAACCTGCGCGACTATGAAATGTTCCTCTATGACATGGCTACTGAAAAGCCACTGGATTACAAGAAGTCTGATGTTCCTTCAAAAAATGAAGAATTAATCGGACTTAATTATAACCAGTTTATAAAGTCGGTGCTCCTTGCCCAGGGAGATTTTGCTCAATTCCTGAAGGCCCGAAAAGATGAACGCGGAGAACTTCTTGAAAAAATTACAGGAACCGGAATTTACCGACAAGTTGGTATAAAAGTCTATCAGAAATTCAAAACGGTCAATGCTGAAATTGAAGACCGGCAACGGGAAATAAATGTGCTCCAAAAAGACCTTTTAGAGGAGGATACTTTAAAGGAAATAAATTCCTCTTTAACTGAAAAGCTGAAAACCTGCGAGCCGCTTGAAAAAGAAATCCAAAAGCTGGACAAACTGCAGGAGCTTAAAAAAACGATCTCCTCTCAAGCTAACCAGATCCAGAAAAGGGAAAAGCTGAAGTTAGCTGCAATTGAGGAACTGGAGAATTTTGAAAAACAACACGGGGAAAAGCTAAGGCAGCATGAACAGGTGCAGGTTTTTGCAGGAGAACTGCGGAACTGGAAGAACCTCGACGAAAGCTGTAAGGAACTCAAAGCGGAACTCGAAGCTCATGACCTGGGAGAAAAGCGGAACGTTGCAGACATTGACAGCTGCCTTGAAAAGATCAGGAAGTTTTTAAAAACAGAACCTGCAACCGGCGAGATCGAAACGAGCCTGCATTCCTTTTCCAAAAATGTAAGAAACCTGCAGCTGCAAAGGGATGAAAAACTAGGCCAGTATAAAAACCTTCAGGAAAGGTTCAATTCTGAGCTGCGAGAGGTGCCATTCAGGCTAAATGGAAATCCCGAAACCGAAGAGCAGAAATTAAAGGAATTGAGAGCTTCGGGAGAGAACAATCTTCAGGAATTAAGGCTGAAGCTAGACAATGTGGATCTTGAGAAGCCGGAATTGGAAAAATCGCGGTTAAAACAACTTCTTCAGCAGGGACGAAAAGCACAACAGGAATGGCAAATCATTCAGAATCTTTCAGCAGAATTAGAAAGAGACCAAAAGGAGGAAACAGACCTGCTCCCGCAAGTAAAGGAGTTGCCTCAAAAAATAGATTCAGATAAGAAACAAGCTGAAATTCTTCAGAAACAGGTAGAAAACCTACAGCTTCAACGGGAAAATGAGCTTTTAAAAGCCAGTCTTGAAGATCTTAGGCATAAGCTTACAAATGGAGAACCCTGTCCACTTTGTGGTAGTACGCATCATCCTTATGCAACTCACTTACCTGCCAAAAATGACCGTTTACAGCAAGAAATTTCTGAACTAAAAAATGAGCTGTCGGAGCTTGAAAAGAAGGTGACAACTCGAAGTACCAATCTTGCTCATCATCAAAAAAGAATCGCCGAACTTCAGAAAAATATTGCTGAGAAAACTCAGAAACTGGAGTCTCAAAAAAGGCATTTTAGAGAGGAATTTTTGGAGATCAATCCGGACAGGGAAAATTGGGAAGATTTCTGCAACAACAGGGAAGAAAGAATTAACCTGCTGGAGCAATTTGAACAGGAAAAAAGAAAGCTGGGAGCAATTTTGATTGGGCTGCCAATAATTTCTGAAATCAGGGAAGTGCTTGTTCAGGGGAAACAGATCAAGGAGAAACTGGATAACCTCTACACCGGCAATGATGTAGAAACAGATTGCCTTGAGCTGCAAAATTCCTGGACCGGGTTGCAGCATCACAAAAAATCCCTTGCCACCCAGAAACAAGAGTTGAACCAGAAGCTTTCGGGCAAAAATACTGAGCGAAAGGAGCTTGAAGAAAAACTGCAGCCAAAAATCACTGAAGCAGATTGTAAGGAGGTAGCCGAAGCACTTAATAAATTACTTCCTGAAACGGAATATTTGCAGCTTCGGAAAAAACGGGAAGATCTAAGGTCTCAAAAAGGGCAAATTGAAGCTTTCTTAAAAACCCTGAAGGATCAACTGGAAGAGCTTAAGCAAAAAGATGTGCCGGAAAGCGAGGCAGAACTTTCAAGGAGTCTTCAGGAAAATAAAACCCGACTTTCTTCCCTCAATGAAGAATGTGAAGAATTAAGGCGAAAGCTGAGAAATGATAAGGAGAGAAAAGATAGAATCGCAGAAATAGAAGCCGAACTCGAAGAAGAAAAGAGAAGCATCAAACGATGGAAAATTCTTGATGAGCTTATCGGAGATTCCAAAGGTAAAAAATTCAACGATTTTGCACAGGACCTAAGCCTTTCCCAATTGCTTGTCCTGGCGAACAGAAGGTTGAAAGACCTGAGTGACCGCTACAGAATTGATAAACCCCTTGAAGAGGAAGATGACAGCCTGGTAGCAATTGATGAGCATATGGGTGGGCAACGCCGTTCAGTTAAGACACTGTCGGGTGGAGAGACCTTTCTTCTCAGTCTATCCATGGCCCTTGCTCTGAGCGATCTCGCCTCCAGAAATGTAGAGATCAATTCACTTTTCATAGATGAAGGTTTTGGGACACTTGACCCTGAAACCCTTGATCAAACTCTTGATACTCTTGAAAAACTACAGGCAGAATCGTCTAAAATCATTGGAGTGATAAGCCATGTGGATTCTTTAAAAGAGAGAATAGCAACACAGGTTAGACTCACCCGAAATGGTCAGGGATACAGTTCCCTGGAGATTGTGGGTTAAAGATAAGTTGGCTTTTTATATTAATTAAAAGATAAGGTTTTGGCCCGCACCCGGCCTTTTGAGGATCTTTATGGTTAAACAAAAGCAACATGAAAAAGATTCTGATGATTCTTACTTCTCACAGTGAACTGGTGAATACAGATTCCAAAACGGGTGTATGGCTGGGAGAATTCACAGACCCATATTTTGAGTTCATCGATAAGGGCTATATTGTAACCCTGGCGAGTCCATAAGGTGGTAAACCTCCAATAGATCCCAGAAGCGAACTCACCGAAAATATAACCTCCTCAAACCGGAGATTCAAAAAAGACGAAAAAGCACAAAAAGATTTTGAGTTTACATTGAAGCTTTCTGATATTAAGGCAGATGATTTTGATGCTGTTTTCTTTCCCGGAGGCCACGGCCCAATGGGGGATCTTGCCAAAGATGAAGATACAGCACGCCTGGTGGTTGAATTCTACAATCAGGATAAACCCATTGCTGCGATATGCCATGGGCCTGCAGCTTTGCTCACAGCTGCAATAGAAATACCTGAACTTTTACAAGGTAAAGAGGTCACGGCTTTTTCAAATACCGAAGAAAAAATGGTAGGATTGAGAGACAATATTCCCTTTAGCCTGGAGGATCGTTTAAAGACATTGGGTGCAAAGTACACGAGTGCAACCTTACCTTTCACTTCGAAAGTAAAAGTCTCAGGAAAGCTGATCACCGGCCAGAATCCGGCCTCAGCTGAAAAAGCAGCGAAAGAATTGATTAGATTATTGGAAAATTAAGCCTTCAAGGTATTTTAAAATTCAGTCAGTGTCCGAAAACAGTAGAAAATCCTATTTTTACAGGTGGAATGAATTTTAAAGAAAAAATAAGTACATACCGCGAAGAATTTGAAAAAATGCCGGGAGTTACGGTTATCCACGAACTGGATGGCTTCAAGCCCATATTTATGACTTCAAACGGACTCGAACTTCTTGGTTTGACGTTGGAGGAACTCATTGCTGTCAAAGAAAATTATCAACTTTTATTTTTTAATCAGGATTTTATAGGTGACTACGTAAGCTCATTAAGAAGTTTAATAGAAAGAGAGGGAATCCACGAGACATTTTCCTTTTTCCACCAGGTAAAGATCCAGGGGGAGTTCAGGTGGTATTCAGCTTCTTTGAAGGTCTTTCAAATAGATAATAATTTTACCCCCACTCACACTATAACCTATGCTGTGCCGCTTGAGGATTTTCATTGGATCACAAAAGCGGAGAGATTACTGGATGAATCTAATTTTGCCAGAGAAAACCTCGATAAATTCACTTCTCTCAGCACAAGAGAACTCCAAATCCTGGCTCTTGCAGCTCAAGGAAATAGAACCTCAGAAATGGCCGATACTTTAAAGATCTCTGCTGATACTATTAATTCCCACCTAAAGTCCATCAGAAAAAAACTTAATTGCAAGAGCTCTTTTGAACTTACAGAATTCGCCCGGGCTTATGACCTTCTGTGATAGATATCGGAAAAAGTGCAATTTTATCGAATAACCCTGCTACAATTTTAAAAAAAGTCCGGATTATTCTATTTTAGGCAAACCTAAATGGAAATCTTGGAGCAATCTTTTGAACAAAAGCTGGAACTTTTTTCTGCCTGTGCCGAATTTATGCCGGGCGTAGTAGTGGTTCATGAATTGAAACCGGATGATTTTTCTACTGTTTATATGAGCTCCCGGGGCTTGCATCAATTGGGGGTAAGTTTACAGGAACTCGCCGAAATGGGTTCAAAATATCATGACAGATTTTTCAACAATGAAGACATGGAGGGTTTCATGATCAAGCTGCGAAAGTTGCTCGAAAATAAAGATCCCAATGAGACCTTTACATTTTTCCAGCAAGTGAAATTCAGGGAGCGTGAAGAATGGGTCTGGCATATTGCTTCTATAAGAATTTTTCACCAGGCACCCGATGGCACACCAACTCATGTTGTGACGGTGGCATTTCCTGTAGACAGGATGAAACATATTGAGAATAAGGCCGAGCGACTGTTAAAGGAAAACATGTTCTTTAAAGAAAATCTGGGGAAATTTCTGAGTCTGGGAAAAAGAGCAAAAGAAGTCCTGCGATTAGTGGCATTGGGTAAAAGTTCTAATGAAATCGCAGAAGAACTCAATATTTCCATTGACACAGTAAATACTCACCGCAAGAATATCAAAAAGAAGTTGGGCATTTCGACCACGTACGAATTTACAGAGTATGCCCATGCCTATGATCTCATATAGGGGCAAAAAAAAATCGGGGCCCCTACACCCCCGATTTTTTATTCCATCGAATCTCATTCATTGCTGAATAATTCCTGATTCAATTTCATGTTGTAAAAATAGTGGATGCTGTCTCTCCCTGCAATACCCACTTTTGGTGATTTTTGACATAAATGGCCCCTTAAAATGTTAAATTTTACGGCTAAAGCACTATTTTTATCGATAAAGCGCTTAAAGCTCCTAATTTCTGCTAATAATTATGCACAGACATTTTAAACTGTATAAACCTTATGGCTATTTAAGCCAATTTGTAACTAACCAGCGCACGCGTAGAAACAAACGCTTGTTAGGAGAGCTCCATAATTTTCCTGAGAATACCATGTCCATAGGCCGGCTCGACGAAGATTCTGAAGGACTTCTACTGCTAACAACAGACGGTAAAGTAAGTGCCGAAATAACGGGAAGAGGAGTTGATAAAGAATATTATGTACAGGTGGATGGGGAAATAACCGTGGAGGCAATTGAGCATTTATGCAGCGGAGTGGAAATAGGTATAAATGGAAAGAAGTACCTAACGCTACCCTGTAAGGTAAAAAAACTTGAAAATCCTCCTGTATTTCCCACCCGGTCGAAACCTATAAGAGACTCCCGCCACGGGCCTACGAGCTGGATCTCCATAGCAATAATTGAAGGTAAATTTCGCCAGGTAAAGAAAATGACTGCTGCAGTCGGGTTTCCTACGTTACGGCTTGTACGTGTAAGGATAGGGAATGAATACTTAGGAAAAATGGATGCGGGAGAGGTTAAGGAAGTAGATCAATTCAGTTGCGGTGGTCTTTAAGGTTCACCTTAAGTTTTCAGCATCTGCTCGTAAAGTAACTTGACATCTTTTGCCTGAAGAAGTTCTGTACCCGGTGATTTTATAGTTGCACTCCCACAAGCCAGACCATATAAAACCGCTTTTTCTATAGCCTGCCCGGTTGACAAGCTGTAAACCATACCTGCAACCATACTGTCCCCTGCCCCAATTGAACTCACATGCTCTACCTGTGGAGCGGCAAAATGTTTCACCTTGCCTCCTGTAGCCAGTAGCGCGCCTTTTGATCCAAGAGACAATACAATGTTCTCTACTTTATACTTTTTTAAAATCTTTAGCAGAACCTTTTTTTGCTGCTCTAAAGTTTCCGCAGCTTCTCCTGAAAGATCTTCCAGTTCATTTCTATTAGGCTTAAGCAGGAAAGCTCCTGCTTCAAGAACTCCTTTATAGGACCTTCCGGAAGTATCGAGAATGAATTTAAGTCCGCATTTTTTGGCTCTTGCCGCTGCCCGTGCGTAAAAGTCAGCAGGGGCTCCGGGTGGTAGACTACCACTGGCCACCAGGAAAGATCCTGCTTTACACTTATCTACTTTTTCAAGTAAAGCCTCATACTCCTGGTCTTTTAATTCCGCACCGGGGAATCCAAACCTGTAAAGTTTTCCGGTGGAGGTTTCAGTAATAGCAAAGTTCTGCCTTAGGTCATTACTTACATGAACCGGATCCTGTTCTACACCTTCCCTGTCGAGCAGGTCGGCAAATAATTTACCTGTGTGACCTCCTTTAGTGTAGACTGCGGTCGACTCACCTCCCAATCTTTTTATCACCCTGGATACATTAACTCCTCCACCTCCCGGATCTATAAGAGGCTCTCTGCACCTAAGTTTTTCATCAGGTTCAATCTTCAGGGTTTTGGAGTAGATATCAAGGGCCGGATTGACGGTGAGGGTAATGATCATTCTAAGGAATTTCAGTTGGTTAGGATATCTCTAAAAAGGATTTATTCACCCGCAGGGAAGCTAGAGAAGCTGGCCAAGAATTAAAAAGAACTTCCGGAAAAAACCCGGCAGTCCTTATACTCTCCTATTCAACTATAAATTTTCCACGCATTTGAACGTAATGTCCCGGGAAGCTACAAATATACTCGTAAGTACCTGCTGCGGGTGCAGTAAATTCTATTGTAGTCTCTTCGCCACCTCCAATCATTTCGGTCTTGGCAATTACAGCATCTGTTCCCTGAGGGATATAATCACTACCTGTAGCAGTGGCGGCCTTTTGAGCAAAGTCCACCACATCTGTACCTTGTTTAAGAAGCACAAAATTATGGCCCATTGCGTTTTCAGGTAGTTGTCCTATGTGGGTGAGCGTGAGTCTAACGGTCTCTCCGGCCTTAACCCGTATCTCATTGAGATTGTACTGCATAAGATCATTCCCGGTAAGATTAACCTGCACAACTCCATTCTCACGTTGAACTGCTGCACCAGATTGCATGGTGTCTGAGGTTGATTCCATCTCATCTTCACTTGTGTCGATCTGTTCGAGAGTTCCTTCCTCTCCAATGGTAATCGTTTCCTGATCTTTCTTTTCATCACCACAGCTCATTAGAACTAAGGTCAGTAAAAAGGCAAGAAATTGGCTTATTCTTTTCATAATTTTGATTTTACGTTAGTCTTCCTTTGGAATTTTGGATCATCTCAAAGGTAAAAAATTTAAAAAAATCCCCTTAAATTCTTCATTAGGGAAAGTCTAATATTAGAAGAAAAGCTAAAGAATATGGGTCATTCTCCATCGCTTTAGGTCGGGAAGGGATCTTATGGTTTGATGTGCTTCTTCAATGCTTATCTCATCATGGTGCCTGGCCATATCCAGTAATTTCTTTTCCATGTCATTGATAGTGAGATGATGGTCGGTAAACTCCCCATCTCTGTAGCACTCAAGACAATAATCTGAAGTTTTGCTGTGATCCCTTTTCGTTCCTCTCATCTTTTCTGAAAATGGTAATCCACAGCATTGGCAAATAAGTGGTTTCATAGCAATTTCTTTTAATGACCTGGTTCAAATAGAATTGACCTTTCACGACCTGTTTCTTAAAGATAAAAAAGTACAGACAAAAAAAAGAGATTTTAGGGTCCTAAATATTTCACAATTAATGTTTTCTGCCGTATATTTATATACTATGCAATTTACTGATTATCAATAAATTGCATAATGAAATTACCAAGGGAAGAGACTACCAGGTGATCATTAGCACATGTTCTACGAATATACCTAACAGAGGCAAATTTCTCCAACCAGGTTATTTTCATAGAAGAAAACCCGGCAGTCTCTTTCTATAAAATGTGATAACCATCATCCCTTTTTATAAAAACTTCAATTAACTTTAGGGAAATCAGCGGAAATGAGAAAGATTATTATTCCTACCGACTTTTCAGAAAATGCATTCAATGCTCTCAAGTATGCTGCAGAGCTTTTTAAACATGAGAAGAGCGAATTTTACCTTTTGCACGCCTATGCAGATGAAGTATATAGTTTTGAAGGAGTTATCACCCATAATCTTCTAGATGAGTACAAAGCCACGGTAAAAGATAAATGCACCAGGGAGCTGGAAAAGATCACTACAAAGATTCAAGAGCTATATGCAAATCCCAAACATACCTTTTACACAATTTCTGCATTTGGACTTCTCATTGATGAAGTCAACGATTTGGCCGAAAAGGAAAATGCCGATCTTATTATTACCGCAACGCGGGGTAGCACCAATGACAGGAAGTTGACTTTTGGAAGTAATACCCTGCAGATCATAAAATATGTGCAGTGTCCGGTCTTAAGTATTCCGGAACACTACAGTTTTTCAGAACCTGAAAATATCTTATTTCCTACCAACTATCTGCTGCCCTATCAAAAAAGGGAACTTAAACTGGTTGGCGGAATAGCCCGCTCCTTCCGTTCCCAGGTGCATATGCTTTATGTATCCCGTTTTGAAGAAGAGACTTTAAGACAATTAGACAACAAAATGGCTATAACTGAGCAGCTTTATGACCTAAAGGTTACGCACCATCATGAAGATGCAATGGAAAAAACGGAAGCTATTGAAAAGATGATCGACGACCTGAATATTGACCTCTTAATTCTGGTCAATTCCCGTCACAGTTATCTCGAGAATATTCTCTACAGCTCAACTATTGATAAGTTTGGACTACATCCTAAGGTTCCATTCCTCGTTCTCCAAAATTTCCACCGTTTTTAAATCTTCAGGTTATGAAAAAAGTACTCTTACCTACAGATTTTTCCGAAAATGCCTATAATGCAGCAAAATATGCCGTTCAGCTTTTAGAGAGAGAGGAATGTACGTTTTACCTGCTCAATACATACACCCCGGTTCTATATGACAATGAGTACCTGGTATACAGCGCTACGCAACCAACTCTTACAGAGATCTACCGGAATAAATCGCTTCAGGGTCTGGAAAGAGTTCTAAGGCGTATTAGAAACAATTTTAAAAACGAAAAACACCATTTCGAAAAGATCTCTTCTTTCAATCTATTGAATGACGAAATAAAGGAATTAGTTGCAGAGAAAGAGATAGACCTCACTGTAATGGGAACAAAAGGGGCAACAGGAGCAGAAGAGATCCTTTTTGGGACCCATACTGTTCATGCAATTAAAAAATCCCGATGCCCCCTCCTGGCCGTTCCTTCTCATTATGAGTATAAGGCTCCTGGAGAAATATTATTCCCTACAGACTATGAGGCGGAAATTCCCAGGCTATTAGAGATCCTGAAGGAACTGGCAGAAAATCACTCTTCCACTATTAATATTCTGCACGTTTATTTCGGCGTGAATCTTAACAACATTCAGACCAGTAGAAAAAGAGCATTGGCTCGCGCCTTTAAAGACATTAACCATTCCTTTTACAGCGTCACCGAGAAAAGTGTGACCAAGGCCATCTATGACTTTCAGGAAGAAAATGAAGTAGATATGCTGGTAATGGTAAACAACAAACACTCATTTTTTGAAAATTTATTATTTACACCTGTCGTCAATGAAATAGGTTTTAACGTGAAGGTACCATTTCTTGTGATCCCTTCCAGGAAGAAGAAATAAGATGAAGACTATTCTCTTACCAACAGATTTTTCCAGCAATGCCTTAAATGCAGGAAGATATGCGGTGGATCTGTTTCGGGAAGAGCGAGTCAACTACATACTCGTACATGCTTATAAGGTCAATGACTACTATGAGAACAGCCTATTGATCGCCAGACCCACAAAAACAGTCTTAGAGAAAGAGAGAAAAAGAATAGAAGTCGATTTCAAAGCAGTTTTAAAAGATTTAAAAGAATATGCCGCAGAGGGTCATTTTTTCCACACGTCATGTCACAACCTCCTGCTGACCGATGCGATCTCAAAAGAATTGAGCAAACACAGGATTGACTTTTTGGTGATAGGTAATCAAGGCCATACTGCAGGAAACAAAGCGATCTTTGGTAGCAATACGATCACTATCATTGAAGAGATCCAAAAATGTCCAATATTGAGTGTCCCTTCCACAATTGCTTTCCATCCCCCTACCGAAATAGTTCTTGCCAATAGTTTTAAAGTGGAATTAAGACCAGCTGACCTTAATTTTCTAATTTCTCTGGCTCAAAAATTCCATGCAGCATTGCGAATCCTCCACATTTCTGAAGGAGGAGGGCTAGACAGGGAACAACATCAAAATAGAAAGCTGCTTAAGGAAAAGCTATCTGCAGTAACTCATTCATTTCATTCCCTCGAGTACCTAAGCGTTCCTATGGGGATCTACTCTTTCATAGAAAGCAGGGAAAGCGGAATGATCGCCTTTATAAATAAAAAACATTCCTTTATTGAAAATTTGCTAATGAACCCACTTTACCGAAATCTGGCACACTATTCACGGATACCGGTATTGGTCCTCCACCAGCCTTCACTCTAACTGGTTTTCCTTGTTCAGAAAGAGAAAAAAGCTTCAGTTGTTCTAAGGGTTAAAATACAGGATAGCTATGGCTGGAAAAAGAAACACCAGGCCTGCAAGAAACTGCCAGTGAGTGTAAAAATAAAAGATCCGTGACTTTCGCCACGGATCTCTCTTCAGACATTCTAAAATGCCGGGTTTCTTAAGAATAATAAATTATTCTACAGAAGTAGTATCTGTAATGTCTTCTACTACGTTTCCGCCTGTGCTAGTAGTATCAACAACTTCTTCAGTCTCAACAGCCTCAACCTCAACAGAAGTCTCAGGAGTTTCGATCACCTCTACTGCACTTTCTTCAGTGGTTTCAGTAGTTGTTTCCTTACAAGAAGTAAAAGAGAATACTAATGCGATAGCAGCAAAAGTCAAAAAGGATTTTTTCATTTTAAATGAATTATTAATTGTTTGAGGCGCCAAATGTATATCATTTTTAGATTCGTAATACAAGGGACGAAATTATTTTTAGTTAAATTTTTAATAGCTATAATTTCTTAAGATTTATTCCTTCCCTGCTCCATAAAATGGATTTTTAAGTGACATTTGTCATCTTATAAAACTGAAATTTCCTTACCTTAATACCTTAAATACAATATATTATGGATCGCAACACCTCCAGAAGTTTTTCCGCCAATGAAAAGGAGATCGAACGACTACTGAAGGAGTACAGTAGATGGAAAGAAAGGCTCTCCTATTTTTCTGAAGAGATCAACTTCTTAAACCAATACCTGGGTGCAGACATTTTTCAAAAAAATGTCCTTAACCTTTATGAGCGGCTTCAGATATTTTATGATGAATTACAGAATTTTAGAAGAGAAAGCCTTGAGCTTATCAGGGAACTTCACAACCACCGGTATGACATTGAGGGGATTCTCGAATGTGAGGATATAAGCTGTGAAGTATTCTATCATAATCAACACCTGAAGCTTGAACAGAGAATTCTTGACTTTGCGAAAAATTTCAGGAAGTTCAAACTGGATATTTTCTCCTTTACCGCCAAATATCTGAGACGGACGAGTAAAGAAAACTGAAAGAAAAATACTTACTGTCATGGAAAATAAAGCGCATCACTACAGGTACATTGAGTGGAAAGCACCCGATGAAATGCATTTCTCCTCCTTGCAGTGGAAATCTGAACTCAACTTCATTAAAGACGAACATCGTTTTTTCGAAGATATGCTTAAAGAATATACCATGCCCATTATTGAATCACAGCTCTTTTCAAGGGTAAAGGAGCTCATCGAAAGGTTAAATCTCTCCAGGAAAGAGCTGCAAATTCTCGAAAGTACAGTTGTGAAGCACATAAACAGGTTGCGAAAACTAATAGATGATCTGGGGGAGCCCAAAGAAGGAAAATTTTATAGAAAAGAACATAAGACTATCCTTAACGATGTCATCCATTATTCAAGACAATATAAAAGGTTAAAACGCGAGATCTTTGAAGCTGTAAGCACAGCTTTAAAACAACAAAAGCAAAAAAGGCTCCTGGCATAATCAGGCCCTGGACCTTTCATAAAATTTAGCCTGTAACATTTGTACAGGCTTTTTTTACACTCTTCAAAAATGTTATTTTGGAGAAATTTTCATTTAAACCTGAACTCTCAACAAGCCGAAGAACACAAGGAACCATGTGCTTTAGAACAAAATTAAATACCAAAATCTTTGAGATCGAAAAAGCTTTTGATGCTTCCTTTACCGAGCCGGAGCTTTATACGCCACAAGAGGAGATCAACGGCTTTGATTTTTCCAAAAACCCGGTAATAACAGATGCGGCCCCGGGGGAGATTCTTTTCTACAACTGGGGATTGATCCCGTTTTGGGCAAAGGACAGTGACATTAGAAGATCCACACTTAATGCCAGGATCGAAACGCTCGTTGAAAAACCTGCTTTTCGAAATTCGGTAAATAACCGCTGCCTCATAATTGCCAATGGATATTATGAATGGCAGTGGTTGGATGAAAAAGGTAAGAGCAAACAAAAATACCTCATCACTTCTGCCGAAGAAGAAACTTTCGCTTTTGCAGGTATTTATTCACATTGGCAGGATCCCGCTACAGGTAAAAAAATGGGGACCTATAGCATTGTGACGACAGAAGCTAATGAATTAATGAGCGTGATCCACAACAACAAACAGCGAATGCCTGTCGTTCTTCATCGTAATGATTACAATGACTGGCTGAAAGGAGCAACACCAAAGGGATTTGCATTTCCCTATGAAGTTCAACTTACTGCCCAAAAGCTGTAAAGCAGATATAATTTCTGATGATTAACTGGGACTCTCCCAAAGAATCTTAAATTTGCCTGAGAAATGTCATTTTTGCAACTTATATGGGAGATATAAAGGATATTCGCACCGTAACGGTTTGCCGCTACATAACTCCCTTGAGAGAAGGTGGTTCCCTCCCTGCACTTGCCGAGGCCGATGACGATTTCAAATACGTGTTAAAGTTTAGGGGAGCCGGCCACGGAGTTAAAGCACTAATAGCTGAGTTTTTGGGGGGAGAGATTGCAAGAGCAATAGGAATGAGAGTGCCCGAGCTCGTGTTTGCGAACCTCGATGAAGCTTTTGGCCGGACCGAAGGAGATGAAGAAATTCAGGATCTGCTTCAAGGCAGCAAAGGCCTTAATCTCGCCATGCATTTTCTACCGGGGGCTATAAATTTTGATCCGGCAGTTACCACTGTTGATGAAACTTCTGCTTCCAGGATTGTATGGTTAGATGCTTTTATTACCAATGTGGACCGTACTTATAGAAACACTAACATGCTTATGTGGAACAGGGAGCTGTGGCTAATAGATCACGGAGCTTCCTTTTTCTTTCACCATTCCTGGAACAATTTAGAAAAACATGTGCACAGCCCTTTCAGCTTTATTAAGGATCATGTGCTACTGCCACAGGCCATCCGGTTACAGGAGGCCGACATAGAAATAAAGCAGCTACTAAGCCGGGAAAAAATAAGAGAGATCGTAGCAGGTCTACCCGATGATTGGTTGCAATGGCAGGAAAGTGATCTTTCTCCTCAAGAAATTCGGGAAGCTTATATTCAGTTTCTCCTTATACGCCTGGACAATTCTAATATCTTTATAAAAGAAGCACAAAATGCCAGAAAAGCACTTATATGAATATGCCATCATACGGGTAGTACCACGGGTGGAACGGGAAGAGTTCCTTAACGTGGGGGTTGTGCTATTTTGCAAAAGGGACAAATACCTGCAGGTAAAGTACAGGCTCGATCAGGAAAAATTGTTCATGCTTTGTCCGGATCTCGACATGGAACAGCTTGAAAAAAATTTAGCCTCCTTTGAAAAGATCTGTCAGGGCTCTGCAAATGGAGGCCCAATTGCGCAAATGGATATTCCCTCCCGTTTTAGGTGGCTCACTGCGGTAAGAAGCTCTGTGATCCAGACCTCCAGACCTCATCCGGGAATTTGTGAGAACCTGGACTCCACTCTTACCCGACTTTTTTCTGAATTGGTATTATAAAACCTACCTAAACAGCCCGGATATTCCTCTCAAAAAATGATTTATTTGCTGCCCTTTTTGACCCAGCTGCCCAGGGTCATTGTCCTCTTTACCTGGTGAGCCACTGCTTTTTTTACCTTCTCTCCCAGCTCTTCCTTACCCGCCGTTATACTTACTCCGTAAGGATTACCACCGGCGTTGAAGATAGCTTCATCTGTGTAACCCGGTGCGGCAACAATTGCCCCCCAATGGAACATAGTTTTGTATAGAGAAAGTAAGGTAGATTCCTGACCACCATGTACATTACTGGCGCTCGTCATTCCACTAACTACCTTATTTGCCAGCTTCCCCTGGAACCATAGACCACCGGTCATATCCAGGAATTGCTTGAATTGAGAAGGCAAGTTCCCATAACGGGTAGGAGCACTGAAAATGTAACAGTCGGCCCACTCAAGGTCATCCATGGACGCTTCCTGCACATCCTTGGTCGCTTCTACATGCTTTTTCCAGTCTTCGTTGGCCTCGATTGCCTCTCTGGGTGCCAGCTCTTTTACTTTTCGAAACCTAACTTCGGCACCAGATTCCCTGGCTGTTTCTTCTGCCCATTTTGCCAGTTGATAATTTGTTCCTGTGGAACTGTAATAGATTACAGCAACTTTTAAATCTTCCATAGCTATAGAATTTGTATTCATTTCGTTTTCAATAAAATAGCCATTAAATATTTTCTTTACTACTAAACAAATTATAAAAAAAGCTGCCTGGAAGCGGACAAAAAAAATCCCCTTAAAAAGGGGATTTTAATATAGAATTTATGAAAGCCTTATTTTTCCATTGCTTCAGCAACACCCGCTGAAAGTCTACGGTATGTACCATTTTCCAGACGCTCTCTAATTGCTGAAAATGCTGATAAAGTCACCTCTACATCTTCAAGCGTATGAGTAGCAGTTGGAATAAGTCTTAGCAGGATCAATCCTTTAGGAATTACCGGGTAAACTACAATGGAACAGAAGATTCCGTAGTTTTCTCTAAGATCATTCACCAATGCCATAGCCTCGGGAATACTTCCCTGAAGATATACCGGGGTAACACAACTTTGTGTAGTACCTATATCAAATCCGCGATCTTTTAGACCATTTTGAAGTGCATTAGTATTCTCCCACAGCTTTTCCTTAAGCTCGGGCATTGTTCTAAGCATTTCAAGACGTTTTAGAGCTCCAATGACCAGCTGCATTTGAAGAGACTTGGCAAACATCTGGGAACGTAGATTATATTTCAGGTAATCGATGATCTCCTGGTCGGCAGCAATAAAAGCTCCGGTACTTGCAAGAGACTTGGCAAAAGTGGCAAAATACACATCAATTCCATCCTGTACGCCCTGCTCCTCACCTGCTCCTGCTCCTGTCTTACCAAGAGTTCCGAAACCGTGGGCATCATCAACAAGCAGTCTGAAATCATATTTTTCCTTAAGGGCAACTATTTCTTTAAGTTTCCCCTGCTCTCCTCTCATTCCAAATACACCTTCAGAAATAACAAGGATTCCGCCACCGGTTTGCTCAACGATCTTCTCGGCGCGCTGCAGGTTCTTCTCAATGCTCTCCATATCATTATGCTTATACGTGAAGCGCTGACCTAAATGCAGGCGAACACCATCTATAATACAAGCGTGAGCATCTACATCATATACAATGACATCTTTTTTGGAAACAAGGGCATCAATAGTCGATACCATTCCCTGGTACCCAAAATTCAACAGATATGCAGCTTCTTTATGAACAAATGAAGCCAATTCGTCCTGCAGTTTTTCATGTAAAGTAGTATGCCCACTCATCATACGGGCACCCATAGGGTAAGCCGATCCCCATTCTGCAGCAGCTTCGGCATCAACCTTACGCACTTCAGGATGGTTCGCTAGTCCCAGATAATCGTTCACACTCCAGGTGATCACGTCCTGTCCCCGGAATTTCATGCGATTGGAAATAGGTCCTTCCAGTTTTGGGAATACAAAGTAACCTTCAGCTACTTCACTCCATTTACCTAAAGGTCCTTTGTCCTTATATATTTTATCGAATAAATCTGCCATTTTTAAATATTTTTCACTTCGGCAAAAGTAGTAAATAAATAGTAACTGTAGAATGCAGACGAGCTAAGTGCACTGAAAAACATGAAGTTCAGTGAAACTTTAACAGCTCCTGCCACTACTAAAATCTTAACGGTTTGTTTGAAAGAAAATTGCGGCGAATATTAACAGGCAAAGGTTCCAGTCGTTATTTTACGAACTCGATCTGGTTTACGGCTTTCTCATGTTTGCTATCAAAAAAGCCCTGTTCATTCATCCAATCATCACTAAAGACTTTGCTCATGTAACGGGAACCATGATCGGGAAAGATCACAACAATTTTGCTGTTCTTGTCAAACTCTCCTTCTTCGGCCAGTTGCAGTACTCCCTGTAAGGCTGCACCGCTGGTATATCCTACAAATAAACCTTCTGTACGGGCAAGTTGACGTGCAGTATGTGCGCTGTCTTCATCGCTTACCTTCACGAACTTATCAATGATATCAAAGTCTGTGGCAGTTGGGATGAGGTTCTTTCCCAAGCCTTCAATGCGATAAGGATAGATCTCGGAAGAATCAAACTCTTTGGTCTCATGATATTTTTTAAGAACAGATCCATAAGCGTCAATTCCCAGGATACGGATCGCAGGATTCTGTTCTTTCAGGAATCTTGCAGTACCCGAAATAGTTCCTCCGGTACCGCTGCAAGCCACTAAATGGGTGATCTTCCCTTCTGTCTGTTTCCAAATCTCAGGTCCTGTAGTGCGATAATGAGCTTCAATGTTGAGCTCGTTGAAATATTGATTGATATAAACTGAACCTTTTATCTCATCGTGCATTCTCTTCGCTACCTGATAGTATGAACGGGGATCATCGGCACTTACGTTTGCAGGACAAACATAAACCTTCGCCCCCATAGAGCGCAACATATCTATCTTATCCTTAGAAGATTTCGAACTTACCGCCAGGATACATTCGTAACCCTTTATAACACTCACCATGGCAATACTAAAGCCGGTGTTTCCTGAAGTGGTCTCAATAATAGTATCACCGGGTTTAAGGATTCCCTTTCTTTCGGCTTCTTCTATTATATGTAATGCTATTCTATCTTTTGTGGAGTGCCCCGGATTAAAAGCTTCTACCTTTGCGAAATAGTCTCCTTCAAGATTTTGGGTGATACGGTTTAAGTGGACAAGAGGGGTATTACCTATTAGCTGTAATACATTATCAAAAACCTGTAAATCTTCTCTCATAAATTGAAGTTATTTACAATAACCGGTTTGAAATAATCTATTTCAAACCGGTCACGAACGAAGCAAATTTAAGTCAAATATTTTAATTATTCGGTGATTCCCTCTAAATCCAGGAGAAAAGCATATTCTTCAGCTACTTCCCTTAGCGCCTCAAAACGGCCTGATGCTCCACCGTGGCCTGCTTCCATGTTGGTGTGAAATAGCAGCTTATTGGAGTCAGTTTTTAGCTCCCTCAACTTTGCCACCCATTTAGCCGGTTCCCAATATTGTACCTGGGAATCGTGAAGCCCGGTTGTCACCAGCATATTTGGATAATCCTGAGCAGTTACATTGTCATACGGGGAATAGGATTTCATGTAGAAATAATATTCCGGATCGTTTGGATTACCCCACTCATCGTATTCGCCCGTAGTTAAAGGAATAGTCTCATCCAGCATAGTTGTGACCACATCCACAAAGGGCACCGAAGCAATTATACCCTTGTACAACTGGGGCGCAATATTGGCGACCACTCCCATTAATAATCCGCCGGCAGAACCTCCACTGGCGTACATATGCTCTGGAGAAGTATAATTCTCCTGAATAAGATGTTTTGTACAATCTATGAAATCTGTAAAGGTATTCTTCTTATTAAGCAACTTGCCGTCTTCATACCATTGCCTTCCAAGATACTCGCCTCCCCTAACGTGTGCTATGACAAAAATGAATCCCCGGTCAAGCAGGCTCAAACGTACATTTGAAAAATAAGGATCAATTGTAGATCCATATGAACCATAGGCATACTGTAGTACCGGATTTTTCCCGTCTTTTTGAAGCTCCTTGCGATGCACAAGGGTCATAGGGATCTTAGTACCATCCTGAGCAGTAGCCCAGATTCGGTCTGAGACATAATTCTCTTTCTTGAATTTCCCCCCAAGAACTTCCAGCTCCTTTTTTACGATCTTTTCCCTAGTACGCATATTAAAATCCACAACCTGCGTTGGTGTAAGCAAGGAATTATAGGTGTACCTGAGAATTTCAGTATCAAAGTCGGGGTTAGTTCCGGTAAATGCCGTGTAGGTCTCATTATCGAAAGGTAAGAAGTAGGAATCTGTTCCATCCCATCTGCGAATGTGGATCTTATTAAGGCCATCACTTCTTTCACTTACTACAAGATAATCCCTGAAAAGGTCAATATCTTCCAGCAACACATCCTCCCTGTGCGGAATCACCTCTTCCCAGTTCTCTATCCCGGGATCATGAACCGGAGCTTTCATTAACTTAAAGTTTGTAGCCCCGTCCTTATTGGTCATGATATAGAAACAATCACTGTAATGAGCAATACTGTATTCCACACCTCTTATCCTGGGTTGTACAATTTGTACTTCGCCGTGTGGATCATCGGCTGAAATGAACCTGTATTCTGAAGTCAGCGTACTATCTGAGCCTATTATTATGTAGCGTCTGGATTTAGACTTGTAGACATAGGTGTGAAAAGTTTCATCCTCTTCAAAGAAAACCAGTTCATCTTCCTTTGCTTTTGTACCTAAACGATGTTTGTAAATTTTATTGCTCCGTAAAGTCTCCTCGTCTTTACGAGCATAGAAAAGGGTTTTATTATCATTGGCCCAGGTAGCACCCCCGGTAGTGTTCCTTATTTTTTCAGGATAAATTTCACCGGTCTCCAGGTTCTTTACATATATGGTGTACTTTCTTCGGCTAACTGTATCAACGGCATATGAAACAAGCTTGTTGTTGGGGCTCACACTAATACCACTCAACCTGTAGTAGTCATGCCCTTCAGCCATCTTGTTCACGTCAAATAAGATCTCTTCCGCCGCTTCGAGCGTTTCTTTTTTTCGGGAGTAAATGGGGTAATCCTTACCTTTTTCAAACCGAGTGATATACCAGTAACCATTTAGTTTGTAGGGTACAGATGAATCATCTTCCTTGATCCTTCCTTTAACCTCCTGAAAAAGATCCTCCTGCAGCTGCTTTGTATGAGCTGTCATTTGATCATTATATGCGTTTTCACGGGTGAGATAGTCAAGAACTTCAGAATTTTCACGCTCGCGAAGCCAGAAGTAATCATCTGTGCGAACATCTCCGTGTTTTTCAAGATTTACAGGTATCTTTTTTACACGTGGGGCAATTATTTCGTTAGCAGCAACTTTCATTTTCTCATTTTAATTTTACCGGCTGCAAAGTTAAGCTTTCTAATAAAGAAAACTTAAAACTGTGTGTTTAAGTTCTCTATAATGACCTTTTTAGGTAGTTTTGCTGTAACCATAAAACTGATACTATGTTTGGAGATATGATGGGCATGATGAACAAGATCAAAGAGACCCAGAAAAAGGTTGAAGAGACCAAAGAAAGACTTAAAACGGTTATGCTTGATGAGCAATCTGCCGACGGACTTTTAAAGGTAACGATCTCAGCTAACCGCGAGATCAAGAATATTGAAATTGCCGATGAACTTCTGGAAGATAAAGAACAACTGGAAGATTATTTGGTGTTGACCCTCAATAAAGCTGTTGCCCGTGCTACAGAAGTAAATGAAGCCGAACTTGCTGCAGTTGCCAAAGAAGGAATGCCCGATATCCCCGGAATGAACGATATGCTTGGGAATAGTTAGGAGTTAAGAGTTCGGAGTTTATTGAAAACTTTTAAAACTTCTACGAACTATGAACTACCGTCTATAGACTATAAAAAAATTACCCGCCAAAAATGTCATTTTTGGCGGGTAATTTTTTTATAGTTCAATTCCCTTTAGCACCTCCAGGAATCTTTGGTGCATCTCTTCGGAATAGTCCAGGTGGGTTACCACTCTCAGCTTCCCCTGCCCCATATTACTTATCCTGATATTTTCTTTTTTAAGCGCCTCTATGAAAGCTGCTTCATCTGAAAGATTCTTTAAATAAAAGATGACAATATTGGTTTCTACAGGCTCCACTTCCCCAATGTAGCTCTGCTCTTTAAGGACCTCTCCAATTTCTGAAGCTCTTTTATTGTCTTCAGCCAGGCGTTCTACATGATTGTCTAGCGCATAGATTCCGGCAGCAGCCATAAAGCCGATCTGCCGCATTCCACCTCCAAGGACTTTTCTCACCCGCATTGCATTCTTCATCACCTCCTTGTTTCCAAGGAGAACTGTTCCTAGGGGAGTTCCCAGTCCTTTTGAAAGACAAACAGAAATGGTGTCGAAGATTTTCCCGTATTCCTTTGGATCTTCTTTAGTAGCTACAAGTGCATTAAAAAGTCGGGCGCCGTCGAGGTGCAATCCCAGGTCGTGCTCATCACAAACCTTTCTGATCTTCTTTATTTCTTCAAAATCATAACAAGCCCCTCCTCCTTTATTGGTCGTATTCTCAAGGCAAACAAGGGTGGTTAGCGGACTGTGATAAAAGTCGGGCGGGTTGATGTTTTCAACCACCTGTTCTGCTGTGATCATTCCGCGGTGACCGTCAACCAGTTTACAGGAAACCCCGCTATTGAAGGAAACCCCGCCGCCTTCATAGTTATAAACATGAGCCCATTTGTCACAAATAAGCTGATCTGCCGGCTGAGTATGCAGCTTGATCGCTGCCTGGTTGGCCATACTTCCCGTTGGAAAGAACAAAGCTTCATCCATTCCAAACATATCGGCTAGTTTCCTCTCCAGCTCATTTACTGTGGGATCTTCCTTATACACGTCATCGCCCACCTCAGCATTGATGATGGCCTGCATCATACCTTCTGTAGGTTTGGTTACCGTATCGCTTCTAAGATCTATCTCTTTCATTCTTAATTGATGTATTAATATTAGTATTAACTGCCAATAGGAGAACCGTCGGGAATCTGAGGTACCCTGTTTTCAGGTTTAAATTCTGAAGGATCTTTTCTGAACCTTTTTATTTCCTGTAAAATTAAGTGATTAGCAGGATCTTTTTTAGAGCCCAGATACTTTTCCAACTCCTGAAGCACAGTAAAAACTTCGGCTTTTACGGCAGGAGTGGCATTATCATCGGCAGCAAGTTGTAGTATAGATTGTACTACATTGTGATTAACAACATTTTGAACCTGCTCCAGATAAGGTTTTTTTGAAGCTGGTCTTTTGACTGTTTGATCTAGCAATGTTTCCAGTACTTCCCGGAGACCCAGCTGATCCTGATCTAAAGCCTTCTGTTGCACCAGCCTTGCGGCACGCTGTGGATGAAGTAAAAGTGAAAGGGTCATTTCACTGGCCGTCGCAGGAGCACCGAGAGCATCAAAGGTGACGCCGGTGTTGCTTCTGAAAGATTCCCGGCTTCGGTCGTAACCATATGACCTGGGAGGAAAAAGCTCAAGTTTTTCCCGGGGAATAGCCAATCTTTCCGCAGAAAGAGTCTCTAAAACGGCTTTTAAAGCAGCCACCTGTTCTTTTTTACTGAGCACTTCCTGAATTTCCTCAGTACCGCCTTTGACAGCGTAATTATAATTCAAACCTCCAATTAGTTTAACTGCACCTTCCGTTTGATACCTGTGAAGAAAATATACCGGCACAAATACATCTTCCAGAACAGAGTAAGGCTCATTCTTCCTAATATTATCTTCAGAAAAATTTTCTATTCCTATTTCCCTCACCTTCAGGATATGCTCCAGCTCCTCAACGGCACTTCTTCCATTGTCCCAAAGATGTGCACTGGCGTGTGCACCTCCTTCTGCCCTTGCATCTCTGTCGGAAATGAACTGCAATCCTGCTGCAGCAGCTTCAGCAATAATGTCATTCAAAAATGCCCTTTCTGACACCCCTTGCGGAACGTCTCCATAAAGTGCTTTTACAGAGAACTTGTCCCATAGCCCGATACCGGTATCGTAGGCTGCAGAAAAATCTATTTGTCCGTTGGTAATCTCAAATTTGGGGTGGGGATAATCCATCACCGAAGCCCGGTCATTTGCACTGGCTGCAAAATTATGAGCAAAGCCAATGGTATGACCCACCTCATGAGCAGACAATTGACGTATCCTCGACACTGCAAGGTCCAGCATCTCCTCATGGTTCTCATCGCCATCGGCAAAAGGCTTGTTCATAAGACCCTGGGCGATCATGAAATCCTGGCGGATTCGCAAACTTCCCAGACTTACATGGCCCTTGATGATCTCTCCTGTCCTTGGATCCACCACACTGGCTCCATAGCTCCAGCCGCGGGTAGATCTGTGAACCCACTGTATTACATTATAACGAACATCCAGCGGGTCTGCACCCTCGGGCAACATTTTCACCTGAAAAGCATCTCTATAACCCAATTCTGCATAGGCTTCGTTCCACCAGCTTGCTCCTTCAAGCAGAGCAGATCTCACAGGCTCGGGAGTTCCCGGGTCTAAATAATATACTATTGGCTCAACTGCTTCACTAATTGGGGCATCGGGATCCTTCTTTTCCAGCCTGTGTCTTACTGCCCACCTCTTCTCTATAGGCTCAAACACCGGGGAAGCATAATCATAGTAGGAAATAAACTGCGCGCCGGTACGGGGGTCAAAAATGCGTTTTTTGTAGCCTGCTTCAGGAAGCTTCACAAAAGAATGATGCTGAACAACAGTAAGATTTTTTGGATCTGGTAATACACTTTTTAAAGCCTGGCTTTTTGCTTCTCCTGTAAAGGTGAGCAGCGCTTCAAATTCAACATTTTCAGGAAAAGCTTTGGTACGATCCAACGCCAGGGCACTTTTTGAAAGGTCGATCTTAAATTCTCCGTGTTTGCCCGCTTTTAATCTATCTGCAACTCCATGAGCATCCTGCATTAAAAAAGGAGTGAGATCAATCACAAAACCACTATCCTTTTCTTCCTTTATTTCAAAACCTGCGAGAATTGATTTTGCAAAAGCTTCTTCAACACTCTGCTTTTCCAGAACATTCTCAGTAACTGCCCTGTATTTAAGATTTGGCTGTACCAGTAATAACTTATTACCTGCTTTTTGGAATTTCACTATGACCTCTCCTCCCAGTTGCCCACGATCCAGGCCAATGTCATTTGATCCTACACCGCTGGTTAGGAAATGAGTGTAAAGAAATTCTTCATCCAGCTTATCTACCTCAAGGTAGGTCTTGTCTTCCTTTTGATCATAATAAAAATCAAAGTAGCCCTCAGATTTCTTCAGCCCTTCTTTTTTTTCCAAAATTTGTGCTGACATAGAAAAGCTTAGCAAAAGGAGGCTGAAAAAGCATAATAGAGATCTAATCATATCCGGAGTTTTTGGCGAAGCTAAAACTATAAAATAATCGTAAAATAGTTTTCAAGAACCCGCTTTAATTCTATTTTTGTTTAAAATTCAAGTATGCTTACAATAGATACTATTAAAGATCTTAAAGATCGCCTGGTTGCGTTAAGGAGGTATCTTTGACGTTGATGCCAAAAAAATAGAAATTTCCAATCTCCAGGAAAAAACCCTGGCTCCTGATTTCTGGAACGATCCAAAAAAAGCTGAACTTCTTCTAAAAGAGCTCAATTCTCAAAAGAAATGGGTTGATGATTACGAAGAAGCGGTTACTCTTGTTGATGATCTTGAAGTCATTTATGAATTCTATAAAGAAGGGGAAGCTACTGCCGAAGATGTAGAAGAGCGGTATGAGAAATCCAAAACCCTTATCGAAGACCTTGAGTTCAAGAATATGCTTTCTGAAGAAGGCGATAATCTAAGTGCAGTCCTGCAGGTCACTGCCGGTGCCGGTGGAACCGAGAGTTGTGACTGGGCCGAGATGCTAATGCGCATGTATTTACGTTGGGCCGAAGACAGAGGCTACTCTGTTAAGGAATTGAACTATCAGGCAGGGGAGGTCGCCGGAGTAAAAACAGTAACTTTAGAGATAGAAGGAGAATTCGCTTTTGGATGGTTAAAAGGAGAAAATGGTGTTCACCGACTGGTGAGAATTTCCCCTTTTGACAGTAATGCTAAAAGACATACTTCCTTTGCGAGCGTTTACGTCTATCCATTGGCTGACGAGACTATTGAAATCGAGATCAATCCTGCAGATATTTCCTGGGAAACCATGAGGTCATCGGGTGCGGGAGGCCAAAATGTAAACAAGGTCGAAACTGCGGTTCGTCTTCGTCATGCTCCTTCAGGAATTGTCATTGAAAATTCAGAAACAAGATCTCAGCTCGACAACAAGACCAAGGCCATGCAGTTGCTAAAAAGTCAGCTTTATGAAATTGAGCTTCAGAAGCAACAGGCACAGCGACGGGAGATCGAAGATTCCAAAATGAAGATCGAATGGGGTTCACAAATAAGAAACTATGTGATGCATCCCTATAAACTCGTAAAGGATGTCCGCACCGGTGAAGAAACCGGAAACGTGGATTCTGTTATGGATGGTGATATCAACCAGTTTCTCAAGGCTTTTCTTATGATGATGGGACAGAAGGTTGAAGAGTAGGCCTGCTTGGGTTTAAGGTTTAAGGTTTAAGGTTTAAAATAAGAAATCTATTATCTATGCAACAAGATGCCTTACGGAATTATTAACTACGAACTACTAACTACTAACTACTAACTAACAGTCATGATAAAGATTTACCACAACCCCCGATGTAGAAAATCCAGAGAAGGTCTACAGGTTCTGGAGGAATCGGGAAAAGATTTTGAAGTCAGAGAATATTTGAAGGAAACATTGAGCGAAAAAGAAATTGCAGATCTGCTTCAGAAATTAAATATGGCGCCTATCGAATTGGTTCGAAAGGAAGAAAAGCTCTGGAAAGAAAATTATCGTGACCGGGACCTTAGCGACGCCGAACTTATGAGAGTAATGGCTGAAAACCCTAAATTAATTCAGCGACCGATTGTTGAGACAAACAATAAAGCTGTAATAGGACGTCCTGCCTCAAATATTGAAGAATTACTGGATTGAGCTAAATAACTCCATTATTCAGTTTGTGAAGTTTTTTTCTCAAGAGAAGAAGCTGCTCCACTTGCCTGTTTTAAAAGGAAGTAGCGGTACATTTTCACTGCTGTTAATCAGCTTGTTAAAAAATTTTTTCTTTTTTTTAAACAAAATGATTAAACCTTTCGGTTTTTTCTCTGTCCAAGAAGAAAAACCAGTTATGATCACGAGCATAAAGCGGCACCATTTAAGTGTCTTAATTTTTTCTTTAATTCTCTTATTTTCTTTCCCAGCCTTTGCACAGGCACCGCGACACGAAGTTTCGGGTAAAGTCACCGATGAACAGGGAACTCCGCTGGAGTATGCAACAATATCTTTTCAAAGTACAGAAGACCCTTCTAACGTGAATGGTGGAATTACAGATCCCCAGGGGAATTTTGCAATAGAGGTACGGGAAGGGACCTATAATATTACTGTAGAGTTCATTTCTTTTGAGCCTAAAACTTTTCCAAACCGTCAAATCACCAGGGACATAAACATGGGAACTATTGAGCTAGGCATGGCAGCCGGGGAGCTTGAGGAAGTAGTCGTGACTGCAGAAACCACCCAGGTAGAGGTAAGATTAGATAAGAAGATCTATAACATTGGAAAGGATCTTACTACCGCAGGAGGAACAGTGGCCGATGCACTCAATAACGTTCCCTCTGTTGCAGTAGATATTAATGGAGGAATAAGTTTAAGAGGAAATGAGAACGTCCGGATCCTAATTAATGGAAAACCTTCCGCAATGGCCGGTTTTGGTAGTACAGATGTTCTCGCGCAGCTACCTGCAGATGCCATTGAAAGAGTCGAGGTGATCACCTCTCCATCAGCCAGATATGATGCTGAAGGAACTGCAGGTATCCTCAACATCATCCTTCGCAAAGAAAAGACCCTCGGGTTTAATGGTTCCGTTAACCTCAATGTCGGATATCCCGACAACGCCGGAATTTCAACAAACGTTAATTTAAGAACCGATAAATTCAACATTTTCAATACTACAGGTTATAGATATTTTGACGCTCCCGGGAATGGATATTTTGATACAAGATTCAACGAAAACAGCGCAGTATTTTTTGATCGAATAATTGAGGACAGAAATATTGAACGTATCAACCGGGGCTTCAATACCAATCTTGGAGTTGAATATTATATTACCGACCGATCCTCTCTAACCGCCACTGCTTTTTACAGAACCGGCGAAGATGAAGATCTAACTACCAATGTTACTACAAATTTCCTGGATGGTTCTGAAGTGTATGGAACCACCAGGAGAGAGAACCAAATGGAAGAGGATAACAGCTACCAGTTCTCCCTTAATTACATAAACCGTTTTAATGACAGTGGACATCAATTAACCGCTGATATTCAAATTGAGCGGGACGAAGAAGTTCAAACTACTTCAATTAATGAAGAGGAGGATTTCAATGATATTGCGTATGAAAATTTTCTTTATGCAGAACATATTGATCAAACTGAAACCCAGAATGAATATCTAATCCAGGCAGATTATGTGCTGCCATTTGGCGAAGACTCTCAATTTGAAGCAGGCTACCGCGGAAATTTTGAGAATGAAGTAACAGACTACGATCTGTTTCAACAGGAAGAAGATGGCGGGGAACTTCAATATGATGAGGAATTGAGCAATGTTTTTGATTATACCGAAAATGTTCAGGCACTCTACTCCCAATATGGTACCAAGCTTGGAGATTTTTCTTTTCTACTGGGACTTCGTTTGGAGTACACCAACTTAAAAGGAGAAATTGAATCTGAATTAACAGAGGAGCAGTTGAGAGATGTCTTTGGCTTTCCTATTGATACAAGTTTTGACAATGACTATTTAGGTCTTTTCCCAACTGTCAATGTTATTTACGAGATTAGGGAAACAGAAAATATAACTCTGGGTTATAATAGAAGAATAAACAGGCCGAGAGGCTGGTTTATCAACCCTTTCCCTTCCCGAAGCAGTACCAATAACATTTTCCAGGGGAATCCCAACCTACAGCCCGCCTTCTCAAACGCCTTTGACCTTGGCTACTTGAAAAGATGGAAGAAGCTCACTTTGACCTCTTCAGTTTACTATCAAAGAGAAACTGATGCTTTTGAAAGAATCGAACAAAACGTGGAGGGCAGTAATGTCATAAGAACAATCCCCGTTAACTTGTCCAGTAATGAACGAACCGGGGCCGAACTGGGTCTTTTATACAACCCTGCGAAATGGTTAAGGCTTAACGGAAGTTTTAATTACTTCCGATTTAACACCGAAGGAGAATTTGATGGCGAAGATTACAGTACTGAAAATTCCAGTTATTTTGCAAGATTTAGTTCCAAGGTAACTCTACCGGCTAAAATAGACTGGCAGACAAATGCCTTTTACCGCGGTGCCTCTGAAGGTGTGCAGGGAACCACAGATGGAATCTTGTCTATAGACGTAGCTTTAAGTAAAGAGTTATTTAATGAAAATGCTACCTTATCTTTCAACGTAAGAGATCTTCTGAATTCCAGAAAAAGAGAATCCTTTACAACCACAAACACCTATGAAAGGTACAGTGAATTCCAGTGGAGACAACGTTCTTTTAATCTTTCATTCATTTACAGGTTCAATCAACAGCGCCGTGACCAGCAAAGGCAACAAAGAAGAAACAGCAATGGAAATGATATGGATGACGAGGGAGGAGAATTCTAAAGAATTCCTGAGATCTTAGGAATAAAAGAAGCCGTCGATCGACGGCTTCTTTTATTTATAGTTTCAAAGAATTTCAATATTTGCCAAAAAAAAAGGACAAATGTCCTTTTTTAAGCTTTTTCTCTTTCGAGGCGTTTCTTTTCCTTCCTTTCGTCAAGCATCTCTTTTACTGCACCACCGATCCAGTAAGGGATTATGGCAGTTAAGAATAACATTACCCAAAATCCGATAAGCAGAATTATAAGGAAAGCTAAAAAGCCCAGATATTGATCAAATTCAAACATGTTTCCTATTTTATTGAATCTTTGCCAAAGATAGAAACTCTAGGAAGTTATCGCAACAGTTTTTATTTATTTTTTACCAACTGTCAAACCAACCACTCTTCTTAAATAATTCTGGGAAAAGCCCAATTTTGTTCCTTTTTGGGGTGTATAGATTTTAGCGAAAATGTAAATTTGTAGTAAATCATTTTACATCATGGACTATAGAATCGAAAAAGATACCATGGGGGAGGTAAAAGTCCCCTCAGATAAACTATGGGGAGCCCAGACTGAACGCTCCAGGAATAACTTTAGAATTGGTGCTCCGGGTTCCATGCCTTTGGAGATCGTCTACGGCTTTGCATATCTTAAAAAAGCAGCCGCTTTTACGAACTGCGAACTCGGTGTACTTTCAGTAGATAAAAGAGATCTTATCGCACAAGTTTGTGATGAGATCCTGGAAGGGAAGCATGACGATCAATTTCCACTGGTGATATGGCAAACAGGAAGTGGAACCCAAAGTAATATGAACCTCAACGAGGTGATCGCTAATCGCGCCCAGCAATTGGCAGGAAGAACAATTGGAGAAGGAGAAAAAGTACTTTCTCCCAACGATGATGTGAATAAATCTCAATCTTCAAATGATACCTTCCCTACAGGAATGCATATTGCGGTATATAAGAAAATTGTAGAAGTAACCATTCCGGGAGTGAAACAACTCCGAAATACCTTAAAAAAGAAGTCAGATCAATTTAAGGATGTGGTAAAGATAGGTCGCACCCACTTCATGGATGCCACTCCCCTCACCCTTGGGCAGGAGTTTAGCGGCTATGTTTCTCAGCTGGACCACGGCCTCAATGCCTTAGAAAATACCTTGCCTCACCTTTCTGAACTGGCACTGGGAGGAACAGCTGTTGGAACAGGATTAAATACCCCAAAGGGTTACTCCAAACGCGTAGCCGAATTCATAGCTAAATTCACCGAAATGCCTTTCATTTCGGCACCTAATAAATTTGAAGCTCTTGCCGCTCACGATGCTTTTGTGGAAACTAGCGGGGCTTTAAAGACTCTTGCAGTATCGCTAAACAAAATTGCCAATGACGTGCGTATGTTGGCTTCGGGTCCAAGAAGTGGAATTGGTGAGATCCTGATCCCTGCCAATGAACCAGGATCTTCAATTATGCCGGGTAAGGTGAATCCTACCCAGGTAGAGGCCCTAACCATGGTTTGCGCACAGGTGATTGGTAATGATGTCACCATTAACGTAGGAGGAATGCAGGGACAATTCGAACTCAACGTGTTCAAACCGGTGATGGCAGCAAACATTCTTCAAAGCGCACAGCTGTTGGGAGATGCCTGCGCTTCTTTTGATGAACATTGCGCCGTTGGAATTGAACCTAATAAACCCCGTATACAGGAGTTATTGAACAATTCCCTAATGCTCGTAACAGCTCTCAATACAAAAATTGGATATTACAAAGCGGCAGAGATCGCCAATACAGCACATCAAAATGGAACTACTCTAAAAGAAGAGGCTGTGAACCTTGGCTACGTTACTGCCCAAGAATTTGATGAATGGGTAAAACCAAAGGACATGGTGGGAGGATTAAAATAAACAGCTTAACCTCTTACTAAAAAGGTCTCCAAAAATGATATTTTGGAGACCTTTTATTTTTTGTATTTAGCGTCTTATGCTTTCTTTGTATGTCAAATAAAAAACATAATTTCGCAGCCATATCCCCTACAGATAATGAAAAAGAAAGTTCAACTGGACTGCGGAGTCATCTGGGTGCATGACAGAATTCTCGTGAATGAGATGGATGAAGGCGCTTTACTTGACGTGGAGACCAATAGAGAGATCTTAGAAATAGGCTGCAATAATTTTGGTGAAGAATTCTTCGGGTACATTTCCCACAGGATCAATTCATATGCAGTAAACCCTATGGTTTACCGTGAATCTGCAGAACATCCACAGCTTAAAGCCATTGCAATTGTTTCAGAAAACAAACTGGTGCGGGAAACTGCCCGCCTGGAACAGCAATTCTATACCAACAAGAATTCCTTCGGCATCTTTAGCACCCTCGAGGATGCTATAGACTGGATGAATGAGCAGATAGGCCGCTATTCAAAAGCAAATTCCTTAAGCGAGTAAGTTTCAAGGAATTTTTTTGATTTTTGAATGAATGGTGCCATAACCACATCCTCCTTCACCAGAGGCACCTCTTTGCGGAATTCAGCGATTAGTTTCTGAAGCATAGGAGAGGTCTTGTACTGCCCCCGATAGGATAGCGCCTGTGAGGCGTTATAGAGTTCTATAGCCAATATCGTGGAAACATTTTCCACCACCTTTACCGCTTTTGTAGCAGCATTAGCCCCCATACTCACGTGATCTTCCTGTCCATTTGATGACACAATTGAATCTACACTCGCAGGACTACACAGCTGTTTGTTCTGGCTAACAATACTTGCTGCTGTATACTGCGGGATCATAAAGCCACTGTTCAAACCCGGGGCATCTACTAAAAAGGCGGGGCCTCTCAATCCCGAAACCAGTTGATAGATCCTCCTTTCTGAAATATTTCCTAACTCAGCCATAGCAATAGCAAGATAATCCAGTGATAAAGCCAGTGGTTGCCCGTGAAAGTTCCCTCCGGAAATTACCTTATCGGCATCCACGAAAATGTTCGGATTATCTGTGACCGAATTGATCTCTGTCTTAAAACATTTATACACGAAATCGAGAGTATCCTTGCTCGCTCCATGAACCTGCGGGATACACCTGAAGGAATATGGATCCTGCACATTTTGTTTTACCTGCTTTGCGATCTCACTACCGGCTAGTATTTTTCTAATCCTTTCAGCGGTCTTGATCTGTCCTCGGTGCGGCCTTACAAGATGCACCAACTCATCAAAAGGAGAAGTATTGCAATCGAAAGCATCAACAGATAAGGCGCCAATTATATCGGCCCACATTGATAGTCTGCTAGCCCGTAGAAGAGCATGAACTCCATGAGCGCTCATAAATTGGGTTCCATTAAGTAGCGCCAACCCCTCTTTAGATTGAAGATTAATGGGGTTCCAACCAAACTCCTTTAGCATCTCCCCCGAAGAGATCAGCTTACCATTATGATAAACCTCACCTTTACCGATCAAAGGAAGCGACAAATGAGCCAAGGGCGCAAGATCTCCCGAAGCCCCTAATGATCCCTGGGAATACACCACAGGGAGAATGTCTTCGTTGTAAAAATCGATCAACCTGTTCACCGTTTCCAGAGAAACTCCTGAGTGCCCGTAGCTCAAAGACTGTATCTTGAGCAGGAGCATCAATCTTATAATTGGTTTGGAAACTTTTTCACCTGTGCCACAGGCGTGGGACATTACCAGGTTTTCCTGAAGCTTAGTTAAGTTTTCAGAAGATATTTTTACGTTGCATAAGGACCCAAATCCGGTATTGATCCCGTAGATAGGAGTTTTATTCTCCTTCATCTTATCATCGAGATACTTCCTCGCCTTTTCAATATTATATGTCGCTTCCTCGCTTAAGGCCAGGCTTTTTTTATTTTCTATGATCTCCCTTATCTCTTCAATATCAAGAACAGAAGAACTTATATAGTGACAATCTCTCATTGGGAATTGTTAATTTCTTTGGTTTCAAAAAGGTCAAAAATGGCAGCTCCTGTATTTTTTGCAATGTCGCCGGCTACCACTCCTTCAAAACTGAATTTCTCTGCAGCAATATCTCCGGCCTTTCCGTGCAAATATGTTCCCAGCACTGCAGCTCGCAAAGGTTCGTACCCCTGGCCTATAAATGCTGTAATTACTCCCGTAAGAACATCACCGCTTCCTGCAGTTGCCATGCCGGGGTTTCCGGTGGTGTTGACGAAAAGATCATTTGGAGTAACAACAAAGGTGTATGTGCCTTTGATAAGCACGATCAACTTATATTCTTTAGTAAAGGATCTTACTTTTTCCAGTTTTTCAAAATCATCTTTCCAGGAGCCAATCAATCTTTCCAATTCTTTAGGATGAGGGGTAAGAACACTTCCTTCTGGAATAAGTTTGAGCAATTCATTCTTTTTGGAAAGTATATTGAGACCATCGGCATCGATGACCATTGGTTTTTTAATTTTTTTAAGCAGCTGTCTAAAGGCTTCTATAGTTTCCTCCTTAGTCCCCACTCCTACTCCAAAGCCTATCACATCGGGCTCAAGATCGAACTCGATGTTGGTTAGTATCTCTTTGTGAGGGTCTGTGAGCACCATGGCTTCGGGTAAGGCTGTTTGAAGAATTTCGTAGCCGCACTTCGGTGCATAGATAGTAACCAATCCTGCACCGGCACGCATGGCCGAAGTAGCTGTGAGACATACACTTCCAATCTTACCATAGCTCCCGCCAAGGATCAAAGCATGTCCATAATTCCCTTTGTGGGTAAATCTTTGTCGGGGAGTGTAAAGTGCACGGGCTTCAGGTTTGTAAATTAATTCGGCTACCGCCCTAGCCCCCTCTATAAACTCCGGATCAAGACCAATATCCAGGATCTGCAGATCTCCTACGAAAGGAGCGGTATCGGGCAGGTAAAATGACATTTTTGGCACCTGAAAAGTTATAGTGTAGCTGGCCCTGATAATAGACTCACGATCCTCAACAGCGGCATCGGCCATTAGTCCTGAAGGCATATCTATTGACAGTACAAATGCACCCGATGCATTTATATGCCTAACCAAACCTGCAACCCAATTGGGTAAAGATCTATTCAATCCCACTCCAAAAATGGCATCGACAACGAAATCTCCAATCTTGATCTCAGGAAACTCGTCTTCAGCTTTTAGAAGGACAGGCCATTTTTTGGTCCGGTTCTTCACCCGGTCATAGTTTATAAGAAAATCCTGTGATCGCTGATCACTGTAATTTACAATGAAGATGGTGACATCATAACCTGCATCGATCAACTGCCTTCCTACCACCAGGCCGTCTCCTCCATTATTTCCTATTCCGCAAAAGATCTTTACAGGAATGGGCGCTCCCTGCAGGCGCTTGTGGATCTCATCAAAGACCTTAGTAGCTGCCCTTTCCATAAGTTCGGTGGAAGAGACCTCCTGCTTTTCTATGGTAAGCTTATCTGCCTCCTTGATCTGTTTGGCGCTAAGGATCTTCATAGGGTGGTGCTTTTGAAAACTAGTACAAATATAGAATTTCCTGCGGCCCGAACCTTTGCCGGACTTATTTCTGTTGAAAATTTATCCATTAAATCCTTATTCCTTTCTGAAATTAATAAATTTGCGCAAAATTTTATTTTAAAAATGAAGAATACTGCCCTTAGCTCTACTCATAAAGAACTTGGTGCCAAAATGGTACCTTTTGCAGGTTATAACATGCCTGTGTCCTATGAAGGTGTAAATATTGAACACGAGACCGTAAGAAAGGCGGTTGGTGTCTTTGATGTGTCTCACATGGGGGAATTCCTTATAACGGGAAAACATGCCCTGGATTTGATCCAGAAGATAAGCTCTAATGATGCATCAAAACTTACAGACGGAAAGGCACAGTACAGCTGCATGCCAAATAATGAAGGTGGAATTGTGGATGACCTTATCATCTATCGTTTCAATGAAGAGAAATATCTATTGGTGGTAAATGCTTCTAATATCGAGAAGGATTGGAACTGGATATCCCAGCATAATACCATGGATGCAACAATGCGCGACCTTTCTGATGAATATTCATTACTGGCCATCCAGGGACCCAAGGCCGCCGAAGCTATGCAGTCTCTTACTGATGTCAACCTTTCAGAAATTAAATTCTATACATTCAAAGTAGCTCCATTTGCCGGCGTGGAAAATGTCATCATATCGGCAACCGGTTATACTGGAAGTGGAGGATTCGAGATCTATGTGAAGAGCGAAGATGCTCAGCGCGTGTGGGACCAGGTATTTGAAGCTGGTGCAGATTACGGTATCAAACCTATTGGCCTTGCTGCTAGAGATACCCTTCGCCTTGAAATGGGATTCTGCCTTTACGGAAATGACATCGATGACACTACTTCTCCAATTGAAGCAGGACTCGGTTGGATCACCAAATTCACTAAAGACTTTGTAAATTCTGAAGCACTTAAAGAGCAAAAAGAAAATGGACCAAAGCGAAAGCTCATAGGTTTTGAACTTGATGAGCGCGGAATTCCCCGCCAGGGTTATGAGATTGTAGATGATAATGGCAAGGTTATTGGCAATGTAACTTCAGGAACTATGTCTCCCTCTCTGGAAAAAGGAATTGGAATGGGCTATGTTCCTGTAGAGTATGCCACACCGGGAAGTAAAATTAATATTCAGATACGCAAAAAAGCTCTTCCTGCTACAGTGGTAAAAATGCCATTTTATAAAGAATAGTTTTTGAAAAAAATATTGATCTTAGGGGGAAGCGGCTTTATCGGGAATGCCCTGTATAAAGAGCTTTACCCCTATTTTGATACGCATGCCACCTACCATACAGAAAATGCTTCTTTTGGAAAAAATCAAAAGTTCCACCAGTTTGATGTTGAAAGGGAAAGCATAAGTATTCTTCTGGAAAACCTGCGGCCTAACGTGATCATTTCTGCCCTTCGGGGAGATTTTCTAGCCCAGGTCCATGCGCATTTTGAGATCATCGATTACCTGCAGAAAAATAAGAATACGAAGCTTGTTTTTATTTCTTCGGCCAATGTTTTTGATGCCTTCACCAATTATCCTTCTTATGAATACGACAAGACACTCTCCCAAAGTGTCTACGGCAGGTTTAAGATAAAGATCGAAAATGCTCTCCTGCGACTCCCTAACAACAAGTATGTTATAGCGAGATTACCCATGGTCTTTGGTGCAAATTCCCCAAGGGTGCAAGAGATCAAAAGGCAGCTTAAGGAACATGAAGCAATAGAGGTCTTCTCTAATGTGGTTGTAAATGCCACTTATGAGACCCGGGTCACCCAGCAACTTCACTACATCATAAACCGGAACCGGCAAGGCGTATTTCACCTTGGCAGCAATGATCTAATTCACCATAACGACCTAATAGCGGAGATATGTGAGATATTGGGAGAAAAAAACCCCTTGCTTAAGAACGTTTACGACTCCAACTTTGACCGCTTTCTGGCTGTGATCCCCAAAGATAATTTACTCCCAAAAAATTTACAGATCTCGATCCAGGAAGTAGTATCGAGCACCCTGGTTTCCTGATTGTTAATCTTCTACTAATTACCCCCTACCCCTGTAATTTCATGTTTAACTTTAAAACAAAACCCGAAAATTATGGAAATAATGGATCAATATGAGATCAACCGAAGACTGGATGATCTTGAAGGATGGGAATTTAAAGATGATGCAATTCACACCTCTTTCCAATTTGAGAACTTTAAAGAATGTTTTTCGGTGATGGTGAGGATAGCTTTTGAAGCTGAAGCTCAACAACACCACCCAAACTGGACGAACGTTTATAGTGAATTGCAGATTTCGCTCTCTACACATGATGCCGGCGGGGTGACAGAGAAGGATTTCAAACTCGCCCAAAGCATTGAAAATATAGTGGATGCCGGCGAATAATCTTTTTTAGGGGATTGATGATTTTTCCTATTTTTACGCCTCAACTAATACTAGGAAATGGGAAGAGCATTTGAATTCAGGAAAGCGCGCAAAATGAAGCGATGGTCTGCTATGGCCAAGGCTTTCACTCGTATTGGGAAAGACATTGTAATGGCTGTCAAGGAAGGCGGACCAGACCCTGACACCAACTCCAGGTTGCGGGCGGTGATTCAGAATGCCAAGAGTGTCAACATGCCCAAAGACAATATTGAACGGGCAATAAAACGCGCTTCAGATAAAAGCCAGGGCGATTATAAGGTTGTACTTTTTGAAGGTTATGCTCCGCACGGTATCGCTGTGCTGGTAGAAACAGCTACAGATAATAATAACCGTACCGTTGCCAACGTAAGGTCATATTTTAACAAATGCGACGGAAACCTTGGTACTTCCGGCTCTGTTGAATTCATGTTCGATCACACATGTAATTTCAGGATAGCTAAAGACGGATTAGATGCTGAGGAATTGGAACTGGAACTTATTGATTTTGGTGCCGAAGAAGTATTTGAAGATGAAGACGGAATCATCATTTATGCGCCTTTTGAAGCTTTTGGAGGAATCCAGAAGGAACTGGAAAGCCGTAATATTGAAATTATTTCCTCCGGATTTGAGTACATTCCGCAGGTAACAAAACAATTATCTCCCGAAGAAGCTGCCGATGTTGAAAAGCTTCTGGAAAAGCTGGAAGAGGACGATGATGTACAGCATGTATATCACACCATGGAAGAGTCCACGGAAGAGGAAGAATAGATTAAGGCCGGTGAAGAACCGGCCTTTTAGCTTCTAAATATTTATGGAAACCGAATCTCATCGCCAGGCCATTAAAGCCTCCTACTACAGCATTGCCGGCAATGCTGTGTTGGCTATTATAAAGGGCGTGACCGGTTTCTTCGGAAATTCTTATGCACTAATCGCAGATGCTATTGAATCCACAACAGATGTTTTTGCCAGTCTCCTGGTGCTATTCGGGCTTAAGTATTCTGCCCGTCCTGCCGATGATAATCATCCTTATGGCCATGGCCGTGTAGAGCCGCTCATCACCTTTGCTGTGGTTGGATTTTTAGTAGTTTCGGCCACTATTATTGTGATGGAAAGTATCGATAATATTCAGACTCCGCATAAAGTTCCCAAGCCATACACGCTCATAGTGCTCGCAGCTATTATAGCCACAAAAGAGATCTTTTACAGATTCATCAATAAGAAAAGTGACGAGACCAAAAGCAGCTCCTTAAAAGCAGATGCCTGGCACCATCGCAGCGATGCCATTACTTCGCTCATGGCTTTTATTGGAATTTCCATCGCCCTCTTCATGGGCAAAGGATACGAAACAGCCGATGATTGGGCTGCACTTTTCGCTTCAGGTTTTATTCTTTACAACGCATATTTGATCCTGCGGCCTGCCTTGGGAGAAATTATGGACGAACACCTCTATGAGGATATGGTCGAGGAGATAAGAAAGGTTTCTAAAAAAGAAAAAGGCGTCATTGAAACTGAAAAATGTTTTATCAGGAAAACAGGCATGACCTTTCATGTAGATCTACACGTGATTGTAGATGGAACACTTTCAGTAAATAAAGGGCATGAGATCGCTCACAACCTAAAAGACCGTCTTCTCAATGAAATGCCCGAAATAGCTGATATTCTTATCCACATTGAGCCACACAATCCGCAACACGTCTGAAAAATGTCATTTTTGACACCTATCTTCTTACAAGCCTTAGCCTTTCCTAAAAATTTATTAATCCCTTAGCTCAACTGCAGTGGACGTTTTCAATTGCCTATCTTTATAAAATAATCAAGAAATTAGAATTAAATGGATGTTAGATTAGCTGTCCTAATTGACGGCGACAATATTCCTTCAGCCTATGTTAAGGAAATGATGGAAGAAATAGCCAAATACGGCAACCCTACGATTAAAAGAATTTACGGCGACTGGACTAAACCCCATCTCGCAAAATGGAAGAATGTGCTGCTGGAAAACGCAGTGACCCCTATTCAGCAGTATGGATATACACAAGGCAAAAATGCAACCGATTCCGCCATGATCATCGATGCCATGGATATCCTGTACTCACAGAAAGTTGACGGATTCTGCCTGGTATCCAGCGACAGTGATTTCACCCGACTTGCAACCAGATTGCGAGAAGCCGGAATGAATGTCATTGGAATTGGAGAAAAGAAAACTCCCGATCCATTTATTGTAGCCTGTGACAGGTTCATTTATATCGAGATCCTAAAGAACCAGTCTAAAGAGTCCAGCAAAGAAAAGGAGACGAAGAAAAGCGACTACGATAAGATCACCAATAAGGTAATTAAGCTCATTTCTTCAACAATTTCTGATGTTGCCGATGATGACGGATGGGCTTTCCTTGGAGACGTAGGAAGTTTGCTACAAAAGAAGCAGCCTAACTTTGACTCCCGTAATTACGGATTTCAGAAATTAACCCCCATGATAAATTCCATCGATAGATTTGAGATCGAATCCAGGGAAAATCAGGGCCGCGGAAAATACAAATTGATCTACGTAAGAAATAAAGAATGATCATTTTGCAGAATAATAAAGTCTCGATCTTTAGACCCTGCTAATATAGAATTTTGATTTTTAACCTTCAATTTTGAATCCAGAGGCATGAGAACAGTGAAGCGTACCTATAAAGCAGAGTATCGGCCAATTGCCGATCTTATTACCTATTCTCCTATGCCCACCCGGCAATTAAGGATGATAGATCCTTTTCTGTTCCTAAATCACCACGGTCCGCAGAACTATGCTCCGGGAAATAATGGTTTGCCATTTGGGCCACACCCGCACCGCGGAATGGAAACTGTGACTTTTATTCTTGATGGGGATATTGCACATAAAGATTCCGACGGAAATAACAGCGTAATCGAAAGTGGTGGCGTTCAATGGATGACAGCCGGAAAAGGTCTCACCCATGCCGAAGTTTCTTCTGAAAAATTCAAAAAAGAAGGTGGGCCGCTGGAGATCCTGCAATTATGGGTAAATCTACCTGCAAATTTGAAGATGACCGATCCCGCATATAAGGGGCTTCAAAAAGATGAAATTCCGGTAGCTTCATTTGACGATAAAAAAGTATTTGCGCAGGTAGTTTCAGGTGATCTTAATGGCACTAAAGGTGCTTTTGAAACACTCACAGAAATTCACCTAAGTACACTTTTCATTAAAGCGGAAGGAGTTTTCAGCACCACAGTTCCTAAAGATCACAACATACTTTGCTATGTAATAGGGGGTGAGATCAAGATCAATGGAGAAATAATCCAGTCTCTACATCTTGTGGAATTCAACAACGACAGTGAAGAGCTACGCCTTGAGGCCCTCTCTGAAAGCATTGTTCTCTTTGGTCACGCAAAACCTTTCAATGAACCTGTAGTTGCCCAGGGACCTTTCGTCATGAACACTATGGAAGAGATCGAGCAGGCGTATCAGGATTACCAGCAGGGGAAATTTGAGTAGAGGATTAAGATATTAATCAGGCTTCGATTCTTGGGCAATGACTAACAGGTTTTGGAATAAATATCGCATTACCACAACCAGGCTGCAGCATTGGGATTATTCTTGGGATGCAGCCTATTTCGTAACAATTTGTACGGCAGAAAGAAAACCACATTTCGGTTCAATTTCAATTGTACAAAAGGAAATGAAATTGTCAGATATTGGCCGCATTATTTTTGACCTATGGCAATTGATTCCTGAAAATTTCCCATTCGTCACATTGGATGAACTTGTTATAATGCCCGACCATATTCATGGGATTATTGTTATTAATAAAAATGATGGTAGAGACGCGATTAATCGCATCTCTACCATTATCAATACGAATTCGGGTGGGGTTACAGGAAATAAAAATCCCATGTTGCACGACAATTTATCCCGAATCATACGATGGTTCAAAGGGCGATCAACCTTTGAATGCAGAAAGATAAATGAACATTTTCATTGGCAGCCCAGATTTCATGATCATATTATTCGTAACCGGGAATCGCATGAACGAATAAAAAATTACATCGGGAATAATCCAATGAAATGGGACCAGAATTAACTAAAAAAAACCTGCTGAACAGCAGGTTTTTTTTAGTTAATTCTTCTTCTTTTTCTTCTTATTAATATAATCTGCTGTCAATCTACTGCGGTTGCCTTTCTTGTAATATTTCGTGAATCTCCAATATGAGACAGCTCCCAGAAGAGCTACAACAACAACAGAATAGTAGACGAAATCCGGAGTAATAACCTTGTCTCCGCTGGCATAAGAGTGCAGACCGGATAGATAGAAGTTCACTCCAAAATAGGTCATCATGATGCTGGCAAAGGCAACAATAGCCATGAAATTAAACAGCCATCGGCTTCTCATCCCCGGCACCAGGCGCATGTGAATAACAAAAGCATACACCATGATACTTACCAGCGCCCAGGTCTCCTTTGGATCCCAGCCCCAGTAGCGTCCCCAGCTCTCATTGGCCCACTGTCCTCCAAGGAAGTTTCCGATTGTTAGCATTACCAGACCAATGGTAAGAGCCATTTCGGTGATTATTGTGATCTCCTTAATCGTGAGATCCATTTTCTTTTTGTTCTTTTTAGTTGTGAAGATCATGAGCAGCAATGCTACAGCTCCAAGGATCATTCCCAACGTGAATGGCCCGTAGCTTCCTACAATTACCGAAACGTGGATCATCAACCAGTAGGAATCCAGTACCGGCTGCAGGTTTGCAATTGATGGATCCATCCAGTTCCAATGTGCGATCATGAGGATCATTGAAGTCACAAATGCCGTTGCAGCAATGGTCATATCGCTTTTTCTTCCGAAGAGGAGTCCGAAGAGCATGGTAGCCCATGCCACATAGATCATTGATTCATAGGCATCACTCCAGGGAGCATGACCTGAAATATACCAGCGGGCAATAAGACCTGCAGTATGTAAAATGAAGAAAATAATGATCGCCACTTTACTCACTATAATCAGGGTACGAATAGCTTTCGAGTCTTTAAAGATCTGGAAGATCACAAAGATCAACATGACCACCCCGGCCAGCATGTACATTGAAAACAGATTCCTGAAAATGTCGTACTTATTGTAGAGGATCTCCGTTTCTATCTTCTCTTCTGAAGGCATCACCTCAGCTCCAAATTTATTTTGGAAACCTCTAATACTGCTCAACAGCTCATTCGCCTGAGTATAATCTCCGGTCTCTTTTGCAGTTCGCAATGCACCAAAATACATTGGCAGGATCTGTCTTGTATAAACGGAATCCATTCCTTTAAAACCTGCTTCTGCAGCTTCAGGAAAGGACACCCATTTGTTATTTTCGTGCCCCGGAATTGGAAAAATGCGAAGGATCTTTCCCTGCAGCGCATTGTACAACAGATTAACTCTTCTATCAGTTTCAATGAAATCTTTTTCAAACTGATCTGGTACTGCTGCCATATACGCCCGCTCCAGGTAAGGCGCAAGCTTATAATTTCCTTCCTTGTCAAAAAAGCTTGTTAGCGCCAGGTATTTTTGATCTTCGGGCACACCTAAGATATGGCGAATACTGTCATTGTCTTTCTTCACATTGATCACCGGAACATTATACCACATAGTGGGATTTTCGGTAAGGGAGATCATCACCTGATCTGATGTCAATCCTTCATACTCTGCACTCTTACTGAGCTTCCGGAGTAATTCGGAAGAATAGGTGTTCACCGGCTTCATCCTTCCACCGGCATCCTGTACTACCAAACGACCAAATTGAGCAGCATGCTCTTCAGAAACTACATTAGCTTTAATGATCGAGTCGATCCTCGCCTTTGGAATGCTTATAGAATTCTCATGCTCATGTGCATCTTCCTGCGCAAAGCCTGCAGTTGTAGAAAATAGCACCAGTAGAATAGCCGTAAGTTTAGCTTTCTTTTTCTTCACTTTTTCGAGCATCAATTTTAATTCTCCAAAGCGGGAACCTTTCGCAAAGAGTATCCACATTAGACCAATGTACAGCAGCGTATAACCTATATAAGTGATCCAGGTGCCCCAATAATCGTGATTAACCGAAAGAACTGTTCCTTTTTCATCGGGATCAAAAGACGCCTGAAAGAATCGGTAACCTTCATAATCCAATACGTGATTCATGAAGATCTCATAGTCAAAGGTTTCCTCCTCATCGATCACGGTCACCTTACTTTTAAAAGAAGAGTAACTTTTTTCTGTACCGGGATATTTTTCGGCGATAAAATCATTCAGTTTTATTGAGAAGGGAAGTTCATATTCTTTTGAACCATACCTCACATAGAACTCAAGACCGCCCAGGTTAAGCTTAACAGGATCTGTAAGTCGGCCTTTTCCCCCTAATAGCTTCACCGTTTCAGATTCTCCTGCAGTAGTGACCCGCACCACTGCTGCATCCTGCTGGCCTTCTGTCTTTTCTTCAGTAGGAATTATATCATATTTTCCTCTTATTACAGGATCTGGCAGCACAAACTGCATTCCCGCCATGTTGTAAAGCGAACGCAATAATAGAGTTTGCACAGAGTCGGCCTCTACCTGCCCCTGCAGTTGATCGGCCATGCGCATATAGGTCCCTTCAAAAGGTGAAGAGATGGTGTATTCGCCATTTTCAAGAGTGATGTTAATGGCTCCATCTGTATATTTATTAAAAGCAAAAAGCACGTTGTGGATATTGGTCACCTCTCCTTCCTTGAGATAGTGATCATGCCTGTCGCCTCCACCGGCTTCAACGATCTTTAGGTAATTCTCCCCTTCAGGATCTTCTACCAGGCCTTCCTCGGCGCCATGTATGTAATCAAGGATCTCCAGTTTTACCGGCTGCCCGTTATAATCTGTATTAAAAGAAAATTCATTGGAAGCTCCGGGTGCCAAAAGCACCTCGTTTTCCACTACCCTTCTTCGCGGCTCTCCATCAATCTCGCCATCAATAAAGGTGGTCAAAAATGTCTTTTCTGAGAGGAAAGTATTTTCGGTCGCTCCTTCTCTAATTGGCATCATTCCTTCATAACTTATGTAACGGGTCACGAAGGCTCCAACGAGTATAAAAATGAAAGAAAGATGCAGCAGTAAAGAAGACCACTTTTCTTTTTTGTGAAGTCGGAACCGCACAATATTTCCTGCAAAATTCAGCACGAAAAAAGCCATGATCACCTCAAACCAGAGTGCATTGTATATCCAAACTTTGGCTGTTTCTGTACTGTACCAGTTTTCAATAAAGGTTCCCAATCCCAGTGCCACGGCAAACACGATGAAAAGAAAAGCCATGAGGCGGGTGGAAAATATGATAGAAGCTATTTTTTTCTGCATTGAGGGCTTGCTTTTAAAATGCTGCAAAAGTAATGAATTTATAAGGAATTAAGATTTTATTAATACCACAATTCAGGCCAAAATGAGCAGCCAAAGGAGTAAAAGAATTTTGGTAATTTAGCCGCATGATCGAGATCGTACTTTTGGGTTCGGGTAATGTCGCCACACATCTTTTTAAAGCGCTTTCGGCTGCGGAAGGCATCCGGGTCAAACAAGTCTACAATCATTCAGAAAATTCCCTGGATTTCTTCAGAAGTAAGACAGAAGTGACCACAGACATTTTGGAACTTGCTGCCGCTGATGTTTACCTGCTGGCACTCAAAGATGATGTCATTCCTGAAGTTGCTGAAGAGCTAAAACATCAGGACGGACTGGTAGTTCACACCTCGGGTTCTGTTTCTATAAATGCCCTGGACAATTGCTCCCGGAGAGGAGTATTTTATCCGCTACAGACTTTTTCAAAAGACAGGGAAGTGAATTATTGCACCATCCCTTTCTGCCTGGAAGCAAACACTTCACAAGACCTGGAATTACTCAAGAAACTGGCGGAAAAGATCTCCGGAAACAACTATGAGATCTCTTCAGAACAAAGAAAGAAACTACATCTTTCAGCAGTTTTTGTCTGCAATTTTGTGAACCACCTTTATGCCGTGGGAGAACAGATCTGTCAAAAAAGCGAAATTCCATTCGAGATTTTGAAACCCTTGATTTCAGAAACTGCCAACAAAGTCCAACACGCCTCCCCTGCCGAGGTTCAAACAGGCCCGGCCATAAGAAACGACCGTTCCACTATTGATGCTCATTTAAAACTCCTGGAAGCTTCAGAAGAAAACCGGGAGATCTATAACATACTAACTTCAGCAATTCAAACCTTTCATGGAAAAAAGCTATAAAGAATTCCTTACCCAAATAACAACTTTCATTTTTGACGTAGACGGCGTCCTTACAGACGGCTCCATCCAAATTAGCACCAACGGCGAACTGCTGCGCACCATGAACATCAAGGATGGGTACGCCATGAAATATGCCAGGGAAAAAGATTACACGATCTGTGTGATCTCCGGCGGAAAAAATGAAGGCGTCCGCGCCCGACTCAAAGGCCTGGGAATTACAGATATTTACCTGGGTTGTCCAGATAAAGTGGAGCAAATGGAAGAATTTTTTGACATCTACGATATCAAGCCAGAAGAAGTGCTTTATATGGGTGACGATCTCCCCGATCTTTATGCCATGAAGAAAGTTGGACTTCCTTGTTGTCCACAAGATGCCGTGCCGGAGATCAAAGAAATTTCCCGCTATGTCTCTCACAAAAAGGGAGGAAAAGGATGTGTTCGGGATGTGATCGAGCAGGTTTTGAAGGTTCAGGGCAAATGGGATGACCATAAATGAATTGGCTCCTCCTCATTATCGCCGGCCTCTTTGAAGTAGGTTTCGCCACCTGCCTTGGCAAAGCCCGGGAAACTACCGGTAGCGCTGCCATCTGGTGGATGGTGGGTTTTTTCGTGTGCCTTAGCATTAGCATGTCCCTCCTCTATAAAGTAACCCAGAATCTGCCTATAGGCACTGCCTATGCAGTTTGGACGGGAATCGGTGCCTTTGGGACCGTATTGATCGGGATCTTTGTCTTTAAAGAACCTGTACACTTCTGGCGTTTATTCTTTCTCTTTACCCTTATCGCTTCTATCATCGGACTTAAATTTGTTTCAGCTTAAGCCATGTCAAAAATGCCTTTTTTGAGACTTATTAGATTTCCGAATCTCCTGATGATCATTTTCACACAGGTGCTGGTGAAGTACTTCCTGTTCGAACCCTTCGGAATTGATACCGTACTGGATGATCTAAGTTTTTCACTGCTTGTGCTATCAATGATCTGCCTGGCCGCGGCCGGTAATATTATCAATGACCTGCACGATACTGCCGCCGATAGAATTAATAAACCGCAGAAACTGCTTATAGGCACCAAAATTTCAGAAAAGGCAGCATGGAACTGGTTCATGGTACTTAATATAATTGGAGTGGGAATAGGCTTTTACTTGAGCAACCTTGTGGGTAAACCTTCATTTGTGGCTTTGTTCATTATCCCTTCGGCCTTTTTATATTTTTATGCCACCCAGATCAAAGGAACCATACTCGTTGGCAACCTGGTGGTAAGTATCATGGTTGCCATGATCATTGTGATGGTTGGAATATTCGATCTTGTTCCTGCTATAACACCTGAAAACCTCACCACTCAAAAAGTGATTTTTTCGATATTGATCGACTACGCGATCTTTGCTTTTCTGGTGAATTTCCTCCGGGAAATAGTAAAAGACCAGGAAGATATTACCGGTGATTATAATGCCGGTTATCAAACGCTGCCTGTGCTTCTCGGCAGAAGCAGAACTAATTATGTCATTTTCGCTCTTGCGCTTCTGCCTCTCATGAGTGTTCTTTATTATTTATATACTTACCTTTATGAGAGCCGGGCTGCCATGTTATATGTTCTTTTATTGGTCATAGGGCCATTGCTGTATTTCCAGGTAAAAATAACAGTAGCCGAGAACAAGAAAGATTTTCATCACCTAAGCCTGGTACTTAAATTAATTCTGGCCGCAGGGATATTATCCATTGGCCTTTACAGATTTGTTTTGATATAGATATGCTACAGGAAAAATTAAAAGATTACACTATTATACTGGCATCGGGTTCTCCCCGCCGTCAACAGTTCTTCAGGGATCTGGGACTGGATTTTGAGATAAGACTGAAACCGGTCGAAGAGAAATATCCTTCAGAATTAAAAGATGTCGAGATCACTAATTATTTAGCTGAACTTAAGGCTGCAGCTTTTGACGGGGAGCTTAAGACAAATGACATTCTGGTGACCAGCGATACTATTGTATGGCACGCAGGCAAAGCCCTCGAAAAACCACAAGACCCTGCACAAGCTCTGGAAATGATCAAAGCCCTTAGCGGAAAAACTCATGAAGTGATCACGTCGGTTTGTTTTAAGACTTCTGAAAAGGTACGTACTGTTCATGCGATCACAAGAGTTACCTTCAGCCACCTGGAAGAGGATGAGATGAAATTCTACATTGACAACTTCAGGCCCTTTGACAAAGCAGGAGCTTACGGAATTCAGGAATGGATAGGCTTAATTGGTGTGGAGCATTTAGAGGGAAGCTATTTTAATGTAGTTGGCCTTCCCACTCATCTCGTGTATCAAACCCTGCGGGAGATGGCCGAATAAATTCGGTTTTGATCCAGCTATCCTAATCCTATAAAGTATATTTACCAAAATTCATTTTCAGGAATGTTAGATTTGTTTTTTCTCAATCGTACTGAGATCATTTCAACAGTAGCGATTCTTTTGGCACTGTGGATCCTGCAGTTCATCATGAAAAAAGCAGCCCATAGGGTTGGTCATCGCAGTGAGATCCATATTACCCGCACCAGGCTCATGTTCAAGTATATCAACATCCTGGTGACCATTATCGCTATTTTCCTGCTTTCGCTTACCTGGGGTTACAATGCGCAGGAGATCGCGCTGATATTTTCCTCTCTCTTTGCCATTATTGGAGTGGCGATGTTTGCGATCTGGTCCATTTTGAGCAACATCACGGCCGGGATCATTCTTTTCTTTTCGTTCCCTTATAAGATTGGCAGTAGAATTACGATCCATGATAAAGATATGCCCATTGAGGCCGTGATAGAAGATATTAAAGCGTTTCATCTACACCTACGCACTCTTGAAGGCGAATTAATTACTTATCCTAATAATCTTATTCTTCAAAAAGCTGTATCTCTTATAGAGAGAGAATATCAAGCCGATGAAGGGAAAGATGCTCTCTAAATCAGATTGCTGCGGAAACTTGTTATATTTGATAGCTTATCAAAAGAAAATCCTATGCGGAAGCTTTTTGCCCTCGTTCTTTTAATCTTCACCTCCACAGTACAGGCTCAAAAACCTGAAAAATGGAGCTCTTCAGAAATTTATTCTGAAATTGAAAAGCTCAATTTTCTTGGTTCAGTGCTTTATGTTGCTGCGCATCCCGATGATGAGAACACCCGGCTTATCTCCTACTTTAGCAATGAACTCGACGCACGCACTGCCTATCTTTCGCTTACAAGGGGAGATGGAGGACAAAACCTAATCGGTCCGCAATTAAGGGAGTTGCTGGGAGTCATTAGAACCCAGGAACTACTTGCCGCCCGAAAAATCGATGGGGGAGAACAATTCTTCACCCGCGCCAATGACTTTGGCTACAGTAAAAATCCTGAGGAAACTCTTAGCATCTGGAATGAGGAGGAAGTACTTAAGGATGTGGTTCGGGCAATAAGATCTTTTAAACCCGATGTGATCATCAATCGTTTTGATGCTAATTCGGCGGGTGAAACTCATGGACACCACACTTCTTCCGCAATCCTAAGCAGCCGTGCTTTTGATCTTGCAGGAAAAAGTTCGGCATATCCTCAACAAGCTGAGGAGCTGGGAACATGGCAGCCAAAAAAGCTATTTTTCAACACCTCTCCCTGGTTTTATGGATCCCAGGAGGAATTTGATGCAGCAGACAAGTCTCATTTTCTCACTTTTGACACCGGAGTATATTTTCCGCTGAAAGGATTATCCAATACAGAGATCGCTTCTTTAAGCCGCAGCCAGCACCAGTCGCAAGGCTTTGGCAGCACCGGAACCCGCGGCAGTGCTGCGGAATATATTGAGCTCCTAAAAGGAGATCACCCAAAGAACAACAATGACGTTTTCCATGGCATCAATACCGGCTGGAGCCGCTTAAAAGGTGGAAAAGAGATCGGAGAAATACTGAAGAAAGTCGAGCAGAACTTTAATTTTCAAGACCCGGCTGCCAGTGTGCCCGAACTTGGAAAAGCATATCAACTCATTCAGCAGCTGGAAGACCGGCACTGGAAAGAAGTAAAATCCAATCAGATAAAAGATATTATTGCGGCTTCTCTCGGGCTCTATTTGGAAGCTGTGGCTAATACTTCTCTCGCCACTCCCGGAGAAGAAGTAAAGCTGAATATTGAAGCTATCAACAGAAGTGAGGTTCCAACGCAGCTGATCTCCATAAAGCTTCATCCCGGAGCAAGAGAGATCCCTATCAACCTATCTCTTGCCAATAACAAAACCTCACTCGAAAGAGTGGATTTCATTGTTCCCGAAAATGTCAATTTTACGAGTCCTTACTGGCTGAATGAAGAAGGCAGCCTGGGAATGTACAAAGTGGAGAATAATGACTTAGTTGGATTACCTGAAACTCCGCGGGACCTCAAAGCAGAATTTGTGGTAAGGATCAATGATGTAAATATTCCTTTTCAAAGAAATATCACTTATAAATTCAACGATCCCGTCACCGGAGAATCTTACCGGCCATTTGAGGTAGTTCCGGCGATTTCAGTCACAGCCGGTACAGAGGTGATGGTATTTGCCAACGGTGCTCCAGGAACCATCCCTGTAACTGTAAAGGCAATGAAAAATGGCATTTCAGGAATCCTTAAGCCGGGGAGCTTACCGGGTTGGAAAATAACTCCTGAAAATCACATTTTTGGGCCTCTACAAAAAGGAGAAGAAGTCACTTTCAATTTTAATGTTCAGCCTCCCGCAGTTCAGAAAAAATCGGCTTTTAATCCGGTAGCAGTTGTGGAGGGAAAAGAATATTCCAAATCGATATTGCAAATGGATTATCCCCACATACCTCTGCAAACTTTGGTGCTTCCAAACAAGACTCAGCTGGTGAAACTGGATATCCAGAAAAGGGGAAAATTGATCGGCTATATTCCGGGAGCTGGAGATGTGGTGCCACAGGCATTGGAACAAATTGGATACAATGTGGAAATTCTTAAGCCCAAAGCAATTTCAGCTGGCTCTCTGGAAAAGTATGATGCTGTGGTTGTAGGAACCCGGGCTTATAATACTGTTGAGGAACTGCGCTACAGGCAGCCGGCTTTGTTTGAATACGTAAAGCAGGGCGGAAACCTCATCCTTCAATACAATACCAGCCGCGGATTGGTCACAGATGAACTTGCTCCCTATGAACTGGAACTTTCCAGAGACAGGGTAACCGATGAGAATGCTAAAGTGACATTTTTGGCGCCAAACCACCCGATCCTCAACTCCCCCAATAAAATAACTTCAGAGGATTTTGAAGGTTGGGTTCAGGAAAGAGGCCTTTACTTTCCGGATAAATGGGCAAAGGAATTCACTCCAATTCTGGCGATGAATGATAAAGGAGAAACTCCAAAGAAGGGAAGTCTTTTAGTGGCTCCCTACGGCAAAGGAAATTTCATTTATACCGGTCTTAGCTTTTTCAGGGAATTTCCTGCAGGAGTACCGGGAGCTTTTAGATTGTTTGCCAACATGATCTCGCTGGAAGAAAATATCACCTCAAAATCTGCTGGTAAAAATTCTGCAAATTAATGGAAGCACCTAAAAAATATCAGTGGAAAAAAGCCTACACCGCAGTGCTTATTGCAAATGCAGTTTATATATTTCTGTTTTACATCCTAATGACAACCTTCTCCTGATATGCAGCTTATTGACTGGATCATTTTAGCCGGCACTCTTATTTTTATTGTTACTTATGGCGTCTACAAGACCCGCGGCAGTAAAAATGTCCAGGATTATATTCGCGGTGGAAACGAAGCAAGGTGGTGGACTGTAGGCCTCTCGGTTATGGCCACGCAGGCAAGTGCAATCACTTTTCTTTCTACTCCGGGACAGGCTTTTCACGACGGGATGGGATTTGTTCAATTCTATTTCGGTCTGCCCATCGCGATGATTATTATATGCATGGTGTTCATCCCGATCTATTACCGACTCGAAGTCTACACAGCCTACGAATATCTTGAATCCCGGTTCGATCTAAAGACGCGGACTTTAACAGCTTTTCTCTTCCTGGTGCAACGGGGATTGGCTGCGGGAATTACCATTTTTGCGCCGGCTATTATTCTTTCTGCAGTTTTGGGCTGGAATCTCACCACTCTTAATATTATCATCGGAATTCTGGTCACTATCTACACGGTTTCCGGTGGAACTAAGGCTGTGAATGTCACTCAAAAACAGCAAATGGCAGTCATTTTCTTCGGAATGGTGGTGGCTCTAATTCTTATCATTCAATACCTGCCGGAAGAGATAACATTCTCCAAAGCCCTGGAAATTGCCGGTGCCAGCGGTAAACTCGATATTCTCGACTTTTCCTTTGATCTTGATAACCGCTATACTTTCTGGAGCGGAATGATTGGCGGCACCTTTTTAGCCCTCTCCTATTTTGGAACAGACCAAAGCCAGGTGCAACGCTATCTTTCAGGGAAATCTGTAAGGCAGAGTCAGCTGGGGTTGATCTTCAACGGACTCTTAAAAGTTCCTATGCAGTTCTTCATTCTGCTGGTTGGGGTGATGGTTTTTGTTTTCTATCAGTTCAATTACTCCCCGCTTAATTTTAATCCGGCGGCCACAAATGCCGTCGCGAATTCTGAACTTTCTTCTGAATATAATCAGCTACAATCAGAACTTGAGCAAATTCAGGATCAAAAACAGCAGAAAACGCTTCAGTATGCTAATGCCGGAAAGTTTCAGGAAGGAGATCGGGACACATTCAAAAATGAATTGATTCAGCTGAATGAATCTGAAATTCAGGTGCGGCAGGAGGCAACAGAACTTATTAGCAGGGCAAATCCGCTTGTCGAGACCAATGACAAGGATTATGTATTCATCCACTTTATCCTGAACAATCTTCCGCGGGGACTTATAGGTCTTCTCTTAGCTGTTATCCTCTCGGCCGCTATGTCTTCCACGGCATCAGAATTAAATGCGCTGGCATCGACCACCATGATCGACCTTTACAAGAGGAATGTAGGCGAGAAGAGTCAGGAGCATTATGTGCGTATGTCGAAATGGTTTACGTTGATCTGGGGACTTATCGCCATAGCCGTAGCCAGTATAGCCGATCTTTTTGATAATCTCATTCAGTTGGTAAACATAATTGGATCCCTCTTCTACGGAAACGTGCTGGGGATATTCTTACTCGCGTTCTTTATTACCTATGTAAAAAGTAATGCCACTTTCATTGCTGCATTGATAACACAGGCCATTATTTTTGTCCTTTACTTTCAGGATGTGATGCCTTACCTGTGGCTGAACCTGGCAGGTTGTCTCCTGGTCATTGCCATCGCCGTAGTCCTGCAAAGTTTCCTTCCGAAGAATTCTCCAAAAGTCATTGAAGAATGAAAGCTGAAAAAATTAAATGGGGAATTATAGGTCCCGGTAAGATAGCCGGAAAATTTGCTACCAGTCTAAAGGAAGTTAAGGATGCCGAACTTTACGCCGTGGCCAGCCGAAGTTTTGAAAGAGCTGAATTTTTCGCAAAGGAAAATGGAGCAACAAAGGCTTATGGATCTTATGAAGAGATGCTGCAGGATGAAGAATTAGATGTGGTTTATATTGCTACCCCTCATGTTTTTCATTATGAGCACACCTTACTCTGCCTGAAAAATGAGAAAGCAGTGCTTTGTGAAAAACCATTTGCCATTAATCGCCAACAGGTAGAAGAAATGATCTCCACTGCCAGGGAGAAGCAGGTTTTCCTGATGGAAGCTATGTGGACGCCGTTCCTGCCCCACATTAAATATGTTATTGATATAGTTAATTCGGGAAAATACGGCAAGATCAAAACACTTACTGCCGACTTCGGATTTAACGCTCCATTCATTGAAACCGGAAGACTATTTTTGAAAAGGCTCGGGGGTGGCAGCCTTTTGGATATAGGCATCTACCCGGTCTTTCTTGCACTTCACAGCCTCGGGATTCCCGAAAAGATCGAAGCCAAAGCTCAGCTGGGTAAAACTAAAGTTGATGAAGTCTGTGATGTGGTTTTTTCCTATCAACACGGCGTGACAGCTGAGTTGCACAGCACCATCATTAAAAAAACCCCGACGGTTGCAGAATTTGAACTAGACAAAGCCATTATTAAGATAAGTTCCAGGTGGCACGAACCTGCAACTGTAACAATAACTACTCCCCAGGGAGCTGAAACAAAAAGTTTCGATGTGGCTTCCTATGGTTATGAATATGAGGCCCGGCACGTAAATGACATGTTACGGAAAGGCAGAATAGAGAGTGATGTGATGAGCTTTGAAAAGAGCGTGCAACTCATCTCTTTGCTTGACCAGATAAGGAAAGAAATTAAGCTGGAGTACTAACGCAAAAATTCGGGCTAAAGCCCCTGGGAGGAACTAAGGAACCTCTGGCTGAAGCCATGGGCTATTAATGATCCTTACAAAGATCTGCCATACGGGAGCTAAAGCTCAGATTTCACTATTCCATAATTACACATCAAATCCTCAAACCAGAACTGCGGTGCAATTTTTCTGAACCATATAAATCATATGAATTGCCTTCGGCTTCAGCCGGAGGTTGTGAAACAACAAAAACAGGGCTTTAGCTCAATTTTTTTAGAGCATAAAAAAGCGGCTAAAAAGCCGCTTTTTTGAAAGGTTTATTCCTTAATTATTGTGCTCCCCATTCTTTAAGAGATTCCTTATTCATTTTTACATAATCTTTGTTTCCGGCTTTTTCGGCAGATGCCAAAGATCTTTTAGCCGTAGCAATAGCTTCCTTTTTCTTACCCATGTCGGCTTCAATAAGAGCTTTTCTTCTTATTATCCAAAAAGCATCTTCTCCAGCCATATCTACAGCTTTATTGATCCATTCATAAGCCTTATTCAGGTCTTTCTTCTCATCGTGATAATAAGTCGCAGCAGCAAAGTAATCATTTGCTGAAGGGCCGTTCATCACTTTTTGAATACTGGCCATTGCACGCTCATCTGTTGGAACGTTGATGGGCAAAGTGGCTACAGTATTTTCCCAGATAAAATTAAGAGCGGCAGAATCATTTTGAAGTTCATCTATAAGAATGGTAAAAGTTTCCATTTCCATCGGCATCTCCTGCACATTTGCAGTCGCCTTTAGCGCTACCTTGCTTTCATCCCATTGCTGGGGAAGGCCCCAGTTATTGCTGTCTTTGTAGAAGATCACTTCCCAATTATCTTCTCCGGGAACAGTGTAAATAGCATAAGCCCCTTCTTTTAATTCCTTTCCATCAATGCTGACATCTGTATCAAAAGAAATTGTTGTGTTATTATTCGCACCTGTGCGCCACTTTTCCCCATAAGGAACAAGATCACCAAAGATCTCTCTGTCTTTCATCCCCGGACGGGAATATTTAACAACTACATTGGTAAGACCTACCTGCTGCTCAATTTTAGCCGAAGGACTAGGCTGTGGAACCTGGATCTGAGCTGTAGCAAAGCCGCTCAACAGGCCGGTAAAAAGAATAAATAGTGCTTTTTTCATGATCGTTTTAGTTAGTTTTTACCAAAGATAGAGATTTTCATGTTGAGACCTGAGCAAATGTTCTCTGCCTAATGGCTCAAAAGTGACATTCTTACCTGTTTTTTTCCTTCGCCAATAGCTCTCTCGCTTCTTCCAGATCTTCGGGAGTATCAATTCCTACTCCCTTCACTTTTGTCTCTACCATCTTTATATTCTTTCCGTACTCAAGGTATCTTATGCACTCGATCTTTTCAGTGGCTTCCAATCCCAGCATTGGCAAGCGATAAAAATCCATTAAAGCTTGCTTTCTAAAAGCATAGATCCCAATGTGTTTGAACCAGGTTACACCGCTATTCTCATCACGCGGGTAAGGAATTGGTGACCTTGAAAAGTAGAGGGCGAAATCCTCTTTGCTGGTGATCACTTTCACGTTATTCGGATTATTAATATCCTTTTTTTCCTGCAACGGAGTTTTCAAAGAAGCAAGATCGATCAAATGGGCATCTTTACCTCTAAAGACCTCGAGAAGCAGCTTTAGGCTTTCGGTATCGATCATGGGCTCATCCCCCTGCACGTTCACTACTATATCCACATCCATATCTTCTACGGCTTCGGCTATACGATCACTCCCACATTCGTGCTCTTTCTTGCTCATAATAGCCTTTCCCCCATTTGAAGTGATCTCTTCAAAAATGACATCACTGTCGGTCACCACGTATACCTGGTCAAAAAGGCCGGTGTTCCTGGCAGCTTCATAAGTCCGGAGAATAATACTTTTCCCATGAAGGTCCTGCATCAATTTTCCCGGAAAACGGGTTGCGGCATAGCGCGCCGGAATCATAGCAATTATTTTAAGAGGTCGCTGAGTAGACATGATTTTAATTTTATAGTTCTTCTTCCGAAATAAAATTTATTAAATAGGTTTAAAAAAGAAAGTGGCTCAAGAATGACATTTTTGACTAATCTGTTTGAGCAAAGAAATCATCCTTAAAACCTATAAGGTATAATTTATCCTGCGCCCTGGTCACTGCCGTGTAAAGCCAACGCAAATAATCCCGGTCAATGCCGTTGGGCAGATAAGGCTGCTCTACAAATACGGTTTTCCATTGCCCCCCCTGGGATTTATGACAGGTCATGGCATATGAAAATTTGACCTGCAAGGCATTGAAATATTTGTTGTTCTTCACCTTCAGGAATTTCTTGTATTTGGTGCGCTCCTCTTCATAATCCTTCATCACCTCCTGGTAAAGCTTATTCGATTCCTCATAGGTTAATGAAGGGTTATTGCTTTCCAGCGTATCCAGAAGCACAACGGTCTCTATGGCCTCCATGTTGGGATAATCTACCATTTGCGCCCTGATCTCGGCAAACCTGAAACCATATAATTCCTTGATCGCAAAGATCTCCAGCACCTTTACGATATCCCCATTGGCAATAAAGCCGGCTTCGCTATTCGGCTTCACCCAGAAGTAATTGTTCTTCACCACCATGAGGTAGTCCCCGGCGGAGATCTCTTCCTCCTGAAAAAGTATCCTGTTCCTTATTTGCTGATTGTAAAGGTTAGCACGTTTATTCGACCGCACAATTATAGTAGTGTCTTCATGTCCTAAATTGCGATAGGAATCTTCAATAGCTTCCATGATCTCATAGCCATCTACCAGCCTTATTACGTCTTTTTTACTACTTATTTCAAAGCTGAAGCTCTCGTAAAACTCCTCCCTAAGGGCCTCCCTTATTAAAGTAGCATTGTGCAGAATATCACTTTCTTCGCTTTGTCGCACCACCTCGTCCAGTTCTATATGAGTTACATCCCGGAAGTAGGACGTCTGCAGTCTTTGCTCCTCCAGTGCCGGGCTCACCTCCAGCTTAACAGGTGGCAGCTGGGCAGTATCTCCTATGAGGATCAATCTGCAGTTATGCCCCGAATAAACATATTCGATCAGATCGTCGAGCAGGGAGTTATTTTCAAACATCTGGGTATCTGTATTGACATCGGGGATCATGGAAGCTTCATCCACAATGAAAATACTGTTGCGGTGTTTATTTGGCTGAAGCACGAAACTCACTCCGGCGCCCGATTTCTTCTTCGGAAAATATATCTTCTTATGGATGGTAAAAGCCTCCCGGCCGGAGTAGTTGGAGATCACTTTAGCGGCACGGCCTGTTGGCGCCAGGAGGATTCCGCTTTTCCTTACCTGCCACAGGTTCTTTACCAGGGAACTAATGATGGTTGTCTTTCCGGTTCCTGCGAAACCTTTTAAAAGAAACAGGGAATCCTCTTTGCCATCTACCACAAAAGTTGCCAGCTGCTGCAGGGCTATGTCCTGTTTAACTTTAGCTTCAAATTTTAAATCTTTGAGTAGTAATTTGTAGAAGTTCGCAGCGTTTAATTTCTCCATGGTAATATCGTCGAAGCCCAAAGATAACAAGGTTTTTTTCGGAAGAATCTTTTACGAATAAAAAAAAATTGTAGATTTGCCTGAATACTTAATTAAATCTTAAACTGCACCCGCATGAAACTTGTCATTCAGTTAGTTCTTTGGATTGTGATTATTTTCCTTGGATACCTGGTTTTTAATTCTGTTTATCAACCTATAAAATTCAATGAAGTCAAAGAGGCAAGATATGCCAAAGTAATTGAAAATCTTAAGGATATAAGAGATGCAGAACTGGCTCACCGTACAGTGACCGGAAAATTTGAAGGAAACTGGGATAATCTTGTTAGTTTTATCGATACCGCACAATTTACCCTTACTCAAAGGAGAGATACAACTGTAATGGATGAGGAGTATAGAAAAACTTACGGCGTTGACCGTAGGATAGAGATTGTAGTAATCGATACCTTAGGATATAAATCTGTAAAAGATTCTCTTTTTAAAGGGTCTGACCGGTATAAAACTATGATGAATGTTCCTATTGACGGAGTGGATGAGCAATTCCAACTATCTGCAGGTACAGTTGATAAAAGCGGAACCAAAATTCCTGTTTTCGAGGCTAAAATTGCAAAAGAGGTTATTCTTTATGATCAGGATAAAGATCTTGTAAACCAGGAAGAGCAGGTAGTTTCTGTAGATAACGTAAATGGTCCATTTATAAAAGTTGGTTCTATGGAAGAAGTTAAAACCAGCGGAAACTGGCCATTAAAGTATGGTGACGCAGAATAAGGAAGCAAATAACCCAAAAATAAAGTTGTCCATTCAGGTTAGCCTGAATGGACTTTCTTTTTGTGCCCTTTCTAAAGAGGAGAAAAGAATTTTATTCTTTAAGGATGTTCTGTTTTCCCGGAAGTTAAATCCTGCACAGGTGCTTCAGCAAATAGAAAAACAATACGAACAGGAGGCATTTTTGAGAGATGAGAAGCCCGAGGTAATTGTGCTTTTCTCAAATGAACTATACAGCCTTGTGCCTCAAAAGTTTTTTGAGGAAGAAAATGCTTCGGAATATCTCAAGTACAACACCAAGATCCTGGAAACAGATTATGTGGCTCATGATGAGATCCCTTCCGCAGGAATGGTGAATGTATATATTCCTTACACGAACATCAATAACTTCTTTTTTGAGAGGTATGGGGAATTTGAATACAGGCATTGCGTAAGTGTACTGGCGCAGGAATTCGCGATTCAGAATCGTTTTCAAACTGACGGAACAAGGGTTTACCTAAACAGCTTTCCCGGAGGATATGATCTACTGGTGTATCAAAGAGGGCAACTCCTGCTGGCTAATACTTTTAAATGCTCTACCCGGGAAGACTTTATTTATTACCTGCTCTTTTGCGCTGAACAACTGGACCTGGATCCTTCCAGCTTTGAGTTGATGCTGCTTGGCAGGATCAAAAAAAATTCAGATTATTACGACATTGCCTACACGTATGTAAAGGAGATAAAATTCATGAATACTGCATTCGGTTTCCTCTACAACGCGAAGGAAGAACCGCCAAAAGGTTATATGCACTACACGCTTTTTAAAGTACTTGAATGAGAATAGTTTCAGGAATACATAAAGGTAAAAGGATCATTGCACCCAAGAAGTTACCGGTGAGGCCCACCACTGATTTTGCGAAGGAGGCACTTTTCAACATTCTCAATAACCAGTACCACTTTTCCGCTCTAAATGTCATAGACCTTTTTAGTGGTACCGGTAATATCACCTACGAGTTTGGATCGAGAGGTGCAGTTGATATCCTTGCTGTCGACGCGCATTTTGAGTGCGTGAAATTCATCAATAAAAAGGCCGGAGAACTTCACCTTCCTGTGAGGACGATAAAAAGCGATGTCTTTAAATTTTTACAGGCCACAGGAGAAAAAGCTCATATTATTTTTGCCGACCCTCCATACAACTTTGAAGCCGATAAACTTCAGCAAATTGTTGAACTTACCTTTGCCCGGGATCTTCTTGAAGAAGGCGGTTCTTTGATCATTGAGCATAGAAAACAGGTTGATCTTTCTCACCTGGATCACTTCACCGAAGTGCGAAAGTACGGAAATTCTGTATTTAGTTTTTTTATGTAAATTAGAGGATGGTGTTACCCCTTTCCATACTTGAACTGGAATTTACTGTACTTGAATTCCACACAAATTTTGTTATGTCTAAACCCCGGGAAGGTCAGGTTCTCGAGGGGAAGCAAGTGGCAGATCTTGTGGAGGTATGCAGCGACTTCTATAAAGGCAAAACTTTCGTTTATATCTCCTACCGGGTCAATGATTATAATGTAAATCCAACGATTTATCTTGATCTGGATAAATTTAAGAACCTGAAAGGAATAGCCATAGTAAGCAAAAAAAAATCTTCTCTTAATATGGCCAGCTTCGAGAAAAAATTCTGCAAACTGCCCTACGAGATCTTCACAGAGCTGGATCCAGCTAAAAATTGGGTAGAAAAAATGGTTTCTGAAGAGAAATAAAAAAAGCAGACCTGTAAGCCGGATTCTGTTTCCCGTCCTAATAGCTATTAGAAGAGACCTTATCATTTATCTGAAACTTTTGTTGCCAAAAGTCTTTAGCTGCCTACCCTCCGGCAACGGACGGGCAATCCTTAACAGCCGGTATACATGGCATTGCACCGCATAGAGTTTACCTGATTTCACTACAGCATTACCTGTACATCCTTTCTGTTGCACTAGTCCTGATCCCGTCCCGAAAGCTCGGGACGGGACCGATGGGTGTTACCCACTATGCTGCCCTACGGTGTCCGGACTTTCCTCCTTCCGCTTTAACGCGGAAAGCGATAAGGCGGTCTGCTTTTGGCAAAGATACATTTATAATGCCATTTTTGACAGGTATAAAATTCCCGACACAACAGACAGTGTCAACAGGTTTTTGTGGATAAAAACAAGGGGATTCTCCCCTGCTTCGAAATTGTATTTTTATATTTGTCATCTAAAGCATTCCAATGGAACATTTTGTAGTATCGGCGAGGAAATACCGCCCTCAAACTTTTAAAGACGTTGTGGGCCAGCAGGCTATCACCAATACGCTACTCAATGCCATTGAACACAATCACCTGGCACAGGCCCTGCTTTTCACCGGTCCCCGGGGAGTTGGAAAAACAACCTGCGCCCGAATTCTTGCAAAAAAGATCAACCAGGACGGCAACCAGGATCCCAATGAAGATTTTGCTTTTAATATCTTCGAACTGGATGCCGCTTCCAATAACTCTGTAGATGATATAAGAAACCTTATCGACCAGGTTAGGATCCCGCCACAGGTAGGAAAATACAAGGTCTATATTATTGATGAGGTGCATATGTTATCCCAGGCGGCTTTTAATGCCTTTCTAAAGACACTGGAGGAACCACCAAAGCATGCGATCTTTATTCTTGCAACTACAGAAAAGCACAAGATCATCCCAACCATCCTATCCCGCTGCCAGATCTTTGATTTTAAAAGAATTACAGTTAAGGATGCAAAAGATTATCTTGGGTATATAGCACAACAGGAAGGTGTGGAAGCCGAAGATGATGCCCTGCATATCATAGCTCAAAAGGCAGATGGTGCGATGAGGGATGCTTTATCGATTTATGACAGGGTGGTGAGCTTTAGCGGAAAGAACCTTACCCGGCAGGCAGTGACAGAGAACCTGAACGTATTGGATTATGACACCTATATATCGGCGACTGACCTGATCCTCAAAAATGACATTCCGCAGCTGCTTTTACTTTTCAATGAGATCCTGAGCCACGGCTTTGACGGGCACCACTTTATTGCGGGTCTTGCGTCCCATTTTAGGGACCTGTTAGTATGCAAGGACACCAAAACCATCAACCTGTTGGAAGTTGGTGACAATACAAAAGCCTTATATCATCAACAGTCGCAGCAGGCACCTTCCGGTTTCCTTCTGAAAGGAATTGAACTGGCCAACGAATGTGATTTACAATACAAAAGCAGCCGAAATCAGAGATTACTTGTTGAGCTATGCCTGATGCAACTGGCATCGATCACCTTTAGCGACGAAAAAAAAAAGGATAGCAGCTACATAATTCCGCCAAACCATTTCACCGGAACTCCGATTCCGGCACCGGCACTTAAACTTTCTTCCAAAGAGAAAGAAGTAATTGTCAATAACGAATACGCAAAGGGAGATTCCGCCGCTCCGGTGGAGGCACAGCTACCCAAACCTTCAGCCAACCCTGCAGCCGATTGTTCTCCAAACGATATGGTTGCTGAACCCGAAGCACAAAGACCTTCCGAGGGAAAAGAGACATCAGAAGCAAAGACTAATCCGGCTGTAGCAACTCAGGTAGAATCTGAAGTCACTACTTTAACTGAAAAAGAAGAAGCGCCTGCCAGGCAAACCGAAGCAGCGACAGAACTTGCCAGCAAAAAAGTTTCAGGTCTTTCCCTGAAAAGCATTCAGAAGAAAAAAGAACTCGAGGCACAAAAGCGGGAAGCACAGGCTGAAGTAGAGGTGGTTAAAAATGGAAAATTCAGCGAAGAAGAAATGCAGGCTGCATGGCAGGAGTTCAGCGAAGAGCAGAACGATAAAGGTGAGAAGATCCTTGCCTCTATCATGCAAACTGACACCCCCGCATTGATGGGTAAAAATATTCGTGTTGAACTGCCGAATGAAACCATGAAACTGGAGCTCGAAAAAGTGCAGTATCACCTCATGGGATTCCTTAAAGAAAAATTGCAGAATACCCACATTCAGCTGAAAGTCACAGTGAATGAAAAAGCAGAAAAGAAATTTGCTTTTACCGCTATAGAAAAGTTTGAAAAACTGAGGGAGAAAAATCCTCTTATTGAGAAGTTACGTTCCACCTTTGATCTGGATGTATAATGTTAGGTTTAAAATTACCCACAGACCCGCGTTGGGTCAATATTGTTGAAAAGAACATTGAGGAGATCCTTACAGATCACGCCTACTGTGAACAAAAGGCTGCCTCGACTGCAATTTCACTTATCGTCACCCATCCCGAATATTCTGAACTGGTAACTGCCATGACTGCCCTGGCGCGGGAGGAAATGGGACATTTTAGGATGGTACATGACCGTATTCTGGAGAGAGGTCTTAGCCTTGGCCGGGATCGAAAAGATGAATACGTAATAAAACTGATGACCTTCTTCCCAAAAGGAGGCAGCCGCCTTACAAGTCTAATTCACAGGTTACTGTATGCTGCGTTGATCGAAGCCCGAAGCTGCGAACGCTTCAGGCTGCTCTCAGAAAATCTTGAGGACAGGGAACTGGCAGAATTCTACAGAAGTTTAATGGTAAGCGAAGCCAATCACTACACCATGTTCCTCAACTTTGCAAGAAAATATGGGGATCGCAAGGAGGTGGATCAAAAATGGCAGGATCTACTTCAATTTGAAGCACAGATCATGAAAGACCTCGGCAAGAAAGAGACTATGCACGGCTAGCTTCAAGAGTTTCCTGGTAGAGAGATTTTATAATTCCATCTGAAAGTCCAATTTTTGGAACATATATTCTACGGGCCCTCGTCCACTTCATAGCAGAAAGGTAGATCTTTGCAGCAGGCACGATAACATCTGCCCGGTCTTGATTCAGGTTTAGTTGTGTAATACGCTCTTCATAAGTGAATGACTGCAACAACTGGTAATAGGAACTGAGATACAGGAAGCTAAGCGGCTTTCCATTGGCTTTCCCACTACTTTTGAAAATGTTGTTGATGTTTCCACCAGAACCTATTAGGTCTATCTTGGTATATTCTTTTGTAACCTTCTTTATCCACTCCTCCACCTCTTTCCACACATCAGCAGATACCATATTTTCAAGCAGTCTTACAGTACCCAGTTTAAAAGATCGGGAAGCAACAGTTTTTCCTTTGGAATAGAGGGTGAATTCGGTGCTACCACCTCCCACATCCACATAAAGATATGTTTTATCAGTTTGAATCAAGGCGTGAAGATCTGTAGCAGCAATAATAGCTGCCTCATCATTACCATCAATAATGCTAATTTCCAAGCCAGTCTTCTCTTTGATCAATTGTGTGACCTCTTCTCCATTTTGGGACTCTCTCATCGCAGAGGTGGCACAGGCTTTGAACTTTTCGATTCTGTGAGATCTCATAAGTAACTTAAAAGCCTGCATGGTGTCGACCATCCTTTTAATGTTCTCTTCTGAAACCCTGCCGGTCAAAAACACATCTGCACCCAACCTTATGGGAACCCTCACAAGAGAAGTCTTCTTAAAATGAGCTTCTCTTCCCTCCTGCTCTGTAATTGTCATGATCAACAACCTTACGGCGTTGGATCCTATATCTATAGCGGCATATTTTTTTTGATCGATCAAACCTTTTCTTTTTCTGGTTCCAGTTTTTTGAAATAGTAGTCGTATAAAGCGAATTGGGAGCGGAGTGGCGGCTTATTGTTTCGGCGATAAGCATTATCCTGTTTCAGGGAGATCACCCTCGCCTTCACATTATCGCTCCAGCAAATCTCAAAAGTCTCTATAAGCTCTTTCTGAATATCTTTATCATATATAGGACAGCTAATTTCTACCCTGTAGTCCAGGTTCCGTGTCATCCAATCTGCCGATGAGATGTAGACTTTTGGCGTGCCTCCATTCTCGAATATAAAAATTCTGGGGTGCTCTAGATATTTATCTACAATACTTATCACCTGAATATTCTCACTCATTCCTTCCACTCCGGGAACAAGACAACAAATTCCCCGAATTATCAGCTTCATCTTCACTCCTGCCCTGCTGGCTTCATACAATTTGTCAATCAAAGGATAATCGGAAAGGCTATTCAGCTTAAGCCTTATGCCTGCCGGTTTTCCCTCCCTGGCATTATCTATTTCAGTCTGAATGAGCTTTACGAGGCCGCTTCTTGTGTAATGTGGAGAAACCAGCAAATGCTTATATCGGCTTACTTTATAGTTCACCTCAAAAAAGTCAAAGACCTTATTAACTTCTTTTAAAACACTCTGATTGCTGGTAAAAAGCGTAAGATCTGAATAAACACGGGCGGTAGATTCGTTAAGATTTCCGGTACTAACGAAACCGTATCTCCTGGCCTTTCCATTTTCCAACCTTTCCACCACACATGCTTTTGAATGCACCTTCAAACCTTTAACCCCAAAAATCAGGTTTACCCCTTCCTGCTGCATTTGTTCCGCATAATTGATATTGGCAACTTCATCAAAACGCGCTCTTAGTTCGATTTGAACCGTTACTTTTTTACCGTTCTTTACTGCATTAATTAAAGAGCTGGCGATATGAGAGATCTTGGCTAAGCGATAAATTGTGATCTTAATGGATTTTACAGCCGGATCTAATGCTGCCTCCCGCAGGAATTTAACCGTATAGGAGAAACTTTGATAAGGCGTATGTAACAAATAATCTTTCTTTGCGATTTCCTTAAACAAACTTGCCTGAAGAATTAGTCCGGGTACCGGTAGCGGCTCGTATGGCTTATACTGGAGCTCTTCTCCTCCAAGACTTGGGAAATTCCTATAGTCTCTTCTGTTGTGATAGCGGCCACCGGGAATAATACTGTCAGTAGCATCAATTCCCATTTTACTCATAAGATATTGCAGGGTATCCTGGTCTATATTCATATCATATACGAATCGCACCGGCTCCCCTTCAATTCTATCTTTTACGCTTGCAGATATTTTCTCTATAAAGGATTTACTAAGATCACTGTCTATATCAAGTTCGGCATCGCGGGTGATCTTGATCATATGAGCCGTAACATTTTCGTACTCAAAAATGTTGAAAATGGAATGTAAGTGATAGCGAATGAGATCATCGAGTAGGATGATGTACTGCTTTTCACCTTCCTTCGGAAGCACTACAAACCGCTCAATGCTCCTGGGAATTTCAATAAGTACATATTTCTTCTCCTTAAGCTGCCGGGAAACAACGTTGGAATTTGCCCTTTTTGGAGCAGGTTCTTTCATCACCATCTTCACCGCTAGGTATGCTGCGCTGTCCTTAAGTCTTGGAAGTTCTGCAAGATCATTGAGTACAATTGTGACCAGCGCCGGACTCACCTTTTGAAGAAAGAAGTTTTTCAGAAAAGGTTGTTGAGTCTTGGATACTTGCTTCTCATTTATGATAAAGATCTTGTGCTCCTTGAGCTTGTTCTGTATAGAATCCAGGATCTTAAGACTCTCGCTCTGCTGATCGATCACAATCTGTGTGATCTCTTCCAGAAGCTTATTTGCTTTAATTCCTCCAAGCACACTTTTCCCCCCTTTACCTGCCAGATCAATTCGCTTAATAGTAGCATAGCGCACCTTAAAGAACTCGTCAAGATTATTAGAAAATATTCCCAAAAACCGAAGTCTTTCAATAAGAGGCACAGTTTTATCTGCCGCTTCCTGTAAAACGCGCGCATTGAACTGCAGCCAGCTCAGCTCCCTGTTGATATATTGGTTCTCCTCCATTTACCTTAAATTCTTTGGGAATAAATGGAGCAAAGTTTTACCATCTTGAATATCCTGCCATTTTTCAGCTTCAAATTCGATCATTGTCAAACCTGTAGTAGGAACATTTGAAAAGTGTTGATCTCCTAATTGATTCACAACCCCCGTAATTGCAGGATTGTGACCAAATATCATTAGCGTATCAACCTGATCATCACATGATTTTATGATCTTGAGGAGAGTTTTACTGTCAAAAGTATAAAGCTCATCTTTAACCGAAAAATCTGCATCGTCTATCTCCAGCCTTTCTTTAAAGATCTCGGCCGTTGTCAATGCACGGGTAGCATAACTACTCCACAGCTTTAATGGTTTGCGGTGGAACCCAGAAAATGCATTCAACACCAGGGCTGCGTCTTTATAGGCTCTTTTTTTTAATGGGCGTTCATCGTCTGGCAGATCCTCTTCCCAGGAGGATTTGCCGTGTCTAACCAGGATCAGTTTCTTCATAATTATGGTGCTAGTCTGTCAATCTTCCACTCTTTTCCTTCCTTGCTGAAGTAAATACGATCATGCAGGCGATTAGGTCGACCCTGCCAGAATTCGAATTGAGAAGGAATAACTTTATATCCTCCCCAATATACGGGTTTTGGAATTTCTTTTCCGTTGTATTCCTTCTCCAGAAGATCCAATTTTTCCTGAAGATATTCGCGGGAAGGTATTACAGAACTTTGTTGGGAAACCAGGGCCCCCAATTGACTCCCTTTTGGGCGCGACTGAAAGTACTCTTTAGAATCTTCTACAGATGTTTTCTCTGCCACGCCTTTAATGATCACCTGCCGTTCTGAAGCAGGCCAGAAAAAGGAGAGACAGACCTTTGGATCTTTAGCTATTGCCTTCCCTTTGTCTGATTCGTAATTGGTATAGAACACAAATCCTTCATTGTCGTATTCCTTAAGCAGCACCACCCTTGTTGCAGGAAATCCATCCAACCCGATTGTGGAGAGATTCATGGTATTGACTTCTTCCACTTCCCGACTAGCCTCAACTTCCTGAAGCCAATAGTGAAAAAGTTTAAAAGGGTCTTGTGGTATTTCCTCCTCAAGAAGCTGGTATTTCTGGTATAATTTGCGGTAGTTGTGGAGTTTGCTTTTCATACAGCCAATTTACAAAATCTTCAGTTTAAAGAGAGAAAATATACTTGGAAAGAAGGGGAAATTTTGTAAGAATTAAATAAATAGAAAGGCAGACATTACGGTCTTATAACTGCCTGAAAAAGCTTCACTTAAGTGACCCTAAAATAAGAAAATATTAATGCTCTTTTTCTCACTATTTTCACGGTTGTAGGATTAGATGCACAAGGATTTTTTCTTAAAAAAACTCCCAATTTCGCTTGCATAATAAACTGTTTGTGTGTCGTTTGTCTGTAAAATCTCACACTACATCTAAAAGATCCGAAATTTCTTTTTTTAACAGATAATCGCTCTAATTTTACATTAGAATAAGATTGAAAAACGCATAAAATTGATCTGGTTTCCCCCCAATCGAATCAGGTGAATTTGTAAGAAGAATGAAAATTTATTCAGGTTATCCTTCCCTAAGGGATAATATGAACTTAACCAAAACCAACGAACAAAATATAAAAAAGTAGCCGAAAGGAATTAGTTCTTTGAATTAGTCCCCGGAAGGTCACAATAATTCAAACATGACGACTATGATTTGGAAAACTACTCTAACCAAAATTTTCCTTCCTGCCAAAAACGTGAAAAAAGAATTTCACGCTTTTGCCATTCCAGGGAATTCCAAAAATGCTGTAACGAAGGTGACTCTTTTGGTGGCATTTCTTTTTTTTACACCTCTTGCCGTTAATGCACAGTCAAGTGTGGAATGCGAAATTGGTGCTATTAATTGTCCTCCTACAGATATTGAAGAAAAATGTGGGGATGTACTTATTGGAGACATTCTCGGAAATTACGTCAATTGGACTGAGCCAGATTACTTTTTGGACTGTGGAGACCAGAATGGATATCAATATGAAATTTCCTTTGACCTTCCTGAGTCTCAAGAGGAGTGCTGGACTTTTTCAAAAGTGCAAAGAGTTGGGAATAAAAATGGAATATTACAATTATGGCAGTCTACAGGCAACACTGTAAATCCTGTTGTAAGATCCCCTTCGTTCTATATTAATGAAATTATGGACGGATCTCTGGATATTTATGCGGAAAGCGGTCAGAACTTTCAGGTGAACGTTAGCTTAAGAAATTCAGACGGGGTTCATTCCGGAACACTTACATCATTCACCGTTACAGGAAACAATAGTACAATTTCCTATCCCTTTAGTTTTGATCCTGCCAATTTTAATGGAACAGGTGATTATGATGGTAAGGTTTTTAGAATTGAGTTCGAATTTGTTCCGCTGGTTAGCAGAATGAAAACCGCCGCCAATTATGTGGAATTAATAACACTCGATGCCGGCTTGTTCAGTGAGGCCTGTGCAGCAGAGGCAAATTTTGCTGTAACCCAGACCCATAATCCGGGAGATTTTTTCCCCGTAGGAACAACCGAAGTCACTTACACGGCAACTTGTAACGGCTGTGTTCCAGTGCTTACAGAGTCCTGTAGTTTCAATGTTATAGTAAAACCTATGCCCGATATTCCTGTTGCTGCTGAAGTTGTTCAGCCTTCATGTGACACTGAAACAGGATCAATCTCTATTACTCCAGTTTACGGCATGGAATATAATCTTAATGGTGGTGCTTTTGGTTCTACTATTTTATGGTCCTCTCTTAATGCGGGGGATTATGCTGTGAAAGCGCGAAACGCTGAAGGATGTGAATCCACACCTCTTATAGTAACTATTAATCCTCAGCCTTCATCTCCTTCTGCTCCGGAAGCTTCGATTTCATCCCAGCCAGATTGTGACTCGTCGACCGGAAGCATAAGCGTATCGAACATTGATGCCAGTTATTCTTATAGTCTTCTTGATAGCAGTTATAATCCAACAGCTTACAGTATAAACAACGGAGTTTTTTCTGACTTACCAGGTGGAACTTATATCGTGCAGGCCGACAATGGAGATTGCCAGTCGACTTCAGAAGAATTAACTATTGTAGCTTTTGAAGATACAGAAGTTCCAACTATAACTGCTCCGGCTACTGTAACCGTACCAGCCAATGCTGACTGTCAGGCTACAGGTGTGGCATTAGGTACTCCGTCTACAGATGATAATTGTTCAGTTGCTAATGTGACTAACAATGCACCGGCTACTTTTGAGCTAGGAAACACAACTGTTACCTGGACTGTAACTGATGGAGCCGGAAATACTGCTACCGCTACTCAAACTGTAACTGTGGTAGACAACATCGATCCAACAATAACCGCTCCGGCTACCGTAACTGTACCAGCCAATGCTGAATGTCAGGCTACAGGTGTGGCACTAGGTACCCCGGTTACAGCTGATAACTGTTCAGTTGCTAATGTGACTAACGATGCACCGGCTACTTTTGAGCTTGGAAATACAACTGTTACCTGGACTGTAACTGATGGAGCCGGAAATACTGCTACCGCTACTCAAACTGTAACTGTGGTAGACAACACTGATCCAACAATCACTGCTCCTGCAACAGTAACTGTACCAGCAAATGCTGATTGTCAGGCTACAGGTGTGGCATTAGGCACTCCGTCTACAGATGATAATTGTTCAGTTGCTAATGTGACTAACAATGCACCGGCTACTTTTGAGCTTGGAAATACAACTGTTACCTGGACTGTAACTGATGGAGCCGGAAATACTGCTACCGCTACTCAAACTGTAACTGTGGTAGACAACACCGATCCAACAATAACCGCTCCGGCTACCGTAACTGTACCAGCCAATGCTGACTGTCAAGCTACAGGTGTGGCACTAGGCACTCCGGTTACAGATGATAACTGTTCAGTTGCTACAGTAACTAATGATGCACCGGCTACTTTTGAGCTTGGAAATACAACTGTTACCTGGACTGTAACTGATGGAGCCGGAAATACTGCTACCGCTACTCAAACTGTAACTGTGGTAGACAACACCGATCCAACAATAACCGCTCCGGCTACTGTGACTGTACCAGCTAATGCTGACTGTCAGGCTACAGGTGTGGCACTAGGTACTCCGGTTACAGCTGATAACTGTTCAGTTGCTACAGTAACTAATGATGCACCGGCAACTTTTGAGCTTGGAAATACAACTGTTACATGGATTGTAACTGATGGAGCCGGAAATACTGCTACCGCTACACAAACTGTAACTGTGGTAGACAACACCGATCCAACAATAACCGCTCCGGCTACTGTAACCGTACCAGCAAATGCTGATTGTCAGGCTACAGGTGTGGCACTAGGCACCCCGGTTACAGCTGATAATTGTTCAGTTGGTAGTGTGACTAACGATGCACCGGCTACTTTCGAGCTTGGAAACACAACTGTTACATGGACTGTAACTGATGAAGCCGGAAATACTGCTACCGCTACACAAACTGTAACTGTGGTAGACAATACCGATCCAACAATCACTGCTCCTGCAACAGTAACTGTACCAGCCAATGCTAATTGTCAGGCTACAGGTGTGGCACTAGGCACCCCGGTTACAGCTGATAATTGTTCAGTTGGTAGTGTGACTAACGATGCACCGGCTACTTTCGAGCTTGGAAATACAACTGTTACATGGACTGTAACTGATGGAGCCGGAAATACTGCTACCGCTACTCAAATTGTAACTGTGGTAGACAACACTGATCCAACAATCACTGCTCCTGCAACAGTGACCGTACCAGCAAATGCTGACTGCCAGGCTACAGGCGTGGCTTTAGGCACTCCAACTACAGCTGATAATTGTTCCGTTGCTACAGTAACTAATGATGCACCCGCTACTTTTGAGCTTGGAAATACAACTGTTACATGGACTGTAACTGATGGAGCCGGAAATACTGCTGTCGCTACTCAGACTGTAACTGTGGTAGACAACACCGATCCAACAATCACTGCTCCTGCAACAGTAACTGTACCAGCAAATGCTGACTGTCAGGCTACAGGTGTGGCATTAGGCACTCCGGTTACAGATGATAACTGTTCAGTTGCTACAGTAACTAATGATGCACCGGCAACTTTTGAGCTTGGAAATACAACTGTTACCTGGACTGTAACTGATAGAGCCGGAAATACTGCTACTGCTACTCAACTTGTTACTGTGGTTGACCAAACCGCTCCTGATGCTGTAACTCTTCAAACAATTAGAGGAAACTGTGAAGTGACTGTAAATGCTCCTACTACTCAGGATAACTGTGCAGGAACGATTACAGGTACCACCTCTGATCCTACTACCTATTCAGAACTTGGTACTTATAACATCACCTGGACTTTTGATGATGGAAACGGGAATACAACAACAGAGAACCAAACTGTAATCGTAGAGAACAACACTGCTCCGGTTGCGCCGGTACTTGCAGATGCTGTAGCTGAATGTGCAATCACTGTACCGGCCCCAACAACTACAAATGCTTGTACAGGAGAAACATTAACGGGAACAACTAACGATCCTGTCACCTACTCTGAACAGGGAGATTACTCTATCACCTGGACATTTGATGACGGAGACGGAAATATAGTTACCAGCACTCAAAACGTTTTTATAAATGATACTACCGCTCCTGAAGCTATCACTCTTGCTGATGTAACAGGTGAGTGTGAAGCTACTGTTACTGCTCCAACAACTACAGATAACTGTGCAGGAACTATTACTGCAACAACTGATGATCCTCTAACTTATACTGAGCAGGGAGAGTATGTTGTTACCTGGACCTTTGATGACGGGAACGGAAACATCACTACTGTAGAGCAGAACGTGATCGTGAATGACACCACCGCTCCTGAAGCTATCACTCTTGCTGATGTAACAGGTGAGTGTGAAGCTACTGTTACTGCTCCAACAACTACAGATAACTGTTCCGGTACTATTACTGCAACAACTAATGATGCTCTAACTTATACTGAGCAGGGAGAGTATGTTGTTACCTGGACCTTCAATGACGGGAACGGAAACACCACTACTGTAGAGCAGAACGTGATCGTGAATGACACCACCGCTCCTGAAGCCATCACTCTTGCTGATGTAACAGGTGAGTGTGAAGCTACTGTTACTGCTCCAACAACTACAGATAACTGTTCCGGTACTATTACTGCAACAACTGATGATGCTTTAACCTATACTGAGCAGGGAGAGTATGTTGTTACCTGGACCTTCAATGACGGGAACGGAAACACCACCACTGTAGAGCAGAACGTGATCGTAAAGGACACTACCACTCCTGAAGCCATTACTATTGCTGATGTAACAGGTGAGTGTGAAGCTACTGTTACTGCTCCAACAACTACAGATAATTGTGCAGGAACTATTACTGCAACAACTAATGATGCTCTAACTTATACTGAGCAGGGAGAATATGTTGTTACCTGGACCTTCAATGACGGGAACGGAAACACCACTACTGTAGAGCAGAACGTGATCGTGAATGACACTACCGCTCCTGATGCTGTAACTCTTCAGACGGTCACAGGAAACTGTGAAGTGACTGTAAATGCTCCTACTACTCAGGATAACTGTGCAGGAACAATTACAGGTACCACCTCTGATCCTACTACCTATTCAGAACTTGGTACTTATAACATCACCTGGACTTTTGATGATGGAAACGGGAATACAACAACAGAGAATCAAACTGTAATCGTAGAGAACAACACTGCTCCGGTTGCACCGGTACTTGCAGATGCTGTAGCTGAATGTGCAATCACTGTACCGGCCCCAACAACTACAAATGCTTGTACAGGAGAAACATTAACAGGAACAACTAACGATCCTGTCACCTACTCTGAACAGGGAGATTACTCTATCATCTGGACATTTGATGACGGAGACGGAAATATAGTTACCAGCACTCAAAACGTTTTTATAAATGATACTACCGCTCCTGAAGCTATCACTCTTGCTGATGTAACAGGTGAGTGTGAAGCTACTGTTACTGCTCCAACAACTACAGATAACTGTGCAGGAACTATTACTGCAACAACTGATGATGTTTTAACCTATACTCAGCAGGGAGAGTATGTTGTTACCTGGACCTTTGATGACGGGAATGGAAACACCACCACTGTAGAGCAGAACGTGATCGTGAATGACACCACCGCTCCTGAAGCTATCACTCTTGCTGATGTAACAGGTGAGTGTGAAGCTACTGTTACTGCTCCAACAACTACAGACAATTGTGCAGGTACTATCACTGCAACAACTAATGATGCTTTAACTTATACTGAGCAGGGCGAATACGTGGTAACCTGGACCTTTGATGACGGGAATGGAAACACCACCACTGTAGAGCAGAACGTGATCGTAAATGATACTACCGCTCCTGAAGCTATCACTCTTGCTGATGTAACAGGTGAGTGTGAAGCTACTGTTACTGCTCCAACAACTACAGATAACTGTGCAGGAACTATCACTGCAACAACTGATGATGCTTTAACCTATACTCAGCAGGGAGAGTATGTTGTTACCTGGACCTTTGATGACGGGAATGGAAACACCACCACTGTAGAGCAGAACGTGATCGTGAATGACACCACCGCTCCTGAAGCTATCACTCTTGCTGATGTAACAGGTGAGTGTGAAGCTACTGTTACTGTTCCAACAACAACAGATAACTGTTCCGGTACTATTACTGCAACAACTAATGATGCTCTAACTTATACTGAGCAGGGAGAGTATGTTGTTACCTGGACCTTCAATGACGGGAACGGAAACACAACTACTGTAGAGCAGAACGTGATCGTAAATGACACCACCGCTCCTGAAGCCATCACTCTTGCTGATGTAACAGGTGAGTGTGAAGCTACTGTTACTGCTCCAACAACTACAGATAACTGTTCCGGTACTATTACTGCAACAACTAATGATGCTTTAACCTATACTGAGCAGGGAGAGTATGTTGTTACCTGGACCTTCAATGACGGGAACGGAAACATCACTACTGTAGAGCAGAACGTGATCGTAAATGACACCACCGCTCCTGAAGCTATTACTCTTGCTGATGTAACAGGTGAGTGTGAAGCTACTGTTACTGCTCCAACAACTACAGATAATTGTGCAGGAACTATTACTGCAACAACTGATGATGCTCTAACTTATACTGAGCAGGGAGAGTATGTTGTTACCTGGACCTTCAATGACGGGAACGGAAACACCACTACTGTAGAGCAGAACGTGATCGTGAATGACACCACCGCTCCTGAAGCCATCACTCTTGCTGATGTAACAGGTGAGTGTGAAGCTACTGTTACTGCTCCAACAACTACAGATAATTGTGCAGGAACTATTACTGCAACAACTAATGATGCTCTAACTTATACTGAGCAGGGAGAGTATGTTGTTACCTGGACCTTCAATGACGGGAACGGAAATATCACTACTGTAGATCAAAACGTTATTGTAAGTGATAACTCTGCTCCGGTTTGGACATCTACACTTCCTGAGGACACCACTGTGAGCTGTAGCAACATTCCTGAAGCACCTGAAATGAATGCTGAAGATAACTGTGGAGTTACCATTGAATTTTCAGAAGAGATCGAAACTACAGACTGTGAATCCCTTTACCTTATTATAAGAACATGGATCGCTTCAGATGTCAACGGAAATTCCGCCGAACATACTCAGATCATAACTGTTGATGATACTACTGCTCCTACTCTGGTAGGGGAACTTCAGGAAGTGATCAACATCACCTGTGAAGAAGTGCCTGCAGCACCGGAACTAACCTTTGAAGATGCATGTTCTTCAGAAGTCACTACAGAATACAATGAGACAAATCAGGAGGGTGAGAATGGAAGCTACGTCATAACCAGAACATGGACTGTATCTGACTGTGCCGGAAATGTCGAAGTCTTTACCCAGACTGTGAACGTGGATCCTTCAGTGGATCCAATCCAAACCACCACAGCCGACCTTTGTACCGAGGACAGCACTCTTGAACTTACCGAACTGTTTATCGGGGAATACGACACCAGTGGTACCTGGGAAGATACCATGAACACCGGCGCATTGAACAACGGAGTAATTGACCCTGCCTTACTTGCGGTTGGACAGTACACCTTTGACTATGTGATCAACAATGGAGAGTGTTCTTCTACAACTACGGTAACGGTAAGCATAAATGATGATTGTGTTGTTCTTCCTTGTGAAGTCGAAGATATTAGAAACAGTATTTCTAAAGCTGTCACTCCAAACGGAGATAACATCAACGACGAATTTAAAGTTGGAAGAGATCTTGACTGTGGCTTTACTTATAGCTTAAAGGTTTTCAACCGCTGGGGGAATGAAGTATTCAGCTCAAATAACTATACCGGTGGCTGGGATGGAACATCAAGTAGTTCTGTAACCGGAGACCAACTACCTTCTGGAACTTACTTCTACATCGTGGAAATTCAACAAAGCGGATTTGAACCAATCCAGGGTTATATCTATCTAGGAACAAAATAAATCGATAAACATGAAAAAAATCTACCCAATAATAATCCTTCTGTTTATTAGTGTGTGTACCAATGCGCAACAGCTGCCCCAGTTTACGCAATACATGTACAACACTATCTCCATCAACCCGGCATATGCGGGTAACCGTGACGCGATCTCGGTGGTGGGACTGCACAGAAGTCAGTGGGCAGGAATTGACGGTGCTCCAGAGACGCAAACCCTCTCCATTCACTCCCCATTGAGGAATGAGAAGATCGGTCTTGGTGTTTCCATCATCAATGACAATATAGGCTACGAGAATTATACCTATGCGTATGCCGATTTCTCCTATACTATTAATGTAAGTGACAATACTACCCTTTCTATGGGATTAAAAGGAGGAATGAGCTATTATAATTTGGAGGAGGAACTAATGGCCGATGTACCCGATGATCCATTCTTTAGAGGAGATACCTTCAACCGTTGGACACCGAATTTTGGCGCAGGTCTATACCTTTCTTCACAGGATTGGTATGTGGGTCTTTCAACACCAAAATTCATCAACAATGATAACAATGACCAGGAAGGAAGTGAATATGTTGCCTTGGAACAGGTTCACTATTATATGACGGGGGGTTATGTCTTTGATCTTAGCGAAAATGTAAAACTTCGCCCCACTACCCTCTTTAAAATGACAAAAGGAGCCCCTCTTTCTGTAGATGTTTCGGGAACATTTATTTTCAATGAGAAGCTTTACCTTGGAGCTAATTATCGCTTCGATGATGCCGTTGGAGCATTTGTAGATTTTCAGATCCTGCCAAGCTTTAGAGTTGGCTATGGTTACGAATATTCAGTAAGTGACCTGCAGCCATATACCTCAGGTTCTCACGAGATCCTGTTGATCTACGAACTTAGACTAGGAAACACGAAATATAAATCCCCAAGGTTCTTCTAATTTAAATTAAGGATTATGAACAAAAACTACATACTACTTCTGTTGCTCATTTTTCCGGCTTTTCTATTTGCTCAATCTTCAAAGCAAAAAAAGGCAGACCGGTATTTTGAGAATTTTGCCTACACCAAAGCAATTGAAGAATATAAAGAACTGCTGGAGGATGATTACAATACAGCCTACAACCAGCAGCAACTGGCCAACAGCTATTACAAACTGAGGGATCCTGAGAATGCAGTTAATTATTATGCAATGGTTGTAGAGCAGCCAAACGTTTCTCCGGAAGTTTATTATAAGTACGCCCAAATGTTACGTGGAGTGCGAGAATATGACAAATCTCGTGAATGGCTCCAAAAATATCAGGAGGCAGCCCGTAATCCTCAGGGCGTGGAAGAGCTTTTGAAGCCTGGTGAAATAGCAGTTTATGACGGCCTGGAAACTTTTAGGGTAATACCGGCCGATTTTAATTCTCAGTTCAGTGACTTTGGAGGATTCTATAACAATGGAACCATCTTTTTCACTTCTGCCAGAGGTAAAGCCGATGTGAAGACCAAGATCTATGACTGGACCGGTGAGCCTTTCCTGGATATATATAAAACCACAGCTCAAGGTGGACAGGTACAGCCAATTCCGGGAGATGTAAATACGGTACGACATGAAGGTCCTGTAACTATTTCGCCTGACGGGCAAACCATGTATTTTACCCGAAACAACTACCTGAAACGCGATGGAAAGAAGGACGATGAAGGTGTAAATCACCTAAAGATATATAAAGCATCACTTGTTAACGGAGCGTGGACCAACATTGAAGAACTTCCGTTTAGCAGCGACACCTATTCTGTAGGTCACCCAAGCATTTCCAGTGATGGAAACACCTTGTATTATGTTTCCGAAGCTCCCGGAGGAATGGGAGGATCAGATATCTATAAAGTTTCCTTAGAAAATGGCACTTTTGGCACCCCTGAAAATTTAGGAGCTCCTGTTAATACGCCCGGAAATGAGGTATTTCCTTTTATAGCTGAAAACGGAAATTTCTACTTTTCTTCTGATGGTCATAAGGGATTTGGACTTCTGGATGTTTTTGTTGTTACAGCTGATGCACCCGGAAATGTTCAAAACCTGGGTGAGCCTGTCAACAGTAGTATGGATGATTTTGCTTTCACACATGCCGGCGGTGAAAACACCCGTGGCTTCGTGTCTTCTAACCGCGAAGGCGGAATGGGTAATGATGACATCTATGAACTAAATATTCTGGCTCCTCTCACTTTAAAAGGAACGGTTACAGATTCAATTAACAATAAGCCCATTGCTAATGCGACTATAAGACTTTTGGGTGAAGATGGTCAACAAATTGCCTTTTTGGAAACCGATCCACAGGGAAATTTTGACACAGAAATTGCCCGAGACAAAACCTATCCATTGGAAGCCAAGCACATCAAATACGACACTAAAACTCAAGAGATCAATACGGCCAATATGGACGACAAGACAGAGCTGGTTTACAATATAGAATTAGCTCCTGTTCGCGACGTGGAATACCTGGCAGAGATCAATAAGATCTACTTTGACTTTGATAAGGCTAACATTCGTCCCGATGCTGCACAAGAACTTGACAAACTGGTCAACCTGATGAAGAATGATTATCCCGAATTGGTGATCGAAATAGGTTCGCACACAGACCGTAGAGGATCTGCAGCATACAACCGAAGATTAGCTGAAAGAAGAGCTCAATCCACTTTTGATTATTTAGTTGAAAACGGAATTGCTCCTGAAAGAATTGTCACTTACAAAGGTTATGGAGAAGAACAGCCAGAAGTTGAGTGTACAAATTGTAACGAACAACAACATCAATTAAACAGAAGATCCATTTTTAAAGTGGTTAAAATGGAGTAAGATCCCTACACCCGCTAACCAACCAATGAAAAGGAGGCTCTTGAGCCTCCTTTTCTTTTTACTGTTCATTATCTCCTTACAAAGATTAGGGTGAAATATATTTTACTTTCTTCCCCTTCCCTGGCAGATACTCCAAAATTATTATAGGAACCTTCCAGGATCTTACGATGACCTTCACTTTTGATCCAGGATTTTACGAGCGCCCCTGCACTCGAATAGCCATACCCCACATTTTCACCCATCGCCCTGGCTCCTACTCTTTCTGAAAGCAACCAGTATCTTTTACCAAAGTTGTGATGACATACTTCCCTTGCCGTGATCATGTGCTCATTATGAAGATAAGCTTGCCGGGATATTTGATCAAGACCTTCTAGCTCATTCCGCCCCTGGGAGATTCTATATAAGTTGACCAGATCAAGGATCTCCAGTTCCAGGGGGGAATACCAATAGGAAGAAACCCCTTTCTCCAGATCGTCTTTATTTATGATATTATTTTCTTCAGGAGAACAATAGGTAAAAAAGCTCACAAATAGTAATATCAAAAAATGACATTTTTGAGACCTGTTTTTCCTCCCCGATATTTCCATAGTAAGAAATTTCTAATACAAAAAATATTGTCGTTGAAAGCCTACAAAATTTGGCCAAACAGGGGATTGGGGGAAACGGGAGAATCCGGCAATGGGGACACCGGAAATTTGAAATCTAAAAATAGAACATTTCCGGAAGAATCATTTATAATTAACTAATTTTCAATCATTAAAATTCAGCCAAAAAAAAAGAGGCTTAAAAAAAGCCTCTTTTGCTAACCTTAAATAAATATGAAAAAAGTGAAACTCAGTATTTACTACTTTCTAACAAAAATGTTTGTATAGTAGAGCTTCCCATCTTTTCCTTCCTTAACAGAAATTCCGAAGTGAGTATGGTCACCCTCCATGTTCTTGCGATGCCCGTCGCTTTTGATCCATGCATTAACGACAGCCTCGGCGGTTCGATATCCAAAAGCCACGTTTTCACTAACGGCTTTAGCATTAACCGTGTTCACAAGAGCTTGATAACGATCGCCAAAATAATGGTGACATACCTCATTTCCATCTATCATATGTTCGTTATGGCCGGCTGCCTGGATTGATCCTTCATCTAGAAATAATAAGTCAGACATACCTTGTTGAGCTCGGTAAGCATTAACCAGGTTCAGAACATCCAATTCAATAGAGGTATAGTTTACAGGTGCGGGTTTGGTTGTTAAATTGGCAGAATCCATTTCATCTATAGCATCTTTAGAACAAGACGTAAGAGAAATCGTACAAATTGCCATTAACCAAACATAGTAGGTTAAATTTTTCATCATGGTAGTCAGTAGGTTTGGGATTGGAAAAGTAAGAATTATTTCCGTTAAACAAACAATTTAATCGACGAACTACACAATGAAGCCAATTTTTAACAAAATATTAATATTTCGACCTACAGAATACCCACTTCAGCACTCAGGCTGAATGGCTATTTTGACCGATGAATGGTAATTAAGGAAAATTGAGCACCTTTCCGTCGTCGGCAAGATGCACCCGAGGAAAGACCTCTAAAGCTTCACTTTTGAAGATATCTATGGATTCATACCTTGTAGAATAATGTCCCAGCACCAAATGAGAGACATTAGCTGCACGCGCAATAGCGGCTGCCTCTCGCGCTGTAGAATGGCCTGTGGGAGCAGCTAAATAGGCATGCTCTTCAAGAAAAGTGGATTCGTGATACAGTACAGTTATATCTTTTAACTGTTCTACCATTTTAGGATTATAGGCAGTGTCGCTACAGAAAGCATAGCTCCTGGGGGGCTCGGGATCTGCAGTCAGCCTGGAATTAGAAATTACAGTACCATCGTCAAGCACTACATCTTTTCCTTTCTTGATCCCTCTGTAATATGCGACATCTATATTGTACTTTTCTACCTCTTCCATTAATAGTTTTCTGGCCTTCGGTTTTTCCCTGAAAAGATAGCCGTTAGCATAGATGCGATGTTTTAGGGGTATAGTCTCCACGGTTACTTTCCTGGTATTGAGGATCACCTGAGGCTCATTCGAAGTCAACTCATGAAAATAAAGAGGATACCCAGTCCAGGAGTTGGAAAATTTAAGTTGCATTAAAACGATCTCCTTTATCCCTTTAGGTCCATAAATATGAAGTTCTGTCTTTCGGTTTAACAACATGAAGGTTGAAACCAGCCCTACCAGGCCATAGAAATGGTCTCCGTGAAGATGAGAAATGAAGACGTGCTTAATCTTACCAAATTTGATCTTGTGCCTTCTTAACTCTACCTGTGTACCTTCCCCACAGTCAATAAGAAAAAGCTCATTGTTTATCTCCAGTACTTGTGATGTTGGATTTGTAAAGGTTCGGGGAGTGGCTGCGTAGCAGCCCAATACGGTAAGCTTCATGAGACAGTGAGTTTAAAAGAAAAAGATCGAGCTAGAATCCCAGATCTCTTTCAATTTCTTCCATTTGGATGATATCTTCTGCCTCCTGTAATGTAGGCACCACTAACAGCTCTTCGGGTACTTTATCAATATTGATAGCGTCATTAGCTATAACAAATGATCTTTTTCCTTTTCGGTGCTCATTTGACAATTCAAGAAATTTGAGCAATTCATCCAGTTGTAAGTCACCATACTTCAGGATATCAATAACTACATTATCACTTTTAAAGTTTGAGTGGATAGATTCCAGAAAAGAAGCAAATTCTGAAACGTCATCCTTTTCATCTTCAAAGATCTTATAGCTTTCCTTTTCTGTTACTTTCATACCTGTTTTATTTTTGACGCCAGGAGATAAATTACAGCCATTCTAACGGCCACCCCGTTCTGTACCTGATCAAGGATAATTGCCTGATCTGAATCGGCCACATCACTGGTGATCTCTACCCCTCTATTGATGGGTCCCGGGTGCATTATTACAATCTTCTTATTGAGGGAATCCAAAAGTTTTTTGTTGAGACCAAACAGCTGAACGTACTCCCTTGTACTCGGAAAGTAATTGATGTCCATACGCTCATTCTGAACTCTCAACATGTTTGCTACATCACACCATTCAAGGGCGCTCCTTAGATTAGGCTCTACCTCTACCCCTAAAGATTTTATATACTTTGGAATAAGGGTGTAGGGGCCGCAAACCTTGACCTCAGCCCCCTGCAATTTGAGGGCAAGAATATTTGATACTGCTACTCTACTGTGAAGAATGTCTCCCACAATTACTACTTTCTTGCCTGCAACCTCTCCTAATTTTTCACGGATGGAATAGCTGTCCAGTAAAGCTTGCGTGGGATGTTCATGAGCCCCATCTCCTGCATTGATGATACTTGCATTAACGTGCTTCGACAGGAAGATCCCCGCTCCGGGATTAGGATGGCGCATCACCACCATATCTACCTTCATGGAGAGGATGTTATTAACTGTATCTATGAGCGTCTCTCCCTTTTTTACTGAAGATGATGCTGCCGAAAAGTTCACGACATCGGCACTTAATCGTTTTTCGGCAAGTTCGAAGGAAAGTCTCGTGCGGGTACTGTTCTCAAAAAATAAGTTGGCAATGGTAATGTCTCTAAGGGAAGGAACCTTTTTAATAGGTCTGTTAATGACCTCCTTAAAATGATCGGCAGTTTGAAAAATGAGGTCTATATCTTCTTTTTTCAGATACTTGATCCCCAGTAGATGGTTAACACTTAACTCACTCATTATTATATTTTACTTACAAGGTAAACTGTATCTTCCCCTTCATTCTCTTCCCAATTCACCTTTACTTTTTCTTCATTAATAGCATCCACCTGCCTCCCGTTGTAATCGGGTTGAATTGGTAAATGCCGGCTAAATCTCCTGTCGATCAGCGTTAGTAGTTCGATCTCGCTGGGTCTCCCAAACGATTGTACGGCTGTTAGTGCTGCACGAATGCTTCTACCGGTGTACAAGACATCATCGACGAAGATCACCCGCTTATCCTCTACCACAAAATCTATATGGGTTTTGTTTGCCTCCAAAGGTTTATCGCTTCGCCTGAAATCATCCCTGTAGAAGGTAATATCCAGATGCCCCAGCTTAATACCAGAAATTCCATATTCTTCCTTAAGGATCTTATGGATTCGATTAGCCAGAAAAACTCCCCGCGGCTGAATGCCAATAATCACAGAGTTTTCAAAAGTAGTGTGGTTTTCAATTAACTGGCAGGCCAAACGGTGTAAAATGATGTTCATTTCCTTTGAAGCAAGCAACACTTTTTGGCTCATAATTCTGAAAGTTAGCTAAACAAAAGTAAGATTTTTTTCCTGAGAACTGCTTCAGATACCACCATTTTAAATTTGGCAATAATCCACGCCGGACTACAATTTTAACCCCACTTCATATATTTTTAGAATGATTAAAGATTATCTTGCATTAAAAAATTCATGCTCTACCTTTTACATCAGCCTAAGGATATTGAAACTGTAAAAGAAAAGATCCTTCCTTTTTTAAAGAACCTTGAGCATGAACTGGTTTCTTTCCCTCTTGATACAGATTTTGATTTAGATGTCAATTCTTCCCTGCTCCTTTACCTCCCCGATGCCACTTTGCGAGAGGTCATTCCAATGGCAGGAAAGAATAAATGGCCAATTACCATTCTGCCACACCCCGGGAATCAGTTTACCTCAAAAGGTTTGGGAGTTTCAGGTAGTATTGAGGAGGTAATCACAGAATATACCGAATGTGAGACACCATTCAAGATAGATCTCTTGTTTTGCAATGATATTCCCGTCTTCAGTTCTGTCAACATTGGGAATATTTTTATGCTTTCTGAAAAGAAAGGCAAAAAAAACTTTTTTAGAGAGGTATTAAATATTGTGCGCAATATGCGTAAGGCCTCTTCCCTTACCCACCACTCTTATGAATTAAGTGCCGACGGGGATAAGATCATTCACACCTCCGGGCTGGGAATTGTTGTAGTTGAGCATGCTGCCAGTTCTCTGGTTTCAAGGCGCCTGCTGGAAGAAAGCTCTATTAGCGATGGCTCCTTTCAGGTTTTTGTACTGTCACCGCAGAATCTCCTGGTGTTGCTCTGGTTTTTTATAAGAAGCCTCGCGCCAAACAGTAATACACTCACGCGCCTACCATCATTTATTGGCAAGATAAAAACCTCCAATTTACAGATCGCCGATAAAGTCGATATGGATTACACCATTGATGGAGAAAAGAAGCAGGCAAAAGAGCTGAATTTTGATGTTCATAAACAGGCGGTGATTCTTAAGCAGAAGAGTATCTACAGCGAAAAAGCAGAAAAAGAGGATGGCAGGAAAAGCATTAAAATTGAGGGCCTTCCCAAAGGGGAAACGAGAAATGAGCTTGTAAAACGCAGCCTGCCAATATTGCCCAGGGCAAGTACAGAACAATTTCAGGATCTTTTCAAGGTATTAAGAGGAAATTCGAAGAATAGCACCGAATTTATGGTAATGATGATCCTCTCCACTCTTATTGCCACCTTTGGACTTTTTGGCAACTCATCACCTGTTATTATTGGTGCTATGATCCTGGCACCTGTAATAGCGCCAATCGTTTCCTTTTCTATGGGCATGGTACGGTATGATGTTCCTATGCTTAAGGAAAGTTTTATCACCATAACTGCAGGCACCCTGGTTTCATTAGCTGTTGCTGCAGGAGTTAGCCTTGTAATTCCTTTAGAATTGCTAACCCCCGAGATTGAAGCCAGACTTTCTCCAACCCTGCTGGATATGGGCATTGCTGTTTCTTCGGGAATTGCAGCAGCCTATGCACATGCTAATGAGGGCATTGCCAAAAGCTTGGCAGGAGTAGCCATTGCGGTTGCCCTGGTTCCGCCGCTGGCGGTAGCAGGAATTGGCGTGGGCTGGTGGGACTGGGAAGTTTTTTCGGGTGCTATTTTGCTATATGCTACAAACCTGGCGGGAATTATTCTTTTTGGAGGCCTCACATTTCTTCTCCTTGGCTTTGCCCCCTTTAAAAGGGCAAAAATGGGATTGGTCTATACCCTTATCATTGCCGTTCTTGTAGCAGTACCCCTGTCACTTTCCTTTGAACGTATCATGCAGGAGGCTAATATTACCCGAACCCTGGAAGGAGCAACCATTGGGAATGTTGTAGTGCGGGATGTGAGGATAAGATTCAGCTCCCCACTGGTGGTATCACTGCGCCTGGTAGGGCCCGAAGCTCTTGAAGCCGAAAAAATCGAAGCCGTCAAAGAAGAAATTGAAAAAAAGATAGGTCAGCCGGTTCTGTTGGAAGTAGTATCGGCTATAGAATTTTAATACTTCAGAAGCAGTTCAGAATTTTAATAAAGCTTTTAGACGCTCCCTGTCCTGCAATGGACGATTTTTATTACTTTTCATAATAGAAGCTCCTGTCTATGAAAAAGCTCCTTATTGCCCTCTTAATCCTTGTTCTCTTATTCTTTGGTTTGGTCTATTGGTCTGTTTCCGTTCAACCTTCCGAAGTATATATATCCAGGTTAGTTGAGAAGGCAGAAGCTAACACAGCTTTACAAGAATCTACGCCCGTGACCGTTGTGGCTACTAATCAATATCATTCCAATGCTCTCAAACGATTTATGCAGGGGGTGAATTATCGTAGCGCCTGGGAAGCCCCGGTTGAAGCACAGGTATTTCTCCTCGATAGCTTCAAGATTGACGAAGAAGGTGGTGGAAACCAAACAAAATCCTTAAAAATAATTGATAAACAAGGAATTGTTTACAGCCTAAGGAGCATCAATAAAGATCCCGACCCTCTCATTCCAAAAGCAGCCAAGATCCTTAACCTTGAGAACATAGTTGTTGACGGGGTTTCAGCCCAGCACCCTTATGGAGCAGTACTTGCTGCTAAGTTATCTCAGGCTGTGGGGGTTCTTAGCACGAAACCGAAAATAGTCTATGTCCCTAAGCATAAAGCACTGGAGCGGTTTGAAGATCAATTTGGCGACCGCCTTTTCCTGTTGGAATATGAAACTGAAGGTGAGGTCAATTGGACCGACATTAATAATGTGCAGGAAATAGTGGAGACCGATGACCTGCAGGAGTTAAAAGCTGAATTAGGAGAGAAATTAAAAATTGACCAACAGCAACTGGTAAGAGCCCGTCTTTTTGATCTCTTAATAGGAGACTGGGACAGGCATTCGAAGCAATGGGGCTGGGCACTACAACAAAGGAGTGATCGCCTGGTGGCCATTCCCATAGCAGGAGATCGCGACAATGCATTTTTCAGAATAGATGGTGTTATTCCTACGATCCTCACTAACCACCTGGTCCAGCCAATGGTTAGACCCTTTGAAGAAGATATTGATCACATTCCCGGATTTGTATATCCTTTCGATCTGTACTTTCTAAAGGGAGTCCCTAAAGATGTCTTCATCAATGAAGCAAAATATATACAGCAGCAACTTACAGATAAAAAAATAGATGAGGCAATACAGGAATGGCCTGAAAACCTGGTGCGACTGAATGGCAAAGAATTAGCAGCCAAGCTCAAAAGCCGAAGAAATAAACTTGTAAAATATGCCATAGAATTCCATGAAGTGATCGAAGAGAAAAAAGCACTCCAGGTCCCTTTAAAAGGAAGTGAAGACTTGGATCTTCCGCCTTACTTAATCAAATGTTTTGATTGTCAATAACATGAACAGGAAATTTAAATATACTTTGGTTCTGTCTTACAATTTTAGTTGCCAAAAAGCGTATTTTTAATACCTATTACTCCTGGTATGAAAATGCACATTTTTTTCCTGCTGCTAGCCGTGCTATTAACTTCGTGCACCGCTGTTAAATTTCAAGATCCGCAACCAAAAGGAACCGCGATATTACAGGAATTCCCTCAAAAGTTTCTGGGCACCTTTACTTCAGATGAAAGTGACACATTGAGGATCACGAAGGACTCCTTCAGATTTTCAGACGGAAAAGAAATAGAATTTGCAGCAGAACTTTCAGCTGAAAATACAGTGTTGAAACTACACAAGAATACCTACATTCTTAATCTCAAAGATAATGGCAGTTGGGATGTTTTTCCGATCAAATTCTCGCCAAATAAGATCACCGTCTATTTCGCAGATATAAATTCCAAAACTGAAAGACTTTTAAAAGCTAAACATCCTGAAACGGTACAGGAAATAAGGACCGAAGATGGAAAGCTGGATCATTATCTCATCGATCCTTCAGCAAAAGAATTTGACCGTTTGCTGAAAAAGAAGCTATTTTCTGAACAAGTAGAATTCAAAAGGCTGAAGTAAATCAGGTTTCCATTTTACGACTTTCTGTTGCCATCAATTTGTCCCAAAAAGTGAAGTATAGACCATAATTCGTCATATACTCGGTATGATGATGATGATGATGGGTCGCCCCAATAAAGAGTTTTCCAATTTTGCTTTTTTGGAACCATAGCGGATATATTTCTATATCCAGATGGTTCACCACACTGCTCACTGTCATTAACAGCAGGTAAAATCCCAGCACATAAATATTGACAGGCAAGAAAATGAGGATCAATGGAAGAATTACGGCTTCAATAAGACTTTCCCAGGGGTGAAAAGAAAAAGCTGTCCACGGGGTGGGAATGCGGCTGTCATGATGAACTTTATGTACGATCCTGAAAATCCTGGGGTGATGCATCCATCGATGGACCCAGTAATAATAAGTTTCGTGGAGAAGCAAAATGATTATGAGACTTACGGGAAGATACCAGAAACCGTACTGCTCTGGATCGAGGTAAACTGCAGTATGCCCTTTTAACCACAACCAGTAGGTGGCGGCCCCGACAAGAGCAAAAATTGCCGATGACTTGATGCTCCAGATGATCTCCTTTTTTAACTGCTTCTTTTTGGCCAGTCTTTTACTCAGGCGCCTTTGATCATATCTCCCAAAGTTTCTTACATAGTAGTAATAATAGAAAACCCCTGCAGCCACAAAATATCGAAAGAGGATGGCTATAAAAAAGATGACGGTATAAATCAGTAATATTCCGGCAGTATTATCTTCAATTCCTAAGATCTCGTCCATAGCTTTAAAAATAACAATTCAAATCTTAAATCTTTGTCAAAAGAAGTCTGGTGGAAAAATGGCACTCTTTAGAAGGATTTCTTCCGTCCCTGTAGCTGTGCTTAGCCCAGATTCTTTAATTTTACCACACCAACCAACGAACATTGATGGTAACAATTCAAAATTTTCCTGCAGACTTCCGGAATTACCTGAACCAAAACACCCTTATTAGCATAAAAGGGGGGCGGAAAAGAGACAGCTTTCTGAAAATTTGGATGGTAGAAGTGGATGGGCGTTATTTTTCCAGGAGCTGGAATAAGAGTGCTAGAAGTTGGTTTACAGAATTCCTTTGCTCGGGCACAGGGCAATTAAAATATGGAGAAAGGGTTCTTGATGTACTGGGCAAGCAGTTACCTGCAAATGATCCCCTACAGGAAAGAATTAACCTCGCTTACCTCCAAAAATATGATCAGCCCGAAAATATTTTTTACTCCAAAGGAATTACACAACCCGAATACGCCAGTTACACCATGGAATTTTTTACTTACAACTAAAGTTAAAAACGATGAACACAATTGCTTTAATTGCCCATAATAGTCGCAAAACAGATCTTCTCAACTGGGCAAAGGTGCACCGGGAAGCTTTGCTAAAGTACAATCTTATTGGCACCACAAATACTTCTAAGCTACTTAGCGACATGTTGGATATCAAAGTCGAGGGATTTGGACATGGTCCTAGTGGTGGAGATATCCTTTTGGCTGCAAAGATCCTGAAAGGAGAAGTTCAAATGATCATCTTCTTTATTGATGCGGAAACTCCTCACGGTCATGAACACGATATCCAAACGCTGATTAGAACAGCAGTTATAAATAATATTCCGATAGCTTTAAATCGGGCCTCGGCCGACCTGCTTATCCTTGATGAAAGGGATCAGCCAAAATAAAGTTTAAAATAACAAGCATGAAAAAAGTCATTTTTGGCACCTTACTAGGTGTTCTATTCCTTACTGCATGTAATTCGCCTAAGGAGTCGGCAGATGTACTCATCACAAACGCGACGGTCCTGGATGTCGAATCGGGTGAAGATATTCCGGGGCAGATGATCGCGATTTCCGGTGACACCATTCAAGCGGTTCTGGATATGGAAAGCAGCGATAGATTTTCAGCCTCAAAAACAATAGACGTAGAAAACCAATATGTAATGCCCGGGCTTTGGGATATGCATGTGCATTTTAGAGGAGGAGATTCATTAGTCGCAGAAAACCGCAATTTACTTCCCCTTTTCCTTGCTCACGGAGTTACCACGGTTAGGGATGCGGGAGGAGATATTTCTATAAGTGTCATCGACTGGAGACAAAAGATAGAAGCAGGAGAACTTGAAGGCCCTTCAATTTTTACTTCGGGTCCAAAACTGGACGGTCCAAATCCTGCCTGGCCGGGCTCCATTGAAGTTGCGGGGGTTGAGGATATTCCGGCTGCACTTGATTCCCTGGAGCAGCTTGAAGTAGATTATGTAAAGATGTATGACGGCAGCCTTTCAAAGGAAGTATTTTACGGTATTATCGCAGAAGCCGAAGAGCGCGGATATAAAACTACCGGCCACATGCCAATGTCGGCTAACATTCTTGAAGGTGTAGACCTGGGACTCGACGGTTCAGAACATTTGTATTACGTGATGAAAGCCTGCTCCCCAAAAGCCGATAGCCTTACAAGAGTAAATCCAGGCTACGGTATGATGAATGATATCATTGCGACCTATGATCCCGAACTGGCAGAGGAAGTATTTCAAAAGCTCAAGGAGAATCGAGTGTACATTACTCCTACTCTTCACATAGGAAAAACACTTTCAGAAATTCTGGATGTAGACCATAGCCGGGATTCCCTGCTGCCATATATTGGGAGTGGAATCCAGGAAACCTACCGTGGCAGGATAGAAGGCGCAAAGAGAGCCAGGGCTGCAGGAAGTACCATGCGTTCAAAAATGGAGGAAAAGAGTCTGGAAATGATAAAGCCTATGTATGACAATGGAGTGCCACTTTTGGCAGGCTCAGACTGTGGACCTTTTAATTCATATGTCTATCCAGGAGGTTCTTTGCACAATGAACTGGAAAGGCTTGTTGCAGCAGGATTAACTCCTTTGGAAGCTATAAAGACTTCGGTCATAAATGGCCCTGCTTTTTTTGATCTGCAAGAATCATATGGCAGTATCCAATCCGGTAAAATGGCAGATATTATAATTCTTGCAAAGAATCCTTTTAACAACATTGAAAACCTCATCTCTGTCTCTTCTGTACTTTCTAAAGGAAAAATTTATGAGCAGGAAAAACTTCAGCAAATGATGCAGGCTGTAAAACTGTAGAAATTTTTCATTGAGTTAATGATTTAGGCATAAAGTAATCGTCTGGTCTTCAATATCTTTTTTTATCTTAGAGAGATGGCTACTTACCACAGCCCTTTAATTTCATTAATAGATCATGAAAATTCTTCTTACGGGAGCGACAGGATATATAGGGAAGCGGTTGCTTCCGGTTTTGCTGGAAGAGGGGCATGAAGTGGTTTGCTGTGTTCGCGATAAGAACAGATTCCCTTCGGAAGGGGTCTACGCGAATTCAAGAATATCTTTACTGGAAGTAGATTTTCTGAAAGAATTACCCTCTTCAGAGCCCATTGAAGATATTGATGTTGCCTATTATCTTATTCATTCTATGAGTGCAGGGACAGGGGATTTTGCAGAAATGGAAGCAAACTCTGCCAAAAATTTCCTGAAGCTTATCGAGTCTACTTCCGCTAAACAGATCATTTACCTCACCGGGATCACCAATGAAAAAGAGCTTTCAAAGCACCTCTCTTCGCGCAAGAATGTTGAAGAGATTCTTGGTAGGAGCAGTATTCCATTAACAGCTTTAAAAGCAGGAATAATTGTTGGCTCGGGAAGTGCCTCTTTCGAAATAATTAGGGATCTGGTAGAAAAACTGCCGGTAATGATCACTCCAAAATGGGTAAATACGAAAACCCAGCCGATAGCTATTAGAGACGTTTTGCAATTCCTCTCCGGAGTACTTCTAATGGAGGAAACCTACAATATGTCCTATGACATTGCAGGCCCAGATGTTCTCACTTATAAGGAAATGATGCTTCAGTTTGCTGAAGTTAGAGAGTTTAATCGCAAAATCATCACCGTTCCGGTAATGACACCCCGCCTTTCCTCCTACTGGCTTTACTTCGTCACTTCCACCTCCTATAAGCTTGCAGTGAATCTTGTGGACAGTATGAAGGTGGAAGTAATAGCAAAACCAAATAATCTTCATCACAAATTAGGAATAAAGCCCATTCCTTATAAACAAGCAGTAGAACTTGCTTTTCAAAAGATTGAGCAAAACAGCGTGATCTCGAGTTGGAAAGATTCGCTCGCTTCAAGTTATTCAGACAACTCCTTATTAGAGAATATAAAGGTTCCAACAGATGGTTGCTTTAGTGACCGTCGCGAAAAAAAGATCACGGGAGATTCTGACAATGTTCTCAAGAACGTTTGGTCTATAGGCGGCAAACGCGGGTGGTATTACGGCAGCTGGCTGTGGAAGATACGTGGATTCCTGGATAAAATTGTGGGTGGAGTTGGTCTTAGACGGGGTCGTACTCATCCACACAACATTAATACGGGAGATACCCTCGACTTCTGGAGGGTTCTTGCTGCCGATAAAAAGAACCGGCGTTTACTTCTATACGCTGAAATGAAACTCCCGGGAGAAGCCTGGCTCGAATTCAGGATCGCTCAAAGAGATGGAGAAGAATTTTTGCAACAAACTGCCACTTTCCGGCCTAAAGGCCTCGCTGGCCGAATGTACTGGTATGCTGTATTACCGTTTCACTACTTTGTATTTGAAGGTATGGCCGCAAACCTGACGCGGGATTATTTAAAAGCTTAATATTTCTTTTGCAGCTATTAGAGATAGAATCAAAAGAAATCTTCTTTCTCTTTATTTTTGGGCTCAACAAAATATAACAATATGAGCACAAGCATTGAGCTTTCTGAAGTCGGTACTTCACCTTTTGAAAAACTACTGGGACATAACCCCGAGATCCTTAAAAATTGGAATCAACTTGAAGCTACGCTTTTTGCCAACTCGGGTCTCGACAAGGACTTACTTGAGAAAGTTCGCAGAACCCTCGCTTTCGGCAACGCTTGTGAATATTGTATGGCTAAAGCAGGACCGGCCTCCTTTGATCCCCGGGATCTAAAAATATCTCTGGCAACTGCCTTCGCGGAGTTGTTTGCACTTGATCATAAGTCGATAGCGGAGGCTCATTTTTCAGCTTTGAAGGAGGTTTTCAGCATAAGGGAGATCTCTGCTCTCTGTGCTTTTATATCATTCCTTACTGCCTCTCAGCGTTTTGGGAGGGTAATGAATCTAACAAAGGATCTACAGAAGACCACATCAAATATTTGAGAAGGGTTTAATGCCCTGTCTTGATTTACGTAAGCTTGAATAAGAAGTCAATTTTTCTTAAATTAAAGGAATCCTTTAAAAGGGAATTAAATATTAAAAATTGACCAATGAAAGAAAATGTAGGTAAACAGGATCAACTTATTAGAAGTCTTGCCGGCCCGGCTCTAATGGGAATCGGTTATTTTGCACTAGGTGGCAATAAAGGGAAACTTGCCGGAATTGCCTCTATAGTTGTGGGAACTATAATTGCTGAAAGTGCAGTTACCAGGGTATGCCCAGTGAACGAATTCTTTGGACTTGACACCAGGAAAAAGAAAAAAAGTCCGATCAAAAAGATCAAAGAAGCTCTGGTTTAGAACTTCAGAAGTTTTTGTTTCTTAGCCGTAGATATCTTTTCAAATGAGTCAATCACGGCTAATTTTGCCTGTCATCGTTTTTGCACAATTCTGCTGCACCTCTCTCTGGTTTGCCGGAAATGGTGTCATGAATGACTTGATCCTCACTTATAATTTTGATGTATCTGCTGTTGGTCATCTCACCTCTGCAGTACAATTCGGTTTTATCGCAGGTACTCTTCTTTTTGCTTTTCTGAATATTGCCGACAGGTTTTCTCCTTCCAGAGTTTTCTTTTATTCTGCCATTTTTGGAGCCTTATTCAACCTTGGAATGACCTGGACGGGCAATACTGCCGGAAGCCTTATTTTTCTCAGATTCCTCACTGGGTTTAGCCTTGCCGGAATCTATCCGGTGGGTATGAAAATAGCTTCCGATTACTACCAGAAAGGCCTGGGAACCTCTCTTGGTTTCCTGGTGGGGGCATTGGTTTTGGGGACTGCTTTTCCTCATCTTCTCAAAGCCTTTACTGGATCCGAAAATTTACCATGGAAGCTTGTTTTGATCCTTACTTCTTTATTGGCCATAATAGGTGGAACAATCATCCTCTTTTTTGTACCCAATGGTCCCTATAGAAAACCAATGCTGAAGAAGGACTTTTCTGCATTCATTCGGGTATTCCGAGTTCCCGATTTTAAAGCGGCTGCTTTTGGATATTTTGGACACATGTGGGAGCTCTATGCCTTCTGGGCTTTTATTCCTGTAATTCTGGCCGGTTATGAAGCCATTCATCCCGAAACTCACCTGAATGTCCCTTTACTGTCATTCTTTGTTATTGCTTCGGGTGCTGTTTCCTGTGTGGCAGGCGGATTTATTTCCCGCAGCCTTGGTGTGAGGAAAACAGCCGGAAGCGCACTATTTCTTTCAGGCGTGTGTTGTATTCTTTCGCCTCTTTTCTTTCTGCAGAACCAGGAAAGCCTGTTGATTATTTTTTTGATCTTTTGGGGAATGGTGGTTGTGGCAGATTCTCCCCTCTTTTCTACTTTAGTTGCCAATAACGCACCGGCTGCAGCAAGGGGAACAGGATTGACCATGGTGAATTCCTTAGGTTTTGCCATCACCATCATAAGCATAGAGTTGATAAATCTACTTGTAGAGGTTCTTCCGCCTGTTTATCTTTTTTTATTCCTGACACCCGGACCAGTGACAGGCCTGATCTTATTATTTAGAAAAGGAGAAAAAATTAAATGATCAAAAATCATCCTCTTCCAGAGAGCGCATTTTATGTATATAGCGGGAGAGCATTTTACTGGATTCCTGCTGGATTTTAAGTTTCATCCATTTAGTCCATCCCAGCAAAAAACCTTTGAAACCAAGGGCCTGCCGGGACCAGCTCCACAGATCAAAATGATCTGTATGCTGCAGGATCTTTCCGTTTTGAATATAGAATGTCCCCACCACTTCGTTGACAACTCTTCGTTTCGAAGGGCCGTAGTAATACGTTGCAGTCCACCTGGCGCTCCCATTGTAGTCATTGGCCTGTATTTCGCTGTAGCTTATACTCGGCTCTCCCATGCCTTTTTCCATTAACATATACCACATTGCTCTAACCCGATCTCCTTTTAAATGCCCGAAAGCAGGATCATAGAAAACAATGTCCTTGTGGTAACAGGCATTCATGGCTTTGGGGTTTCCTTTTTGAAAAGCCTGGTAGAAATCCAGAATAATTTTTTCATTGGGATGCTGCATAGCTTAAAGATACATTAAAACCTTCGAAGGCGGTATGATTTAGGCAAAGCACAAAATGTTTTAGAAAGATCTGACAAAAAATGTCACCGGCTTCCCAACATCTTGTGTGAATCGTTTAAAGAACAAACAGGCGGTTTGGAAAATGCTACCTCCTAATACTCTCTTCATTGAACCTTCTTTTGTGCTTATGCCACCTTTCACAAAAAATAGTGTAGAAATTTACTATTTTGAAGCAGCATAAAACGCACCTTCTTATTTAGTGGAACTTGACTACGATTATATTATTATTGGCAGCGGTTTTGGTGGATCGGTAAGTGCTTTACGCCTTTCAGAAAAGGGTTATAAAGTGCTGGTGGTCGAAAAAGGAAAATGGTTCAAAGCCGAAGATTTTCCAAAGACCAACTGGAATCTCAAAAAGTGGCTTTGGATGCCGGCCTTACGTTTCTTCGGAATAATGAAGCTCAGCATCTTTCGGCATGTTGCGGTCATTTCGGGTACCGGAGTTGGAGGTGGTTCTTTGGTCTATGCGAACACACTTCCGGTTCCAAAAAAGGCATTTTACAGTAGCGGCAGTTGGAAAGAGCTGGCCGACTGGGAAAATGAACTCCAGCCATGTTATAAAAAGGCCCTGCAAATGCTGGGAGCAACACCTAATCCAAGATTATTTGATGCCGATATTGCGCTAAAACAAATGGCCGGAAAAATGCAGCGAAATGAGCACTTCGAACGACCTGATGTTGCTGTATATTTCGGAAAACCGGGCGAGACCGTTAAAGATCCCTACTTCAATGGCAAAGGTCCGGACAGGACCGGGTGTAATTTCTGTGGTGGCTGTATGACCGGTTGCCGATATAATGCAAAGAACACGCTGGACAAGAATTATCTCTGGCTGGCTCAAAAAATGGGTGCAGAAATACTCGCAGAACATGAGGTGATCGATGTAGTGCCATTAGCTTCGGAAGGATATGAGCTAAAAATGCGATCCACTACCTCCTACTTCAGTAAAACCCGGAAACTTAGAAGTAAAGGAGTAATATTTTCCGGAGGAGTCCTGGGAACTGTGAAGCTCTTGCTAAAGCTGAAGCAGAAAAGCCTTCCGAAGTTGTCGGACAAAGTGGGAGACGAGATCCGCACCAATAATGAAACGCTAATAAGTGTCTCCACCTCCGATAAAACTAAAGATCTCTCTAAAGGAGTTGCGATTGGCAGTCTTCTCCATACAGATAAAGACAGTCATCTTGAAGTAGTTCGATATTCAGAAGGTTCCGGATTTTGGAAATTACTGCACCTGCCAATGGCGGCGGGTAAAAACCCGGTGAGCAGAATCTTTCACATTTTTGGACAACTGGTCTCTTCTCCTGTTTCCTGGTTCAAAACCTATTTTATTAACAGCTGGTCAAAAAGTACTGCTGTGCTTCTATTCATGCAAAGTGTAGACAGTACTTTGAAACTCAAAATAAATTTTTTTGGCAGAATGTCAACCGGAGTAAGCACCGGCGAAAAACCGACCAGCGATATACCTGCCTCTAAGGAACTGACCAAAAGGTACAGTGAAGCCATAAAAGGTAAGGCTACAAGTTTTGCCCTGGAAAGTCTTGCAGGAATTCCCACCACTGCTCACATTTTAGGAGGTGCGGTGATGGGAAGAGATAAATCTTCGGGAGTGATCAACTCCAAGAATGAGGTGTTCGGATATGGTAACATGTACGTGATCGATGGATCTATGATCTCCTCAAATCCCGGTGTAAATCCAAGTCTCTCAATAACGGCAATTGCAGAACGGGCGATGGACCTTTTTCCTGAAAAAGAAAAGGTGTCAAAAATGACATTTTCAGATCCTTCCTGTCAATCTCTTTAAATACTGGCTCCTAAATTTCTATTTAAAATCTACTTGTCTATATAAAAAATCCCTGTAACAAAAGTCACTGCCCACTCCTTCCTAAAATGTCATTTTTGTAGTAACTTATAGTCGGACAAAAAACTAAAAAAATGAGCTATTACTTCACCACCACCGTAAACGATGATTTTGAAACTGCAATTCAAAAAGTAACCGAAGAACTAAAAAAGGAGGGCTTTGGAATCCTAACCGAAATTGATGTAAAGGAGACCTTCAAGAAAAAGCTGGATGTAGATTTCAGGAAATACAGGATCCTGGGGGCTTGTAATCCGAAAATGGCGCACGAGGCAATATCTTCAGAAAGCAAGATAGGTACGATGTTACCATGCAACGTGATCGTGCAGGAAACAGAAGATGGGAAAACCGAGATCACGGCTGTTGATCCCGTTGCTTCCATGAAAGCTGTTCAAAATGACACTTTAGGAGGGGTAGCGACACAGGTAAGGGAGAAATTAAAGAAGGTAATAGACGAAATGAAGTAAGTTGTTTCGCAGATTTATAGGGTTTTCTTGTACTGAATCTTTACGGTTTAAGAAATAACAAGAGGCTGTCTAAAAAGATCTTTTTTGTCAAGGCTGTCCCGAAGCTTCGGGAGTTTCAGCTACTATTTGATTTTAATTTTCAAGTAACAAAGATCCAAAAATTAATTCAGGAGGATGTTATTCCGGCTTTTTGACAGCCTCTTTGGCACAACCTGTTGTGTAACATAAGTAACTGTACACTCCGACCTTCAGCTTTACTTTTGTGCCTATAAAAATAAATCAAATGGAAATTGAAAAAATATTAAGATCCCATCAGGGAACAGTGGTCGATGTTCGTACGAGAGGTGAATTCACCGGTGGACATGTAGCAGGTTCGGTTAACATTCCGTTGACAGAGCTTCCGGAAAATTTAGAGAAGTTAAAGTCAATGCAGTCACCAATAATACTGTGTTGTGCTTCGGGAATGAGAAGCGCACAGGCAGAGAACTTCCTCAACCGGGAAGGCCTTGATTGTGTAAATGGGGGATCCTGGCTGGAAGTGAATTACCTGCAGTCTAAAGCTTCATAAGTATGATAAATATTATTAAAAAAATCTTCGGGTTGGGTCCTAAGACCAATTTTGAGCAGTTGATCCAAAAAGGAGCCGTGATAATTGATGTGCGGACAAAAGCCGAATATAATAGCGGACACATCAAAGGCTCCAAAAACATTCCGCTTAACAGTCTTGGACAGAATCTAAAGAAAATTGGGAAGAAAGACGTGCCGGTGATCACCTGCTGTGCTTCGGGCATGAGAAGTGCTTCGGCTAAGAATATCCTGCAATCAGCCGGATTTGTAGAGGTCCACAATGGCGGTGGCTGGAGAAATCTTCAGAATAAAATAGGATGAAAAACAGGGTTTTGAACAACTGGTCATGGACAAGGGCTGCCTATCTCATCATAGGCTTGCTGGTGAGTTTCCAGGCCGCAGATGCAGACCAGTGGTGGGGATTGGCCTTAGGAGCTTATGTCACCGCAATGGGGCTATTTGGGTTTGGATGTGCCGCCGGAAATTGCGCAGGTGGAAATTGTTACATAGAACCTGATCGTGATCAGAAAATATCTGAATAAGCAAAATTAACTTTGTCAGATAAAACAGAATTATGGAAGAGCATATCTATAATGTAGATCTACATTGGAAACAAGACCGGCGGGGAGAAATTTCCTCACCCGAATTGAAGGAGCAGATTGAAGTAGCTACCCCGCCAGAATTTGCTAAAGGAGAAGCAGGCATCTGGTCACCGGAGCACCTATATACAGCTGCAGTCAACAGCTGCTTTATGACCACCTTTTTGGCTATTGCCGAAAATTCCAAACTTGAATTTAAAAGCCTTACCTGCCCTTCGAAAGGCAAGCTGAGCAAGGAAGAAGGCAAATACGTGATGTCACAGATCACTCTTGAACCTGTGCTTACCATCTTTAATGAAGAAGATAAAGAAAAGGCGGAAAAGATCCTTATTAAAGCTGAAAGAGCCTGCCTTATAACAAATTCAATAAAAGCCGAAGTTATTTTGCATCCACAAATAAAATTGGCAGAATCTTTGGTAGTATAATAATAACAGTCCCCTACACTGGAAATCCCGTTTTGAAGAGTTTTCTTCGGCGGGATTTTTTTTGTTCCTGCTTTCATTTTATTCTCTACATTTAGAATATTAATTCACTACAGATGGATCAAACGCTAGATCTTACACCAAACTGTGATGTTCCGGTTTTGTGGCTGGAACACAAGGCTGCCCTTAAACATTATATTTTTAAAAGGGTAAAAGATGAGGAACTGACCAATGATATTCTTCAGGAAGTTTTACTCAAAGTTTACAATTTTTGCCTTTCCAAATCGGGTGTAAGAAATGTGAGAAGCTGGTTATACCAGATTGCACATAACGCGATGATCGACCACTTCAGAAAAGAATCCAAGAACGGAAATTTGAAAAGTGAAATTGAGTTTATTGAGGAGGATGAGAATCTGGCTTTTAAAGAAGCTCTTGAGTATATCGAGCCTTTGTTAAGTTTTTTACCCCCCGAATATGCTGTTCCTCTTCGAATGGCCGATCTGGAGGGCCTAAAACAGGCAGATATTGCTGAAAAACTCAACCTTAGCCTCACCGCCACAAAATCCCGCATCCAACGAGCACGCGACCTCCTCAAAAAGGAATTTGTTACTTGTTGTCATTTTGAAACCGATGCTACCGGAGGCCTTCTTTCCTTTTCTGTTAAGGATTCCTGCACCCCTTTACAACAGGCTCAGAAAAAAAATTAATTTTTTTCTGCGTCTTTTTGATCTTCTCTACGTCCTGGGTTTAAATCATAACATCAAAATCATGAAAACATTTCACGTACACGTAAGAGTAAAGGATCTGCAAGAGAGTATAGCTTTCTATAATGCCTTATTTAATACTAAACCTACCGTTGTAAAAGCTGACTACGCAAAGTGGATGCTGGAAGATCCGCGAATCAACTATGCCATATCAACAGGACATGCCGAAGTTGGAATTGAACATCTTGGTCTACAGACTTCAACTGAAGCCGAACTTAAAGAGATCTATTCTAATATGCAGAAAGCAAAAGGAACTGTTAGGGAAGAAGGAGATTGCACCTGTTGCTATTCAAAAAGCGAGAAAAGCTGGATCACCGATCCCCAGGGAGTAGATTGGGAGGCGTTTTATACCTATGGTACCGCCACGGTCTATGGAGAGGGCATAAATGCCAAACCTGCACCCGAAGTGATGGAGCAATGGACCGGCAATGACGGCAAAATTGTAGAGCAGGTGGAACAGGTGGAAGAGCAAGAAGAAATTTCAGAAAAAAATTCAACTTGTAGCACTTCTACCTGTAACAAAACACTTTCTCAGGAGTCTGTATAAAAATGCTGAAAAAGAAATTGGTTCCGGAACAGGTCTACATTAAATGCGGACCTGTTCTTTTTAAAAAGATTCAATATTGAATAAAATGAAAAAATTATTAATTCTCCTCGCACTTGTTGCTTTCAACCTTAATGTCTCTGCCAGGGAAAAGATCATCACAACATCTGATGGAGTAGATCTTTACGTCAAAGTAGAAGGACAGGGAACCCCTCTTTTATACCTTCACGGTGGTCCCGGCTCGGGCAGCTACTGGTTCGAGAAGTTGATGGGTTCCTTTATGGAGCAACATTTTAGGGTGATCTACCTTGATCAAAGAGGAGTTGGGAGATCTGGCAGTGCTCCAAACCAGGATTATTCCCTTGACCGAATGGCTCTAGATTTTGAAGAAGTGAGAAAAGCTTTAGGTTTTGAGAACTGGCTTACGCTCGGCCATTCTTTTGGTGGTATTCTTCAAATGGGATATGCCGAAAAATTCCCTGCAGCTCAAAAGGGAATGATCATGCTCAACTGCACCATCAACTTACCTGAATCTGCCTGCCAAAGCTGGATTCCCAAGGCAGCAGAATTTGTTGGTGAAGCATATACTTGCGATGGAGATACGCTTGCACTACCTCAAAGAATGGGCGAATTTGGAGGAAAACTTCGAGAGAAGGATATTTTCTGGAAAATGGGTTCCAGAAATCCGGAAACATTTGCAAAGCTGGATGAAATTTCAGGCGAAATTGAAAATTTCAATTATGATCTGGGCCGATATGCCCTAAATTATCCGGAATACTGGGAGAATTTCAAACCTCTTTCCGCAAAAATGGAAAAGCCGGTTCTCTATTTTTATGGTTCAACAGACTTTATGGTTGGGCCTGAACACTATAAGGGACTGGAATTTGCAAATCTATTGTTATGGAAGAGTGAAGGCGGACATGTTCCTTTCATTGAGGACAAGGAAGATCTTGAAAAAGCCATCCTGGCCTATAAAGAGAAATATAAGTTTTAAAGATAATTGTTTGAGGGAACAGGTTGTCGAGAATCCATTTCCGGCAACCTTTCTTATTTATTGGATAGTCTCCAGGCCCTCCCCGCCAGAAACAGCAAGTTCTTCCGCAGGAAAGTGCATAGGGGCGAAATTTCGTTTTTCTTTTTTGTACCGGGTCACATAGCTCTTTAATGTAGCCATCTCCTCTGCGTTTAGATAATTAGAGTGTGGATTTTCTGCCAGTTGAAACCATGGGACAGGACTGTCAAAGTCGTAGTCACCATAGACCATAACAGGAGTTCCATTCCTTTTAACTGCCTGTCGAGAAGCATCCAGCTTCCATTGATCTGCCCAATTGTAGATGAACACAGCATCATCTTGTCGCAATCGAACACAGGCATGACTGGCAGGATAACCGGGCATCGAATATTGGTGTACGCCTACTCCTTCAAAGTTCATGAAGTTAAAATAATAAGGCATGATCCAGTCCTCGTTTACAGTACTAATTTTGCTTCGTGCCTTATAGTTAGCATAAAACAGACCTGCAGGAGTAGGCGTGGTTTGCTTTCCCGAACTAACCGGACCCCACCTAATCAAATTTCCATGTTCATATATCGCAAAAGCCTGCACCCGTCTTGAAATGAGTAAAGTTTTAGGAATAGAATCCAACATTTCAAATTGATTAGGAAAAGGGGAATAGTCTAAAAAATTTGTAGTGAGGGTATCGGGAATAACCAATCTATCTCCGGAATTTAGCCGATAGGCATCAATTCGATTTATAGCAAAAATATACTCCTGCTCCAGTTCAGAGAATTTAGCCTTGAAACTATCGACTTCAGCTGCACTCCCAATACTGTCCAGATGATATGTAATGATCATTGGAATGTCCTGCACCTCCTGAATTGGTTCTACAGATTTTGAAGTTGGATCTTGCGGAGAAGTGATCTGTGGTTGTTGCGCACCCACTGTTCCTTCACAGGACGATAGACCGGTCATGAACAATATACAGGACAGGAAAAGCAACGGCAGATATTTCTTTAAATCATTCACAGGAAAATAATTAAATCGAATTCATTAAACTTTCCGAAAAATGCTAATAATGCAAAAAACAAGCAGTTAATGCTTAGCCAAACCTTAATTAAATTTCCCCAATTTTTGATTCAAATCCTACATAATCTTAAGAATTATACCGCATAAAAAATGCCATTTTAGAAGGTTCTGGTTGGCGAAAGAAGCAGGAAAGTTCTTCTAAAAGATGTCTTAACTTTCTTAATAAAATTAGCAAAAATTTAATATCTTGTTTCCCTCAAAAAAAATGAAATGAAAACTTTGGTTGTATTTTTATTCATGTTAATTGGCACAGCTGTTTTCGCCCAGGAAGCGCCTGTAACCTTTGAAAGCAAAGGAGTTTTCTTTTCTGGTGATCAAAATGTACAACGGCAGGATAAACAAATTGTAGAGTTTACCGGTAATGTTCATTTCTCGACCTCTATAGTTGAAATAGATAAAGCTGAAAAAATTGTATACGATAAAAAGAGCAAAACTTTTACGATTAGTGGCTTCAGTGAATTGGTCTTAAACGGGAAAAAACGTAAGGCTTCAGATTTTGGCTCTACTACACTCAAGGTCGATCTTGGCGGCAGCATCGCATATCTTGTGGCCGAATCTAAAAATTGCAAAGACGGTAAGGGTAAAGGCTGCTAAGAATGGCCGATGCTTTTTACAGGGATGAAGCTTTTTCTTCCCAAGACTTTCCTGGAGGGGTTCTTCCTTTCGGAGAATATGAAAACTGCAAATTTTCCGGCATTAATCTTAGTGCAGCTGACCTCTCAAAAATGACATTTTCAGAATGTATTTTTGAAGTTTGTGACTTGAGCAATGCAAATTTGAAAAATACAACGTTGAGAGGAGTCAAATTTACTGAGTGTAAATTGGTAGGACTCTCCTTCGATCACTGCAGTTCTTTTTTGTTGTCATTCAACTTTGAAAATTGTCATCTCAATTTCTCTTCTTTTTTTAAGTTGAAAATAAAAAGTACATCTTTTACCGGATGTAAGTTGGTACAGGCCGATTTTTCAGATGCCGATCTTTCTTCTGCTGTTTTTCGCGGCTGCGACCTAAGCGGAGCAATATTCTTCAACACCCGAATGGAAAGAACAGACTTCAGTACTTCAGAAAATTTCAGTATTGATCCTGAAAATAACATAATAACAGGAGCTAAGTTCTCTACGGCCCAACTTCACGGGCTCTTAGAAAAGTACAAAATAGACATTCTCTGAACCGTTCAATTTCAGGAATTACAGTTCACAAAAGCGGCCCAATTATTGTCAATGTAATACGGGTAGATAAAAAGCTTATCTTTGCCCTCTTCTTTACATGAAAACACGGCAGGTTGTAAGCCGGTTGAGAATGAAAAAAAATAGCAGCTGCTTCAAGAAAATGCAACGTCTTTTCCAGCATTTCATATAAATACATTTAATGTCTTTTAAAAATTTAAACTTAGATGAGACCTTACTCAAGGCGCTCAACACCCAGGGTTATTCTAATCCCACCCCAATCCAAAAACAAGCAATTCCTGTAGTTCTTGAAGGAAAAGATCTTCTTGGAGTAGCACAAACCGGTACCGGCAAAACAGCCGCTTTTGGCCTACCAATCCTTCAATTATTGAATGAAAAGAGATTTTCAAATAAGGGAATTAAGGCTTTGATCCTTACCCCTACCCGAGAACTTGCAATACAGATCGATGAGAGTTTGGCAGTATATGGACAGCATACCAGATTAAGCCACTCTGTTATCTTTGGAGGGGTTTCTCAACACACCCAGGTCCAAAAACTGAAGAGAGGAGTCGATATTCTTGTCGCTACCCCGGGCAGGCTTCTGGACCTGATGAACCAGGGATTTATAAACCTGAAGACTCTGGAGATCTTTGTTCTCGATGAGGCTGACAGGATGCTTGACATGGGTTTTATACATGATGTAAAAAAAGTGATCAAGAGCCTTCCGGAAAAAAGGCAAACGCTTTTCTTTTCGGCTACCATGCCCGAGGAGATCCAGAGCCTGGCCAATATCATGCTTAAGAATCCGGTGAAAGTGGAAGTTACTCCGCCCTCCTCTACCGTGGACAAGATCCAGCAGCGAGTTTATTTCACAAATAAACCCGATAAGAAGAAGTTACTGCTTCACCTGCTAGAATCCAACGGAATACATACCGCACTTGTTTTTACCCGTACAAAACACGGCGCTGATAAGGTTGCGAGATTTCTTGATAAGGCAAAAATAAGTTCGGCCGCAATTCACGGAAATAAAAGCCAAAATGCGCGGCAAAATGCACTTAAGAATTTTAAGAGTGGAAATCTAAATGTGCTGGTTGCCACCGATATTGCTGCCCGCGGAATTGATATTGATGAGTTGGGTCATGTCTTCAACTTTGATCTACCTAATGTTCCTGAAACATACGTGCACAGGATTGGTCGTACAGGCCGTGCAGGTAATGAAGGAATGGCTATTTCTTTTTGTGCGGCAGATGAGCGCAAGGAATTGAAGGATATTGAAAAATTAGCTTCGATAAAAATTCCGGTGATCAATGAACATCCTTACCCAATGGACCTGAATGCCGAACCGGCTTCAGCACCTGCACAAAACCGTAACAGGAATAACAACAGGAACAGAAGAAGACGGTAGTTAAGTGGTCAGTTGGCAGTGGTCAGTTGGCAGAATTAAATTTAAGAAAAAGAGTCTATTCTCCGGAATAGACTCTTTTTTTGATCCTAATATCCTTTTAAAACCAGAAACATCGAATTTTCTATTTCTGAATAGAAAAACTTTACAACCGTAGGACCTTGAACTTTAAAACTGTGACCTTTAGACTTTCACCACCATTTTTCCCACGTTCCTTCCTTCAAAAAGCCCTATAAAGGCTTCAGGGAGTTTTTCAAAGCCTTCTACAATTGTTTCTTCGTAAATAAGACTTCCATCTTGCAGCCAGGCTCCTAATTGTCTTAAGGCTCTACCAAAATCTTTGGCGTGATCTCTTATGAGAAAGCCTTGCATTAAAGCCGTTTTCTTGATCAGGATACCTTCGGGACGGGGTCCTGTAGGTATTTCGGTTTCATTATATAAGGAAATAGCACCACAATTAATTATGCGTGCATCTTTGTTTATATTCTGCAGTACAGCATCCAGCATTTCACCTCCAACATTGTCGAAATATACATCTACCCCATCAGTACAAATCCTGCGCAGGGCATGGGCCATATCTTCTTCGGTATTGTAATTTATACCTCTGTCAAGGCCAAGATCTTCCTCGATTTTCTCAACCTTCTCATCACTACCGGCAATACCCACGACCATACAGCCCTGTAACTTCCCTATCTGTCCCGCAATACTTCCCACAGCACCGGCCGCACCCGACACCACCAGGGTCTCACCGGGTTTTAAATTTCCGATCTTATCCAGAGCTAAATATGCAGTCAAGCCGGTAAGGCCTAAAACTCCCAAAAATGCCGGTAAGGGTGCTAGGTCTCGATCTACCCTGTTCAAGCCTGTGCCGGAAGAAACCTGAAGTTCCTTCCATTTCAGCATTCCGGAAACGAATTCCCCGGACTGGAAATTTGGGTTATTTGATTCTACCACTTCAGCAACTACCATAGATTCCACTGGCTCATTTAATTTAAAAGGCGGGATATAGGATTCTTCATTCCGCATTCTTCCGCGGAGATAAGGATCTACAGAAATATAATGTGACTTTAAAAGGACCTCCCCTTCTCCCGGTACCGGATCGTCTTCATGTACGAGTTCGAAATCAGACTTAGATGGTTTACCGGCGGGGCGGTTCTTGAATAGTATTGTTTGGCTCATTTTGGTTGGTTTGTATGAAGATAGTTTTTATTGAGTTTTCATGCAAGCAGGAGAGGGCAATTAATATGAGTAGAGGTTTACTGTTAAGAAACAGGCACAAAAAAACCTCCTTAGTTGCCTAAGGAGGTTTTCATTATCTGAAAACTTCAGGGATTATTTCTTCCCTTCCATTTTATCTTTCAACGCTTGAAGTTCTGCGTTCACATCACCCATAGTGGTGTTGTTCTGGGCTTGTTGCTGAGCAGCTTTTTTCTGAGCCTGCTTAACGATCTGAGCCTCTTCTTCCTTGTGGATAGCAGTGTGTGATGCTACCACTCTCTTGAATTCTTTATTGAATTCAATGATCTGGAATTCTCCAGATTCTCCCTGCTTCAATTTGCTTCCGTCTTCTTTTTCAAGGTGACGTTGCGGTACGAATGCAGTGATATCTTCATTAAAGTCTACAGTTGCACCTTTGTCTACGATCTCTGTAATTGCAGCTGTGTGGGTAGTACCTACAGCGAATTCAGTTTCATATTTATCCCAAGGGTTAGCTTCTGTTTGTTTGTGTCCAAGGCTCAATTTACGACCTTCAACATCTAATTCAAGAACTACAACGTCAAGTTTGTCACCTACGTTAGTAAATTCTGAAGGGTGCTTGATCTTCTTAGTCCATGAAAGGTCTGAGATATAGATAAGCCCGTCAATTCCTTCTTCAAGTTCTACGAACACTCCGAAGTTAGTGAAGTTACGAACAATACCTGTGTGTCTTGAACCTACAGGGTACTTAGAAGTGATGTCAGTCCATGGGTCTGGAGTCAATTGCTTGATACCAAGAGACATTTTTCTGTCTTCACGATCTAAAGTAAGGATCTGTGCCTCAACCTCATCTCCAACGTTCACGAAGTCCTGAGCTGAGCGCAGGTGAGTACTCCATGACATTTCAGAAACGTGGATAAGACCTTCAACACCTTCAGCAACTTCGATAAATGCACCGTAATCTGCGATCACAACTACCTTACCTTTTACTTTATCACCAACTTTAAGGTTCTCGTCAAGAGCTTCCCATGGGTGTTTGCTAAGCTGCTTAAGACCTAACTGAATTCTTGTTTTAGCCTCATCAAAGTCAAGGATAACAACATTCAGTTTTTGATCAAGCTCAACGATCTCATTTGGATGGTTGATTCTAGACCAGCTAAGGTCTGTGATGTGGATAAGTCCATCAACACCTCCAAGGTCAACGAATACACCGTAAGAAGTGATGTTCTTAACAGTACCTTCAAGTACCTGACCTTTTTCAAGCTGCCCGATGATTTCTTTTTTCTGCTCTTCGATATCTGCTTCGATAAGCGCTTTGTGAGATACAACAACGTTCTTGAATTCGTGGTTGATCTTAACCACTTTGAATTCCATTGTTTTACCTACGTATGCATCGTAATCCCTAATTGGTTTCACATCAATTTGTGAACCTGGAAGGAAAGCTTCAATACCAAATACGTCTACGATCATACCACCTTTTGTGCGGCACTTCACGTATCCATTCACGATAAGACCTTCATCATGTGCTTTGTTCACACGATCCCATGCTTTGATCACACGAGCCTTACGGTGAGAAAGGATCAACTGTCCTGTAGCATCTTCACGAACATCGATCAATACCTCAACTTCATCACCTACTTTAAGATCCGGGTTGTAACGGAACTCGTTAAGAGAAATTACACCTTCACTTTTTGCATTGATGTCGATGATCGCATCACGATCTGTAATGTTGATCACTTTTCCGGTAACAACTTCATCATGTAAAGTGTCAACGAAATTTTCTGCTACAAGCTTCTCAAATTCTTCCAGCTTTTGATCGTCGATAGGATCAATTCCTTCTTCGTAGTTGTGCCAGTTGAATTCCTTTAAGAATTGCTCAGGATCTTGTTGCTGAACTTCTGCATCAGGTTGAGATTGTGCATCCATACCTGCTACAGGTTGAATTTCAGCGTTTTCAGAACCCTGAACTTCTTGATTTTTTGTTTCTTCAGCCATTGCTGATAATTAATTTGTATCCTGTATTCTTCCGGAAGATATTTACAATAAAAGAACACAGAAGCGTTTATAATATTGATTTTCAACCCTTTTAGTCCTCCGACTTATTGCTAAAAGGAGCGCAAAAATACAACTATTTTTTACAATTAACAATGGTCAATTAGCAATTATCCCGTAGATATGAGATGTGAGATTTGAGATGAGAAATTTTGGCAGACAGGAGCCTTTCCAACACCGGATTTCATTTGCCAAGAATCTCGAAAGATCTTATTTAAAACAACATTCCTGAAATCTTTCGTCTCTACGATACGTGTTATTTGCGGGTGGGCGTCGTTCTAAACCGATATGTTGTCCCTACTGGACATTTTGGTGGGGCTGGTCTTTTTCTACCTATAGGTTGTCCCTATGGGACAGGAGAATAGTCTCTGAATTAAAGTAGTTTCTCATCTTCAAATCAACAAATCTCATATTAAGCAGTTGGAATTGGACCCTCCTGAGCTTTGGCTTCGGCGGGTAAATGCCTCTAATTTGGACTTACAAGAACCTCCCAACAAGCCTGTCCTGAGCGATAGCCGAAGGGCTTGAGGTGACATTTGAGAAAGTTGGAATATGGTGCCTGGAATTTGGTGCTTGATAATTGCTAACTGCTAATTGTAGCATTGTACAACTCCAGGATCTTTTCGAATTGTCCTTCTAAAGTCAGGTGGGAGTTGTCGATTTCCTGGGCGTCTTCGGCTTTTACTAGTGGAGAATCTTTTCTTGTGGTGTCTAAAAGGTCTCTTTCCTCCACATTTTCCAGCACTTCTTTATAGGTAACTTCTTCTCCCCTTTCGCTTAATTCTTTAAAGCGACGCTGAGCGCGTTCCTGGGCGCTTGCGGTCATAAAGATCTTAAGTTCGGCATCGGGGAATACGACGGTTCCAATATCACGACCATCCATAACGATCCCTTTTTCTTTACCCATTTCCTGCTGTTGAGCCACCAGCATTTCCCTCACTTGGGGCACTGCAGCAACTTTGCTCACGTACTGTGAAACTTCCATCTGCCGGATCTCCTTCTCCACTTTCTCGTCATTGAGGTACATTTCTCCAAAACCTACTTGAGGATTAAAGATGAACTTCAGCTTAATTAGAGGAAGATCGTTAATCAATGCAGGGGTGTCGAAATTGTTTTCTGATATAAACTTTTTCCGAAGAGCATAGAGGGTCACCGCACGATACATGGCCCCGGTATCTACATAAACGTAACCCAGCTCCCTCGCAAGCTGTTTGGCTACCGTACTTTTACCTGTTGATGAGAATCCGTCAATCGCAATGGTGATCTTTTTATTCATAGAGTGTGCTTCTTCGGCTAAGACAGCCGGAAATAAAAGGTGTCAAAAATGCCATTTCCGGCACTCCTGCAAAATTAAGCATTTAAAGCAGGTTTGAAAGGAAAACCTGCTTAAACCAAAAAAGCTCCGGGAATCCCGGAGCTTTCTTTGTTTCTATAATTTTTTAGGATTTTTTACTTTCTCCTTCAGGATTGCCAGGTCGAGCACCTGGGACATCTCTTTAACGTAGTGAAAAGTAAGACCTTTAAGATATTCATCCTTAATATCCTCTATATCTCTACGATTCTCTTCACAAAGAATGATCTCCTTTACATGTGCTCTCTTTGCTGCAAGAATCTTTTCTTTGATCCCGCCTACCGGCAACACTTTTCCACGCAATGTGATCTCCCCAGTCATGGCTATACTTTTCTTCACTTTACGCTGCGTGAAAAGGGACACAAGAGAAGTAAGCATAGTAATCCCTGCGCTTGGACCATCTTTTGGAGTAGCCCCCTCGGGCACGTGAATGTGCACATTATATTTTTCCATTACTTCTGGATCAATTCCCAGGTCTTCGGCGTTACCTTTAATATATTCCAGGGCAATGGTAGCCGATTCTTTCATCACCTTACCAAGGTTCCCGGTAATATTGAGAGATCCTTTCCCTTTGGAAAGTATAGATTCTATAAAAAGAATATCACCACCAACCTGCGTCCAGGCAAGACCGGTAACAACACCAGCTGTCTCATTGTCCTCGTATTTATCACGCTCCAGTTTAGGGCTTCCCAGTACATCGAGAATATCTGAATCTTTGACCTTGATATTGTAATCCTCCTCCATGGCAATATTCTTGGCTGCATGTCGCACCATTTTGGCGATCTGCTTCTCAAGACTTCGTACTCCCGACTCGCGGGTATAACCTTCAACTATTTTTTCAAGTTGCTTCTTCCCTATCTTCAGGTTTTCCTTGGTAAGACCATGTTCTTTTAATTGCTTTGGAAGCAAATGTTGTCTGGCGATCTCAACTTTCTCTTCAATAGTATATCCGGTAACATTGATGATCTCCATCCTGTCCCTTAAAGCAGGTTGAATAGGGCCAAGATTATTTGCAGTAGCAATGAACATTACCTTTGAAAGATCGAATGGCATTTCAAGGAAATTATCATGGAATTCACTGTTCTGTTCAGGATCCAACACTTCCAGTAATGCTGAAGATGGATCACCGCTATGACCCACGCTCAATTTGTCTATCTCATCCAGCACAAAAACAGGATTACTCGTACCTGCCTTTTTTAGGGACTGAATAATTCGTCCCGGCATAGCACCAATATATGTTTTTCTATGCCCTCTAATTTCCGCTTCATCACGGAGCCCGCCAAGGGAAATACGCACATACTCTCTTCCCAAAGCTTCAGCAATAGATCTTCCCAGGCTGGTTTTACCAACTCCCGGAGGTCCATAAAGACAAAGGATAGGAGACTTCATATCATTCCTAATCTTAAGAACAGCCAGATATTCGATGATCCTCTCCTTCACATCTTCCAGACCGTAGTGATCTCTGTTCAAAATGCGCTCGGCCCTCTTCAGATCAAATTTATCTTTGCTGAATTCTTCCCATGGAAGGTCAAGGAAAAGATCAAGATAGTTGCGCTGAATCGAATATTCTGCAACCTGCGGATTCATCCGCTGCATCTTGGCAAGTTCTTTATTGAAGTGCTCCTTTATATTTTCCGGCCACTTCTTCTTTTTCGCACGGGCCCGCATCTCTTCGACTTCCCCTTCATGAGAAACACCACCCAGCTCTTCCTGGATGGTCTTCATTTGCTGGTGAAGGAAATATTCCCGCTGCTGTTGACTCATGTCACTCTGTACCTTGCTCTGGATATCATTTCTAAGTTCCAGCTTATGGTACTCTACATTCATGAATTTTAAGGTAGAAAGTGCACGTTCCTTAAGGTCGTTGGTCTCAAGTAATTTCTGCTTTTCCTCCACAGAAAGATTCATATTGGAGGACACGAAGTTTACAAGGAATGATGGACTTTCAATGTTTTGTATGGCAAAAGAAGCTTCCGAAGGAATATTAGGACTGTTCTTTATGATCTGCAAAGCCAGATCCTTAATAGAATCTATAATAGCTCCGAATTCTTCATTGTCCTGTGCAGGACGTGCTTCGGGAACCTCATTGATCTTAGCCTTCAAAAATGGCTTTTCTTCAATCACTTCATCAACCTCAAAACGCTTCTTACCCTGGATAATTACCGTAGTATTACCATCGGGCATTTTAAGCACCCTTAGGATCCTGGCCACTACTCCAATCTTATTGATATCCTTAGCTGTAGGATTTTCTACTTTCTCATCAATTTGAGAAACCACTCCTATCACCTTGGTATCGTTATTAGCTTCATTAATCAATTTTATTGAAGCATCTCTACCGGCGGTAATAGGTATTACTACTCCAGGGAATAAAACCGTATTTCTTAATGGTAAAATGGGTAATACTTCCGGGAGGTCTTCTTTATTTATTTCTTCTTCATCTTCGGGGGTCATTAAGGGAATTAATTCTGCATCCTCATCTATTCCCTGTAATGACAGACTGTCAAGATTTGTAAATTTTGTTCTGCCCATATCTATTTTTAAGTCAAACTGTCACTGCAGTTATTAATTCTTTATCTTCTAAGTTACTTTATTACCTTTACTTAGCCTGTTAAACAGAAGGTTAAAGTGTATTTGTATGGCATTATTTCAATTGTTATGCCAACGTACAGAAAAAAATTTTAAAAGAAATTTCTGCTAAACTGTAACAATCTCCCTTCCATCCTATCTTTACTATAAAGCTTTAAGATTTTGACACTAACCACCACCCATATTGACGAGCTTTTGGAGAAATGCCGTCTCGGAGACGAGCGGGCCCAAATGAAAATTTATAAGCAATACAGCAAGGCTATGTACAACATCGCATGGCGTATTGTAAAAGATTCAGCAGAAGCCGAGGATATTATTCAGGAGTGTTTTTTAAAGGCTTTTGACAAGTTGGACACTTTTGAAGGCACCTCAACTTTTGGCGCATGGCTCAAAAGGATCGTAGTGAACCACAGCATTGCAGTGTATAATAAGTATACCAGGTACAGTGAAGTCCAATATGATGACCAATTTAGACATGCGGCTGATGATTCCTCGGGAATAGCTATTGAGGACGAAGATCAAGATCCTAAAGTTAAAATGATCCTGAAAACTATGGAAAAACTAAAAGAGAATTACCGGGTCGCCCTCACGCTTCATTTAATTGAAGGTTATGATTATGAGGAGATCTGTGAAATTCTCAATATTACCTATGCGAACTGTAGAACAACCATTTCAAGGGCAAAAGAAAGCCTGCGCACCAAACTCCTGAGCTATGAAAGCTGATAAAGACTTAGAAAAATTATTCGAGGGGCTGGATTTTGATATTGCCGAACCAACACCTCATCACGAAGACCGCTTTAGAGAAAAACTGAGACAGCGGTCCAAAAAACAGAAGCCCCGCCACAATGGGATAATTTCCCTCTGGGGACCGGTAATGGCAATTGCTGCAACATTTCTTGTAGCATTCCTGCTCATACAGGGAGGAATTGCCAATCCTTTTTCAACAGAACAGGAACTGGCTAATGTTTCCCCGGAGATGAAGCAAACCCAGGAATTCTACTCCTCGGTCATAAGAGCAGAGCTGGCTTCTTTAGAAGACCAAAAAACTCCCGAGACCGAGGCCGTAATAGAAGATGCCCTGACCCAGCTGGAAATTCTTGAAAGCGATTATGAGAATTTGAAAAAGGACCTTGGCAAAAGCGGACAAGATAAAAGAGTGATCTACGCCATGATCACCAACTTTCAAAAAAGAATTGATCTCTTAAAAACAGTGCTTGAAAAAGTAAATGATATAAACACCCTAAAAAACACCAACCATGAAGACAATATTATATAAAGCTTTGATCTTATTTTTCCTCGTACCGGCTGTAGCCTGTGCAGAAGGAGATTTCAAAGGAAGATACACCAAACAAAAACGTGTAAAAAAGGAATTCAAAGTTTCTGCTAACGATATGCTCAAGATCACCAATAGCTACGGAAACATTGATATCGTGACCTGGGATGAAAATCGTGTAGAAATTGAAGTACTTGTGCGCACCAATGGTAATGATGAAGAAAAAGTGGAAAAACGTCTTCGGGAAATAGATGTTGCCTTTAATCAAACCAGCGGACAAGTTACTGCAAGGACTTTACTGGAAAGAGATAAGAACAACTCCTTCTGGTCAAGCCTCTTTGGAAGTAGCAGCAACGTAAACATGGAAATCAATTACCGGGTGAAAGCACCTGTGACCAACCGGGTAGACCTTTCTAACGACTATGGCAGTATTAATCTTGACAAACTGCGCGGTGATGCAGAGATCTCCTGTGACTACGGAAAACTAATGATCGGGGAACTGCATGGCAACAATAATAAATTAACTTTTGATTACACCCGAAACAGTAGTATCGGTTATGTAAAAAGAGCAAAGATCATTGCAGATTATTCTGAATTTACCATTGATGAAGCAGGAACTATAGAACTCAGCGCAGATTATTCAGACTCAAATATCATTAAGGTTGAAAATCTTAGCTTTAACAATGACTATGGATCTCTTAAGGTGGAAAGACTAAAGAATATGAAAGGCCAGGGAGATTATCTTGGAATTAAGCTTGGCCTGGTGTATGGTACGGTACAGGTAAGTATGGATTACGGCTCTTTAATGATCCAAAAGCTAATGCCCAGTTTCAAGGATATTGATATTAACAGTGATTATACTGGTGTTAAAATTGGTTATGACCGGGAGGCGCCGTTCAGTTTTGAAGTCAATACTTCCTATGGAGGAGTAAATGGAATCGACAATAATACCTTTACCATTAATAAGAGGAACCAAAGCGGAAGCGAAAATTATTACGCCGGTTACTACCGCAGCAACACTACAGGTGGTAAGATCAAGGTGAATTCGAGCTACGGCAGTGTATCCTTTACCGACTAAGAACAATAACATCAATCAATAAAACTATTAATTATGAAAAACTTCATTGCAACTCTATTTATAGGGCTTTTATGTATATCCATATCACAGGCCCAATGGTGGCAGGGAACCAAAAAAGTGGACGGTAACGGGAAAATGATTACCAAAACAAGATCAGTTTCTGATTATAATTCGGTTGCCCTTACCGGCTCCATGGACGTTATTCTCGTGAGAGGAAAGGAAGGTAATTTAAAGGTTGAAGCGGAAGAAAACCTTCAGGAACATATCATAACTGAAGTAGATGGTGGAAGCTTGAAGATTTCGGTTGAAAAAGGATATTCCCTCAAACCCTCCCGCAACAATGATATCATCATTACAGTTCCCTTCACCGATATTGAAAAAGTGAGTTTAACAGGATCGGGAGACATTAGGTCCTCTGATGTAGTGAAAGCCGATAATTTTAAAATCAACATCACAGGTTCCGGAAATGTGAAGCTTCCACTCGAGGCCAGAAGTACTTCAGCTAACATCACAGGATCGGGAGATATTGATCTTTCGGGGAGCTCTGTAGATTTTGACTGCAAGGTGACCGGTTCGGGAGACATCAGTGCATTCGATTTTAAATGTCAGCATGTTTCAGCAATGGTTACAGGATCTGGTGACATCCAGGTATATGCTTCAGAATCTCTTAAGGCAAGTACTCCGGGCTCAGGGGATATCGAGTATCGGGGAAATCCTAAAAAAGAAGATTTCAGATCTTTGGGGTCCGGCTCCATCAGCAAGAATTAGGAATATCATAAGCTAAGCGGCTTAAGAACCTCTCCCCGTAGGGTGTCAAAAATGAGGTTTTTAGGCCGCTTGTTTTTTCTGAAGTTTTCCGGTGCGGGGGACCTTCAGCAGGAGGAAGACTCCAATCATAAAGAAGGCGGTAAGAAACAAAACCGAGAACCTGATACTTCCAAATATCTGTGTGACCATTCCGTAGAGCAGCATACCTATCACGATCCCTATTTTTTCTGAAACATCATAAAAGCTGAAGTAGCTGGTAGTATCAAGTGTACCTTCAGGAAGCATTTTTGAATAGGTAGAACGGGATAAGGTTTGGATTCCACCCATGACCAGACCTACAAATCCTGCCGCTATATAGAACTGCATCGGCGTCTTCACAAAAAATGCATAGATACATATGCCTATCCAAAGAATATTTACCAGGATAAGCGTCTGGATATTTCCAATTTTTGCTGAAAGTCTTGAAGTGATGGTCGCTCCCGCAACCGCTACCAATTGGATCAAAAGAATACTAACTATTAACCCTGTGGTGGCATCCTGCCCTGTCCAGTTCACCTCTTCAATCCCGAAGTATGTTGCTATAAGCATTACTGTTTGGACCGCCATGCTGTAAACAAAGAAGGCCGTTAGATACTTCTTCAACTGGGGATTGTGTTTCAAAGAGTTCCATATGCTTTTCAATTCCCGGAAGCCATTAAAAAGAACATTTCTGCTAAGTTTTTCCTTTTTATTTCCTTTTGGGAGATAATAATAGGTAACCTGGCTAAAGCCAATCCACCACACCCCGGTTAAGATAAAAGAGATCCTCGTTGGCATCCCTTCACTTTCAAATCCAAACCATTCGTGATTCAGGATCATGAGAAGACATAGAACAAGTAAGATCACACTGCCAATATACCCTAAAGAAAAGCCTTTTGCGCTCACCTTATCCTGTTGATCGGGAAAGGCAATATCTGGCAAATAGGAGTTGTAAAACACCAGGCTCGCCCAAAAGCCCACGAGCGCCAGATAATAACAGCTTAGCCCAAACCAGAGGTTCTCCAGCGAGAACCAGTAAAGGCCAATACAGGAAAGTGCACCCAGATAACAGAAAAATTTTAGGAAGTTTTTTTTGTTCCCCACGTAATCTGCAATTCCCGAAAGGAACGGGCTTATTATTGCTACGGTTAAAAAGGCCAGGGCGGTCACATAACTTATCAGGGAATCATTATTAAAATCAATGCCCAGTAGCCGCACCGTATCCTGCACCACTTGTCCTTCCTCATTTTTTACTACCGTGAGGGCTGCATAAAATATTGGGAAAATAGTCGATGCAATAACGAGACTGTAAACAGAATTTGCCCAGTCGTAAAAAGCCCAGGCGGTAAGCAATTTTTTACTTCCCTTGGGGAGTTGTTGCATAAAGCCAAAATTAAAAGAGCTGCCAAAATTGGCAGCTCCTAAAATACTGTTTTTTTAATACTATTTATTGAAAGGATGTTACTCCATATTTACGAGCCTCGGCCTTTGCCTCTGGAGCCCATTTTTCAATATTATTGATCCGGGTTTGGGGATTGGGGTGAGTACTTAAAAATTCAGGTGGGGCCTGGCCGCCACTTTCCTGGGCCATTCTTCTCCATAAATTTGCTGCCTCTGCAGGATCATATCCTGCAATAGCCATAAGCGTTAGCCCAATTCTATCGGCTTCGCTTTCATGGCTTCGGCTAAATGGCAGCATTCCGCCAACAGTTGTCCCTAAACCGTAAGCCTGCGAGATAATTTGCTGAGTACTTTCGCTCCTTCCACCCACAGCAGCACCTACCACTGCTCCTCCTACTTGTTGCAGCTGGGCAGCGCTCATACGTTGCGCTCCATGATCTGCAACCGCATGGGCTACTTCATGGGCCATAATGGCCGCAACTCCTGTTTTATTCTGTGCTATAGGCATTATACCTGTATAAAATGCAATCTTCCCACCCGGCATCGCCCAGGCGTTTACCTGGTCGTCATCTTTTATAAGCGAAAATTCCCACCGGTAGTCATCCAAATATCCCTGGTAGCCATTGGCATCCAGGTACCTTTCGGCAGCAACAGCGATTTCCCGGCCTACATTTTTGATCATGTTTGCCTCCTGAGTGTTTTCTACCACTTCATTTTGTTGCAAAATTTCTTCATACTGTTGAAAAGCAGCGGGAAAGATCTGGGAATTAGAAACAAAATTCAGATTTCTTTCTCCGGTAAAAGGGTTGGTTTTACATCCTGCCATAAGCAGTAAAAAACTAACCACTATAGTAATTTGTCTAAGTTTCATAATAAATGGTTTTTGTTAAAGTTACTAAATCAACCCCGCTCCACTTGAAGCTTTAAATTAGGTTTAACAAATTACCTGCCACTTTTTAAAACCCCCGAAAAGCTTTGCCTTAAAAGGATCCATATTCGTAACTTGCGGGCTTTCTTATTTATGACAAAACAAAAAAAAGACAAGACTCCGGTCCAAAGATTATTGGTTCCATCTCACATTCTGGCCACCGGAAAAATTCTCACAGCTGTTTCTCCATTTTTGGCCAGCAGGTTTGCTGCCAAACTATTCCTCACCCCATTTTCGTACAAACTTCCGAAGCGGGAAGAGAAAATGCATAAAGAGAGTAGACAGGAGCAGGTGATCCTTCCGCACCACCAGCGGGAAATTGTGGTCTATCATTACGGCAACTCTTCTAAAAAGATCTTATTGGCCCATGGCTGGAGCGGCCGTGGCACCCAGCTGGCAGTAATGGCTGAAGAACTTCTCAAGGCGGGCTATAGTGTTGTAAGCTTTGATGCCCCTGCCCACGGAATAGCTCCAGGAAAAATGAGCATGATGCCACACTTCATTGAAGCCATTGAAGTACTTGAGCAAAGGCACGGCCCGTTTGAAGCAGTTATTGGCCATTCCCTTGGCGGCATGTCTTCCCTAAAAGCAGTATCTGATGGACTTCCTGTAAAGAAACTGGTGATCATTGGCACCGCAAATAGTATTACCCGAATTACCCGGGATTTTGCCAGGAATATGAAGATGAACGACAAAGTTGCCGCAAAGATGAAAGCCTACTTTGACAAGAAGTTTGGAACAGACATGGACAATCTTTCAGGAGCAGTCTCTGCTGAAGGTGTAAAGATCCCTACTCTCGTAGTGCATGATGAGCATGATGTGGACGTCCATATAAGTTCGGCTTATGAAATTCATGAAAAGCTTGAAAACTCAGAACTTTATATCACAAAAGACCTCGGCCATCGGCGTATTTTAGGAAATTCCGAAGTTATTCGCAAAATAGTTGAATTCCTTTCGGTATAATTCTTGATTCCTTTATGAAAAAGAATCATGAAAAGACTTTTCCTCCTAATATTCTCCTTCTTTCTACTGAGCTGTAACAGTTCTGCTCAGGATTCAAAAAAGGCAAAAACATACCCTGTTTCTAAATCTGAAGCCGAGTGGAAAGCTGAACTGAATCCGGCGGAATTTCAGGTGCTTCGCAAAAAGGGAACAGAGAGGGCATTTTCCAGTAAACTCAACCGTGTTAATCAACCCGGAACTTTTGTTTGTGCTGCCTGCGGGAATGAATTATACAGAACAAAAGATAAATTTGAAAGCGGAACCGGCTGGCCCAGTTTTGACCGTCCCATTTCAGAAGAAAGAGTAGATTACAAACCCGACGGTTATGCTGCACTGGAAGTTCTTTGTGCTAATTGCGGCGGACACCTGGGACACAGATTCAATGATGGACCACGAAATACCACCGGAAAAAGACATTGTATAAATGGTGTTGCTTTAAATTTTATACCGGCAAATGCAGAGTAGACAAGCTGTTCTGTCAAAGTTTACCAATAGTTTAAGACAACCAACAAAGCCTATTTTTTATATTTAAAAGAAAGAATAAAACATGGTCAAGAAATATCCAGTTGAACGTTCAGAATCTGATTGGCGAAAGCAATTATCTGATGAACAATACCGCATACTCCGCGAAAAAGGCACTGAAGCGCCACATTCGGGCAAGTATAATATGCACTTCCAGGAAGGAGAGTATCACTGCGCTGCCTGTGGGGCAAAGATCTTTGAAAGCGATCAAAAATTCAGAAGCAATTGTGGATGGCCAAGTTTTGATGATGCCGTAGAAGGTGCTGTAGAATATGTGCAGGACAGGAACTTTGGCATGATACGCACCGAGATTCTTTGTTCAAATTGTGGTGGTCACCTGGGCCATGTCTTTGATGACGGTCCTACCGAAACCGGACAACGCTACTGCGTAAATTCGGCAAGTATAGAATTTGAATCTAAATCCAAATAATTATGAAAAAAATATCCTTATTATTCGCTTTTATAGCTTTTAGCCTTACCTCCTGCTCCAGTGATGAGCCGGGACCTCAGGGACCTCCGGGCGAACCGGGAGTGAACATCGTAGGGCAAACCTTTGAATTTGAAGATGTAGATTTTCAATATTTTGCCGACGGTAATTTCTATGCCACAGTTGTAGATATTCCTGCCGAGATCGAAGTACTGGCATCAGATGCCATTCTGGTCTACCGCCGGGAAGTTATTGATGGAACTGAAACCTGGAGTATGATCCCACAAAACTACTTTTTAGAAGAGGGAATAATTCAGTACGTCTTTAATTATACTGCAGTTGATATTGAGCTTTTAATCGATGGGAATTATGATCTCTCCACATTAGACGGTGCTTTTACACAGAACCAGTTCTTTAGGTTTGTTGTAGTCCCTTCAGACTTTGCTCTTGACAGCGGAGTAGATGTTTCAAATTATGAAGCCGTAATGCACGCCATAGAATAAATATTTTGAGGCTCGATAAAAAATTCCTTTTTCCGCTATGGGGAAAGGAATTTTTATTTTTAAACCTCCTAAAAAGTTGAAGTTCTGAAGGATTTCCTAATTTCAATTCCTTTCTGTTTAAGGTTAATTTGCGTAAATTCGCTGTCTTAAATTCAGTTACATAAAATTCCGAATAATGAGTAAATACGACGTTATAGTTTTAGGAAGTGGTCCAGGAGGCTACGTGACTGCCATTCGTGCATCACAATTAGGTTTTAAGACCGCTGTTATAGAAAAAGAAAGTTTGGGTGGTGTATGTCTTAACTGGGGTTGTATCCCTACTAAGGCCCTTCTTAAAAGTGCACAGGTTTTTGAATACCTTAACCATGCCGCTGATTATGGTTTAAAAGTGGATAAAGCTGAAAAAGATTTTGGCGCAGTGATCAAACGAAGCCGAAATGTGGCGGAAGGCATGAGCAAAGGTGTTCAGTTCCTTATGAAGAAGAACAAGATCGACGTGATCTATGGATTCGGAAAACTGAAGCAAGGAAAGAAAATTGAAGTTACAGATAAGGACAACAAGAAATCTGAATATTCTGCAGATCATATTATCATTGCTACAGGAGCCCGTTCTAGAGAGCTACCTAACCTGCCACAGGATGGGAAGAAAGTTATTGGTTACCGCCAGGCAATGAACCTTGAGAAGCAGCCTAAATCTATGATTGTAGTAGGATCGGGAGCTATTGGGGTTGAGTTCGCTCATTTCTACAAGACAATGGGAACAGATGTGACTATTGTGGAGTTCCTTCCAAACCTGGTGCCTCTTGAGGACGAAGAAGTATCTAAACAATTTGAGCGCAGCTTCAAAAAAGCAGGAATTAAGGTGATGACCAGCTCTTCTGTAGAAAGTGTGGATACCTCAGGCAATGTGGTTAAAGCCAGGGTTAAGACCAAGAAAGGAGAGGAAACTCTTGAAGCCGAAGTTGTACTTTCAGCTGTTGGTATCAAGTCAAATCTTGAAAATATTGGTCTTGAAGAATTAGGAATCAAGACCGACAAAGATAAGATCGTGGTGAGTCAATACTACGAAACAAATGTGAAGGGAATCTACGCGATTGGAGATGTGGTTGCAGGCCCTGCTCTTGCTCACGTTGCTTCTGCGGAAGGGATCACCTGTGTAGAGAAGATCAAGGGAATGCATGTAGAGCCAATCGACTACGGAAACATCCCGGGATGTACTTACGCTTCTCCTGAAATTGCTTCTGTCGGGATGACCGAAAAGCAAGCTAAAGAAGCAGGATATGAACTGAAGATAGGAAAATTCCCGTTCTCAGCTTCCGGAAAAGCAAAAGCTGCCGGTACTCCCGACGGATTTGTAAAAGTGATCTTCGACGCGAAGTACGGAGAATGGCTTGGCTGCCACATGATTGGTGCCGGCGTGACCGATATGATCGCTGAAGCTGTTCTTGGTCGTAAACTGGAAACTACAGGACATGAAGTGCTAAAAGCCATCCACCCTCACCCAACAATGAGTGAAGCCGTGATGGAAGCTGTAGCCGATGCATATGGGGAAGTGATACACCTGTAGATCATTTAGAAACTAGAAACTAGAAATTAGAGTCTAGAGCCTGGACTAAAAGTAAAAACCTTCGGAAAATTCTCCGAAGGTTTTTTTATTCATAATATTTCCCCCTCCCTCGGAGGGGTGCCCGAAGGGTGGGGTGGGAATTACTAAATTGCCGCAGTAGCTCACAAATAGAAATTTGCACCTGGAATCTGAAGCTTTGAATTTGAAATATTTCTATAGCCTCTGTTCCCGATACTTTTTTCTTCGCCTCTAACGCAGCAAATAAAAAAACTCAAACTGACGACAATTAAATTGTGCTGGGAATCTGAAGCTTGGAATTTGGAGCTTCAATATCAAATATTCAATATAAAATATTCAATCATTGATCCTTATTCATTATTCCTTAATCCTTCTATATAGCTTCCATACATATCCTTGAACTGCATACCTTCGGCAAAGCGGAATTTGTTCAGCCTCTTGTATTCCACCAGTCCCCAAAGAATAAATTCCTTTAGAAAATAGCGGTCTTCTTTTGGCACTTTTGGCTGGTATTTGTCAATGAGATTATCCAGTGCAGGTATAGATTCCAGAGCGTTTCGGTATTCTTTGTCGCTAATCTCGTCCAAAAGCTCGAAACCGCTTTCAGAAAAGAACCACTCAACAATTTCGGCATAAGGGTCTTCAGCATCGGGCTTGGATAGTTTTTCAATTTTTGGAAACATGGTTGGAAAAAGGGTTTTTACAGCCTCTCCTATTAACTCCATAGCAACTGCCGCGCTTCCCTCCTGCTCTCCTTCGTAAACGAGTTCAATTTTTCCGGTTATGGAAGGGATCACTCCAAGAAAATCTCCCAGTCTTAAGAGCGTCTTATTTTCCCCATTTTTGACACCTCTCCTTTCAGCTGTACTTAATAGATTTTCATAAGCAGTAATACTTAACCGGGCACTGATCCCGCTTCGGGAATCAATGTACTCATGGTCGCGGGCTTCGAAACTTATTTGTTCCAGAAGATCCTTTGCAAGTTCGGGCACGTGAACCATTTCACTCTGCGCCGGATCAAGTTTGGCTTCCTGCTGAGTAATAGTTCTGGCTGTTTTCACTGACATTGGATAATGGGTCAGGATCTGTGAACCTATTCGATCTTTCAGCGGAGTTACTATACTTCCGCGGTTGGTGTAATCTTGGGGATTTGCAGTGAAGATGAACTGCATATCCAAAGGAAGCCGCAACTTAAATCCGCGGATCTGGATATCTCCCTCCTGAAGAATATTGAACAGCGCCACCTGAATGCGGGCCTGTAGATCGGGAAGCTCGTTGATCACAAAGATACTCCTGTTAGCCCGTGGGATCATCCCGTAGTGAATTACGCGATCATCGGCATAACTCAGTTTCAGGTTCGCAGCTTTTATGGGATCAACGTCACCAATGATATCGGCCACAGTAACATCGGGAGTTGCCAGCTTTTCAAAGAAACGATCACTTCTGTGCACCCATGAAATGGGAGTGTTGTCTCCTCTTTCCTTCAAAAGTTCTTTTGAATAGCGGGAAATAGGATGAAAAGGATCATCATTAATTTCTGAACCCTCGACTATTGGGATCCACATATCCAGCAGGTTCACCATCATTCTTGCCAGCCTGGTCTTAGCCTGGCCACGCAGCCCCAGGAAGTTGATATTATGCTTTGAAAGAATAGCACGTTCCAATTCGGGAATTACTGTGTTTTCATAGCCATGTATGCCTTCAAAAGCAGATTCATCATTCTTTATCTTCTTCAATAGATTTTGACGCAGTTCGTCCTTTATACTTTTGCTCTTATAGCCAGATTCCTTTAGTGTTCCAAAGGTAGTAAGCTTCTGAATTTCCATTTCTCTCTTTAAATTATCAGGTTCCAAAAAGGGCATTTTTGAACCTTTATTATTTTATCCTTTTATTCTTTTCTTCCTGTTGGTCTCGTAATCTTCAAAGATCATTTCTCCCAGACCTTTCAAGCCGGTGAAGAAGGCTTTACCCTGATTTGCCTGAGTAAATTCCCGCACAAACCGCTCCAGGTAAGGATCCTGAGCGATCATAAATGTTGTGATAGGAATGTGAAGCTTTCGGGCCTGGCTGGCAGCATTATAACATTTCTCAACAATGTAAGGGTCCAGTCCTACACTGTTCTGGTAGTAATTTCCATCACGTTCCCTAAGGCAACTCGGTTTCCCGTCGGTGATCATGAAGATCTGTTTATTGGTGTTTCGTTTGCGTCGCAGCAAGTCCATCGCCAGCTCAAGACCTGCAACCGTGTTGGTGTGGTAAGGACCAACCTGCAGGTAAGGAAGATCTCCAATAGAGATCCTCCAGGCATCATTCCCAAAGACAAGGATGTCCAATGTATCTTTTGGATAGCGGGTAGTGATGAGTTCTGCGAGGGCCATAGCCACCTTTTTTGCCGGGGTGATCCTGTCTTCCCCATACAAGATCATACTGTGACTGATATCGATCATCAGTACCGTGCTCATCTGACTCTTGTGATGCGTCTCCTCAACCACCAGATCATCTTCTGTCATTCGAAAATCATCTGCCCCATGCTGTATCTGCGCATTGCGCAGGGATTCTGTCATGGAGATCTTGTCAAGAGAATCTCCAAAATTGTAGCTTCGGAATTCCCCTGTGTGTTCATCTCCCAACCCAACTTGTTTGGTACTGTGGTTTCCCGACCGGCTCTTGCGCAATTTTCCGAAGATCTGGTTCAATGCCTGCTGGCGGATCGCCCTTTCGGTCTTGGCTGTAATAGCAATACCTCCACCACCTTCGATCTCTTCTCTTATATATCCTTTTTTCTTTAGGTCTTCTATAAAATCATCAATAGTGTAGTTCTCGTCGGTAAGTTTATATTCCTTGTCAAGTTGCCTGAGCCAGTCTATAGCCTCATCAAAATCCCCTGAAGTATGGGTGATCAACTCTTTAAAGATCTCGAAGAGTTTGTCAAAAGGCGGAATATTTTCAGCCTCAAATCTTTTAAATACAAACCCTTTTCTCACATTATGCCTTTCCATGTTCCAATTTACTTGTTAGGAATGATATTGCGCAAGGGAGTGAAATAAATTTATGTTAATAAGAAATAGATTTTAAATATCACCTCTCAGATCTTAGAAGTGAGATTTGCCATTCGAAATATTAAAAAATCTAAAGCGGAAGTAAATCACAGTAGTAAAAACGGGTATCCCAATTGGCAGGTTCTTCTTTAAAACAATTGTCATCTTTATCTCGAGCGGGTTCAAAAATGCGTTCTACAATTTCCCCTTTTTGGAAAGTAATTGGTCTCGAGAAAATAGGACCATCAAATACGAAGCTGTGAAATTCCCCATTTTCCCCTGCCGGATCGACCTCTTCCGGAAGATCCTCTAGAAACCTGGCGTCAAGTTCTCTTCCGCAGAAGGATTTGTCGAGCAACTTTGCATTCACACTTACAGTAATTGCTTTAAAACCGGCAGCAATAAAATTTTCCATTAATTTAAGTGTATCCTTCTTCCAAAGCGGAAAGACAGTTTCCAAACCGGCTTTTTGAAGCTGTTGCTCCCGGTATTCTCTGAGATCTTCAAGGAAAATATCTCCGAAGACACTATGACTGAAACCTTCGGCTTTAAGTTTTCCTGTTTCCTTTTCCATGATCTTGTTATATTGGGTCATAGAAACATTTCCATCCAGGGAGATCTTATGAAGCGGGATACCAATACTTTCTGCCTGTTGTTCAAGTAGCCGGGTTCTTAATCCGTGCATGGAAACCCGGTCGATCCTGGAATTGACAGTAGTTACCAGGGAATCAACTGTATATTCATTTTCCTGCTGTAAAAGAAATAAGGCATAGGCAGCATCTTTTCCTGAACTCCAGTTTAGAAAGGCTTTTTTCATCCTCCGAAGGTAAATAAAAAACAAAAAAAAGCGGAAACTATGGCTTCCGCTTTCCAGTATAAAATTATGAGTTAGAATTTATACCCTAAAGAAAGTTGGAAAACACTGTTTTTAGCATCTAAATCTTCTACAACATCAGAGAATCCCATATTGTAACGAGCCTGAACAAAAATGCTTTGCATAAACTGATATCCAAGTCCAAGACCCAGTCCTATATCCATAGACTCTGCATCAATATCTACAGTCTCTCCTTCACCCTCAACCTCTGAGGTGGTATTGAAAGAAAATTGAGGACCTGCCTCTAATGAAAGACCATTTGTTACAAAATATTTAGCCATTACAGGAACAGCCACATAATCTAATTTCCAGGTTGCACCATCCCCCTCTGCACCCTGTGCAGAATAAAGGACTTCAGGTTGTACAGCAAAACGATCTGTTAACATGATTTCACCTATTAACCCCAGGTGAAATCCGGTTCTGGAATCCGCGTCGTCAACATCATCACCACTTAAAGTTGCGAAGTTAACACCTGCCTTAGCTCCAAAGTTTAGAGTTTGAGCAGTCATTGCCCCTGAGAATAACAAAACAACTACAAAAAGTAATTTTTTCATAATAAAAAGTTTAGGTTTAGAATACTAATATCTTAAAAAAACCTAAGGTTGAATAAAAGTGTGTTAATATTTGGACGAAAAGGTCCTTTTTAACGCTAAAGAGCTAAAAATCAGTAATTATTGCGCTAATAAACTGGAAACAGCCAGTTCATAGCTCAACAATCCGAAGCCAAGAATCACACCCTTCGCGTTTGCCGCAATAAATGATTTATGGCGAAATTCCTCACGGGCAGCGGTATTTGAAATATGAACCTCAACAACAGGTGTACTTATTGCTTTAACAGCATCTCCTATTCCTACAGAGGTATGGGTGTAGGCGGCAGCATTGAGAACGATTCCGTCAAAGGTTTCATCGGCAGACTGAAGCCGGTCAATAATTTCCCCTTCAATATTTGACTGGTAATATTCCAGTTCCACCTCCGTAAATTTTTCTTTCAATTGCTCAAAATAACTTTCGAAGTTTTGGTTGCCGTAAGTACCGGGTTCTCTTTTTCCCAGCATATTAAGATTGGGTCCGTTAATGATCAGTATTTTCATGAAGTAAATGTAAAAAATAAAAAAACGGAAACCGAAGTTTCCGTTTTACCTAAAAAGATTTTACTTCCTTATAAAATTCACCTAAAGTCTAAATTCCAGACCAAGATTTACAGAAGAAATATTATCACCGTCATTACTAAATCCTGTATAGGAGCCTATTAAACCAAGGCCGAAGAGACTAAATCCCACTTTTGGACGATAATAGAATCCGCCATCAAGATCATCAGAAATTCCGAGTCCGTATCCAAGATCTAATCCCAGTTCCAGCGCAGCAAGGCCAAAGCGGGCAGTAGCGGCAATGGGAAGGAACTGAAAATCGTCGACACCATCCTCACCAAAGAAATGGCTATATCCTACCATGGGACCAACCTGGAATACATCTCCAAAACCCATAAGAAAAGCGACATCGGCACCGGCATTGAAGCTGGAGTAATTTGCAGCATCTCCCACAGGAACACCCGCATTGATGCCCAATCTAAGATCTCCCTGTGCATGCGCAGAAGTTACTCCGCCTATCAGGAAAACAATTAAGAGTAGTAATTTTTTCATAACTGAATTATTTAGAGTTATCTATCACTAAATTAGACATTTACATTTTACTGTTGACGGGGAGAGAAAACTTTTTTGTAGTAAGAAGATTACACCGACCTCTTTGCGCATCTTCAATTTCAAAAAACTACGCCATAAAAAAAGGGCAGTTTTTACTGCCCTTTTTGAATGTTTAGTATGACCTAAAATAATAGTCCTACCCCTGCCTGTATCACCGAGTTCTTGGCATCGATCTCCAATCCGTCAGCTTCATAAATGTCGGTCATCCCGGCATTATATCGCCCATAGATGAAAAACTTATTAAACTTAAAGGATGCTCCCAATCCTAAGCTAAGATCAAAATTATTGTAATTATCCTCATCCAGGGTGATGCTTCCGTCTCCACTGTCAATTTCGTTCTTCACAAGAAAACCGAACTGAGGTCCGGCTTCAAGACTAAAGCCATTCACCACATAAAACTTAGCTAAAACGGGAACAGTCACATAATCTAATTGAAATTCAATGTCCTCTGCGTTATCTAATTCAGTGATATCATAACCCTGTGCAGAGTAAAGCACCTCTGGCTGAAGAGAAAATCGATCAGACAATGGAATTTCAGCCAACAAACCCAGGTGATATGCAGTACGGGCTTTGGAGTCTTCATCAAAATCGGAGAACCCGTCTCCAGAAAATGTGGAAAAGTTCAAACCTCCTTTAGCTCCAAAATATACGTACTCCTGCGCAGCTACAAATGTTGTACTCATTATCATTGCTGCAATAAATAAAATCGACTTTTTCATAATTTTAATTTTTAAATGTTGCGACAAATGTAGGAGGCAAAATGTTAAGAAAATTCTCACATTGTATTAAATTAGTGGTAAATACTGCCGTTAACCTGCTATCTTTAGGCTGTGAATTGGAAGAATTCCATTAAAGATTACCGCGATTACCTCAAGATCGAAAGAGGATTGGCTGCCAATACCATTGAGAATTATTCTCTTGATGTTGAAAAGTTGACAAACTGGTTAGAAACGAACCAAATCAACGCTTCCCCTCTTTCCATTTCTGAAGAGGAAGTGCAGCAATTTATTTATGATCTTGCTAAAAAAGTCAATGCCCGTTCCCAGTCACGGATCATCTCCGGATTACGCGGATTCTTCAACTATCTTGTTTTTGAAGATTACCGCAAGACAAATCCATTGGAGCTCATCGATTCTCCAAAAATTGGACGCAAACTTCCGGATACTCTTTCTACTTCAGAAATCGATCAATTGATAGGCGCAATAGATCTCGGCAAACCTGAAGGAGAAAGAAACCGTGCAATTCTAGAAACCCTCTACAGTTGTGGATTACGCGTGTCTGAATTGGTTGACCTGCGTCTAAGTGATCTATTCTTCCAGGAAGGTTTCATAAAAGTAACCGGAAAAGGAAGTAAGTCCAGGTTCGTGCCTATTGCCGATACAACCCAGAAATACATTGAACTCTATAGAGAACATGTAAGGAACCATCAGGATATCCAAAAAGGGCATGAGGATACACTATTTCTGAACAGAAGAGGTAAGAAACTTACCCGCGCTATGATCTTTACTATCATTAGGCAACTGGCGACTGCCATAGGACTGAAGAAAAAGATAAGTCCGCATACCTTCAGGCATTCATTTGCCACCCATCTGCTTGAAAACGGCGCAGATCTACGGGCGATTCAGCAAATGCTCGGACATGAGAGTATCACCACCACAGAGATCTACGTTCACCTGGATCGATCACACCTTAGAAAAGTAATGGAAGACTTTCATCCAAGAAGATAAGCAAAGGTTTAAGGATTAATGACTAAGGGTTAGGATTCCGTTAACCGGGACAAAAACTAAGGACAGGAAAATAGGAAATTGGATCTCACTTTCTACGAAATTGCTGCCCGAATTTGGCGCTCATAATTTTGTGGTTCTATCGATATTAAATTTCTCCTAAACTCCTGTAATTGCTTTGACAACCGCCTTTTCCTGCTTAATTTCAAATAATAAATTCAAACTATGGAAACTTTAAAATTTAGGAATGGAGATAAAATGCCGGCCATTGGCCTGGGAACCTGGAAATCGGGCAAAGGTGAAGTTGGAGAAGCTGTGAAGATCGCCCTCAAAAATGGATATCGTCATATAGATTGTGCATCAACTTATGGAAATGAAGCCGAAATTGGAGAAGCGTTTTCAGAGATCTTTTCAGAAGGAAAGATCAAAAGAGAGGACGTTTGGGTCACTTCCAAGTTGTGGAACGATTCTCACGAAAAAGAACATGTTCTTCCAGCCCTGAAACAGACGCTGAATGATCTACAGCTCGACTACCTGGACCTATACCTCATCCACTGGCCCGTTGCCTTCAAACACGGAGTTTCTTTTCCTTCAAAGGATGAGGATTATCTCTCCCTGGAGGAAGTCCCTCTTATTGAAACCTGGAATGAGCTAATCAAAGCTAAGGAACAAGGGCTAGTTAAACACATTGGAGTTTCGAACTTCAGCAGTAAAAAGCTGAACGATCTTATGTCTCAAACAAGCGAAAATCCCGAAATGAATCAGGTGGAGCTGCATCCTTTCCTGCCACAGCCGGAGCTTCTGCAGTTCTGTAAAGAGAATGATATTCACTGTACAGCTTATTCTCCTCTAGGAAGTGGAGATCGCAGTGCGCAGATGAAAGCAGATGATGAACCCTCCCTAATGGAAGAACCTGCAATAAAAGATGTTGCCAAAAAACATAATGCATCCCCTGCACAAGTGCTTATAAAATGGGCGGTATCACGTGGCACGGCAGTAATCCCTAAATCAACAACAAAGGAACATATCATCTCTAACCTGGAAAGTCAAAAACTTTCTTTAGATGAGGATGACCTCAAAAAAATAGCCAATATCGAGCGGGAATATCGATATGTAACCGGAGAATTCTTTGTGACCCCGGGTAATCCTTACAGTAACATTTATGATCTCTAGAAAACACCTCCCAAAAATATCATTTTTGGGGCTTCTTATCTTCGCAACTCTGGGATGCCAAAACAAGCAACGGGAACTACAGGAGATGGAGCATGTACTGGATTCTTTATCTGGAGTCGTGGAAGCTCAACAACGGCGGAATGACTCCCTGGAACAGATCTCTCAAAACATTGCCTCAGGCGATCTTCCTGTCTACTTCAAAAAAGAGTTTGACACTATTGAAGATCCCAGATCATATATTATTAATGCCCTTAAACAGCAAAGAGAGAAAATACCTATCGATGCTGTACTGGGAGGGAGTATGGAATTTCGGCAGGTAGAAATCTTAAGTGAGGATTGGGTAATGGCCTTGTATGATGACGGGCACATTCAGGGGAAAAGCATCTATGAATATGAACTTCAGCCAAATGGTCAAATAATCTTTACTGAAGTTGTTTCCAGGCTGCCAAAAGATGAATAGGAACACTCAAAAAAGGCATTTATAAACAACGTTATAGTTTTGATAAACTGCAGGAAATCCGCAGCAAATTTGGTATATTCCATTAGAATAAATGATAAAATTTAGATGACTATGAAGACAAACGTTCAATTTGTACACACAGACTCAAAACTGTCGGCTGAGCAGCTAGTTCAAAGGAAGTTAGATAAACTTGAACATAAATATGACTGGGTCATTTCTGCAGATGTAATGTTCAGGGAGGAGAAATCTACGAATGGGAATGGAAAGACCTGCGCTATTGAATTGAGCCTTCCCGGGCCAAAGATCCACGCTTCCTCTAATTCAGATAGCTTTGAAGCTGCCGCTGCCGAGACTGTGAAAGATATTGAGAAGCAATTGAAGAAACGTAAGGCCGAGATGCAAAGCCACTAATAAGGGCTAAGGCTTAAGCAAATAAGGATTAACAAAGAAAAAAGGCTGCCGGAAAATCTCGTTTCCGGCAGCCTTTTTTAATAATAAGCAGTCTTGGCTCTTGCCTCTTGACTCTTTTTTACGCTACTCTCGTGATCTTCGCTCCTATAGCACGTAATCTCTCATCAATATTCTCGTATCCACGGTCAATTTGCTCGATATTGTGGATCACAGAAGTTCCTTTTGCCGAAAGAGCTGCGATCAATAAAGAGATCCCCGCTCTAATATCAGGGGAAACCATGGTTGTTGCCTTTAGCTGAGAAGTGAAATTATGGCCAATGACCGTAGCACGGTGAGGATCACACAAAATGATCTTCGCTCCCATATCGATTAATTTATCCACAAAGAATAATCGGCTTTCGAACATCTTCTGGTGAATAAGCACATCTCCTTTTGCTTGTGTTGCCACAACCAGCATGATACTTAAAAGGTCTGGTGTAAAGCCGGGCCATGGTGCATCGCTAATGCTCATTATGGAACCGTCAATAAAGCTTTGCACTTCATAACCGTTGATATGGGCAGGAATATAAATATCATCTCCCCTCTTCTCCATCTGAATTCCCAACTTCTTAAATGTGGCAGGAATCAACCCAAGGTGTTCCCAACCCACATTCTTTATGGTGATCTCACTTTTGGTCATGGCAGCAAGGCCAATCCAGGAGCCAATTTCGATCATATCGGGAAGAACGCTGTGAGTACAACCTCCCAGGGAATCCACTCCCTCGATCTCAAGTAGGTTTGATCCTACGCCTGAGATCTTTGCCCCCATGCTGTTGAGCATATTGCACAACTGCTGCAGGTAAGGTTCACAGGCCGCGTTGTAAATGGTGGTTTTACCTTTAGCCAGGACAGCCGCCATTACTATATTTGCCGTTCCGGTAACCGAAGCTTCTTCAAGAAGCATATAAGTACCTATCAGGCCATTTGGTGCTTCCACTCCATAGAAACGTTCTTCTTTGTTGTAGCGGAAATCTGCACCTAGTTTAATGAATCCTTCAAAGTGGGTATCCAGTCTTCTTCGGCCTATCTTGTCTCCACCGGGCCGCGGAATGTAGCCGTGACCAAACCGTGCTAACATGGGGCCAACGATCATAATAGATCCCCGAAGACCACTTCCCTCTTCCTTAAATTTTTCACTTTTAAGATAATTCAGGTCCAGGTTGTCGGCTTGAAAGGTATAGGTGCCTTTTTTGATCTTTTCCACCTTCACTCCTAATTGCTTAAGCAGGTGAATAAGTTTGTTGACATCCAGGATGTCCGGAATATTATGAATAGTAACTTTTTCGGGAGTTAATAGAACGGCGCAAAGAATTTGCAGGGCTTCATTTTTTGCTCCCTGGGGTTGGATTTCCCCTTTTAGAGCATGCCCTCCCTCAATTTGAAAAGTTCCCATAAAGAAAAATGAGTTTAATGACGTTTACGGCTGCGAGGCCTGTTCTTTTTCGTAGGCTTTTTTGAAGCAAATTTCTTGTTGCTCCTCAACAGTTCTGAAGCTTCGCTCAGATCTTCTTCTGTATGCTTCAGGTTGATCTTTCCTTCACTTAATTCCCTTAGGTGCTCAAAGATCACCTTATCATCTACAGAATCTTTGTTCCAGCTTAGATAAGACTTCTTCATGTGATTGGCTATAGTGAAGACGAGGCCTTCCTTTTCGGGACCTTCCTCGTACTTATTAGCCTCATCGATCATGCGCTTTATATTATTTCCGTAAAAACGGTACTTCGGAAAGTTCTGCGGATAGGTCATACGCTCCGGTCTCTCCTCCAGCATTTCACGGGAAGGCTTTGGGAAAGGGCTTTCCACATCAAGTTTAAAATCGCTAATGATGAATAATTGATCCCAAAGTTTATGCTGAAAATCGGGCACATCCCTTAGGTGCGGATTAAGGTTTCCCATTACCGAAATAATGGCCTTAGCCACGCGGTTGCGTTCATTATCATCCTCAATCTCAACGGCGTGTTCCACCATTTTCTGAATATGCCTTCCATATTCCGGAATGATAAGTTTACTCCTTTCGGAGTTATATTCTAATTCGTTTGTCAAAATGAATAATATTAGATGATAATATACTGCAGAAGTTTATCGACTGCAAATTAAAAAAATTAATTCAGGAAAAAAGGAGAACCACTAAATTATGGCGCAAACCTTTATAAGGAGATAACACCGTCTATTTTTTGCCCAACTTCTTTGTATTTTTCGATCACCTCATCCGGATCCTGCATCTTTACGTTCACCGAAACACTGGTGTAATTTCCCTTTTTTGACTGCTTAGTATTTATCACAGCACCAAGGTTGTCAAAAATGAGTGCTATGCCTTTGATCTTTTCAGGGTCTGTAGGGACTATGAATTTAAAAAGGTAAATCGCGGGCCACTTGGTAGTATCCAGCAATTGTGATTTTAATTTGCGGTAGAATTCTTCGGGATCTTGTGCTTCGCTCATAGTAGTCTTACTTCATGATTCCTGCAAAGATACATTTTAGAATCTATTTTTTAAATCGGAAGCAAATCCCGAAATTTGCCGGGTGAAAACCAGGAAGATCGTAATTACGGGTGGGCCGGGCACCGGAAAGACCTCTGTTATTGAGGCTTTAGAACATCATGGCTATTTTTGTTTCCATGAGGTCTCGCGGGAGATCATTAGAGAAGCGCAAAAGAAAGGAATTGACCAGTTGTTTTTAAAAGATCCGCTGCTCTTTAGCGAATTGCTGCTTGAAGGCAGGATAAGGCAGCATAAGGACGCAGAGAAAATGACTTCAGAGCTGGTTTTTCTGGACCGCGGGGTGCCAGACGTCGTTGCCTATATGAACTACTTTGGCAATGATTATCCTCCTGTATTCAATAGGGTATGTCGGGAATATCTGTACGAAAAGGTCTTTATACTACCACCCTGGAAACAGATATATACCGAGGACAATGAACGCTATGAAAGTTACGAGCAAGCCGTAGAGATCCACGACGAACTTGCCCGCAGCTATGCTTCTCATGGATATAACGCAATTGAAGTCCCGCAGGGAACAATAGCCGAACGCACTTCCTTTATCCTGGAGCATCTTGGCTAGCCCGGAAGAAATATTGAAGCAGTACTGGGGCTTTGACAGTTTTAGGCCGCTGCAAAAAGATATCATAAAGAGTTTACTGGAGAAAAAGGACGTGATAGCCCTGTTGCCTACAGGTGGCGGGAAGTCCTTATGCTTTCAGTTTCCTGCCCTCATGCAGCCCGGGATATGTATCGTCATCTCTCCCCTTGTAGCTTTAATGGAAGACCAGGTGAAAGCTTTGCAGGCAAAAGGCATCAAAGCTATGGCCCTTACGGGTGGAATACCCTTTAGGGAGGTGGATACCATGCTGGACAACTGCATCTATGGGAATTATAAGTTCCTCTACCTTTCTCCCGAAAGGCTGCAGCAGGAACTGGTACAGGAGCGCATAAAACAAATGGCAGTGAACCTCATCGCTGTAGATGAAGCTCATTGTATTTCTCAATGGGGGCACGACTTCCGGCCCGCCTACAGGAATATTTCCCTTTTAAGAGAGCTGAAACCCGCAGCTAATATTGTTGGACTTACCGCAACTGCAACACTTCCGGTGGTAGAAGATATAGTGCAGCAGCTGGAGCTCAAGGAAGCAGAAGTGCTTCAGAAATCCTTCCGCAGAGAAAATCTTGCCTATATAGTGCGGGAGGCTCAAGACAAAAATTATTATTTGGAGCAATTGCTCAAGGAACACGACGAAGCTGCCATTATTTACGTGCGAACCCGAAAGGCCACTATTGAACTGGAACAATTCCTTGTCAAAAAAGGCATTTCTGCCACCTCTTACCACGGCGGACTTACTAAAGCTGAAAAGTCATTAAGACTCGACAAATGGCTGAAGGAACAAAAGAGGGTAATAGTCGCGACCAGTGCTTTTGGAATGGGAATAGACAAGGCAAATGTTCGAACTGTAATTCATATGAACCTGCCGGAGAGCCTGGAAAGTTATTTCCAGGAGGCCGGAAGAGCAGGCAGGGATGGCAAGCCGGCAAAGGCTGTAGTGCTCACCAACAAAAGTGACATTCCCCTGCTAAAAAACCAATTTTTGGCCACCCTTCCGGGAGTGGACATCGTAAGACTAGTTTACAGGAAACTGAATACCTATTTTAGAATCGCTTACGGGGAAGGCCAGGGAGAAGAACAACATTTCAACTTCAACCAATTCTGTCAGAAGTACGAACTGAATCCGCTACTGACTTACAATACGATGCTGTTGCTTGATAGAGCAAGCGTTCTGACTTTATCTGAACAGTTTCAGAAGAAGACCCGTATTCAGTTTTTGTCTTCCGGAAAACAGATCAATTGGTACCTGGAGGCGAATCCTCAATTCGACCCGGTGGTAAAAGCCATTTTACGAACCTATGGCGGGGCATTTGACGGAATGGTCGAGTTAAACCTGGAAGTCATTGCCGGAAAGGCCGGGACTACTACCCGTGAAGCAGTCAGGCTTTTACAGCAATTGCACAAGGAAGGTATTGCCGAATTTGAACATGATCAACATGACACCCGGGTTAGCTTTTTAGTACCCAGGGAGGATGAGATCACAATAAATCCTTTAGTTCCTTATATTAAACTACAGGAGAAAACCAAGAGAGAAAAAATTGAGCAGGTCCTCGCTTATGTGGAAAACGACCGGATATGTAAAAGTGAACAACTGCTGCGATACTTCGGGGAAAAGAAAACAGAGCCGTGCGGAATTTGTTCCGTTTGTCGACCTTCAGTTTCAAAATTGGACCGGGAGGGAATGAAAAAGATCTACTATGCAATAGTAGGCTTATTGGAGGAACGGGAATTTTCTTCCCGGGAAATGACCGAAAAATTGCCATTTCCGGAAGCCCATATAATAAAGGTACTGGCCTTACTTGTAGAAAAGGGGGCTTTAGCTACCACTCCTGCTAACAAATATAAATTGAAACACTTATGAGAGATCTGAGAATAGTTTTTATGGGTACCCCAGATTTCGCGGTACAAACGCTTAAAGCGATCGTAGAAGCAGAATACAATGTTGTAGGAGTAATTACAGCACCGGATAGACCTGCAGGCAGAGGCAGAAAATTGCAGGAATCTGCCGTAAAGCAATATGCCACAGAACAAGGTTTAAAAGTACTACAGCCGGTAAATCTTAAGGCTGAAGATTTTTTAGAGGAATTGCGGTCCTTGGAAGCAAACCTGCAGGTAGTTGTTGCTTTTAGAATGCTGCCTAAGGTAGTGTGGGAAATGCCGGAATACGGGACCTTCAATCTTCACGCTTCACTTTTGCCCCAGTATCGCGGGGCGGCCCCTATAAATTGGGCTATAATAAACGGAGAAACAGAAACAGGGGTTTCCACCTTCTTTATCGATGACAAAATTGATACGGGAGAAATGATCATGCAGGAAAAGGTGCAAATCCAAGAAGCAGAAAGCGCAGGAGCGCTTCACGATAAGCTTATGGAAATTGGCGCCAACCTGGTATTAAAAACTTTAGAGGCTATAAAAGCAGGGCCGGTAAGAACTACCTCACAAAAGGAGGCTGCCGATTTAAAGTCTGCCTTTAAACTCACTCGTGAGAATACCAGGATCGACTGGAATCAATCTTTGGACAGCATTTTCAACCTCGTTCGTGGCCTAAGCCCCTATCCTACCGCCTGGACAACTTTAATGAATGGTAATGATGAAGTGATGTTGAAGATCTACAAGAGTGAGGCACACAAAGCAGAACATTCCCATCCTACCGGAGAAATTGTGCAAGAGGGTAAAAATGTTAAAGTCGCGGTTAAAAATGGATTTTTGGAGCTGAAGGAAATTCAATTACCCGGAAAGAGAAAAATGTCGATAAAGGATCTTTTAAACGGCTACGAATTCTATCCAAATGCGAAAGTCGTCTGAAGCCTTATGAATGCTGATATGAGCGCATTTTGATAAAAATCAACAAAGGTTATCAACAATTTGTCGAAGTTATTAACAATATCCGGCTTTTCCCTTGATATTACTTGCATGGGAAAGATTTCCATATAAATTTGTAGAGCAAATTAATAAAAGTTTAACCAACAACTATTTAAAACTCGAATTATGAACAAAACAGATTTAATCGATGCAATGGCAGAAAATGCCGGAATTTCAAAAGCGGCTGCTAAAAAAGCTTTAGAATCTTTCCTTGAGAATGTAGAAAAATCTCTTAAAAAAGGTGATCGTGTTTCTTTAGTAGGATTTGGTTCCTGGTCAGTTTCTAAAAGAGCTGCAAGAGAAGGAAGAAACCCACAAACAGGAAAAACTATCAAGATTGGAGCTAAGAATGTTGTAAAATTCAAAGCTGGTGCCGATCTTCAGAAAGCTGTGAACTAATTCTCACAAAAGCTAACAAAATACTAAACTCTCCCAATTGGGAGAGTTTTTTTGTTAAATATTTTAAACCCACATTTGAAGCTGTTCATTATTTTTTTAGATTTAAAAGAAAGATTGTAGAAACTATAGAAGCATGACTACATTAAAACCCGCCAAAGGATTACTTCTCATTGCAGAGCCCACGATAACCGGGGATCTTTCTTTCAACAGGTCTGTTGTTCTTATTGCAGACCATACTAAAAATGGATCTGTAGGCTTTATTCTCAATAAACAACTGGACTTTACTTTAAAAGATCTCCTGCCCGACATTAAGGGGAATTTCAAGGTACACAACGGGGGTCCTGTAGAGCAGGACAATCTCTATTTTATCCATAAAGTGCCCGATCTTATCCCCGACAGCATCGAAATTGCAAGTGGAATCTACTGGGGTGGTAATTTTGAAGTAGTAAAAGGCCTTATCAACGAAGATCTCATCACAGAAAACGAGATCAAGTTCTTTTTGGGTTATTCGGGATGGGAATATGATCAACTCAACGAAGAATTAAATGCACACTCCTGGATCGTAGCCGAAAATCCCGACCACAAGGATATTCTTAATAAAAAACCCAGGACCTTCTGGAAAGATAAAATGATGCAACTCGGCGGGAATTACGTCATCTGGTCTAACGCTCCCGAAAACCCATCTTATAACTAAGCCAGGCGGGCTAATGTATTTAGTCTTCCGAGTAAAGTTTTAGCAACTTCTGCTCCATATTCCTTCTTCCGGTATTTACTCACCGGCTGAATTCCCGTAATAACATTACAAATGAACATTTCATCTGCCTTTTGCAGCTCAAAAGGAGATACAGAAGCTTCTTCTATTTTATAGTCGGGCAGTTTCTTAATAATGTCGATCAACTTTCCACGAGTAATACCTTTAAGGCAGCCATCGGTTAGCGGCGGAGTTTTTATGATATTATCTTTAACCAGGAAAATATTTCCATTTAGAGCTTCCACCACATTCTTTTGTTCATTGATGAGCAAACAATTATGATAATCGTTTTCGCTGGCATAAATTCCCGCGAGTACGTTAATTGCACGATTATTTGTCTTCAAGGTTGAGAGCAATCCTGCTGTGACATAGTGATCTTTAAAAAGTTCTACTTCATAAAAATCTTGGTTCATTAAATAGAAAGCTTCGGGTAGGGCTTCAGCAGTAATGAAATAATCGATCTCATTGGTTTTCGGGGTATATAAACCGCCTTCTTTTCTGGAGACGGAAAATTTCACCCTCGCCTGACTCTCAAAAAGGTCATTTTCCCGAACAATTTTGAGAATTTCAGCTTCAAGAAATTCAGGAGAAAAACTTTGAGGAATCTGCATTCTCATGATCCTCATAGAAGCCATCAACCTAAAGTAGTGGTCTTCCCAGAAAATGATCCTGCCATCGATCACCCTTAGGGTCTCAAAAACAGCATCTCCATAAGCGAATCCGCGGTTAGTGAGACTGATCTTTGCCTCTTCTTGTTCAAATAATTCACCGTTAATATTGATCATAAAAAAACCCGTTTAAGAACGGGCAAAGGTAAGGTTTATAAAGGGTTTTTTAAACTGAGCCCAAGACTTGTTTAAGGTCTGAGATCATATTTTCCCACAACATCTTTCCTTCATCTATTTCGTCTTCTTCAGCAAAATCGGTCACCATGATAGAAACATCTTTGGTGATCTCATCAACCTGAATTCGAAGTTCAAAGAAATATGGGGTATCCTCATCGGCTACCCAGCGAAATTTCACTCTTTCACCAGATTTTTTACTCAATAGTTTTGCCTTTTCTTCACTGCCGTTCCAGATGAAAGTAAACATCTCTCCTCGGGAGTTGACATTGTCTGCATACCACTCACTTAGACCAGAGGGAGTTGCAATATAATTGTAAAGCAAGGAAGGGGAAGCCTGGATTGGAAATTCCATTTCATACTTGATCTTGTCGTCCATTCTTCGGTTTTGTTAGTTTCGGGCAATATAAATATTAATTAGAAACCTAAAAAGAAATCAAAATAAATAATTCCCAAAAGATAGTTTGCCACAAGTCAAATTGTTTTTATATTTGCACCCGCTAAAAGGAAGCACAGGCCCTACAAGCCCGCTCTTTTAAGCAAATGGCGAGGTAGCTCAGTTGGTTAGAGCGTCGGATTCATAACCCGGAGGTCACGAGTTCAAATCTCGTTCTCGCTACAGTAAATACAAAGGAAAGCCGAAATTTCATTTCGGCTTTTTTTATTCAGGTACAACATAGGTACAACATTTCTTCAGGCTGCTGGTATCCGTGGACAGTACCTTTATTTGATGTTAGATGATATTAATGCATAGGCCTGAAAAGGCTTAATTTGATTTCCAAAGGAAAATATTATATTTAGAAAGCTATACTATTCAATTTGAGCATTAAACTTGTATTAACCCACTTTACCAGCTATTCATTCTAAATTCGCTTTCCTGATTGCAACTTTCCATGGATGATTTTGTTCCCTAAAACCTCACCACATTCCCTTCCACTGTGTTACAGGAAAAGCGGTTCGGTGGGGAAAGTCTTGGACACAGCCATAAAAGAATTCCTTCTGTTCCGATCACTTCGCAGAAACAAATCTATTATCGAAAGCGAAATCACTACTAATCCTGAATTCCTTTTATGGCAGAGTCCGCTTAATTCTGCTCCTTTCATTTTCCTAAGTAAATGATCCACTTTCCGCTTCAGTTCAAAACATTTTCCTCCAAGCCTCTACGATCTTATTTTCTTTAATGAGAAAGTACCGTAGATTAGAAGATAAATGGACTGCAAAACCCTCCTCCTCTACCTGGAATGCAAAGGTGTTTCCTGCTAGAGCCGCTTAAACTATCTGAAGAGGAGCTATGAACTTACTCCTCCAAAAAGAGAACCTCACCACATTCCCCTCCACTGCGTTACAGGAAAAGCGGTTCGGTCGAAAAAGTCTTGGACACAGCCATAAAAGAATTCCTCCTGTTCCGATGATTTCGCAAAAAACAATTTTTATCGAAAGCGAAATCACTCCTCATCCTGAATTCCTTTTATGGCAGAGTCCGCTGAATTCTGCACCTTTCATTGTCCTAACTAAATGATCCACTTTCTGTTTCAGTGCAAAACATTTTCCTTCCGAGCCTCTACCAGTTTAACTTTTTTGATGAAAAAGTACCGGGATTTAGAAGTTAGCCGGACTGCATAATCGGGCTCCTCCTCGCCCGCCCTTTTATAAGTCCTCTCCTAATTCTAAATCCCAAAGTTTGTCCACATCAAAAAAGGTAACAGCGATGGCTCTATGGGAAGTAAACACACCTGATGATCTGAACTCACCAGATGCTACATTAGAGATTTCCAAAAAAAGAAAAAGGAAAACGCTCCAGATATAAAAAGTAAATCACTTTTTAACCCTGCGCCAGAAGCATATCCGTTCTCCAATGAATAAGTGCTTTTATGAGATAAAAGTTGAAACGGAAATTAGAATCAGATCCGGCTATTCCAAGCAGAAGGAGATTTCATTATTCTCATTTTTCTCTCTACCCATTTGCAAATAAGATAAAAACGATTCGCTCTGTTTCTTAAACTTCCTCCACGGTTCCTCCTCCGAAGAATCCTTACTACATTCAAAATAATAAAAATAGTTTGTCCGCTATGGCGGACAAAAAGGAATAGCAAGAGGGTAACACGCACCGCGATGTTAAGCATTCCTTGTTGTAATGTAAAAAACTATTAATCAGGTGTTTAACCACATATAGTTTCATCAAGAAACATTAACAATATTACGTTTTTCACTTAAAAGCTTCGGCAGCCCAGTAAAACCAGCAATAAATCCCTGAAAAATGGATAGAGGATATGAAAAAGAACCATTTGAGACTCTCAGTATAAAAGCTTCTGTAGTCAAAAAGTTTAGACAATATGCTAAAGCAATATCAAAATCACAGTCGATGACGCTGTTATTGATGGTTCGGTTTTTTGAAAGTTCCGGTATTTCCCCAGAAGAATCTTTAGGGCCGCACATTCAAACATTAGAGAGCCTGATCAAGAAAAGGATCAATGGTTTGACTGCCATTATCCGGGATGTGGAAAAAACCCAGACCAAGCCCAGTCATGCCATGCTCCAATTACTGTTTCAGGAAAATCCGCAGAATAAGAAAGAACTGCTGATTGAAAAAAAAGCCCCTGAATTAAGCAGTGACACAACACATCAAATGGAGCTCTTAAAATACCGTAAACAGGCGATCAACGCCCAGGATGAGTTGAAGAGAAAAAGCAGGGATCTGGATTACCTTATCGAGAATGTCGTGGTCACGCGAAATAACTTCGGACAAGCTTACCTCCGGCTTAATTTATCCAGGTCCGAATTCGAAAAGCTGAAATTCCAATCTAAAATTTCTACCTAATGTACATCACCATCACCCCTCAAAGACTGACTGAAAGCTTCTCCCAAAGTGCAGGAGATTTGGTCGAATATCTCGAGAAAGAGAACGAGGGAAAATCCCCGGACCAGCAAGAATTCTTTTTTAATCAGACTAACGATATTATTGACCCTCATACGGTCACTGAAGAAATAGACGGAAATGCTGCTAAATTGAAAAGAACAGAACCTAGGTTTTTTTCTTTGACTATCAATCCCAGTGCACGGGAACTACAGCATATCGGGAATGACCCCGGCCTTCTAAAGAAATATACCCGTGAAATCATGAAAGAATATGCCGGCGGATTTAACCGGGAGATAAACGGGAGACTGGTAACCGTAAACGACATAAAATATTTCGCGAAGATCGAATATACCCGCAGCTTCAAAGGCACAGATCGTGAAATAAAGGAAAATGCACCTTTCATAAAGAAGATTGCCGCCCTTGAGAATCAAATCCGGAAAGTAGGACGAGGAGATGAACCGGGAAATCTTGCTGCTCTAAAAAAGAACTTAACTGATATTAAGCAGAAAACCCCTCATAAATTTAATGGGAAGATAATTGAACAGGGAATGCAGAAAGAAGGACTACAGACGCATATCCATATCATTGTAAGCAGAAAAGATGCGTCAAATCAGTACAGCCTTTCCCCCGGAAGCAAATACCGCGCATCTGAGGTGATGATGCATGGCAAGACAGTCAAGAGAGGTTTTGATAGAGACCGGTTCTTTGGGAGGGCAGAAAAGACTTTTGATAAAATGTTTGAGTATAATCGAAACTATGTCGAGTCTTACATAGCCAGGAAAACTCTTCATAAGAACCCTCAGAGATATTATTCTCACCTAAAGGATCTTTCGGTGCATGAAAGAAGAATCGCTTTTATGCTCCTGAACAAGGCCGGAATTCATGTTCCCCATCTCAACATTTCCCCAAACCAGGTAAGCTTTGCCTTAAAGCACATCAGGAAAGCGCTTGAGATTGGCACAAGGTCCAGCTCAATAGGTTATTGGTAGATGATACAACAGGAACTTTTTATAATTTTTATACAACTCATATTTTCCGGATTCCTCTTCTGGTTTTTCCTGAAAATAAGCAGCTGTGGATATTTTCTGAATCTTTGCCTGATCATTCTTTCAGCTCTGATCTTTTCAGATCCTATCCAGGACAGCAGATCGATCATTTCTTTCGTTCTTTGGATAGTTCTTCCGCAGTTGTCTCTAAATTCTGTTCTTTTTGTATTTGTAACCCGCTCCTCCCCGACAGATATTCCGAGGAAATACAAAATCAAATTTCCCCTGGAGAGAGGCAAGCTTACAATTGAAAACGTCCGACGGGGAGTTTCAATAATTGGTGCCGCAGGAAGTGGAAAAACAGAAAGTGTTGTCTATAATTTTCTCCAACACTTCAGCAAATATTCCTTCTGCGGAATCATACATGACTATAAGAGCTTTGAACTAACTGAAATTGCCTACCCTCTCTTTAAAAAAGGAGATATTCCGTTTTACATTGTTTCTTTTGACCAGATCTACCATCGAGTGAATCCTATAGCACCTCGATACCTGCCCGACGAGGAAAGTGTGAACGAGGTTTCCCGGGTCCTGCTGGAAAACCTACTGGAACAAAAAGACTCTATATCATCCGGTACCACGAAATTTTTTAATGATGCGGTGGAAGGGCTCATTGCCGGGCTCATCTGGAAACTCAAAACAAGTTATCCTGAATATTGCACGCTTCCCCACTTAATCGCGCTTTACCAATTCCTAAATACCGCCAGCCTGTTAACATTCTTAAATTCCAATTTAACCTCTAAAGCCATGGCTGATGCCTTTATCAGTGGCATAGAATCTGAAAGGCAAACTGCTGCCGTGAAAAGCACCCTTGCCAATGCATTTAAAAAGATCAGCACTCAGCGAATCTTTATGACCCTCTCTGCAGATGAAGTTCCCCTGGACATAAACAACCCCCAAAATCCTGCGGTGGTATCCATTGTGAACAATCCGAAATTTGAAACTGCCTACTCCCCTGCCATAGCCACGATCATTCATACCATCGTAAAGCAAATGAGTGTGCGCAAAAGGGAATCTTCCTTCATCCTTTTGGAAGAAGCCCCCACTATTCGTCTGCTCAACATGCATCGCATCCCTGCTACTCTGAGGAGCTATGATATCGCCTCGGTTTATGTAATGCAGGACAAGATCCAGAACGAACTCCTTTATGGAGAAAAAGCCAGCAGAGCCATTCTCAGTAATCTGTCTTATCAGTTCTTCGGAAAAGTGAATGATCCCGATACGGCCAAATATTACGAGCGGTTCTTTGAGATCGTAAAACGCCAGAGCATCAGCACCAGTCAGAGCGAAAATCTCGATTTTGACACCAGGATCACAAAAAGCGAACGGGAAGTTTCAAAGATTCGGGCTGATGTTTTCTTTAGGTTACAGCCCGGCGAATTCATCACCTTTGCTGATGGGAAAGATCAGGCAGTTAAATTCAGTCTCGAAAAAATGGAAAAGCGAAAGCCTACGCGATTTTTGGGCTATTCTCAAAATGACATCCAGGAGAACTTTGAGAGGATCCATTTTGAGGTGAGGTCGATATTTGCTCTTCAATAAATTTTTAGCTCAACTGGGTTGGAACAGCGGTGGAATTTTGTAGTTACTATTTTCGGATTGTGGGTAATCATGCTTTTTTCCCATACCTCCAATTCTACCATATTAATATGAATTGCAACTGTGGGAACAATTTTTTATCTGGTCCTGGATAAGATATCCTTTTTGATCTTCGAACATATTTTAGAGGAGCTCCAGGCATATCGATTTATGGTGCTCCCTGTTATAGTTATGTTGGAACAAATTGTTCTTGACCGGAAGTCAGAACAAAAAATAAACCCTTCAGTACCTTTAGTTATATAGTGAACCGACTTTCTCAACTCCCTAACTGCTTTTAAAAAGGAAAACCTGAAAATCAGAAGATCTTCAGGTTTGCTTTCTGCATGTAGGAACTTTTATAAATCTTCTTTCAACTGCTGCATATAATTTATAAACTCTAATTTATCCTCTTCAGAGAGATCGGCATCCGGGTGAAGCAAAACATAAGAGTCCAGAGGCATTTTTCCCTCTTCTATCTGGCTGATTATGGATCTTAATTTGCTATTCTTCCTTCGATCCGAGTACTCACCCCATTGGCTAAAATTCAATTCAGCCTTTCCTTCCTTAATATGATCTTCCAGAAACCATGCAACCGGCTGTATCTTATCATACCAGGGGTAGCGGGTATTATTGCTATGACAATCATAACAGGAGACGTGCAACTTGTTTTTTAGATTTTCCGGCACATTATTGACGAGCATAAAATCGGTTTTGGGAATGATATCGCTTTGGTTGCGTTCAACAGGTATAAATTGAACCACAATGAAAGCAAACAAAAGAACCCAACCTATAATTTTGAGAATTCTCAAATCAATTAATCTCTTTCTGGATTTCTCCGCAGTTTATCATTTTACTTCCAAAATAGGGATTTTTGATCTCTTTCGTACTACTCAACCATTGAGCTCCTTTATTATCATTATACATGGGACAATAGGTTTGATATAACTTTTTTCCGGTACCTGTGATCGCGATCATATCAATAACATCTTTGCTCAAAATATCAAAATGCTCCCTTTGATGACCAATAGGACTTTCTGCAATATGTTCAGCATGTTCCTGCGCATCTTCAATAATATCGGTTAATTCCTGTTGCTCTTCCGAAGAATATTGGCTCCTATCAAAACTTTGCAAATTGCCAGCAAGTAATTTCCCTGCATTCGCAGCCTCTTCCTGATTATCTGCTGCAAGAGCCTCTTTCACTCTTAGATAATTTTCTACAATTTCATCTGAAGCATTTGAAGATGTTGTTCCTTTATCATCAGGCTCTTCCTTCACCTGTGTTTCCTTTGCAACCGGTGTAACATCCTCCTTTTTTTCCTCTTTGCAGGAAATTGTGGTAAAAATCAATATCGATATTAATAAGAAATTAAACGTTTTCATGTTTTTCATTTTTTAATCTGTTATTCATTAATTAACGGTAACTCAAATTTTCGGCAAAATTAGAACATTTATAAAGCTTCTGAAATTTTATTTACTGAAATGGAAAAATTTCGCCAAGTAAATGATTCTGACACAAAGACCATCAACAAGTAACCTTCCCTCCACTACTGAATTCCAGCAAAGTTAAATTTCTTTCTTGGTGCACTGGCTTCCTTTATCAAAAGTCTGAGGAAAATGAAACTCCAATTAAGGCTTTCTAAAAGAATATAATGTTTTCTTAAGCGTCTAGTTCTATGGAGAATATTCTCCTTTTAATGATTTTTTTAATGAAATATGTGAAAGGCGTCAAAGATTATTATCTATATCTTCATTCTGATCAAGAAAAAAATTCTACACTCTATTCACGTAACATGATCTTGGTCATGTTTTAAAAGAATAAAATCTAATAGTTTTGACGAAACCGCTTTTCAAAATTAATTTTCAAACTGATAATTCAGTTCTGGATCTATTAATAGGAAATAAAAGAAGGAACATAGTGAAATCTTCGCTTTACAAAATATCATCTTTGGTTCTGGCATTTATAATGTTCCTGTCCACAATGTCCTTTACGGTGAACAAACACTTTTGCGGGGATTTTCTTGTGGACCAGTCAGTTTTCTTTGAAGCTGATACCTGCGGAATGGAACATGGGCCCGGAATAGCTGATGAGAAAGGTTGTTCTGATGATTCTATAGCTATTGATGGTCAGAAAGATTTGAAGATACCCTTTTACGACCTCAATTTCGATCAGCAAGTATTTCTTGTAAGTTTTGCTTATTCGTTTAGCGGGCTTTTTGAAGAACTGCCTGCGAAAGATATTCCTTTTGTCAAGTATATACCTCCCTTAATCGTTCAGGAAATCCACATATTGAACGAGACCTTCTTAATTTGATTCTGAATTAATATTTAGGCTCTGGTGCTTTACCGCCGGAGCAGAGTTTTTTTGATGTTGCAAACGTGCAGCTTCAAAAGAGTATTAATTCAGAATTAAAACCAAATGCTTAATAAAACTATAAAGTTCTTTTTAGAGAACAAATTGGTGACCGCTTTACTTACGGTTGCCTTGATGGCCTGGGGAGTAGCTACAGCACCGTTTAACTGGGACTTAGACTGGATGCCAAGGGATCCCGTGCCAGTGGATGCCATACCAGACATTGGTGAAAACCAACAAATCGTCTATACCGAATGGATGGGGAAATCTCCTCAGGACATCGAGGACCAAATAACCTATCCCCTTACTACTTCACTCTTGGGAGTGCCAGGCGTAAAAACTATTCGAAGTAGTTCCCTTTTTGGTCTTTCAAGCATCTATATAATTTTTGAAGAGGATGTGGAATTTTACTGGAGCCGCTCGAGAATTCTTGAGAAGTTAAATTCTCTGCCCGCCGGAACACTCCCAGCAGACGTCCAGCCCGCCCTGGGTCCTGATGCTACAGCATTGGGACAGGTGTTTTGGTACACTCTGGAGGGAAGAGACCCAAAAACCGGTGAGCCAACCGGGGGGTGGGATCCTCAGGAGCTTCGTACTATTCAGGATTTTTATGTCAAGTACTCTTTATCTGCTGCCGAAGGTGTATCTGAAGTAGCTTCAATAGGAGGATTTGTCAAGGAGTATCAGGTGGAAATTGATCCTACCGCGATGAAAAGCTACGGCGTAAATGTCAAACAAATAATGGAGGCTGTGCGTGAAAGTAACCTGGATGTAGGAGCACGCACCATTGAGTTTAACCGGGCAGAATATCTGGTTCGTGGATTGGGCTATATAGAAAGCCTGGAGGATCTCGAAGAAGCTGTTGTTGCTGTCAATGAGAATACTCCTATTCGCCTCAAAGATGTGGCCAGGATACAGATGGGGCCAGCTACCAGGCGCGGCGGGCTGGACAAAGGGGGCGCGGAGGCAACAGGAGCGGTGGTTGTCGCAAGATATGGCTCGAACCCTCTCGCAGTTATTGATAATGTAAAAAAGGAAATAGAGAATATTGCTCCCGGATTGCCAAGTAAGACGCTGGCAGACGGAACTGTCTCCAAAGTTACAATCGTGCCTTTTTACGATCGCTCCGGATTAATTTATGAGACTTTAGGAACTCTGGAGGAAGCACTTATCCTGGAGATCTTGATTAGCATTATAGTGGTCATAGTACTCGTTCTAAATTTAAGGGCAGCTATTATGATTTCAGGTCTACTTCCTATTGGGGTACTCATGACATTTATAGTCATGCAGTATGCAGGAGTAGATGCCAATATCGTGGCCCTTTCCGGGATTGCCATTGCTATTGGAGTCATGCTTGACGTTGGAGTGATCTTCACAGAGAACATACTGCGACATCTTGAATTACCTGATAATAAAGGTCGTCCTATATTGCCCGTCATCTACGAAGGAACGGTTGAAATTGCCTCAGCCGTGTTAACTGCACTGGCAACAACGGTCATTAGTTTTATTCCCGTTTTTGCTATGACAGGACAGGAAGGAAAGTTATTTGGACCACTTGCCTTCACAAAAACCTTTGCCCTTATTGCTGCGATGTTTGTGGGACTCGTTGTGATCCCCGCCTTGGCGCATGGACTCTTTTCCATGAACTTTGGGAAAAAGAGAACCCGGAGAATTTGGAATTTTGCCCTTATTGCTTTAGGAGTTTTACTGTTGTTTAAGGTAGCCTGGGTAGGAATCATGTTTATAGCTCTGGGACTGAACAATCTTCTCGAGCCGCGATGGCCCGAGAAAAAGCGAAAATACCCAACCTATATCAACATTGGAATTGTACTAGTTGGGGTCCTGTATTTCTTAAACAGAGAGTGGTTGCCACTTGGTGCAGATCAATCTGAATTTACAAATTTAATTTTTGTAGGAGGGATTATATTGATAGTGCTGGGATTATTAATGGCGATGGTAAAATATTACCAACCCATCCTAAGATGGGCTTTGGAAAATAAATGGAAATTTCTATCGCTGCCAATTATGATAATTCTCTTTGGGCTTTTTTCCTGGCAGGGTTTTGATAAGATCTTCAGTCCTGTTGCTACAGGTTTCGATAAACTTGGATATAACGTAAGGCAAACTGAGGTTTGGCTGGGAATAAGTGAGACCTTCCCGGGTGCGGGGGAAGAATTTATGCCCCCATTAGAAGAAGGATCTTTCTTATTAATGCCCACAACTATGCCTCACTCCGGTGTAGAGGAAAATGTTGAAACCATTCGGATTCTTGACAGGAGAGTAACTGCAATTCCCGAGGTCGATATGACGGTGGGAAAATGGGGTCGGGCTTCGACAGCATTGGATCCTGCGCCAATTTCAATGTTCGAGAATGTTATAAATTATAAATCTGAATATGTACTGGATCAGAATGGACGTCGTAAACGATTTGAAGTGAACGATGAGGATCAATACGTTTTAAAGAACGGGGAAGTTTTTGATCCTGAAACCATGGAAAGAGAGGATTTGGATGTTTCTCAATTGATAGGTGATCCCGGGGGTGAATACTTCCGACAATGGCGTGACCATATTAAATCACCTGACGATATTTGGGATGAGATAGTAGGAACCACCAGCTTGCCGGGAGTGACTTCTGCACCTAAACTGCAACCAATTGCAACTCGGTTAATCATGCTATCTACCGGAATGAGGGCCCCCATGGGGATGAAAATTTTTGGACCAGATCTCGAGACTATTGAAGAAGTTGGGTTACAAATGGAGAATATTCTTCGGGAGGTACGTGGAGTTAAAGCGCCATCCGTTTTTGCCGACAGAGTTGTGGGAAAGCCATACATGGAGCTGGAAATCGACAGGCGTGCCATTGCGCGATACGGACTTTCAATAGGTGATGTTCAACGAATCATAAGTGCTGCTGTTGGTGGGATGTCAATGACTACCACAGTGGAAGGTCGTGAAAGGTATGGCGTTAGACTTCGGTATGCAAGGGAATTCAGGGATAACCCAGAAGACGTTAGAGAAATACTCGTGCCTACTCCCACGGGAGTACAAATCCCCTTAGGAGATTTAGTAGAAGTACAATATGTACAGGGCCCTCAGGTCATAAAGAGTGAGGATACCTTCCTGCTCTCTTATGTGATTTTTGATAAAGAGGCTGATGTTGCAGAGGTAGATGTGGTAGAAAATGCACAAGCTCTGATCAATGAGAAAATTGAATCAGGAGAATTTGTAGTACCTCCCGGAGTTAGCTACAAGTTTGCAGGGAACTACGAAAATCAATTAAGGGCTGCGAAAACTTTGTCTATTGTTATTCCTATCAGCTTGTTAGCTATTTTTCTGCTGCTTTACTTCCAGTTTGGCAATTTTCAGACCACATTAATGGCCTTTTCAGGTGTCTTCGTGGCATTATCGGGAGGGTTTATCCTGCTCTGGTTGTATAACCAGACGTGGTTCCTGGATTTCAATCTTCTTGGAGAAAATATGCGGGAGGTTTTTCAAATAGGGCCTATAAACTTAAGTGTTGCTGTCTGGGTAGGTTTTATTGCCCTTTTTGGGGTGGCAACAGACGACGGTGTACTTATGGGAACCTATCTAAAGCAGGTTTTTGCTGAAGAAAAGACGACGGACAAAAATTCCATTCGAAGAGCTGTTGTAATGGCAGGGAGCAAAAGGGTAAGACCCGCTGTAATGACCACTGCAACTACTCTCATCGCTTTAATGCCAATTTTAACATCCACAGGGAAGGGGTCTGATATTATGATCCCTATGGCCATCCCGACATTTGGAGGAATGTTGTTCCAGACAATAACTATGTTCGTAGTTCCCGTCCTATATAGTATGTGGCAAGAGAAGAAATGGTCAAATCCTAAATTACAGGAGCAACAAATAAATGAATTAGACAAGTAATGAAAAAAAATATCATAAATATAGGCGCTTTAATCATGTTTTTTCTCGCTTTGTGGACGACTAACTCCCACGCCCAGAAAGAAGAAATAAGAATCGGGTATTTAGATAAATACCTGGTACTGGCTGCTGAAAACAATCCGCAGATAAGATCCCTTTACAAGGAATATCTCGCTGCGCTTGAAAAAGTAGTCCAGGAAGGAACATTACCAGATCCACAGATAAGTTTTGGCTATTTCATCCAACCAGTAGAAACCCGTGTTGGAGCTCAACAGGCTACAGCTTCCTTTAGCCAAATGTTCCCCTGGTTTGGGACCCTTGATGCCCAGGAGCGGGTCGCGGCTGAAAGAGCGCAGGCACGGCTACAGCTTTTTGAAGATGCGAAACTGGAACTTTTTAGGGATGTGAAAATTACCTATACAGAGTTGTATTACCTTGAAATGGCGATACAAGTAACAGAAGAGAACCTGGCGCTGCTTAGTTCCTTTAAGAGCATCGCTGAGGTGCAGTTCGAAAGCGGGAAAACGGGTTTTTCTTCTGTTCTACAAGTTGAACTGGAAGAGGAAGAGTTGGAAAGCAGACTAGCATATTTAAAGGACAGCAGGATTCCCCTGCTTACAGAGTTCGAGGAGTTACTAAATGAAGAACTACAAGAGCCTCTTGGGTTCCCTGACAGTCTTTGGGAGGAACAGCTTCTAAATGAAAAGAGTATACTTCTGGAAATGATCTTAGCTGAGAACCCTCGCCTGGAACAACTCGAACATCAGGCGAGGAGTTTCGAAGAGCAGCTCACTGTAGCCAAAAAAATGGGTTTACCATCTTTTACTCTTGGGGGGACCTATACCAATATTGCTTCAAGAACAGATTTAGACCCGGCTATGGCACTGCCAGACAATGGTCAGGACGCATTTATTTTTCCACAAGTAGGAATACGGGTGCCGCTTTACAGAAATAAGTATAAAGCCATGCGCCAGGAAGCTATTCTGCAGCAAGAGGCAGTGCAGTTGAAAAAGGAAAACCTGGAGAATGAATTGGAGACAAAGCTTGAGCAGTTGTATCGCGATTACGTGGACGCAGTACGAAACGTTGAACTCTACAATCGGTTGACAACAATTGCCAAACAATCACTGGAGCTTTACCAGACAGAACTATCTACAGGTAGAAACAATGTTTTGGAAATAATTCGAATGGAACGCCAACTTTTAAACTACGGTTTGGAACTGGCAAGGGCCAAAACAGAACGAAATAACAATGTGTATAGAATAAACTACTTAATAGGAGAAGGTTATGAATAAAATAAATAAAAAAATGATATACGTTGGGCTGGGCTTTTTAGCAGCAGGCCTACTCTTGGGGTGGCTTTTTTTTGGTGGAACATCAGAAAGTTCAGCCACCACCGAAAATCAGCTGGAGGAAGCACATGCTCATGAGGAAGGAGAATCAGAAATCTGGACTTGTTCAATGCATCCACAGATTAGACAGGAGGAACCGGGAAATTGTCCTATATGCGGTATGGAATTAATACCCGTGAAAGCGTCTGCAGCTGTCAATGACTCTGAGATACAAATGAGTGATGCCGCAGCCAGAATTGCCGATATTCAAACCGTGACTGTACAGGCAGGCTCACCTACTAAAGAGATATATCTCACGGGGAGGGTGACCGCAGATGAGCGCAATGTTTCGGCTGTGACTGCACGTTTTCCGGGACGTATTGAGAAGTTATTTGTGAACTTCACAGGACAAGAAGTAAGAAGAGGAGAAAGGTTAGCCTCTATCTATTCCCCGGAGTTAGTACAGGCGCAAAAGGAACTCCTAGAGGCTGTACGGTTTAAAGAGACTAATCCTTCTTTTTTAGAAGCTGCGGTAAGGAAATTAAAACAGTGGGATTTAACAGATACCCAAATCCAGAATATTCAGGAGAATGGAAAGGTGCAATATAATTTTGACATTTATTCTACACAGTCTGGAACCGTTACCAGCAGAAATATAAGTGAAGGGGATTACGTCGGTGAAGGTCAGCCGCTTTTTGATATCGCTAATTTAAATAAAGTATGGGTCCTTTATGATGCCTATGAAAGCGATCTTGCATGGATCAAAGAAGGAGATAAAGTTACTTTTTCTGTACCCTCGATGCCTGGACAATCCTTTTCCAGTACTGTTACTTTTATTGATCCTGTTATTAACCCCCAAACGAGGGTAGCTTTGGTGCGAACTGAAGTAGATAATCCTAAAGGAAAACTCAAACCGGATATGTTTGCTCAGGGAGTAATTAACAGTGAGTTGGATAATTTAGAAAACGCTCTCGTTATACCAAAATCTTCCATCCTGTGGACCGGTAAAAGAGCCATTGTCTACTTAAGGAGGCCCGAGTTTGAAGAGCCCACCTTCGAGTTTAGGGAAGTAGTTCTAGGACCCGAGGCAGGGGACTTGTATGTGGTCACTAAAGGCTTGGAAGCAGGTGATGAAGTTGTGGCCAATGGCGTATTTAAGGTAGATGCTGCCGCGCAACTGCAAGGGAAACGGAGCATGATGAGCCCGGAAGGTGGTCCTGCCATGACAGGACACAATCATGGTGGAATGGAAATGGAAGAGGGTAACGACATGCCGGAGCAAACAAAAACTTCAAAATTTGTTCAGGAAGATGTGATGGACATGAGCAAAGATGTCCCCAAAGCTTTCAAAAACCAACTTAATGAAGTAATCGAAGCCTATCTGGAACTTAAAGAAGGGCTGGTAAGGGCTAATATAGATGAGACACAGGAATCGAGTACTGAGCTATTGGCTGCTCTTGATAAACTTGATGGCAATTCCCTTTCTGGTCATGCCAAGAATTTCTGGGAAGAAAAAAAGGCTTTCTTATTCAAACACACGAGGTTGTGTAAGGAGGCTACTACAATAGAAGGGAAACGTGAAAACTTTATTTTCCTTTCACAGCCACTAATAAAGATTGTCGAGGCTTTTGGAGCTAACCAGAAGTTGTATGTGAACTTTTGCCCTATGGCCAATAACAACAAAGGTGCCTACTGGCTAAGTAACAGCGAAGAAATTAGGAACCCGTTTTTTGGAGAAGCTATGCTTACCTGCGGTGAAGTGAAATCCGTAATAAACTAAGAATTAAGTAATATATGAAAATCAAATATGAATATCTAAAATTAAAAACTATGAAAACTTTAAAAGTAAAAACTGCAGTAGTACTGCTATTAGCCGTTAGTCTGGGTTATAGCCAGGAGAAGAAAATGATGCACCACGATCACGAAAATATGGAGTCGGGTGAGATGAAAATGATGGACAGTAAAATCCCAAAATTTAATAACGAAAAAATAACTACAGCTTATGAAGACTATTTAACCCTTAAAGCCGCAATACTTAAGTCTGATCAAGAACTGGCAAAGAAGGAAGCAGAGCAACTTCTCAACTCTATTGCAAAGTTAGAAGGGACCGATGGATTACAGAAAGTCGCAACAAAGTTGGCTGCTAATCGTAATCTGGAATCGCAAAAGGCTGCATTTTCGGATTTTTCCAGTGAATTTGCTGATTTTCTAAAGGGCAAAGTTGCGGAAAACCAATTGTATTTTGCGCGCTGTCCAATGGCTAATAATAACTCAGGAGGTTTTTGGCTAAGCCACGAAGAGGCAATTCAAAATCCATTTTTTGGAGGAAAAATGCTGAAGTGTGGTAGTATACAAGAAACAATAAAATAAAAAAGACCTGCGTAAGTGGACTGGTGGTTGTGCCCTACTCCCCCCTCATGACTTATCCGGTCCATAAAGCAGGCACAACAAATATGAAAGCTAAAATAAAATTTTTCGCAATTGCGGTAATAGGTATAGGGTTTCTTTCCGGTTGTAATACGGGAGAGAAAGAAAAAGTGCAAACAACGCAAACAGAGGTTAATTCAGTAGCAGAAAGTGCTGTGAAAGCAGAGCATAATTATAGAATTGGAGATCAGGTACCCAATGACCTGGTATGTATGGTCAACGATGCTTACATGGCCAAAGCTCAAATTCCAATAGGTGTAAATGGTAAGATCTACTATGGCTGTTGTAATATGTGCGTTGAAACCCTTAACGAAAAAGAAGCTGCCCGTATGGCTGTTGATCCTGTAACCGGCGAGGCAGTGGACAAATCTGAAGCTTTTATTGTCTTGCTAAACAAAAATGGCACAGTAGCCTATTACAAATCGGAAGGTACGTACAAAAGAGCTTTGGAAGCAGGAAAAGTTAAAAGTTAGATAAGAGATTAAGCCCTGCATATATGGGCCGGTAAATTATCCGTACCCCTCCCCCACAGTATTTACCGGCCCATTGGCAGGCACGATGCATGAATTACCGGAGTGTTATTATAGTTCAATTCCGGTGGAATATTTAAAACTAGGAACTGTCTAGAATCATAAGTACCGTAAAAATCTGTCATGAGGTCTTACAGGGAAGGAAGAAAAAAAGCAAAGAAAAAAAAATCTTGTGCAAATAAAAGCACCAAGAAGGATGAAAAGATTTTTGCTTTATGTGCTTTTGCAGTGCTTTTCTTTTTGGCTCTCTTCCTTGCATTTTTGAGAGACTGGTACTTGTAGTGGTTGAATAAAAAAATTAAAAAAATGAAATGGATTTTTGTGAGTACCCCCAGAAAAATAAATTTTCTAATCATACTCTTGATTTTAATTACCCCCCTGCTCACCTTAACCTCTTGCAGCAGTAGCCGTGTAGATTTAGCTCAAGGTCAACACATGGATCCTGTATGTGGGATAGCCGTTAGCGAGCAAAGTGCTATAAACTACAAATATATGGAAAACACGTATTATTTTGATTCCGAACAATGCCTGACAGTATTCAGAAAAAATCCGGAAAAGTTCCAGAACACTCAGAAAAGAAGGTCTACAAACGGTATGCACATGGGCTGGGCACCAATAAGCGGGATCGTAATGGTGCTGGGAATGACTGCAGCTATGATTATTGGAATAAGTCATTAAGATAAAGAGATTACACAGTAAATATTTTAAAGACACAATTGGAATTTCAACTTTAGAAAGAATATAAACATGACCTAAAATGGTAGTAATAACCAGATGATCAATTTGTAAAATAGAAGTTGACAGCTAAGTTTTCATGAAGATCATCAAAAAAATAGTAGCCATGCAAAACTCGAAACTGGAATATCACGGTTTAAGAAAAGAACAAGAGGGACTCCGGGAAGCCCTTTGCACCCTTGGCAATGGCTATTTCGCCACCAGGGGAGCAGCAGAAGAATCAGAAGCTGATGGCACTCATTATCCGGGCACCTATCTGGCAGGTGGTTACAACAGGCTTAAATCACAAATAGCAGGAAAGACCATTGAAAATGAAGATCTGGTTAATTGGCCTAACTGGCTGCACTTAAGTTTCAGGCTGGAAGGAGATAAGGACTGGTTCCAGTTAGAAAAAAAACAGGTCTTGAATTATGTTCAGGTACTTGATATCTCTGCAGGAATCCTGAGGAGGGAGATGCATTTCATCGATGAACAACAGCGGGAAACTAAGATTATTAGTACAAGACTGGTAAGTATGGATAATCCTCACCTTGCCGCCATCGAATGGGATTTTGTACCCGTAAACTGGTCAGGAATGGTAGAAGTACGCTCTACGCTTGACGGATCAACAAAAAATGAAGGCGTAGAGCGATATAAATCTTTAAAAGGGCAACATCTAAAAATCATTAAAAAAGGAGAAACAGAAAATACCATATCCATTCTGGTTCAAACGAATCAATCCCTCCTCTATATGGCTCAGGCAGCTAGATGCACTGTTTTTTCTAAAACTCAAAAGCTGGATGTAATAAGGAAGTTTTTTCAGGAAAAGGAAAAAATTGCTGAAATATTCACTTTTGATGTGACTCTGGGAGAACAAGTTTCTATAGAAAAGACCGTGGCCCTTTTTACCTCCAAAGATGATGCAATAAGTGAACCGCTCAACGATGCTTTAGAGCAAATAAATGCTCAGGGAGATTTTTCTGTTTTAAAAAGAAGACATTCTGAAGCCTGGAAAAGATTGTGGAACAAGTTTGATATTTCCATTAATGCATCGGGAAACTCTCAGCTCCTCCTTAGATTACACATTTTTCATTTACTCCAGACGGCTTCTAAACATACCATTGGTCGGGATGTTGGATTACCGGCGCGAGGTTGGCATGGAGAGGCTTATCGTGGCCATATTTTCTGGGATGAATTGTTCATATTCCCAATTCTGAATTATCGTCTTCCTGACCTTACCCGTTCCCTGCTCCTCTATCGATATAAACGCTTAGAAGAAGCTAAAAACCTCGCTAAAAAGGAAGGCTATAATGGAGCTATGTTCCCCTGGCAAAGCGGAAGCAATGGACGGGAAGAAAGCCAGGTGGTTCATTTAAATCCGGAATCCGGACGATGGGTTCCAGACAATACATACCTCCAGCGTCATGTGAATCTCGCTATAGCTTATAATATTTGGCAATATTATGAAGTGACGGCAGATACAAACTTCATGAAATTTTACGGTGCTGAGATGCTAATTGAAATCGCTCGTCTCTTTACCGGACTGGCCAGCTGGAGCGATTCAAAACAGCGTTACGAAATAAGAAAAGTAGTAGGCCCCGACGAATTCCATACCGCCTATCCTGGAAGTAATAGACCCGGAATAAATAACAATGCATACACCAATGTCATGGCTTCCTGGCTTTTCTCCCATTCTTTAAAAGCATTTGATTTAATTGGAATTACCCGTCGGGATGTTTTAAAACAAGAGCTGCAGTTGGATGACAGGGAGTTGGAAAAATGGAAGGAAATAGGAAGCAAATTATATATTCCGTTTATTGAAGAAGGAATTATCGCCCAGTTTGAGGGTTATGAACAGTTGGAGGATTTCGAATGGGAAGCCTATCGAAAGAAGTACAACGATATTCACCGGCTTGACAGAATATTGGATGCCGAGAGTGACTCTGTTAATCGCTACAAGGCTTCCAAGCAGGCAGATGTGCTCATGCTCTTTTACCTTTTTTCTTCTGAACAATTAGTACAGCTATTCAAAGGTTTAGGGTATGATTTCACTCCATCCAACATTCCTGGTAACATTAACTACTACGCTACCCGCACATCAGATGGTTCTACTCTTAGCCGTATAGTCCGATCCTGGGTTGTGGCCAGATCTGATCGTGAATGTGCATGGCATTGTTTCAGAGAGGCACTTGTTAGTGATTTTGAAGATGTGCAGGGTGGCACCACACCCGAGGGTATACATCTTGGCGCTATGGCTGGTACCATAGATATTGTACAAAGGTGTTTTACAGGTTTGGAGATCAGAAATAACGCGCTTTGGCTAAATCCCAAATTACCCAAAGAGATCAATTCCCTCCGTATGAAGATCAATTACAGAGGCGTATGGTTACAGCTAAACTTTTCGGCCAACAGTTGCCGAATAGAGCCTCTGGATGAAGTTAAATCCGACATCAAGATTCAATTTAAGAAACAATCTTTTACAATTCCCGATAAATCAACTAAAGTAATTGAGTATCAGTAAAACTAAAGGTAAACAGATGAAAACACATAAACTTCACAGGTAGAAAAAAATATTGGATTTGCAACATTAGTGAGTATTATCATATTTAAAAAATAACCCTTTAGTTAACTTGTTAATATACTAGATAAATAAATTGTTTAATCCTTAAAAATAAACTAAAATGAAAAATCACTGGTTATGGATGATCATCGGATGTGTTTTACCTCTTTTGCTCATCTTTTTGGCCCCATCAATTGGATTGGGTGGTGATGTCTGGCTTTTCACATTTATCATCGTAATGTTTGCCATACATCTAATGATGCCTATGCGGCATGGAGATCATACTCACGGGTTAACCGATGAGAATTTAAAGAAAAAAAGCAAAGATCAAGTAACAAACCAACATCAAAAAAAATAAAGACATGCACAATTATGATGGATTTTTTGGAATGCACCTCATCTGGTGGTTCATCTGGATAGTTTTTCTTATCTGGGTTTTCATGATACCAACACAATGGGGAAAAAAAACAAGAAGAGAAGAACCACTGGACATCCTAAGAAAGCGATTTGCACGTGGCGAAATTTCGAAGGAACAGTTCGAAGAACAAAAGAAGCTATTAGAATCGGATAAATAATTTTAAAATCTGAAAATATGTATCGATTAAACATAAAAAAATTTGGTTTGTCACTCGGTCTTACCGGAGCTCTCCTTTATGTGGGGTGTGTACTGGTGATGGCCACAGTGGGGCGGGAAGGAACAGTAAAGTTCTTTAACAGTCTTTTACACGGCCTGGACACAAGTAGTATAATAAGAATGGATGTGCCTGTACTGGAGGTGTTCTTTGGAATCATCCAGGTTTTCATCTTAAGCTGGCTAATCGGTGCTTGTGTAGCGGCATTTTATAATGCTCAAGTAAAAGGCTAAAGGATACTGCTGCATTTAATGCTTTTGTAATTAAGGATCTCCTTGAGATACACTTTTAATCGAGATAAGCCACTCGCCTGGTGCATCCAAAGCATAATCAGGTTACTTTAAAAACGAAAGTAATGTGAAACAAAGGAACAAGATTAAATTAAAAAATTGGAAGTCATGAAAAAAATAGCAGTAGTAGGTTATGGAGTCATCGGCAAAAGAGTTGCCGATGCCATTGACAAACAACATGATATGGAGTTAACCGGCATTTGTGATATCATAAGTGACTGGCGCATAGAAAATGCGGTAAGAAAAAACTACAATATTTACAGCGCGACACAAGAAGCAGAAAAGGAAATGAAAAATGCCGGATTCTCCGTTAAAGGCGGAATGACAGAGCTTTTAGATCAGGTGGACCTGGTTGTGGATTGCACCCCTAAAAAAGTTGCCGCAAAAAACGTAGAACGATACAAAAGTCAAGGTAAAAAGTTTATTGTACAAGGAGGTGAAAAGCATGAAACTGCGGGCCATTCCTTCAGTGCCGAAAACAATTACCAAACCGCTCTAAACATAGATGCTACGCGGGTGGTTTCGTGCAACACCACCTCCATTTTAAGAACTCTTACGGCTCTAAAAAGGGCAAATCTGTTACAAAGTGCCCGCGGTACTCTTTTACGAAGAGCAACAGATCCCTGGGAAAGCCATATGGGGGGAATCATGAATACAATGGTTCCTGAAAAAGATATTCCCAGTCATCAGGGTCCCGATGCTCAAAGTGTAGATCCCGAACTGGATGTTATTACTGCTGCAGTAAAAGTACCTGAAACCCTGAGCCATATGCACTACTGGAATGTGCGACTGACAAAAAAGGCCTCAAAAGGTGAAGTTTTAAATGCTTTTAAAACGTCGACAAGAATTAAGATGATTCGGTACGAGCAGGGTTTGGTTTCAAACAATACTATAAAAGAAATGTTCCTGGATATGGGAAGACCCTGGGGGGACATGTACGAAGTTGCACTTTGGGAGGATATGTTGAAAGTACAGGGAGACGAACTCTTCTATGCCTATGTGGTAGACAACCAGGCTATTGTAATCCCCGAAACTATTGATGCGATAAGAGCACTCACAGGTATCATAGAAGATGGGCACGTATCCATACTTAAAACCAACCGCACGTTAGGAATATGATTTATCAATAACAATAAATAAGAGGTTATGAAAGAAATAAAAGCATTCATACGGCCAAATAAAATTAAGGAGGTGATTTCTTCCTTGAGGAGAGAGGGCCATTGCTGTTTAACAGTCTTTGAGGGAGAAGGAACCGGCGATTACACAGATCCTGGAGAAGATTGGCCTTCCCTCAAACTACCATTCCTCCACAGCAAGATCTATAAACTGGAAATCGTCTGTGAGGACAGTAAAGTGGCGGCTATTTGTGACATCGTTCGTCAAAATGGCAAAACAGGAAAAAGTGGTGATGGTCTCATATATGTTTCTGATGTCCAGGATATATTTAAGATAAAAAATACCAAAAACGATAATGTGAAATAACTAATAATTTTAAATTATGAACAATATACTTGTACCTACCAATTTTTCTGAAAATTGTCAAAAAGCAGAGGAGCTAGGGCTCAAAATGGCTAAATTTTACAATTCGGAAATCCATTTCTTCCATTACGTAAAAACCCCGGTTGACTGGGTTCGACTGGACAAACAGAAGGAAGATCTATACCCCGAAACAAAATTAAAGATTGGCAGCGCGAAGGCAGATTTGAGAGAATTAGAAAAAAAAGCAGAGGGCCTTGGACTTAAATGCAGAACCTTTTTGGAATATAATGGTGAAATAAGCAACATCCTAAGCCACTGCGGTCATTTTGAACATGATTTTATAGTTACCGGTAGTAGTGGCACAAAAGGAGGAATTCGTGAATTACTGGGAAGCAATGTAGAAGAAATAGTGAGAAAAGCCGAGGTGCCTGTCATCGTAGTTAAAGATAAGGATGTTTCTTTTCCTTTTAAAGACATTTTGTTTGTCTCAGATTTTAAAGAAGATGTGACAGAAGAATTTCAACACGTAAAATCACTTGCTGAAAAATGTGATGCACGTATCCATTTATTAAAGGTGAATACTACAACAGATTATAATAGTATTGAAAAGAGTCTGCAACCTATAAAAGATTTCCTTGAAAATTTCCCAGGGCTCACAACTTACTCAATGAATGTCTATAACGAATCGGGTGTAGAGGAAGGAATAAATGATTTTTTGATCTACAAAAATGTGGATCTTATTGCCATGTGTACGCACGGGCGCACGGGATTTTTAAGTCTCTTCTCCAGTAGCACCGTTGAAAAGGTAACCAACCATTCTGAATTGCCCGTTATGACAATTAAAATGTGACTATGAAAAGATCAGTCCTGGTTAAAAAGTCTTCGGGTGAGTATGAGGATTTCCAAATTGAAAAACTCATCAATTCCCTTAGGCGGGCGGGAGCAAATGAGGTTATTGTTAAGGATATAGCTCATAAGGTGTATGAACAGCTTGAAGAAGGGATGACCACTAAAAGGATCTATGAGGCAGCGTTTAAAATGCTTAAGGCAAAATCGAGAGTAAGTGCCTTTAAATACAAGCTTAAAAAGGCATTGATGGAATTAGGCCCTTCTGGCTTCCCATTTGAAAAGTTGGTAGGCAAATTATTGGCACACGAAGGATTTGAAACAAAGGTTGGTGTGATTGTACAAGGCAATTGCGTTCAGCATGAAGTGGATGTGATAGCGCAAAAAGGTGAAAAACATTATATGATTGAATGTAAATACCATAGTGATCAAGGCAGGTTTTGCAATGTAAAAATTCCTTTGTACATCCATTCCCGTTTTTTAGATGTGGAAAAACAGTGGAGACGTAAAAAGGGTCACCAGAACAAAATCCACAAAGGAGGTTTATATACCAATACACGTTTTACATCTGATGCCATAAACTATGGCAATTGTGTTGGCCTGCTAATGACCAGTTGGGATTATCCAAAGGAGAGTGGACTCAAAGATAGAATTGACCAGGCGGGATTGCACCCCTTAACAGCCTTAACAAGTTTAACGAAAGCTGAGAAAACAAAATTATTGGATGAAGGCATTGTTCTCTGTAAAGAACTCCACGAAAGTCCGAACTTGTTGGATAAAGTAGGGATTCCCAACTCCCGACACAAAAGAATTCTGGAAGATTCACTTGAACTATGCAAAATCTAATCCTAGAACAACCGATGAAAACTAATCAAATAAACATTCACTTTTTGGGGGCAGCAGGTACAGTAACCGGCTCAAAATATTTAGTGGATACAGGAGATAAAAAGATACTCATAGACTGCGGACTTTTTCAAGGGCTAAAGGAATTACGCCTTAAAAACTGGGAGTACCCACCTGTTAATGTTGCAAATATTGATGCTGTTTTGCTCACCCACGGCCATATGGACCATACAGGTTATCTGCCGAGGTTGGTGAAACAAGGCTTCAATGGTTCCATCTATGGTACGAATCCTACTTTGGACATTGCAAAAATCATATTGAACGATAGTGCAAAAATTCAGGAACAGGAAGCAGAACGTGCCAATAAAGAAGGCTATTCCAAACACAGTCTCGCAGAACCGCTTTACGATTTAAAGGATGTAGAAAAAACCATTCCGCATTTTAAGGGCATTCCACAAGCACAATGGATTCCGTTATTTGATGGTATCAGGGCTCGGTTCCAGTACAGCGGGCATATTCTGGGTGCAACTTATATTGAGTTGGATATTTATGGAAAACGCTTTGTCTTCTCTGGAGACATTGGTAGAACCAATGATTTATTGCTCTATCCACCCCTTAAACCAAAAAAAGCGGATATACTTTTCGTTGAATCCACTTACGGAGGAAGGTTTCATCCTGATGAAGTAGAAGCGCTTCCAAAAATCGAAAAATTAATCAACGATACCATCAATAGAGGTGGCAGCTTATTTATTCCCAGTTTTTCGGTAGAGCGTGCCCAACTAATGATGCTTATCTTTTGGAAATTACTCAAGGAGAACAAAATCCCTAAAGTTCAAATGATTATGGATAGCCCAATGGGTGCCAACGTATTGGAACTGTTTCATAGAACTCGGGATTGGCACAGATTGGAAGACAACGAATGTGACGAAATGTGTTCACATTTTACACTTGTTAGCAGTTATCGCGAAACAATGGAATTAAGAACTGATAACAGACCAAAAATTGTAATTGCAGGGAGTGGAATGCTCACAGGCGGAAGAATGCTCAACTATCTTGAAACACAGGCACAAAATCCAAATAACACCTTGCTTTTTGTAGGCTATCAAGCTGAAGGCACACGTGGTAGAAAGCTGTTGGAAGGTGAGAAAGAACTAAAAGTCTATGGAATATGGGTGCCTTTCAATATGCAGGTCGCTGAAATTGAAGGTCTCTCGGCACACGCAGACCACGCAGAACTTATAGAATGGATGGGCGACATTAAAAATAAGCCCGAACGTATATTCATTGTCCACGGTGAAAAAGAAAGTGCAGAAGCATTACAAAAAGGTATCAAGGAAACCTATGGATGGAATACAGAAATTCCGCAATTATACACCATCGAAGAAATAGAATAAATCCCAGCAATCAATAAAATAATGGACCCACACTCAAACATACTAAAATATAAACATCTCGGGATTTACACCCAAAACGAATATGTAGTGTATATGCGTGAGGATTGCCACGTCTGTAGTTCTGAAGGGTTTGTAGCACTAACAAGGATCAGGATATCAAATGCAACCACCTCAATCGTCGCAAGCTTGAACGTTTTGAGTTCCGGCCTTCTTTTACCAAATGAAATAGGCCTTTCGGATGCTGCAGCAAAAAAACTGAATGTTTCCCAAAATGAAATGCTGTATGTTTCCCATTTGGAGCCTATTGAATCGTTAAGCCACGTAAGAGCTAAAATCTATAATCAAAAACTGGATTTTAAAGCCTATAACAACATCATCAACGATATCGTAGAAGGCAATTATTCTAACATTCACCTATCGGCATTTATTACAGCCTGTGCGGGCGACCGAATGGATATTGATGAGATATGCGACCTTACTAAAGCAATGATAGCTTCAGGAAGACAGTTGGACTGGAGTAAAGATATTGTGGTCGATAAACATTGTATTGGTGGTTTACCAGGCAATAGAACAACCCCATTGGTAGTAGCTATTGTTGCCGCTTATGGACTTACAATGCCTAAAACTTCGTCACGTGCCATCACTTCACCAGCTGGTACAGCAGATACGATGGAAGTATTGACCAATGTAACGCTCTCTTCCGAAGAAATAAAAGCTGTAGTCGAAAAAGAAGGAGGATGTTTTGTCTGGGGAGGTACAGCGCAATTAAGTCCTGCCGACGATGTGCTCATTAAAGTTGAAAAAGCTTTGGATATCGATAGTGAAGGTCAGCTCATCGCTTCTGTACTTTCTAAAAAAGCGGCGGCAGGTTCTACTCACGTTGTCATTGATATTCCAATTGGTGAAACCGCCAAGGTTCGCAGTACTGAAATGGCTCTAAAATTAAAAAATCATATGGAAACCGTTGGCACTGCTGTTGGGTTGAAGGCAAAAGCTGTGGTTACTGATGGAACGCAGCCTGTTGGAAGGGGTATCGGTCCCACTTTAGAAGCTATTGATATATTAAAAGTTTTGAAAAATGAAGCTGATGCACCTAAAGACCTAACAGAAAGAGCATTGCTTTTAGCCGCTGAACTATTTGAGCTTTCTGGAAAAGAAGAAAAAGGAAAGGGACTGGAAACAGCACGTCAAATTCTCAAATCTGGAAAAGCTTATGAAAAATTTGTGGCCATTTGCAAAGCACAAGGACGCTTTTCAAAACCTGTTTTAGCACCTCATAAGATGGAAATTACAGCCGAAAGATCCGGAATTTTAAAAAGAATTGATAACAGAAAAATAGCGAAGCTCGCAAAGCTTTCAGGAGCACCTCAATCTATTTCGGCAGGAATTCTATTAAATATCCATTTGGGAGAACAAATAGAAAAGAATCAATTGCTATATACTTTATATGCTGAATCCAAAGGCGAACTTAACTATGCATTGGAATATAAAAATAACCATAACGACATCATAACCATAATTTAAACGTGCTATGAAAACAATATTATTTAGCCTTCCCGGAAATGAAAAACTTACAGAGCTTTTAGCAAAAAAAATGGATGCTGAAATAGGGAAAGCCAACGTGCGTAAATTCCCTGACGGGGAGTCATACACGCGTATATTATCTGATGTTAAAGATAAATGTGTGGTACTGGTATGCACCTTGCACGAACCGGACGAGAAACTGCTGCCTCTATATTTTTTAAGCCACACAGCCAAATCCTTGGGAGCAATGTGCACCTGCTTGGTAGCACCCTATTTGGCGTATATGCGTCAGGACAAAGTATTTAATGAAGGTGAAGGAGTGAATTCCGGTTTTTTTGGAAAATTGATTTCAGGTTTTGCCGATAGCATTATCACAGTTGACCCTCATTTGCATAGAATTAGTTCTTTGGGAGAAGTGTATCAAATTCCAAATAAAGTAATTCACGCTGCTGATGCCATTTCAGAATGGATCAAGAAATACATCAAAAACCCGGTACTTATCGGGCCCGATTTGGAAAGTGAACAATGGGTTTCCGAAGTCGCTAAAAATGCTGGCGCACCTTTTACGGTATTACAGAAAGTACGTCACGGCGACCGTGACGTGGAAGTCTCTGTTCCTGATATGGATAAGTACAAGAATGCCACACCCATTTTGGTAGATGATATTATTTCCACCGCGCGAACAATGATTGAAACCGTACAACATCTGAAAAAAGCAGGAATGAAACCCCCTATCTGCGTAGGCATTCACGCCGTTTTTTCAGGAAATGCCTATCAAGATTTATTGGATTCCGGAGTAGAAAAGATAGTTACCTGCAATACCATTCCGCATCCATCCAATGGCATAGATTTAAGCAATATTATTGCAAAAGAGGTAAAGAAATTAATGCACCATATATGAGAAAACAAGGATTTATAGTACTATTTATCTTATTCAGCATCACAATGACTGGACAAACGGAAATGCTTATAGGGCAGATTTCAGGCAGAGTGGTCATTCGTGAGAATTTTGATGAAAAAGGTGCTTTTCTCAATAAACAAATATTTGAAGCGGGTGAAACAATAAAGAAAAATGGATATTATGAAATTGAGGTAGTTACAGAATTGTTGGATAAAGACAAAAAATTGACCGATAAATACACCACGACCTATCTCTGTAAGCCTGATGAAGCCAGTATTATAATAATGGCTTTGCCGTTTTCCAACCCAAAATCAAGGCAGACCAAGGTTAATACCACCTCTGAAAAATTTAAAAGGCTTTACGATTTGGACAACCTTGAAAATATAGAATTGGAAATGACTTTTGATTCGGGACTGCTCGATTTTTTTGGTTCCAAAAGTATTATAAAGATATATGACCGAAAGTTCAATGACAACAAAAAAACTATTAATTCAAAGATCAATATTAAGACCTATGCGTGGGGGATTCGCATTAAGCAACTAAATTATACTGTTAACGAGAAATTAAATGGACAAGGTCTATTGAACTTTCAAGAATTTATCGAAGAAGACAACAGTTATTTTACAATGACTTATAAATAAAAGAAAATGAATAATTACGACACCCTTTCAGAAGCTGTGAATGGCCTCCAGGCCAGAGGTTACAAATATGATTTTAATTTAAAGCCTCACTGTCTTGAGTGCCCCTCTTTAAAGCTGGAGATACACCCACAGGATTTTTTGGTCAATGAAGTATATAGATTTGAAGGAATGAGCAGTACAGATGACAACAGTATATTATTTGCTATCTCTTCCCGTTATGGGGTCAGGGGGATTTTGGTAGATGCATACGGTATCTATTCAGAAAATATTTCGGAAACAATGCGAACCAAACTAAGACAAATTAACCAGTAAATTCAGGAATTATGGAACATCACGACGAACACAAGGAGGAGTCAAAGAATTCAGCGAAGCGGGAAGCAAGAAAAGAAGAAGCTAACTTAAAGGATGACCTTGCTGAAAAAACAAAACATGGGCACAATAAGGCGATGGACCGGGACATGATGGATCATGACAGGGGGAAACATGACGATGATGAACCCGCTCATGGCCATGCAGGTCATGATCACCATAAAATGATGATTGAAGATTTTAAGAAGCGTTTTTGGGTAACTCTTGTTTTAACTATCCCAATCCTCTTTCTGTCGCCAATGATCCAGGATTTCTTTGGGTACAAATATCTTCTACCAGGAAATAAGTACATCCTTTTTGCCCTCTCGACTGTTGTTTACTTCTATGGAGGCTGGCCATTTTTGAAAGGCTTTTGGTCTGAAGTGAAAAAAGCTGCCCCAGGGATGATGACCCTCATTTCTATGGCAATTACAGTGGCTTATCTCTACAGTTCTGCCACGGTCTTTGGTCTCGAGGGTGTTGACTTTTTCTGGGAACTCGCTACGCTTATTGCTATTATGCTGGTAGGGCATTGGATTGAAATGAAATCTGTTTTGGGTGCTTCCAAAGCTTTACAGCTTTTGGTGAGTATGATGCCTGCGGAAGCGCATCGGGTAAACGGAGATCAGATTGAAGATGTAAAGCTGGATACGCTAAAAAAAGGAGATATAATTCTTGTTAAACCTGGTGAAAAAGTGCCTGCAGATGCTATAATCGTGGAGGGTGAAAGCTACCTGAATGAGTCGATGCTTACCGGGGAATCAAAACCGGTAAAGAAAAGTACAGATCAAAAAATAATTGGTGGATCTATTAACGGCAATGGATCCTTAAAGGCTAAAGTCGAACATACCGGGAAGGATAGCTATCTCAATAAGGTGATCACTATGGTGGAGGAAGCGCAAAAATCCAAATCCAAAATGCAAAACCTTTCCGACAGGGCCGCAAAATGGTTGACCTACATAGCATTGGGTATTGGTTTTGGCACTCTTGCGGTTTGGTTGATCTTAGGCTTTCCTTTTGTGTACGCACTTGAGAGAATGGTGACGGTTATGGTCATTGCCTGCCCCCATGCGCTAGGACTGGCAATTCCACTTGTAGTCGCAATTTCTACAGCAGTATCTGCCCAAAATGGATTGTTAATTCGTAACCGAACGGCTTTTGAAGAATCCCGAAAAATTACCGCCTTACTTTTTGATAAAACCGGAACCCTTACTAAAGGGGACTTCGGCGTCACCCGTATCGAATCTGTGAATGATAAATTCTCCAAGGAAGAGATTCTAAGGCTTTCCAGCGCGTTAGAACAGAGTTCTGAACACCCTATTGCTGTTGGGATCATCAAAAAAGTAAAAGATGATAAAGTCCCTATTCCAAAACCAGAAAACTTTAATGCCATTACCGGCAAAGGAGTCGAGGCCACTGTAGAGGGAAAAGAGGTGAAAGTAGTAAGTCCTGGATACTTGCGGGATGAAAATATCAACACCCCCGAAGATGCCTATAGCGATGCAGCCGAAACTGTGGTTTTTGTATTGATCAACGGTGAATTAGCCGGGTATATCGCGCTTGCCGATGAGATTAGACCCGAGTCTGCAGACGCCATCAGGATATTTAAAGAGAACAATATTAAAGTTTTTATGGCAACAGGGGATAATGAGAGGACCGCTAAAGCAGTTAGTGACAAACTCGGTCTGGATGGATATTATGCAGAAGTCTTACCCCATCAAAAAGTGGAAATAGTTAAAGAATTGGAAAGTAAGGGAGAATTTGTGGCCATGACCGGTGACGGGGTTAATGATGCGCCGGCTTTGGCTCAGGCGAACGTTGGTATTGCAGTAGGTTCGGGAACAGATGTGGCTGCAGAAACTGCCGATATCATCCTTGTTAACAGTAACCCACAGGATATTGCAAACTTAATTTTATTTGGAAAGGCTACCTACAATAAAATGATTCAGAACTTAATATGGGCAACGGGTTATAACGTTGTTGCAATACCATTAGCCGCTGGAGTTCTGTATTCTTCAGGATTTGTTTTAGGACCTGCGGTTGGTGCGGTATTTATGAGTTTAAGTACGATTATTGTGGCTATAAATGCGCAATTACTAAAGCGAAAAATCGGTAAAAAATAAATGGATAGAAACAAAACTCAACAGGTATCTTTAATCCTGTTGAGTTTATTCGTAGTGATGTTGGGCTATGGTATTTTATTGCCAACCCTTCCTTACTATACCGAAAGATTAGCTTTAAAAGACAATCTTGACACCGACCTTATCAACTTCCATATTGGGTTGCTCACGAGTATCTATCCTTTTTTCCAATTACTATTCGTGGTGGTATGGGGAAAACTCTCGGACAGGTATGGTCGCAAGCCTATTATTATAATTGGTTTAATAGGCTTTGTTATAATGCAATTACTTACTGGTCTTGCCACGTCGCTTACCATGCTTTATATCTCCCGAATTTTTGGCGGAATATTCACATCATCAGTTATTCCTGTGAGTAATGCATATTTAAGTGATATCACTTCAGAAAAACTCAGAACTAAGGTAATGGCCTGGTCTGGTGTCGCTATTAGCTCTGGGGTCATTTTTGGTCCCGTAATCGGTGGCTTTCTTTCTCAAACAGACCTTCATCTAAAATATTCAACTCGTCTGCTACATTTAGACCGATTTTCAACACCGTTCCTTTTTGCAGCACTACTAGGATTGATTGTTCTATTTATTGTTATGAAATGGTTAAAAAACACTGATCGTGTGCATAAGTACACAAAACAAAAAATGAGTTTGTCCTTCTTGTTTAGTAGTTATTTCATAATACTATTGGTAATATCCTTTGTAATCCAATTTGTAGTGACCTTGTTTGAAACGGTATTTTCAATATATGGTAAAGATGAATTGGCATTTAACAGTACCCAAGTAGCAATTGGCTTTATGCTCTGCGGATCGGTTATGGCAATTTTACAACCAATTTTTGCCAGTTATGGTGAGAAAATTTTTTCCTCAAAAAATCAAATTGCTTTAGGGTTACTAATATCTGGGGTATCCTTAATTGCCTTTCCATTTTTTAAAAGTGAATTTATGGTATATAGCTTAATCTTTGTATTTGCTGCCGGAGGTGCTATGATTACACCCAATTTGTTGTCTGCGGTATCTTTGTTATCCAAAATAAATACAGGTCGAAATATTTCAATACAAAGTTCTACTAACAGTATTGGTCAAATTTTGGGACCGGTTATAGGATCGTGGTTGGTTGCTGGTGGTTTTTATTACCCTTTTATAATTGCCGGGTCTGTTGCTTTAGTTTCAATGGGATTTGTTCTACCCCTAATGAAAATAAAGGATAAAACGTCTCTACCTCAATGATTAAAAATTTTAAAATAACATTAGGAGTCTTATTTATACTTTCAAAAACAATATGTTTAATTTTAAATGATTGCGCGATGAAAAAATTGAGCCTAATTAAAAGAAAGATATGACGAGACACAGAATAATGATAGAAAAATGGAAATACGATGAGGTTGGTCAGGATATAGAAAGAAGTACCTCAAGAGATCCTAACGAAATTTCTGCACCACTTGAGCATTTAGAAGAGCTTAAGAAGAGTGACTACAAGATTTCTGATCAACTGTCGGGGATTTACGGTTGGCAAGTCCTTTTAAATACAGGAGGTAAAGTGGGAAGACTGAAGGATTTTCTGTTCGACAGAAATCACAAAAGAATAAGATATTTAGTTGTGACCCTGGAGAAAGGCAGAAATACAAAAGAGAATAAAAACATTTTGATTCCTGTAGGAAAAGCAGAAATAAATCAACAGCCAGAAAAGATAATAATACAAAAAGAAATTACTTCAGAAGAACTGTTGAACTTACCAGAATTCACAAATGTTAAAAGCCTGGCAATTGAAGATGAAAAAGCAACAGTAAGAGCCTTTGCCGGTTCTTCTACAAAAGAAATTCCGTACACCAAAGAGAATTTTTATGACCGTGAAGAGTTTAGGGAGGAAAACTTCTTTGGTGATTTACATGACAAGGGTTAGGATCGGTTCCCAATTTCTTTCCTCTATCTATGCTCTTAAAGTTTAAAATAATTCATTCCATCACATCGAATCCTGCCTAAAGACGGCAGAAGAAGACATTCAAAACTTGAAGCCTGGCCTCATTCACCCATCATTTTACTAAGGATAAAAACTTTTACAGAACTCATACAGGTTTATGACAAAAGTTGTTGATGATCAATTAACAGTGATCAGAAAAAAAGAAGAAAGACGAATTTTACTTCTGATTTTTGTAGCAATTGTAATTGTAGAAATGGCGTGGTACATAGGTGGAGAAATACTCTGCCAGTCAATCACCACAGAGAATCAATCTGAAGAAATTTTAAGGGTAAACCCAGTACAAAGCCTTTTTTGTAGGTTAGCAGGTATTAAGGATACTTCTATTGAACAGACACAATAAAATTCGGGAGTTGTCAGCCAGACAGCAGAGGGAGAAATGCCTATAGATTCCTATACATCGCTTCATCCAGATGCCGATTTTTCTATAGAGGAAAAAGCCGAGATCATAAGTTATACGACCGGGCTGAAAAAAAATTGGAACTGTCTCTTTTGAAACTGATAAAAGCTGAAGATCTGAAATCTTCAGCTTTTATTTTTCCTTGTAGAACCCATTCCAAAAGATTACAAAAATATTTCTTAGCTTCAATGACCGGATGAATCTTCGTCCTCATCTGTCCCCTTTCCCTTTAAGAACAATTTTTCTCCCACAAACGTGATCAGGATGAGTGCTAAAGAGACAAGGATCACGGTGAGATTGGTTTGAATTTTCACCCACACAAAACCGATGAGGACCACCGCATCTAGTACAATAGCAGTTATTACCACAAATCGATTCGCCTGCACTTCCTCTCGCATGCGATTTAAAACCCCCACGTGGATAATCATATCCATGATCAGGTAAAAAATGGCACCCATTGCCGCAATTCCAGAGAGGTCAAAGAGCACGGTCAGTGCAATTGAAATTACAATAACATAAATCAGCATATGCTGTTGGATATTACCTTTCATTCCAAAATGAGAATGTGGTACCAGTTTCATGTTAGTCAGCATAGCGGTCATACGAGATACAGCAAAAACACTAAATATTACCCCTGTTATTGTTGCAACCAGTGCTATTCCTACTGTAAAATTAAGTCCCCAATTCCCAAACAAAGGCCTTGCTGCTTCGGCCAGGGAGTAGTCTTTCGCTTTTATGATTTCTGATATCTCCAGATTGGCACCCACGGCTAATGCGGTAAGAAAATATACTACCCCACATATTATCAGCGAGTAAATAATCGCCTTTCCGATATTTTTCTTCGGATTCACAATTTCACCTCCACTATTGGTGATGGTGGTAAAGCCTTTGTAGGCAAGAATCGAAAGCGCTAAAGAAGCAATATAATCGGTTAAAGCATTAGTGGGTGCAGAAGATGGTAAGGCCGAGCCTACGGCAAAATCTGCTGCCCAAAGTGCTCCAATTGCAAAAATAAGGATCCCGCCAATCTTTATTGCAGCAGTAGTTATTGCCGTTTTTCCGATGACTTTGTTTCCTAGTATGTTAATGATAAATGCAACCACTAAAAGAGCCACAGCTAATACCGGCACCCAAATACTGTCTTTGCCACCATCAAATAGCTGCATTGCATAAGATCCAAAGGTTCTCGCCACAAGACTTTCATTAAGGATCATTGAAAAAGCCATCAAAAGTGCTGCGGAAGCTGTGATAGTTCCTTTTCCATAGGCTTTTTGAAGAAACATAGCGATCCCCCCTGCAGACGGATATGCCTTCGCCATCTTCACATAGGAATAGGCGCTAAAACCAGAAATTATACCGCCCACTACAAAGGAAAGGGCAAAATATTCTCCGGAAAGTTCAGCCACCTGCCCCAGTAAAGCAAAAATACCGGCACCTATCATTACACCTGTTCCCATGGCTACGGCATTACCAAGACTTAAGCTGTTTTTCTTATAATCATTCATTCTAAACAGATTTTGGATAAATAGTGGAGAAATTCTCAACAGGAAAAAGATATCCCATGGAATTAATCTCCCTGATTCGAAATTACAATTAGTGAACAATTATTTTCTTAAGATTATTGTAAAAGCACCTCCTTTCATTGCTGGCGTTCACTATCTAAAAGGTATCATAATCTTCTGTGAAATCCTGTTAATGATTTGTTCAGCAGCTGCTTCGTTCTTACTTTTAAGTAGCTAATCAATTAAGTAAGACAATGAAGAAATTTTCCCCATATTTTCTTATTGTTCTTTTCCTGGTCTTTTCCTGTAAAAAAGCCGAAGAAGAACGAGGAGACGAAGAGGAAGTAATCTAACAAGTATCCCAGCCCACACAACGGAAAGTAAATGCCACAGATATTGTCGTGCCGGCAGGCTACAAGATCGAAGCCCTTGTAGAAGGGCTCACCTATCCTGTAGATATCACATTTGACAAGGAAGGGAATTACTACATAGCCGAAGCGGGAGGACATACTTACGGAACAAAACCTCCACGCGCTCCCGAAGCCCGGATCCTTAAGGGAAGTCCCGGCAAAAAACTGCAGGTATTCTTCGATCAGGTGGTCCCCATGACCGAAATAAAGGAAGAAGAATCTTCCGAAGACATGGAAGAGGGGCTTATCCCGCCGGTCACAGGCGTGACCTTCTACAAAGGCAATCTATATGTCTCTCACCGCAGCAGATATTCCGTGTTAAACCTGGAAAACCGGGAATTCGAATCTATCATAAGCGGCCTCCCTTCCTGGGGAGAATTTCTTAATGCAAAGCCAATTTTCAAAGATGACAAAATGTACTGGTTCCTCTCCACCCAGGGAAACAGTGGAGTGATTGAAGCACATTGGGTGCGGGTGATAGACCAGTTCAACAAACCCCAGGCCCGGGAAATACCAGGAGAAGATGTTACACTTACCGGCCAAAACTTTTGGGTTCCCACTTCCAAAGTTACAATAACAGAAGCAGACTCTGTAAAAACCGGAGCCTATGCCGCTTTAGGAGAGACCACTACTGCGGGGCAGGTTATCCCTGGTGAAAAGATTGCAAATGGCGCTTTTTATGTAAGCGATTTGGACGGCTCCAATATTGAAAGGATCGCATGGGGGCTGCGCAGTAGTTTGGGTTATCGCTTTAGTCCCGACGGAAGATTGATCACGACAATGAACAGTGCAAATCCCATGCCTCCCCGCGGATTGATGTTTGACTGGGAACCAATTTATGAAGTGATAGAAGGAGAATGGTATGGCTGGCCCGACTTTTACAGTGGACTCCCCATTACAAACGAACGTTTTGGTGTCAAAAAAGAAGACCGAAAATTTGTCCTCACTCCTGAAACTCACCGCAAACTCTTAAAAGGTAAAGATAAACCTATACAACCTCTTGCAAAATTGTCGTCTCATGCAGCAACTCAGGGCATGGTTTTCGGCCAGGGAACTATGAACGTTCCCGAAAATGAAATCCTGGTCGCTGAATTTGGCGCTATTGTTCCCGTTTTTAAAGGAGAAAAATTTCATCCCAATCGCCCTCCCGGTGTTCCCCCCGAATCTGAAGCTCCCGAAGGTGTACAATACAATTGGCCCGGCTTTAAGGTTCAACAGGTTAATCTATCTACCGGAGAAGCCAAAGATTTCATTTATAACAAATCCGGACTTCCAGCCTCGGCTGGCCAAGGGGCTGGTTTGGAGCGCCCTATTCAATTAGAGTGGGACTCCCAGGGAAATTTGTATATCGTAGATTTTGGAGTAGTCGAATTTGATGATACGGGAATGAACGCCCACCCTTTTACAGGTGTAATCTGGAAAATAAGCAAACAATAAAAAAATACCGGGAATGGAAATTACAGCTACAGTTTTACTCTTTCTAGGAGCGGTTTTGGCTTTATGGCTTTTACTCGTTTAAGTATGAATATGCAGGTGCCTCAAGTGACCTGATTAGGCCGCGTTGATGGTGGTGTTTTACATAAATTCATTGCATGGATGTTGGCGGACGGTGTATGGTCTGTGGTAGGTTTGGGACAAATGTCGGCAGGAAACCGAGATCCCGGAGCTTTTTTTGGCTTTGTTGTAGGAAGTCGGATTGGAGAATTGTTTGGTAGTCTTCTATGTATATGTTCTACTCTGCGGAAAAACGCAAAAAAAATTAAAACACAAAAGTAAAGATTAACTCTATAGACCTAGGCAGCCTTCAAAAGGAAGAACCTTATTATCAATAACTAAAAACCAGAAAACATGGAAACGGAAAGAGAAAAAAAAAGAAAGAATATATGGTATTGGATCATAGGGACAATTATAGTCCTTCTACTAATCTGGTGGTGGTGGGCAGAAGCTGCCTAAGCTGCAATACAATTTTATGACTCAGGGGCTGTAGGCCTGGAATTAGGATATTTTGACTATGATAATCATAGTAAATAAACTTGCCTGTAGCCCTTCAATGATTTACTAGTCCAACAATAATTGTATGAAAAGCTGTCTCCACTATAGAAAAGGATAAAAAGATGAAGATAAAGTATGTATTAATAGTACTCTTTGCTATTCTGCTGATCAACCAAAGTTGCTATCGCATAATGCCTTCTAAAGGCGGCGGATAGCTGGATGATGTTCCCGAAAAGCGAAATATAGAGTCCACTGATGTGCTTTTACCTGATGGGTATAAAATAGAAGTCGTCACAGAAGGATTAACTTTTCCCACCGCCGTTACCTTTGATGAGGAAGGCAATACTTATGTTATAGAAGCAGGTTACTCCTATGGAGAAGTTTTTATAGCTCCAAAATTACTCAGAATACAGCCGAATGGTTCCACAACTACTTTATACACGGGTCAAAAAAATGGACCTTGGAATGGGATTACCTATAGCAACGGTCACTTTTATATAGCTGAAGGAGGGCAGCTCGAGGGAGGAAAAATACTCAAAGTGAGTAAAGAAGGTACTTCACAGGTATTGGTAGAGGGCTTACCAAGCCTTGGGGACCACCATACAAACGGACCGGTCATAAAAGATGGATATCTATATTTTGGACAAGGCACAGCAACCAATTCCGGAATAGTGGGTAATGACAATGCCTCTTTTGGCTGGCTCCACCGTTTTCCCGATTTTCACGATATCCCATGTAAGGATATTACTGTAAACGCAATAAACAGTGAGACAAAAAATGTCCTGAGTGAAGATCCAGATGATAAAGCAGTTACAGGTCCCTTTCTTTCTTATAATCAAAAAGCCGAACCAAACGAAGTGATAAAGGGAGCAATTCCCTGTACCGGTGCTGTAATGCGGGTACCAATCAATGGTGGAGATCTTGAGCTGGTAGCCTGGGGGTTCAGAAATCCTTACGGTCTCGCTTTAGACCCAGATGGACAGATTTATGTTACCAATGACTCTTATGATGTTCGTGGTAGCCGTCCCGTTTGGGGAACAGGAGATTTGCTGTTTAAACTAGAGCAGGATGCCTGGTATGGATGGCCAGACTATAATGGCAGTATGTCCATAACGCACTTGGAGGTCCCTGGAAAAGAAGACCCACAAAAAATACTGGTGAATGATCCCGGTACGCCGCCACAGCCGGTGGCTAGCCTAGGGGTTCACTCCTCCTCCAACGGAATAAGTTTTTCCACAAACGCAAACTTTGGCTTTGAAGGACAGGCTTTTATAGCCCAGTTTGGAGATATGGCACCGGGAGTAGGAAAGGTGTTGTCGCCCGTTGGATATCGGGTTGTACGTGTAGATGTAGGATCGGGAATAGCTGAAGATTTCGCCACCAATAAAGCTAAAAAGAATGGACCTGCCTCCCGGTTGGAAACAGGAGGTTTGGAAAGACCGGTGTCAGTGCAGTTTAGTCCCGATGGTACTGCATTATATATTACAGATTTTGGAATCCTTGCGACCAGCAAGGAAGGTGCTAACCCTATTAAAAACTCCGGAGTGGTATGGAAAGTAACAAGACAAGACTAAAAGGAAGAAATTGCTGGTTTAGAGCTGTAGCCCTTTCAGCAGGCATTGCAATTATTAGCTGCTCTGCCCCAAAGATAAAACCCTATGCTGAGGTTGTCACGCTGCCAACAGAGCAGCTTCAAAACGGGAGAATACTTTTTGATAATTATTGTGCCTCATGCCATCCTGAAGCAATGTCCGGTGTGGGGCTGGCTATTATAAATAAACCTCTGCCGAAGGCTCTTATTAAATTTCAGATAAGAAACGGAATTGGGGTTATGCCCGCATTTAATGAAGAACAACTTTCAGATGAACAGGTAGAAAATATCGCAGAATATCTGCACTACCTGCGTACAAACAGGAACAAAGACTAATTTGTAAGAAGTGAAAATTACCAACACGTGGTTTACCTGTTGTTTATTTCAGATGGAGTCTTTATTTGAAAGTCATCCTGAAAAAACTCCCAAGACAAAAAATTAGATTTAACACAATTTTCATATCATTAAATCCATAAACTATTTAATTTGAAAAAAGCCTTCAATGGCGAATTAAATTAAGCTCAAATCAAAAATAATTTCTAACCAAACAATCTAAAAAATGGAAAATAATCAAAACAACAAAAAGCCTTACATAAAGTTTTTTTTAATGATAGCAACTTCAATGGTTGCTATGTTCTTTCTGATGTATACACATTCTTACCAAATTATAGATCATTTTTGGTATAGTGAAACCCGACTGTTTATGACAATGATAATGGGAGGGGCAATGATTATTATCATGTTATTGTATATGCTCAACATGTACAAAAACAGGAAAGCTAATATGCTCACTCTTGCTTTCGGAGTCATATTAATAGGTGGTTCGATATGGCTGGTACGAAGCCAGGTAACCGTTTCGGATACAGATTATATGGAAGGCATGATACCTCACCATTCCATTGCTATTCTAACCAGCGAGCGTTCTCAAATAGAAGATGTTAGGGTAAGAGAGCTTGCAGATAAAATCATTAAGGCGCAGCGTAGGGAGATCATGGAAATGCAATGGCTTATAAATGACATAAGAGAGAACGGCATCGTAGAAACAGAGGAAGAAAAAAAGGAGCGCCCGGTTCCGGATTTTGAAGGTTGGGTCGATAAAGAAACCATAGATCTAGAGGATTAACAAAACTGGAGTTAAATTCGCAATACTTCTAAAATCCGTGCATAACCTTAGTTGAAAAGCTCCGGCTCCATGTGGGGCGAAGAGGTGACTAATGTTCAAAACCAACTTTTGTGAAAATAGCCAATGCATTTTTTGCAGTTATTTTTTTGATTTCTGCCTTTGTACAACACAACGACCCGGACCCATTTTTATGGATGTCAATATATGGCTACGGGGCATTATCCTCTACCCTATCTATTTTCGGGAAGGATAGTAGAGTTTTGCATTATGCAGGTCTGGTCGTTTTCGTTTTTTACGCTATTTACTTATTCTTTGCTCCCAATGGCGTCTACACATGGTTCAGCTTGCATTCTGCGGAAAACATCACCGATTCCATGTCTGATGATAAGCCCTGGATAGAAGCCACCAGGGAATTTTTCGGACTGCTCATCCTAATTTTTGCCCTTTTGTTAAACCTGATCTTTCGAAAAAAGAGGAAAAGCACCACCCCCTCTTATAGCTGAAATTAAGATTACTACAACAGAGGATGGAGATTAGATTTCTTATATTAAAAAGGCATTGGTACATCGAACTGCAACCATAAATTAATTACAATGAAACAGCTGCAAAAACTACTACTAGAATGGATAGCTGAGGTTTGTTCTCCGGAAGAAGTAAAATGGCTTGAGGAGGAAGAAAAAAAATTTAGATCTCAGGGAAATAAAAGGGACCTCGTATTAGCTTTCTCAAAAGTTCCGCGAAATATCACTCGAAAAGATCTAAATATCGGACCTGAAGAATTTCATAAAGCTCAGGCCTTGAAAAAGGACTGGCATCCGGAGAACCTGGATTCAGAACAGGCGGCAAGAATTCTGCTTCTGCTTTCTTTTGCGTCAGAGAAGCCGGAAGAATTTTCAGGTACAGTTGAAAAATTGTTGGAAACTGCAGATCTAAATGAACAAATCGCTATTTATTCAGCTCTACCATTGTTTCCTAATCCTGAAAGGTTTCTCCAAATAGCTTACAACGGTACCCGTTCTAATGCTACCTCTGTCTTTGACACCATTACATTGGAAAATCCTTATCCTTATGAACATTTTTCAGAAGAAGCTTATAATCGGCTGGTTCTTAAAGCCGCATTTATGGAGAGACCTTTTTGGAAGATTGTCGGCATCCCCGAACGTGCCAATCCGGTACTTGCTGAGTTACTGCTCGATTTGGTCTCAGAAAGATGGTCTGCCGGCAGGGAGGTTAATCCACTCGTCTGGCGATTAATTACTCCTGCCTTGACTGAAGATCTCTTCCGGGAATTTAGAACAAGGGCAAAACAAATGGGTGCCGTAAATGAAGAAGCCGTTTCCCTTTCATATGAGCAGCATAAAAATTCTTCAATCCCGGATTCCCAAAAGTGGGAAAACTTACAGAAAAAATGGGAAACTCAAATACAAACATAAAAACAACACCAATGAAGTTTATAGATCCACACATTCACATGACATCCCGAACTACCGATGACTACAGTCGTATGCGCGAGGCAGGAATTGTAGCTATAATTGAGCCTTCTTTTTGGCTGGGCCAGTTGAGAACAAGTGTAGGCACATTTAAGGATTATTACAGTAGCCTGATAGGCTGGGAAAGGTTCAGGGCGAGCCAGTTCGGCATCAAGCACTATTGCACCATTGGCCTGAATTCAAAGGAAGCCAATAATGAAGAACTGGCAGAACAAGTGATGGATCTGCTGCCCCGGTTTGCTCTCAAGGAAGGTGTTGTGGGAATAGGGGAAATAGGATTTGACGAACAAACAAAAGCAGAAGAAAAATATTTCAGAAAACAGTTGGATCTGGCAAAAGAGCTGGAGCTGCCTGTGCAGATCCATACGCCCCACAGGGACAAGAAAAAAGGAACCTCTTTAAGTATGGATATCTGTCTGGAGCATGGACTTGACCCGGAATGGGTAATAATAGACCACAACAACGAAGAGACAGTCAAAGAAGTTCTCGACAGAGGATTTTGGGCGGGGTTCACCATATATCCCAACACAAAAATGGGCAATGAGCGAATGGTGGAGGTTGTGAAGCAATACGGTTCAAAGAATATATTTGTAAACAGTGCCGCCGACTGGGGGATTAGTGATCCTCTTGCAGTCCCGAAAACAGCTGCCTTAATGCAAAAAAAAGGTATTGATAAAAAAGATATTGAAAAGGTGACCTACAGCAATGCCCTGGCTGCATTTGGACGCAGCGGACAAATGAAAGAAGAGGACTGGGAAACGGAAAAAGAAATTGATCTCAATGCCAAATTCTCGGGAAATTCGGTTCTACGTGGGGAACAAATTCCGACTTCTCAATCAAACGAAGAGGACATCCTAATAAAGTAGAATAAATGTTGCCATACCTGAAGCTAATGAGGCCTGCAAATATCATAACCGCTTTTGCAGATATACTTGCGGGATCATCAATTGTTGCCGGAGGTTTAATCGTATTTTATAGTGCAGATCTCTACCTGTTATTGTTGGCGACAGCAGGCTTGTATGGTGGCGGGGTAGTCCTGAACGATTATTTTGATGCCGAAATAGATCAACAGGAACGACCGGAACGGCCTATTCCAAGTGGACAGGTAACCAAAAACGAGGCTTTGACCCTGGGAGTGGTGCTTTTTCTGATAGGAATAGCAGCTTCTTTTGTGGTTAATGTAGTTTCAGGGTTTTTGGCAGTGGCTATTGCAGTTTTAGCCACCGCTTATGACGCCAAAGGGAAACATATTGACTGGATAGGCCCCATAAATATGGGGCTTTGCAGGGGTTTAAATCTCCTCCTGGGAATGTCAATACTTCCTGCTATCACTGCGGAAAACTGGTACCTGCTATTCATTCCGGTAATTTACATTGCAGCCATAACCTCCATTAGCAAAGGTGAGGTAACAGGTTCTACCCGGAAACCCTTATATGTGGCAGCTTTTTTTTATCTTTTGGTCATTACAGCTATTGCATATTTGGGATATGAATCAGAAGCCAGCGACTTCTTTTACACTGTTCTGTTCGTAATCCTGTTTGCAGCTCTTATCCTGCTTCCCCTTGTTCGGGCTATTAAAGAACCTTCAGCTAAGAAAATACGCCTGGCTGTAAAAGTGGGGATTATCTCCCTGATTGTTATGAACGCAGCCATTGCGGCTTCCTCAGCAGGTCTTGTTTTTGGGCTTGTGGTGTTGACTCTTTTACCCTTTTCTTTCCTGACCGGAAAATTGTTCCCGGTCACTTAAAACCTTGTTATGAATTCCAAAATAAGTGCTCAAAAAACAAACATCCGGCAAAGCTTCACTCTACCTGTAGCGTATGACGTGTATTTTACCGAAGATCTTTTTGCCCCTGCAAATCCCACTTTTAAGCAGGTATTCAGTAGAAAGACAGAAAAAAAATTAAAGCTCTTATTTGTGGTTGACAGTGGTTTACTTGAAAAAACACCGGGCCTTCAGGAAAAAATCAGGACTTACTGCGAAGATATTTTACAACTCGAGGATTTTCCCGATCCCATCATTCTACCGGGTGGCGAAGAGAGCAAGAACAATTTAGATCACGTTACTTCTGTTCTGGATCAAATTAATAAATATGGCATTTCCAGGCATTCGTTTGTAGTAGCTATTGGAGGAGGCGCCGTGCTCGATGCCGCAGGATTTGCAGCAGGCATTGCGCATCGCGGAGTAAGACTGATAAGAGTTCCCACCACTGTTTTATCCCAGAATGATTCGGGCGTGGGCGTCAAAAATGGAATAAACTGGTACAACAAAAAGAATTTCCTGGGAACCTTCACCCCTCCCTTCGCTGTCATCAATGATCAGCAGTTTTTACGAACTTTAGAAGAAAGAGACTGGCGAGGCGGCATTTCTGAAGCCGTGAAAGTGGCCCTTATTAAAGACAGGAATTTTTTTGACTGGATTAAGAATGACACCGAAAGACTGGTCAACCGGGATAATGAAAGTATGCAGTACCTCATTTATAGATGTGCAGAGCTTCATTTAGAACATATCTCTTCGGGAGATGCATTTGAAACAGGCTCCTCCCGGCCTCTTGATTTTGGCCATTGGGCAGCTCATAAACTGGAACAGTTCACCAATTACTCCTTAAGACACGGGGAAGCTGTTGCTATAGGAATCTCTCTGGATTGCGTCTATTCATGGAAGACCGGCTTGATAAAAAAATCTACTTGTGACGAGGTGCTTCAACTACTTTGGAATCTGGGTTTCAGATTATATACGCCGGAATTACTTCGATTGGAAGAAAAAGAATTTGAGGTGCTCGAAGGCCTTCAGGAATTTCGGGAACATTTAGGCGGGGACCTCACTATTATGCTACTTGAAGAAATTGGCATGGGGAAAGAGGCACATCAAATAGATAAGGATAAAATGAAGGAATCTATCCTTTTTCTTGAGAAGGAAGATCAAAAAATTGGTGCATCTTGAAATACAAAAACTATCATCTTACCTACTGTACCAATGTGCATCCCGGGGAAGACTGGGCAACCACTTTCACTCAGCTTAAGAAGTATATCCTGCCTTTAAAGGAAAAATTGGCACCTGAGACACCCTTTGGCATCGGCTTGAGATTGTCGGCAAAAGCTGCAGCCGGTCTCCTGGAAAATAACGGGCTGGACAAATTTCAAAAATGGCTTGAACAAAACGACCTGTACGTATTCACCATGAATGGCTTCCCTTACGGCGCTTTTCACGCCACGCATGTTAAGGAAAAGGTACATGACCCCGACTGGAGCACTAAGGAAAGACTAAAATACACCGGGGACCTTATTGAAATTTTGGGCAAGCTTATACCGGCGGAAATTAGTTCAGGCAGCATTTCAACATCTCCCGTATCTTATAGGTTTACTCAGAAAAATATTAAAAATGATAAGGAGACTGAACAGAAGATCACTGAAAATTTCGCTGCTGTTGTGGAGCTGCTTTTTCAGCTGAAGGAAAGTACAGGTACAGAGATTAATCTGGATATAGAACCCGAACCGGATGGAATGGTAGAAAGTTCAGCCGAGGCGGTAGCATTCTTTGAATATTTAGTACAGGAGGTTGGGATGCTTCTACAAAAAAAGCTCAGGGTCCCGGCGGAAAAAGCACATGCCATCATTTTGGATCATCTTAGGATCTGCTATGATGTTTGCCATTCTGCCCTTCTTTATGAGGAACCATCTGAAGTCATGGCAAATTTTGAGAAAGCAGGAATAAAGATTGGAAAAATCCAAATAAGTTCAGCCTTGAAGATCGCTATTCCCCTGGAGCAACCTGAGCGGAAAAGAATTCAGGACCGTTTGACAGCTTTTGCAGATTCTGTTTATTTACATCAGGTAGTGGGTTTACTACCCGACGGTTCTTTTGAACGTTATAAAGATCTTCCGGCTGCCTTAGAAAGTTTGCCCGTGACCCATTCCACCGAATGGCGAATTCATTTCCACGTTCCCATTTTTGCTGCGGAATATGATGGGATCTGCTCTACCCGGCAACAAATAGAAAAGGTTTTTTCCCTACCAAACCTGAAGGAGATCACTTCTCATCTTGAGATAGAGACCTACACCTGGGATGTATTGCCCGAAAAGAATCAAAGCTCTTTAACTGAATCTATTGCCCATGAATATCGGTGGGTGCTAAGCAACCTGTAAAAAATGAAAAAAACAGTCGTTATTAATGTAGTTGGGCTTTCAAAGAATTTAGTGGGAGACAAAACACCTTTCTTAAAAGGGTGGGCAGGAAAAAAACAGGTAAGAGCTATAGATCCGGTACTTCCCGCTGTTACGTGTAGCGCCCAGGCTACTTACCTTACAGGGAAATATCCTGAAGAGACAGGGATTGTAGGCAATGGCTGGTTTTTTAAAGAGGAAAGTGAAGTGAAATTCTGGAGGCAACCCAACCAGCTTGTACAAAGCGAAAAGATCTGGGAAACGCTGAAGAAAAGTAATCCGGATTTCACTTGTGCAAATTTTTTCTGGTGGTACAATATGTATTCCTCTGTGGACTATTCGATCACCCCTCGCCCCATGTATCCTGCAGACGGCAGGAAAATTCCGGATATCTATACCTTCCCCTCCCATTTAAGAGTTGATCTGCAGAGGGAATTAGGACAATTTCCTCTGTTCAAATTCTGGGGACCTGCCACCTCAATTGAGGCTTCAAAATGGATTGCTCGTGCCTCGACGATGGTCGATGCACAAAATGATCCCACTTTGACTCTCATTTATATTCCACACCTGGATTATAATTTTCAGCGCCTGGGCCCACATCATCCTGATATTGGCAAAGACCTGAAACAGGTGGATGAAATATGCCAGGATCTTATCACCTATTATGAATCGAAAGGTGCTGAAGTCATTTTACTTTCGGAATATGGAATAACTGAAGTAGAACGCCCTGTCTTCATCAACAAGCTGCTAAGGGAAAAGAACTACATCGCTGTCAGGGAAGAATTGGGTCTTGATGTTTTTGATGCCGGTGCCAGTGAAGCTTTTGCTGTATGTGATCACCAGGTCGCCCACATTTACATCAGGGACAAAAGCAGGATTTCTGAAGTAGTAAAACTGCTCGGGCAGCTACCCGGAATTGAAAAGTTAGTTACAGGAGAAGAGAAAAAGGAGTATCACCTGGATCACGAACGTGCCGGAGATATTGTTGCTATTGCCGACAAGGATTCCTGGTTTTGTTACTATTACTGGCTGGATGACAAAAAAGCTCCTGACTACGCCCGAACAGTCGACATTCACCGGAAGCCGGGATATGACCCTGCCGAGCTCTTTATCGATCCCGACATTAAATTTCCAAAATTAAGAATAGGTCTGAAATTACTACGGAAAAAACTAGGCTTCCGGACACTCATGGATGTAGTTCCGTTAAAGCCTGAACTGGTAAAAGGTTCCCACGGCCGCCGTCCTGAATCAACCGGGGATTGGCCGGTCTTCATTTCTTCTTCTAAGGGAAAAGAAGCAACCTTGAAACCTGTCGCTGTCTTTGACGAGATTAGATCCGCGGTACTTCCAGAATGAACTAGCTCCTCACATAAACCTATTTTTTTAAGGAGCAACCATTTTAAAAACTTTCCCGGTATTCCCTGTGGGTCCTTCTTCATCGGTGGTAAGCACGAACATTTCTCCCTCTTTGTTCTGACCAAAAGACAGAAGATAATGACCTATGGAAGTAGAATTGGTTTGAGCGATTTTCAGCTCTTGAAAATCCCACATTCCGGTCTCTTGCGGAGTTGCCATAAACACGGCTCCCGCAGGTTTTCCATGATGCTGTGTCCAGGTTCCAAAAAGGTACTTTCCGGCCAGGTTTTTAATCATTTCACCTCTGTAGACATAACCTCCTATAACTACCAGGCCTTTTCCTCCATCGTCAGTACCACCCTGTTTAAATTCGATGACGGGATCTATCAGAGGGTTGCCCATCTTATCTTTTTCGGGACATTCCTTTTTCTCCTTATCGTTGTTATAGGAATTAAAACAATGAGTTCCTTCTTTCACATTCCACCCGTAATTGCCACCTTTTGTGATCACACTTACTTCTTCCCAAAGAACCTGTCCCGCATCTCCGGCGATAAGATCATTGTTTCCCTTCATGTCAAATGAAAACCTGTATGGATTCCGAAGGCCATAGGCATAGATCTCATCCATTCCGTCCTTTTCGACAAAGGGATTGTCTTCAGGAATTCCGTAGGGAGACCCTCCATCCACATCGATCCGTAAAATACTGCCGAGTAAATTCTGCTCTACATCCTGTCCGTTTCCGCCGGCATTTTCATCATACCAGTCGGGCACGTGACCCATGTCGATATCGTTCGCACCTCCCCCGTCACCAAGGGCGATGTACAGGTAATCATCGGGACCAAATGCCAAAGTTCCCGCATTGTGGTTATCCTGCGGCTGATCCACCTTCAGAATGATCTTTTCTGAAGACTTTTCGGCCATATTGGGATTATCAGGAGAGATCCTGAATTCTGAAATATGACTGGTATGATCCCAGTCTTTGGGACCGTCCTCACTCAGTGGTGCGCTGTAATACACGAAAAACCTACCGTTCTCACTGTAATCAGGATGAAAAGCCAGACCGAGAAGCCCCCTCTCCTCATGGGCGTCCTTGAGTTTTATAATTTTATCTTTCAGGTCCAGGAAAGGCTCTTTCAAAAGACCCTTTTGAGGATTATGAATCCTGATCACCCCTACCTGGTCAACAATGAAATACCTTCCCGACTCGTCCGGCGATTCTACCAGGGCCACCGGGGATACCAAATTATCTGCAATAACTTCCAGTCCTACCGATTCCTGTGAGGAACCTGTTAGAACCCATCCAAGACTGAACAATACGAAGAGAAATTTTATTTTCATAACTATAGATTTTAAGGATTTTTCCGAAGGATCTATAAGTTAATCAATTTATACAGATGAATTGGTTAAATACCTGTTAAGCAAAGAGTCACGAACGGGTAAAAGTATTGTGTTTTCCCATGCTCCGGAAATTCGTACCCGGCTGAGTTTTAACAATACTTTCATATAGAAAACGGTAGAAGCTGACTAACTTGTAAGTAATCCCTATTCGTGTAATCCTGAAGAAAACGCAATGAAAAATCTTCTCCTCCCTCTCTTCCTTACTATCACATTTTCTCTTCAAGTGTTTGCTCAACGTCCTCAATCTGTTGAAGGAAATGTCGATAACTGGCCGGTACATGAATATGAACTCACTATAGATCAAGAGATGGTCAATTTCACCGGGGATCCGGTCAAGGCCATGACCATCAATGGCGGCATTCCGGGGCCTGTTCTGGAGTTCACTGAAGGAGAATATGCGAAAATCCATGTTACCAACAAGATGGATGTGGAAACCTCGGTACACTGGCACGGACTTTTGCTTCCCAATTTCTTTGACGGCGTGCCTTATCTTACCACTCCGCCCATAAGACCGGGAGAGACCTTCACTTATGAATTCGCCCTGAAACAATCGGGTACTTATTGGTATCATTCCCATACCGGGCTCCAGGAGCAACGTGGAGTGTATGGCTCCATTCAGATAAATCCGCGGGAGCAAACCATGGATTATGATAAGGATCTTGTCCTGGTGCTTTCAGACTGGATGGATGAAAAACCTCATGAACAGCTGCGCAATCTCAAAAGAGGGAATGAATGGTATCTGATCAAGAAGGGACAGGTTCAAAGCCTCAATAAAGTATTGGCCAAAAATGCATTAGGAGCCAAACTCAAAATGAGCTGGCAACGGATGCCCGACATGGCTATTTCTGATAACTACCACGATCTTTTCCTGGTAAACGGTAAACCGGAACAGCAGTATCCTGATTTCGAACCCGGGGAAAAGCTGCGGTTGCGATTTGTCAATGCCTCTGCAGCATCTTATTTCTGGATCACCTTTGGAGGTGAAGATCCATTACTTGTAGCTGCCGACGGGTTGGATGTAGTTCCCATAAAAAAGAATAAAACCCTCATCGCTGTTGCAGAGACCTATGACTTCATTGTCACCGTTCCGGAAAGTGGTAAACTTGAAATTCGTGCCACTTCTCAGGATGGTTCGGGTCATGCTTCAGCCTACATAGGAGATGGAGAAACAATACCCGCGCCTGTGGTTCCCGAACCTGATCTTATTGAAATGATGAAAAAGATGATGGCGATGGACATGAAAATGGGCGCACCGGCATCGAAATTCAGACCAGGGAAAAATGATTCCATTAAGGTGATGAAAAAATATGCCATGGAAATGGACCACATGGCAATGGATATGGATTCTAAAGGAATGGAAATGCAGGAGGATCATACCCAGCATGATATGGATATGAATGAAGACATGAAAAAGGATACCCTGGTTCAGGACAAAATGAAAGATCCCAACCTTATGGACCCTATGAAAAAGCCGCTGCCAGATTCCCTGGTAATAGGCGATCCTATGAAAACAGCGGGATCGCCTCAGTTCAATTATGATTACTTAAAATCCCCTGAACCAACCACAATTTCAGAAGAACAACCACTTAGGGAAATGTTATTCAACCTTACGGGCAACATGAACAGGTACGTGTGGAGTATCAATGGAGTTCCCCTTTCCGAAACTGACAAGATCAAAATTGAGCAGGGGCAAAGAGTGAGGATTACCCTGAATAACCTTACCATGATGCATCACCCCATGCACCTTCACGGCCATTTTTTTAGGGTGATCAACAAGAATGGAGAATATTCCCCATTGAAGCACACGGTAAATGTGGCGCCCATGCAAAAAGTTGTGATCGAGTTTGATGCTAACGAATATGGGGACTGGTTCTTTCATTGCCATGTGCTCTACCACCTCAACGCCGGTATGGCCCGGGTTTTTAGTTATGACACTCCGCGCGATGAGCGGCTGAAATCTTATCCTTTAGCCAATCTTACAACAGAAGCGAATGAATATTTCACCTGGGGAGAAGTAACAGGTGCCAGTCATATGACAGAACTTTATGCTACCACCACCAATATTCGGAATCAATTCAGGTTGCGGGCCGAGTATGGCTGGAATGAAAACCTTGAAGGCACCCTTACCTATGAAAGGTATCTCAATGACTACTTCAGGGTTTTTGTCGGTGGGAATATTGAGAACGAGGAAGAAGATAACCTGGATGAACTGGAACCTACCGCCATTGGTGGTATAAGGTACCTGCTGCCGCTGTTAATAGATTCAGAACTCAGCATTGATCATAAACTTCGGCCACAGGTGGCATTTAGTGCCGGGCTTCTACTCTTTCCACGTCTCGAATTGTACGGGGAATATGAGTATCAGATAGACTTTGGCTGGAACGGGGACCTGGAAGAGAGCAAAGATTACGAAAGTGAAACCGTATACCAGGTAGGTCTGGAGTATGTGGTCAGCAAAGGGGTCAGGTTAATGGGAAGCTATGACAATCGTTTCGGTGCGGGCGGCGGAATCTCCCTATGGTTTTAAATAAGTATAAAGGTTGAAAAAATTGAAAAGACAATTAATCTATAGAAAAAAGAAGGGTTTTTAAACCCAAAAACAAATCACTAACTATAAATATTAACTATTATGAATATTTTCAGAAACTTAATAATCAGCGGTCTTTTATTATTTATTGTGGGTTGTAAGGCAACATTTGACTCTACGGAGGTCCTCGAAATTGACCAAAACCGAAGAGAAATTTTTCAGGATATTGTTGCAAATCCACATATGTTTTCTGATCTGCTTGAGATGGCCGAGAATAACCCGGAGTTGCAGATGATTATGATGGAAAGACACATGGCTATGATGGAAGGCAAGAACATGAAGAACATGATGATGGAAAATCCCGAAATGAAGGAGAAAATGATGGAGCACCGCATGAAAATGATGCAGGAAAATCCTGAAATGCAGGAAATGATGATGTCACGTATGATGGAAAATCCGCAGATGCACCAAAAGATGATGGAACAGATGCAAAAAAGAATGCAGCAAAATCCGGAAATGCAGAACAAAATGATGGAGGCAATGCAAAATATGATGCAGGAAAATCCCAAAATGCGGGAAATGATGATTCAAAGAATGGAAAAAATGCTGGAACAGAACCCCGAAATGATGAAAATGATGATGGAGAGAATGCATGATAATCCACAAATGATGAAGATGATGAAAGAACATATGGAGAAATCGAAGTAGGACCCACAAAAATGGAGTAGACACTTAAGCATCTTAATTATCTCCTTCAATGCTGTTGATCCTTGTGCAGGAACCCGACCTGCACCTTTAAAAAATTAGAAAAAGCGCAAAAATATTATGGAGCAAGTTTTTTTAGTTGCAGGAATCATCCTGCTTCTTATTACCATTTATGATTTCTTTTTTACCACCCTCTCCGGAAGTGGCGCTGGGTTCATTTCAAAATCTGTAGCGAGCTTCTCCTACGTCGCCACCCGACTAAGTTCAAAGATTTTTGGAAGAAAAATATTTGACTACAGTGGCATGATCGTAAACCTTGGGGTGCTTTTTGTCTGGATCTTACTGGTGTGGCTTGGCTTGTTCCTGGTCTACTCCTACGATCCTTCGGGAATTACCAACAGTGATTCCCGACCTGCCAATTGGGTGGAAAGGCTCTACTACACAGGCTACGTGCTGTCTACCCTGGGCTTGGGGAATTTTAAACCCACCACGTCCTTTTTCGAAATAATGACCAGTATTTTTTCCTTTTTTGGATTCATCTTCTTTACCAGTTCTATGACGTACCTGATCTCTGTTTCCTCTGCAGTCATACGAAAAAGGACCCTTTCCCGAAGTATTTCCAATCTTGGAAAAGATCCCGAAGAAGTTGCTGAAAAGCTCAGACAGGTCAATAGCTCTTACAAAGACCAGCAACTGCTTTCACTACAGGAAAAGATCGACAACCACCTGGTAGGTCATCAGGCATATCCTGTGGTGCATTTCTTCAGCCACTCAAATCCCGACAACTGTTTCAGCACCAACTTCACAAGACTGGATGAAGCGCTCACTATCATATTAGATCCCGAAAATAATAAAGAAAAAGAAGTTGGAAGCGAGGAGCTACAACTACTTAGAGATACCATGACTAATCTGTTAGTTCATCTTCACGAGAATTTTTCAGCTTCTCTTCCTGAGCCGGAGAACCGGGTAAAAGAAGGAAGCATAAGTCCACAAAACCTCACCCAAGAACAACTTTCTAATCCGGAGCACCGAAGGGAATTATTGTCCTCTTTACTGCGGAATGAAGGATTCAGCTGGCAATCGATAAAATGACCGAAATCACATCTAATTTTTTGGCCTGAATTGCCTCCGGCTTTAGCCGGAGGATATAGAAAACAGCTGTCATGGCTTTAGCCCAAATTCACCATACTGCCCAACAAAATTAGATAAGCAGGAATTTTCAGAAACTCCTTCTTTTTGATCGGACAACAATTTCACACTTTATCATTGAGAACAATGTTCGTGGGCAGGAGTGATCACTTCCTCCAGTTCGCGATCAGTAAGATTTTCCCAACTGTTGAGATAATCCTCCTTATCAATTTTTCCGTCTAATTCAAGATCTGACTCCATAAGTAAAAATGTCTTTTTCAATTCTGAAAAAGGCCTGTAGCCGGTAATCTGATAGGTCTTTTCTTTATAAGTGATTAATAAAGTGGGAAAGCGTGTTATTCCCCCGGCTTTTGTTTTGTGCAGATCTTCTTTAAAGTTTTTGCTTACTTTATCTGAGAAAAGATCATCTCTGAACTTATCCTTTTTCAGGATTTGCCTTTGATCAAGGTCTTCGGCAACTTCGAAAATAACCTCTAATTCTCCGATGTTTCTTTGGTACATCATTACTGCTTCCCTTAACTTCCGCAGCATTGCTTCTTCTGCAACTTTGGATTGTAAAGCTGCTGCCTTGACCACCATACAAGCCAAATAGGAAGTATCAACAGGATTGGAGATCCAGATATTTTCCTCAATAGGTTGACCGGATATATTCCTGGCCTGCATCCAGAGAGGACCCAGCTGTGCAGGTCGGGCGACATCGTTCATCTGGTCGTTAAAATTCTTCCACTCACTCAAAAGACCGCCCATCACATAATTCAGGTGCAGGCGGTCTTTTAAGAGAAATCTTAATTTTCGCAGCTGGGGCTCCAGGGCCCAGCTCCAGCAACAAAGGGGATCGGTAAAATAATCTACCCTGAAATTTTCCATACAACAGCAATTCTAATATTTACTCCATTGCGCCTCACCTTTAGGCATGGCTTTTTTTATCTCGTCAGATTTCTTTTTACTCAGTTCCTTATTCTTTTTATCCACTTCTTTTGGATCTCTTTCAGTTTTGCCGTTCCCTTTGGTCAATCCTTTGGTTTTCCTAATGTGCTCTATTGGATCTGAAATATATTCCCAGGTCTCACCCATTTCAGGACTTTTACCTTCATTCCAGGGGCCTCTTACATCTTCTCCGTTGGAAAGATTGAAATATTTGTTACTGAATTTTGGATCGCTTTGTAACACTCCCGGCGGGAAATTGGGTTCAATGGTCTCCAGGGCAGCCTGGAACATTTGAAAATGCGCCACTTCACGTGTCATGAGGAATCTTAGAGTGTCTTTTACATGAGGATCATCTGTATGCTGCAAAAGGTATTCATATACTATTTTCGCTCTGGATTCCGCAGCGATATTGGATCTCAGGTCGACCGAAAGATCTCCATTAGCAGTAACATAAGCCGAGGTCCATGGATTTCCATTACTGTCTGAAAGTGTAGGTCCACCCCCGGAAAGGTTGAAGAACTGTGGGTTTACCATGGCATTGTGGATAAAGTCTTCCTTGGATGCTTTTCCTTTCAGCAGAGCCATGATCTCAGATTCCTCAGCGGCATTTTTCAGATCTCCGTGGATCCCTTTTAAGAGCATTTGGATAGTGGCGCCCACGATCTCGAGGTGACTGAATTCCTCAGTAGCAATATCCATTAGCAGATCGTACTTGTCCGGATGTACCTGTTTGGCTGCAAAGGCCTGGGTAAAATACTGAAGCGCAGCTTTGAGTTCTCCGTTAGCACCTCCAAATTGCTCCAATAGCAGTGTCGCAAAAGCAGGATCGGGTTGAGAAACCCTCGCGTTGAACTGTAGTTCCTTTACGTGGTAAAACATAATTAATTGGATTAATGGTTAATAAATATTTCGGAGTAATTAATTTATCACCTTTCTTCTGCAACCACGGTTAACTATATCGTAAAATTCTGTTATTCTTTTAGTTAGGTCGATCTCTAAGCGCCTGGATATAGTCTACTATCTTGTCAACCTCCTCATCTGATATCTCCTCTTCGCTAAAAGCCGGCATGTCTCCTAAACCATTCCTGATCTGGAATTGTATGGCAAAACCGGGAACAGATGTGCTGACAATTGGGGCACCGAGCCCGGCATCACCTCCCGGATGGCAGGAATTACAGTATTTATTAAAAAGCGCCTTGCCTTCCTGCACTTCCTTCGTCATATTAGCCAATGGCTTTACAGTATTGGCCTCCTTTTTCGAAGATGAACATCCCATGCCCATCAATATTACAATCGCTAAAAAAATTATTCTCCCTCCCATCATCTTATTTTTTTGATATTTTCCATATCACCCCTGTTCCCTGACGTGGTTTTGCTCCTTCCTCTTCAGATACAGTGAGTATTCCGAAATCAACCACATACAAAGCATCCCCTCCTTCATTGAAATGAACTGAGACAGGTCTTTCCAGTCCCCCTGTCTTCAGGAAAGTTGCCGGTCCATTTCCTTTTCCTTTATTGATGGCAAAATTCTCCACCACCCCGTTCTCGGGATTTACCCGCACTACCTTAAATCCCACAGGTCTCATCACCTTCCCTACATTAGGTGCCATGTCTCCAAACTGGGCGATAAAGATTTCTCCCTCATAACCAAAATTGGCATTACGGGATATGTCCATTCCATTGGAAGATGAGTGCACCCCTAATATGGCTACGGGATGCGGTGGGGAATCAGGGTATTCATCAAGAAGTAATTTGGGCGCTCCCTTATCGGGAACTTCCATATGCGAGATTTCATGGCCGGCATTATGATCGGGCCATCCGTACCAGGTTCCTTCCCTGATCTTCCAAAGCACATCTCCTGTTCCCCAGACCGGCCTGCTGCCTCTCACATCATAACTGTTCTCTGTAATAAAGAGTTCTCCCGAAGAGGAGAACGCCATCCCGTAAGGATTTCTTAATCCCCAGGCCATCAGTTCCGGCTCTCCTCCTTCTATGGGAATTCTCAGGATCGCCCCGTTGCAGGGAATCTCTCCCTTGATCACCTGCCCTTTTTTGGTAGCTTCTCCAAAAGGTACATAAGCACCGGTCGTAACCTCATCGTCAGGGGCATCTGTCAATGGGTTTTTACTGGTGTAGTTAATTCCTTTGAGAACAACGTCCTTACAGGGAATATCGTGAAATTTCGGTTTGCGATACAACCATCCAAAAGAAGCATTATCGGGACCGACCACGGCCGAATTGGTCGCAGTGCCCTGCCCGAAATATATATAGTTATCTTTTATGGCAGGACCGTTCGTATGATGGTCGCCTACACTGGGAAGGTTTTGAACCAAAGTATCCACTTTACCATTGCCACTAATCCGCAGGATCTTTCCGCCTTCCATTTGTCCGCCTTCTGCAACATAAAAATTACCATTGTGATAAGTCATTCCGGTCCAGGGGCCATTCCTGGCTCCTTCCACAAGCAGCTCCGTACTTCCATCTCTATTCACGCGCAAAAGTTTTGGCGGAAGAAATATTTCTCCATAGGCGTACCCTGATTCGGTGACAAAAAGCTGTCCGTCTTCATTTTCCACAACCGCAGTGGGAAAGGTGAGGCCGCGGGCAATCACTTCTACTTTATACCCATCAGGAACTAAAACATCTGCGGGGTTCACTTGCCGTTCCCCCGGTTTATAGTTGATCTGTCCCCCTCCCTTGGGGTCAAGATTGGCACATCCCTGTAAAAAAATCAGGAAGCTCAAAATATACATGCGACTGTAGCCTCTCATAGCAATGGTTTTAAATTAGCAAGTTCGGGGGAATTTAAGGATCACTAATTTAAAACATAAAATACCGTACTACAGTCTTTTATATCAAAAAAAATCATAAATTCTAATCAAGGTGGATTAATCAGGAACTTATGACATGATAGAGGATCCATCCCAGTCCAAACAAACCAATTGACCCATGGATCACGGCTACCCATGTCCATAGGTACTTGTATTTCGGAAGGAGCCGAGAATTCATAGGGGTTTATGTACGCTGACTTCAATTTAGAAGCAACAACCGCCCTTTTCAGCCTCTCCTCCCTTACTCATTCCCTAAACCCCATCCTCAAATACCGGCTCCCCTTTCGCTCTCTCAGCTCTACCTCTATCTTCTCATTCTCCCCTACCGTGAATTTCGGCAGTACCACGACAAATCGTCGTTTTTGCTGATGAAAAACCAAATCGGGAAATTCATGCCGGTAGACCGGATTGATTAATAACTTTTGGAAAGAAGCATTTCTTTTTCGGTTGCCCCTGGTCAGGTAAATGTTCAGATAATCCAATTCGAAATTGATCGCAGATCTGTTCTGGATCTCCATCACCATGAAGACTTCATCTTTGTAATAGATCATGTCCTCCACCCTGATCTTCATCCCCTTCTTCCGCTTTGTTTTGAGGTTTCCATCAGTCGTTTTCAGGTAATAAGCCGAAAGGTTTTCCAGATAATTTTGACGTCTGGCAAGGCTGTCTGATTCTTTTTTATGAATTTTCACGTCTTTCTTCGAATCTTCAGCAATGACAGGCAGAGAATCCGGTGTGGGTGCTTCCTGGCCGATGCGATCTTCTTGCTTTATAAAATAATTCAGTTTTGGAAGTTTGTCTTTATAGCTAAGGATATAAGAATAAACGCTACCGTCTTCGGTAAGTACCAAAAGATTGCTTTCCCTGCCCGGCAGCCCTTTCAGCAATCCTAAATACTGGGCCCGAGCTTCGTTAAAGCTAAAGGTGAAGTTCTCTGCCCCAACCGTTCCCTGCCTTACCTGTGACGGAAAAAAGAGCGCGGTATTGGTGAAATCATTCGCATAAATGGTATCTAAAGATTTACTTTCCTGCGCAATGCAGACTCCTGTAAAAAGGATAAACAGTAATATCGTGAATGTTTTCATGATCATGGTTTTAAAATAAGTTGATATTGGTCAATAACCGTCACCTTTACGTTCCGGTTATTGCGCCTGAAGATGTTTTTGATTCCGCCTATCTGCGGCAGGCCTGCAATGTTTATATCCTGGATCACATCATCCAGCACCTCCCGGGTCGCCTCCGAACGAAAGCTGTTTTCCACATAGATCCCTTCATTCCCGTCCTGCAGGTCAAAAGCCTTCAGTTTGACCGGAGTATTATTGATATGGGTGATCTTTATCATCACACGGTTCGGCTGAAAGCTTATAAACCCGTAAAGAAGGGTGTTCTTCGGAAAATGAAGGTCATTGATTGTGGCATCAGAGGTCAGGATCAGTTCCAGCCGGTCATTAATCCGTACCTGTTGACCTCCGTTTACCGCAGCAGAAATTTCCGGATTGGCCGCAGGAATTTCTTCGGGAACAGGAGGTGAAATGGGTGCCGCGTTAAAGAAATCCCGGTGTGCCTCTGCAAATTCAACAGCGGAATTCATTGGCTTACGAGTTTTGATTTCTTCCGAAGCTTCTTCAACAGTCTCAGGCTCGTAATACTCGTCGCGGTAACGTCCTTCCTCGTAGTCGATCCTCCCCCAGTTATAGATGCTATCCACCGTTTGTTCCTTCTTTTTTTCTTCCAGGAAAGGGTCGTAAATCCCCATGGAATCCAGTAACTTTTCTGAATAAATACTGGGGGCATTGGATTTCCTTACTTCCTTGAGGTCATTCAGAGCATCCATTTTGGAGTTATAGTTGGCCTTCTCCTCTTTCAGGGCCGGTACAACAGGCTGCTTCAAATTGTCTGCAGGCTCTTCCTCTCCCATCAAGACCAATGACGAATAGGCAACAAGGAAAATGATGACTATTACAATGACACTGGCAAAAACGATCTTGTTCTTTTCTACTTTCATTTCTGTATCTTTCTTAAACTGTTCTCAAAAAATTCGGTGATCAATAACCCATGGGTGTTCCTGGGGAAGTGACGGTCTACCTTTATCAGGTTTCCGCTGGTCAATAGTTCATAATCGTCCACTACGCTGCCCCTGTTGATCTCAAACCGAATCATGGTCTTAAAGGCATAAGGCTCCCTGGACAGGTCCAATTCAGTATCTATGCTCTTTACCTTTTGCACCAGGGAGTACTGGACCAGCCGGTTGTATAAACCATCGGCTTTCTTCTGCCGGTAAACATTGTCCACAGAACTGTTACCTAACCACAGTGCCTTGTCCAGGTTGCTCTCGTAATTACTGGCATCTATTCCATAGAAATAGCGGTGAAACTGGTCCAGGTGTGCCAGTGCTTCGACTTCCTGATTCTCTTTCTGCTCGGTCAGCTTCAGCGGAATGACAGAACCATCTGTATTCACCGCGAACATGCTGTTGAGCATCTTATGGTTCATATTGAACACCAACCACAGGGAAAAGGCACTGCTCAGGAAAGCCACGATCACCACGGCCAATACTATGAAGCGGTTGATCTTTAGTACAGAGTAAATATTTGTATAGGGTGTTTTCATAATTTAAGTTTAGAGTCTTAGGAAAAAAGCCGGAATGTGAAGGAGATAGCCCTGGTATATAATTTGAATTTCAGAAAAACGATAAATCCCACAGACCCTAACTGAATGATAGGCGCAAACACACCACTATCGGCACCGGGTCCCAACAGATTCTCCCAAAAATTGGTATTGATCTCCACATACAATAGGTTGATAAAAACATTCACCAGGAAAAAAGCGGGCACGATCATATAAACGGCGGCATACAACCGGAAAAATCGGTAGCCCATTTCCCGGAACTTCTCAAATACAGCCATGCTGATCACCAGCGGAAAAAAGGCCTGCATCAGCCCCAGCAGGAAAAAACGCTCGGCCAGGAATAAGGGATAAATAAAAAGGTCCATGATCCACAGGAACAAACCCAGGATAAAGGCAATGACCTTCATGGGGTAAAAAGGGGTGACCAGGTATTCATAAAGCATGCTCATCGCCTTTGCCCCTGCCTCTAAAAAGTTGATATCCTCTTCGATCTCCATTTCCTGAAGCTGCAAAGGAAGTAGTGCCGGTGCCGTATTGCGGTATTCTGTTTCAATGCTCACCAGGATCCCGTCGAGGTAGCCCAATATTTGGGTGGAGAAGATTACCAGCAAAACGATCATAAAATTCTTGATCAGCTCTGCCGGACTCAGTCCCCAGGTATAGCCGTCACTACTGGCAGCGCCTTCGCTGTACTTCTTGATGATGTTCACCAGAAAGAACAAGATGGCCAAGGCCTTCATCCCCATTATGGTGTAGGTTGAAAAGCTACTTGCCTTGATCGTTGTGAACACTGCATCCACATATTCGAGTCCTATTGAAGCAGGCATTCTGTTCTCTGATTAATAGTCGGTTTCCCGGTTATTGATCCTGCTTTGCATTTCCCTAAAGGAAATGATCGTCCTGTAGCGCTTATTCTTGAGCTGGATCTCGGCTACCATTTCCCGGGATCGCTCTTTCTGGGCTTCCAAGATCACCAGCCGTTCTGCATCGGTCATGGTCAGGTAATTGTTGGTAAGCAGTTGCTGCATGAAATTCAGATCCTCCAAGGAACTCTCAATAATTGAGTTGAAAGATTCCGAAATCCGGTCAATCTCCTCTGCCTTAATAAAAGGGGAATTCAGGATCTCCCTCAGGTCATTCTGTACAGTTGTGAACAGCCTCTGATTGTTGTCGATGATCTCCTGGACCGCCTTTAGCTGTTTCAGCGCATTGCTCACCTGTTCAATACGCTCCTTCTGCTCTTTCAGGAAGTTCACAGTCTTTAGCAGTTGAGAGGTCTGTTTGGCCGATTCGATCAGGGATTTCCCCAGGGCCAGGAAACTGGTGTTATCATAGACCGGCATTCCTTGTGAACGCGCCGTTTGGGCCATTAATAGCACCATCAGCACGAGAATCATTTTTGTTTTCATTTTGTTGAGTGTTTGGTTATAAAATCTGTTATTGCTTGTTCCATCGAACCCGATCGCTCGTACAATTCCATTAGTTCTTCATTCTCTTTGCCGTCTGTGAGGTATGCGGCATACACTTCTTTTGGCACCTCCAGCCTAAAGATGTTACTCTCCCGCCCTATCTTGATGAACATCTCTGTGTACTTCTGTACTCCCGTAAGTTTATTCCTTATGGATTTCAGCTGATTCACATCGTGGCTGGAGAGGTTTAACCGCTTCTGAAGTTGTTCGTATCCTTTCTCATTATGGAGGCTGTAGATTACCTGAGTGTTCTCCAGGATACTGGCGGAGGTAGCGTTCTGCGGAAGCTGATTAATGGACTGTAAAATTATCCCAATCGCCCCATTCTGTTTCCGTATCGCCTGGTAATAAAATTCCACGCTCTCCAGGACGTTCTCGAACTTGAGTTGTTTGGCAAACTCATCGAACAGGATGATTCCTTTTTCTGAACGGTTCTGCCAGATTGTTCTCTGGATAGCCGATTTGATCAGCTTCAACATTACCGAAAGGATCTCTTTGTTATCCTTTATTTCGTCCAGCTCAAAAACGATCAGCCGCTTTTCTTCGAGTTTAAAGCTCTGATCCTCCTGCACTTCAAACAGAAAACTATATAGCCCATCCTTCACATATTCAGACATGATGTGCAGAAAATTATCCACGTTAAAGTAATCGGAATGGATCTGCAGCTCGGTCAGCAGGGTCTTCTTTTCTGCCTTGATAAAATCATAGAAAGATTCCATAGAATGGTCTCCCGGGATTCGATCATAGTAATGCCGCAGGATCTTTTTTACTGCCACCTCCTGCGCCTTCGTGGCTTTTACTTCGGAAGCGAACAGCTCCAGCAGAAAAGTGGAAAGATCCTCCAGGTGCTGCGGATTCAGATCCTGGCTACTACTGATGTAGAACGGATTGATCCCTAAACTCTTCCCTTGCTCATACCGAAGGATAAGATGATCTTCGGGATACAGCTTCGCAAATTTATTATAGGAGCCTCCCAAATCGATCACCACCAGCCTTACTCCGCTTTCAAAATATTGCCTTAGAATGTTGTTCGCCAAAAAAGATTTGCCTTCTCCAGTAGGGGCGAAAATGGCAAAGTTGCGGGCTTTGATACGTTTCTTCCTTTCATCCCATACGTCTTTCAATACCGGGATGTTATGCTGCCGGTCATTAAAGATGATCCCGGTATCATCAGATTTGTAATTGGTGTTGTTAATGTACAGGCAAAGGGCGTGCTTCAAATCGGCGACATAAAGGTCTTCATCAGAAAAATTGGAAGAGAAACAGAAGAAACTATTCAGTAAATAGTTCTTCCGTTCTTCTCCCAGCGGATAGTGGGGGACAATATCCTGCTCCTTAAATTCGGTCTTGATCTTAGAGCCTATCCTGCCCAGGTTGCTCTCCTTCTTATCCCAATAAATGACGTTGAAATGGCCGCGAATCACTCTTGAAGTGTCATCTTCATTGATACGATCCACAATATGCTGGATCTTCTCCAGGATATATTTGTTTTGGCTGCCAAAATTCGTGCTCTTCTTTAGTTCTTCAATTCGCTTGTCCAGCAGTTTCCGCCACTTCAGTTTATCATCCATATAGATGATCTGGTTGATGATATGATTCTCATTCAGGTTCAGCCCCAACCCATCAGGGAAACCCTGGTGAAACACAAAATCATCAGATGTGAATCGTTCGTTGGTCTTGCTGGACTGTACAGTTTCGCCAAAGCACAATTCGCTGTTTACCGCCAGCACCTCAAAAAAATTCTCCCCAATCTGTGGATGAGAATTTTTCAGCAGCAAATCGGTGTCAAAACCTTCATTAAACCCATTGAACCAGGAAGCGGTTAATTCGAGGATTTGCTCTTCGCCCAGCGGAATGAGGCTTAGTTTCTTACTATTGTTAAGGAAAGAAACCGTGTCATTCACCGCTCTTTTAAAATCCAGGAGCTCGTCTTCCAGCTGTACGGGAATCTTCTGCGACAGCTTCTTGAAAGGGTTCACATATTTTGCATTGTTCAGCGCCTTGTTCTTTGGCCAGAGAAAAAATAGGAAGCACCTGTGCGTCAAATGCTCCCTGCCTTTGAAATAGTTAAAGGTGGCCTTCTCCAAAAAGCTGTTATTCGGAAGCTTTTCTGAAGTGTAATTCCTCTTGCGATAGATATCCTGCTTATGTATCACGCACCCGCTCGAAAGCGAACGCAGGGCTTGAAACCAGATCCCGTGCAGATCCTCAAAATCCTTTTCTGAAAGGGAATAGACCTCCGGGAGGTCCACTTCATAACACAGCACCAAATTCCCGTTGTTGGCGAAAACCAGGTTTTCCCGAATTTCAATGACAGGATGGACTGCGGCGAGATTAATTTTCATAATACAACCCGGAGGATTTTTTACTGGAGAGCATTTCGGGAAAGACTTTTCGAAAGTTGAGCAATTGGGGATGCTGTGTGATCTTTATCAGGGCAATATAAAGCCCAATGTTGATGACCACCGCACCAGTGATCACTGCAACACTGAAGGAGAAAATGATCCCTAAAAGGGAACCAATGACAGAGAGCATCATCAAAGCGAAGAATGCTATAGGGAGGCCGTAGATGAGTGCCCTCTGCCTTATGTTCCTGTAGATCTCGTAGCGCTTCATTAGACGACGATGCCAATGAGGTACGTAAAAATGCCTACCACGGCCCCCGCGATCAACACAAAAATGAGTACCCGGGTGATCCCTTTCTTGAGGTCGGCGTTTTCACCAAAGAAGTGTCCGGCATTAAAGAGGAATCCCACCAGGAAAATGACGCCCAGGATTATGGGGAAAATAGCTCTGATCGTGTCGGCAATATCAGCGACAGAATTTTCGATCCCTCCTATCTGCGCGAATGTCGGGATCGAAAAAAGCATCAAAAAAGCAGAAGCGTAAAGTGATCTTTTCATCGGTCTTTGTTTTTTAATTCTTACCGATGTTGAAACTATTACAGAAGGTCTTCTGAAGCCGAGAAAAGAAAAAGTTTAACTGTTTTAGGGGGTGGGAATTGTGTATTATGTAAGGGAAGAAAGAGAAGAATGAATTTTCTTTAATTTAAGAACTACCCAACGACTTTATTACTGCTGACAAAACTCAATGACCGGAGCAAAATCGAATCATTTCGCTGTAGCCTAAAATCTGGAGTCATCAAACGCTTGAAAATTGTATTGGTTGCCTTTTAGTTTTTTATTTATACATTCTGACTCAAATCCTAATCCACTTAAAAAAATAGCTTCTAAGATCACTTTTAATTTAGAGTTCATAATAGAAAGATTATCTCCATCTTTTAGGACTAAGTGCACAGATTCAACATCCTCATGGACCAAATGATGCCGGGTTTCAACAACATGATCAACAAATTTCTTTTCATTCTTAACTAAATCTTTTAAGCTCCCTTTGTGTAAATCTAAAATAAATAATAACCGGTCCTTTAAAGTCTTAGGAACATAATCCTTAAGCTGCTTCGATAGCCATTGATAGTCATTTTTATTTTTGATTTTAGACAGTACCCTCTCCCTATTTCTTAAAAATTTTCCACCTCTCTTATTCTCGAAATTAGGATGCTTTTTGCGTTGGTATGTTTCTATTGCAATAATCAAGTTCAAAAACTTATCTTCTTCAAATCCTCGATTCTCGTTGAGGAAACCAAAATAGTTTAAAACTGAGAGAACAAATTTGTCATGAAGTTGAAACCAGATTTCCAAAATATTCGGAAGTTTCCCTTTATTATTTTTAAAATTAATAGGCATTCCGAATGAACGGATGTTCCTTTTTATCAGGTTCTTATTCCGCTCCTCCTTATAGTATGTATATCTGGGAGAAGGAAACCCATTTATTTTATTCTCAACTTGAAAATTCTCGAATCTGAGGGGTAATCCAATTGCCAAACAGAAAAAGTTTTTAATTAAGAAGGCCATCTTCTTTATTTCTTCTAATTCCTTTGAAACTTTAAATTGTAAAAGAATAAATGCACTTTGTCCAGCCTTAAAATCTGTATATAAAGGAAAATGTATATTAGCCCGAAATGTTCCCTTAATAACCAGTTCTTCAGATTCGAACAAAATAATGTCGTCAGGCTGATGATACTGCACTTGATAACCCATTTTTTTCTCTGAGTATTTGTTGATCTTAAAACCGGAGTTAGCAAACCATTCATCAAGATAAGTGACTTTTACATGAACTCGATTAAATAGTAATTTGCTATCAAATTCCTCGCCTGGACAGATCAAAAAACTATTAATCACGTATTCAGAATAATTGTCTGGACCCATTTTAGTCGCAAAGCCATCTAATAATTTGAATGAAAAGTTTTTGTTGGAATGCTCATCTTTAGCTAAACCAATTATCATTTTTTGATCATTAAATGTCAGAAGGTCGTTGGGATTACTCTTTAATTTACCTATGGTATGAAGTCGATAGGTTTGGGATTGTGAATCATAAATAAAATTACCGGAAACCTTGTTGTCCTGCCCTTCAGGAAGCCACCAATATCCCATATAAATATTACCAATGTCCATAGTTGATTTTTAAGCAATTAGCACAATGAAAAGATTAATTTTTTTAATTCCGAAATTCTTTCAGAATTGCCTGTAACATTTTTCTGAAGTTTCTTATCATTACAGATGTTCCATTGCCCAGCTTAAGCATTCCCGTGAATCCATTATACTCCAGGAATGGGGATGTTTTGTTCCGTCGGGGCGAATTCCTTTGCCGTGCGTGACAATTATCTCTGCATGGTTATTTCCTTTTCTTTGCAACAAATTGATCATTGCAGAAATATCAGTGGCATTTAGATCGTAAAGATCTCTCTGCCTGTTTTTAATTTGCCATTCGATCGCCGGTTCTGTGTAAATTTTTACAGGAGTACCTATTAAATATTTGGCGTTTCCTCCATCCTCTTCGCTGTGGGAATAAATTGAATATTTAATATATTCGGCAGGAACTTCTTCAGGGGTGCCTCCAAATTCTGTTTCATACATTTCCATTAGCCACTTCCCCTCGCTAACAGCTGCTTCGGAAAAATTTCGTTCCACATCTCTTTCGGCCTGATGGTATAAATGGGCAAAGTCCAGCGGCGGGTCAAGTGCAAAAACTGCTTTGGGATCAATGAAGGTACTGCCCTTTTCTCTGTTCGCTTTTTCGGCGTAGGTAAGGGAGATCATCCCGCCAAGGGAAAGCCCTCCAAGAACAAATTTGTCCTTCGGTATTTCGTATTCTTCAACTACCATTTTAAAAACAGTATCTAAAAATTCGTGTGCATCTGTGAATTTTGCTGAACTCCAATTTACAGATGGGAAGATCACCAGGAGATCTTGTTGAACGGCAAGTTCATGTAAGGTAATTTGATTCATTACACTTTCCACCAGTTCACCTGTTGATGGCAAGATCACCAGGCAACCAACAGGTTTAGCATTGGGAACAATTTTGATGTAGAAAAGACTTTCTGTGTTAGTTGGTTCAAAGTTGTATAGCCCGTGTGGGTCCTCTTTGGACACCACTACTTTTTTCATAGTTTGTCCAAATATCAACGTGCTAAAAAGAAGGAAAAAACAGGATAAGAATGTTAACCTTTTTGTCAAAATAGATTTCTTCTTGTGATTGGGTGTAAGGAAATTAGGAGCTCAAAAGAAACAAAAGGCCCAAAGAAAAAACTGTAGGGCCTCCAAATTACTACCTACAGCCATTCTTTGAACACGTAATTCTTTCGCCCGTGTTAGTCCAGTGACTGGATTGTTCATTAGTGTTAAAGCCACATCCGGTTTTACCGCCTTTGTTGCCGCTATGAACTTCTCCTGTTGGTGTGTGTTTAACTGCCATCTGTTTAATTTTTAAGATTGTTTTGTGAAGGTACGGCTAAATTTTAACATCACATTATGGTTTTCCACATCGTCTGTAATACTTTCCAATACCAAGGTCTGAGACTAGCGGCAACAAATGTTGAGGAGCTCGAAGTTTTAATTTGAATAACAAAGCTCGTAATAAACATCACTCATTAAATCCACTTGAGTAAAAGTTTGGGCCGTTGGATCTATGATAAACAAGCCATTTGAAATATTATCATTATCGTCGGTCAAGGAACTTATTCCAATGACCTTATTGTTTTGATTATCAAATATTAAACTTTCAACGAACTGACTGGTTTCCAAATCCAAAAGTTCGGTTTCATTTCCACTAGTAGTATTGATCTCAATAAGTTTAGTGGAAGTTGTGTTAGTATAACCTGGAGAGTCTTTAATAGCAAACAATTTACCTTCATCTGAAAGCGCAAATTCATAATAAAAATTGTCACTCAAACTCATAGTACTAAAAGTATTAGACACGATGTCAATACTAAAGAGATTATTTGTCACATTACCATTTTCATCTTCTACTGAACTAACCCCATAGATTGCGCTATTGTCGTTATCATAAACCAGACTTTCTACAAGATGATTAGTTCCCAGATCTAAAAGAACCGTCTCGCTACCGGTGGTAGGATTAATCTCAACTAACTTAGAAGATGTGGAATTTGAATAACCGGGTGCATCTTTAACAGCAAACAGTTTACCTTCATTTGAAATAGAAAGTTCATAATAGACATTCTCGCTCAGTTCAATAGTGTTGACAGTATTAGCTGAAATATCTATAACATGTAATGCATTGGAGATATTTCCATTTTCATCCTCGGTATAACTTATCCCGATGATAGTATTGTTTGCTGTATCAAAGACAAGACTCTCTATCAATTGATTGTTCTGAAAATCGAAAAGAACAGTTTCATTTCCATTGGCAGGATCAATCTTCACAAACTGGGTAACAGTCGAATTGGAGTAGCCGGGAAAATCCTTCACGGCGTACAAAAAAGATGAATTCTCTGAAGAAGTTTTAATAGTGAATTCTCCTACTACACTTGTTTCACCATTATAGGTAAAAGTAATATCCCCTGATGTTGCATTTTCAGGAATTTGAACCCTGATAAATCTTGAAGTAATTTCTATTATTTCCCCTTCAATGTCATTGAATCTGATTATATAGTTATGAGAAGGATCGAGATCGCTACCGTTTAAGGTAAGGATATCACCGCCGGCAACATTGTTTGTTGAAATATATTCTATAGTGGGATTTTGTTCTTCTATTTTCTCGGAGTCATCTTTTGAACAACTTATTAATAGGACACATAAAAGGGAGACTGTAATAATGTTCTTCATTATTGTTTTTTTAGATATTTTTTGTTGTTTTTTTCTTCTGAAGTTTCAAATAAGGAGACTTTTCCTGCTGCTAATTGTTTTTCTAATTCTTTGATTTTAAACCAGATTAAAATTTTGAGTTACTTCAATTTCCTTCTTTGGACTTTATCCATTGCTTCCTTTCAACGATCGCAGTGGACATGAGGTCGAGAGATGATATGTAGTGAGTGTTTAATGATATCTCATATAACTAAAAATAGGTGTCTTGGTTTTTAATCATAGGATTAGCTCCTAAAATTTGATTGGTCCTTTTCATATCAATAAAAACATTGTTACCATGGATTATGAATTTTTCCAATAAATCATCTGAAACATTCAATGATTCTAGGAGTAGATAACCAACTACAAAGTCAAACAGGAAACTGATATAAAGTAGTTCATACTCTGAATAAATATTTTTGTTTTCTAAATTGCTGTGTACATGATAATCCCTAGACCTAAGGCTCACACTTGGATGCAAGAAAAAGGAATATATCCTTTTCAGGAGTAGCGGTTTAACCATTTAGAGAAAGAAATGACATTATTTGTAGATGGCCACCAGCCCGGACAAAAATGGCTAAAAGACCGCAAAGGCCGCGAATTGAGCTTCGAGGACATCTTACATTACCAGAAGATGATCGTGGCGCTAACAGAGACCCATAGGCTAATGAAGGAGATTGATAAGGTGGGGATATTGAAAGAAGAAATGACTGTTGAGCAGTAGGTAATATTCGTAAATAAGAGAAATAGTTTTAAGAGAAATTCTGCCACGGATTCTCATGGCTCTGATGGGATCACTTTTTCCACCTGAGCTAATTCCCGACTAATTTAAGATTTTCTATTCCGAAGCTTATTTAAGCAATTGCTTAAATAATTTATTACTTTTGTCGAATGAAGGATATGAACTGCATACGTAAAGAAGCCGATTTAGAGCAAATTAAACGATGTCAAGAGCAAATTTCCGAAGCTGAAGAGTTAGTAGATGCTTTAACCGATAAGCTCTCCCTGGTTAGTAACAGTGTAAGACTAAAGATTCTTTACGTCCTGGAGACCGAAGAAAGATTATGCGTGTGTGATCTAAGTGACATCCTGAACATGACCATTCCGGCAGTTTCGCAACACTTGCGAAAATTGAAGGATAGAGATTTTGTGAAAGCGGAAAAAGAAGGTCAGACCATATTTTATTCTCTTCGGAATGACCATTGGGACCTCCTTGCTCCCTTTTTCAATTTAATAAAACATCAACCTGAAGCTATATGAAGACAAAAAACAGCTTTCTTGGAGTAGGTATTCTAACTGGTATTGCCAGTTCCCTTTGTTGTATTGCTCCCATACTTGCTATAGCAGCAGGAACAGGAAGCATGGCAGGTGCTTTTGCATGGCTGGAGCCTTTTAGGTGGCCACTTGTAGCAGTTTCTATAGTTGCTTTGGGATTCGCCTGGTATTTGAACCTGAAGTCTACAGATGATGACTGCGGCTGTGAGAGTAATTTTCGATCTTCTTTTTTCCAGTCCCGTAAATTCTTGAGTGGTGTGACTGTTTTTGTTATTCTGAGCCTGGCCTTTCCTTATTATGCGCAAGCTTTTTATCCTTCTGATGAAAAAGAAGTGGTTTTTGTTCAGGAAAAAAATATTCAAACGGTAGAATTCTCTGTGAGTGGTATGACCTGCACAGGCTGTGAGGGTCATGTAAAATCTGAAGTTAACAAGCTAAACGGGATTGTCACCTGCAAAGTTTCTTACGAAGAAGGTAATACGGTTGTTGAATTCGATAGTACACGCACAAACGTTGAAGAAGTAAAAACGGCTATTGAACGAACAGGATATAAAGTCACAAAAATAGAAAGATGATGAAGCAATATGATGTAATAGTAATAGGTTCGGGCATGTCTGGTATGACAGTTGCCAATAAATGTGCATCCAAAGGTTTAAAAGTTGCTGTAACCGATGAACTACCTTATGGAGGAACTTGTGCGCTTCGAGGATGTGACCCAAAAAAAATAATCATTGGTGCTACCGAAGTGAGAGACTTCGCTCAACGATTGGCGGGAAAAGGTATTGATACTGTTCCTGAAGTTAACTGGAAAGACATCATCGCTTTTAAGCAGGAATTTGTAGATGCCATGCCCGGGAAAATCGAAAAGGGATACAAACACAATGATATCGACACCTATCACGGTGCTGCCCGCTTTATTAGCAATGATTCAGTTGAAATCAAGTCGCAAGTTTTAAAAGGAGATAAAATTGTTATCGCCACAGGAGCCAGGCCACGCAAATTAACTTTTGAAGGAGGTAAATACGCCTTGACCAGTACAGATTTTCTCAACCTGAAGGAGCTGCCAAGGTCCATGATCTTTATAGGCGGCGGTTATATTGCCTTTGAATTTGCACATATCGCCCGGCGATGTGGGGCTGAAGTTACCATTATACATAGAGGAACCAGACCTTTAGAAAATTTTGACAAGGATATAGTTCAGCATTTGTCTGAAGCAACACAGAAGATGGGCATAAAATTAGTGCTTGAAACAAACGTTACCGGAATCAAAAAAGAAACAAAAGGTTTTACTGTTGTTGGTGAAAAAAATGGTTCTGAAGTAGAATTTATGGCTGAAGCAGTTTTTAACAGTGCAGGAAGAGTGCCTCATATCAATGATCTGGATCTTAAGGCTGGATCTGTTGCTTCAAACAAAAGGGGTATTGAGGTCAATGAGTTTTTGCAGAGCACTGCAAATCCCAACGTGTATGCTGCAGGAGACGCTGCCGACAGCAATGGACTTCCGTTAACACCAGTAGCCGTTTATGAAGGTCATATTATTGCTTCCAATATTATAAAAGGAAATAGCAGAAAGGCAGAGTATCCACCCATGCCCTCAGTGGTCTTCACCTTACCGCCTATGGCTTCAGTAGGTTTGACAGAAGAGGAAGCCAGGAAGGCCGGAATAAATGTAAAAGTAAATAGTAAAGCGGCCCCGGAATGGTTTAATGCGAAGCGACTAAACACCGAAGAATATGCATTCAAGACCATCACTAACACCGATAGTGGAACTTTAGTAGGTGCACATTTAATCGGTCCGGGAGTTGAGGAAACAATTAATTTTTTCTCTCTTGCTATTTACAAATCGATACCAGTTCAAGATTTAAAGAAAATGATATATGCTTATCCCACAATGGGTTCGGATATCACATCAATGTTATAAAAAATCCAATATGGAAATTAAATTAAATTCTATTCTTACCTGCCCGAACTGCAATGTTTCCAGGGAAGAAACAATGCCTACAGATGCATGTCAATTCTTTCACGAATGTTCCGGCTGTGGAGCTGTTATAAAACCTTTGGAAGGCGACTGCTGTGTGTTTTGCAGTTACGGTTCCGTACCGTGTCCACCAATCCAACAGGCGCAGTCATGTTGTGGCAAATGAAAATTCTAACCAATTAGGAATTCTATAAGCTTTGCTTCTAAGTTCTTTTTTTACCTTTATCCTGTGAAATTCATCGCAGTCATATTATCTTTTTATTTCCTGGGGCTCAACTTTATACCCTGTGAAGACATTGCGATATCTGAAAATCAAGATACTGTCTCAGTCAGTTTGGAAGTAGACCAGGATCAGTCAGGGAATGAGCATGGAACTTCTGATGACTGTCCTCCTTTTTGCCAGTGTCACTGCTGCCACGTGCATGTTGTGAGATTCGAAACAAGTAGCTTCGAAGTATTTGAGCCAAAAATACCCTTTTTGACACCCTTATTTGGGGAGAGCGCAGGCAAGGAAATTGCCTTTTCTCACTTCCAGCCTCCCCGTATTTAATTCAGTTTTAGGATAGCTATATCCTGTTGTCACTGGCCCCGGCCAAGAATTTTATCAAAAACTGAATTAAATTATCATTTATGATTAATAAGATCATTGATTTTTCGATCAATAATAAATTCATTATTGGTCTCTTAACAGTGGTGCTCATTGGTGCAGGGATCTGGAGTGTTTTCCAGGTTCCCGTAGATGCCCAACCAGACATCACAAATAACCAGGTGCAGGTGATCACCCAGGCACCCAATTTAGGAACTGAGGACATCGAGCAGTTCGTCACCTACCCCGTGGAAATTGCCATGAGCAATTTGCCCGGTGTTACAGAGATTCGCTCGGTTTCCAGGTTCGGACTTTCCGTGGTAACTATTGTCTTTGAAGACGACATGGGTACTTATCTCCCCAGACAGTTAGTAGGTGAAAAACTGAATGCGGTAAAAGATGAAATTCCCGAAGGTTTTGGACAACCGTCCATGGGACCTATTTCTACGGGACTTGGGGAAATTTATCAATATACGCTCGAAGTAGAAGAGGAATTTAAGGATGACTACTCCCCTACTGAGCTGAGAACAATTCAGGATTGGATTGTACGCCGACAAATGGCAATGGTGCCGGGAGTTGTAGAAGTGAACGGTGTTGGCGGAATGATCAAGCAATATGAAGTTGCTGTAGAACCCGATGAATTAAAAGCCATTGGACTTTCCATTTCTGATGTTTTTACCGCCCTTGAAAATAACAATCAGAATACCGGCGGGGCTTATATTGAAAAGAACCACCAGGCAAACTTCATACGGGGCGAAGGACTTGCACGAAGTGTGGAGGATCTGGAAAAGATTGTCGTCACTACTTCCGGCGGAGTACCTATAACAGTTTCAGATGTTGCTGATGTTCGAATAGGAAGTGCCGTACGCTATGGAGCACTGACAAAAAACGGACAGGGTGAAGCCGTTGGCGGAATGGTCATGATGCTGAAAGGAGCCAATTCCAATGAGGTCATAGACAACGTAAAAGACAGGATCGAGCAGATTCAGAAATCCCTTCCTGAAGGTGTTTCCATAAAGCCATTTTTGGATAGAAGTGAACTCATTAGTGACACCACTTCCACAGTTACAAAAAACCTGCTCGAAGGAGGTCTGATCGTGATCTTTGTCCTGGTGCTGCTCTTGGGGAACTGGCGGGGAGGTTTAATAGTTGCCTCCACGATTCCGCTCTCCCTCCTGTTTGCTTTCATTCTGATGAACCTTTTTGACGTCTGGGCAAACCTCATGAGCCTCGGGGCAATAGACTTCGGAATTATAGTAGACGGAGCCGTGATCATTGTGGAAAGTACCGTTTTTACCATCCATCAGCGCATGAAGAAAAGAGGCGAATTAAATAAATCTGAAAGAAATTCGATCGCCTCCTCTTCTGCAAAAAAGATGATGAATTCTGCCTTTTTTGGGCAGCTTATAATCCTTATCGTATTTCTGCCAATCCTAGCCCTGGAAGGGGTTGAAGGAAAGATGTTCAAACCAATGGCACTTACCTTCATCTTCGCCATGCTGGGTGCAATGATCTTGTGTTTGACATACGTCCCAATGATCTCTGCTCTCTTTCTGAAGGAAAGTAAAAAGCGAAAGAAATCCTATGGTGACAAATTTGTTGGTTGGGTTCAGGACAAATATGAGCCTCTGTTAGACAGATCCCTAAAAAGAGGAAAAATTGTGCTGGGCACCGCTATAGCATTATTTGCTTTAGCTGCCTTCATGTTCACCAAAATGGGAGGGGAATTTATTCCGCAGCTCGACGAAGGGGACATAGCTTTTCATATTATCCTGAAACCGGGAAGTTCGCTTGACGAGGGAATTGCAACCTCCACAAGAATAGAACAGCTTCTTCTGGACGAGTATCCGGAAATAGAACAGATCGTCACTCGTTTTGGAGTTTCTGATGTCCCAACAGATCCTATGCCTATGGACATTGGAGACAGCTTTATTATTTTAAAGGATAAAGATGAATGGACTTCTGCCGATTCTAAGGATGAACTTATTGCTAAGATCAAAGAAACCATCGGTATTATTCCCGGCGTTAGCTATGAATTTACCCAGCCAGTGGAAATGCGGTTCAACGAACTTCTTACCGGGGTGAGGGAAGATGTTGCAGTCAAACTTTATGGTGAAGATCTGGAGGTTTTGGCAAGTAAGGCGCAGGAGATGGGCAACATTATTTCTACTGTAGAAGGGGTTGCCGATATGAAAGTCGAGGCCACAGCCGGATTACCGCAAATCACGGTCAACTACAACAGGAATAAAACTGCGCAATACGGTTTACAGATCAAGGAGTTGAATTCCCTAATCCAATCGGCTTTTGCGGGCGGAGATGCAGGAGTTATTTTTGAAGGAGAAAGACGATTTGACTTGGTAGTGCGATTACAGGAAGAGGAAAGAACGAGTATTGAGAATATCAGAAATTTGTATGTCACCTTGCCCTCAGGTAGCCAGATCCCGCTGAAAGAGGTAGCTGAAATAAGTTATCAGCCCGGCCCGATGCAGATCAGTAGAGATAACACGAACCGCCGTACCTATGTGGGAGTAAACATCCGGAATCGTGATGTAAAGTCTGTGGTGGAGGATATACAGACCAAACTGGATGCTGAGTTTGAACTTCCACCCGGCTACTACATTCGCTACGGCGGAGCCTTTGAAAATTTTGAACGGGCAAGCAAGAGACTGCAAATTGTTGTTCCTATTGCCCTGCTCCTCATTTTTATCCTGATCTATTTTGCCCTCAAATCCTTTAAGCAAACCACCATGATCTACATAGCCATTCCACTTGCAGCTATTGGAGGAATATTTTCTTTATGGCTGCGGGATATGCCTTTTAGCATTTCTGCCGGGGTAGGCTTTATAGTTTTATTTGGAGTGGCAGTCTTAAATGGGCTTGTACTTATAAGCAGTTTCAATGAACTAAAAGAAGAAGGTGTGAAAAATTTAAACGAAAGGATCAGCCTTGGGACAAGAAGCAGAATCCGTCCTATTTTGTTGACAGCTCTAACCGACGTGCTAGGATTTTTGCCTATGGCGATTTCAAGCTCGGCAGGAGCAGAAGTGCAAAGGCCTCTGGCAACTGTCGTTATAGGAGGTTTAATCACTTCTACATTACTCACGTTATTCATTCTGCCTATTCTTTATAAATGGGTCGAATCGAGGTCGGGAAGAATGAAATTTAAACCTGCAACAGGTGGATCTTTTGCGGTGATTCTTGTCCTGTTCCTTTTACCTGCCGGTTTGAATGCTCAAACAGCTGAATTGTCTCCGCAGGTAAGTCAGGAGGAAGCCGTTGCCTTGGCTCTAGACAGTTACCCACTTCTTAAGAATGAGAAGTCCAGAATTAGACAGGAGCAGGCAATGAAAAGATCTGCCTGGGATCTCGGAGAAACCGAAGTATTTACGGGTGGAGAAGAGCTTGGAGAAGCAGGTGGAATATACACGACTGTTGGCGTTCAACAGAAAGGGATTGACTTGTTAGGAATTCCTTCTAAAAACAAACTTTATAATAAAAGGATCGCTCTTGCCGAAGAAGCTTATGATCTGTCTCAACTTCAGGTGGCACAGGAGGTGAAAATAGCATGGAGTCGTGCCTTTTCCGCAAAGCAACAGTATCTCTTATTTCAGGAGCTGGATTCCCTTTACCAAAAATTAGATCAGGCAGTTAGTCTACGGTACGATGTACAGGCCATTTCCAGATTAGAAATGTTGACAGCCAAAAATAAGGTCAGCCAGATTGCGATTGATTTGCAACAGGCCGAGATGGACTACCTAACAGCCCTACAAAAGCTGAATCTGTGGCTGGGAGATGAGGAAGTCTATGATGTCCCGGATGATTTCGGCGATTTGACGGAGGATGAAATTTTCCTAACCGGAGATCTGCCTGAGGATCATCCTCTTTTGGAGGTTTCTGAACAGAAGGTCTTGGTAGCAGAAGCAGCTTATGCTGTAGAAAAGGCTAATTTTCTTCCTGACTTCAGTGTTCAGTATGGACTTCAAAAAGTGAATGGAGCAACCGGTTTTTACAATTATCAGGCGGGTATTTCTATTCCAATTCTTTCCGGAGCTGCATACGGCCAGGCTAAAGCGGCAAAAATAGAAAAGGAAATTGCACAAAGAGCTGCCGACTTTCAGAAAGACCAGATAAGAACAGATTTTGAAATTGCCTTGAGCAATTATAAACGATGGAAATCTTCCTGGCTGTTTTACAAGGATGAAGTCCTGCCCTTACTGAAGGAACAACGGGAGGGCTCATTACTTGCCTTTAATGAAGGTGCCATTGAATATGTGGCCTTTATTCAGAACTTAGACAATGCAATGGAGTCAGAAATCAAAGCGCTCGAGGCTTTTGAAAATTACCAGATAGCCCTTGCAGAATTACAATTTTACCTAACTGGAAAAAACTAAAAAATGAAATTTCAAACAATTTATATACTCCCGTTTCTCCTCCTATTGTCTTGCGGGGAAAATGCAGAAAAAGAGGAGAATCAGAAAGAAGAAGCCGGTGAACCTGCTAAAACAGAAGCCGTCAAGGAAGCTATGCTTTCACAGCAGCAGTTCGATGTCCTTGATATGAAAATTGACAGCCTTACAACCAGGTTAATGAGCGGCTATGTACAGGCAAATGGAGAGCTGGAAGTCCCTCCTCAAAGTGAAGCCACAGTTACTCCTGTGATTGGAGGCAATGTATCGTCAATAGTAGTGATCGAAGGAGATGAAGTTCAGCGTGGAGATGTATTGGCCTACATTGAACACCCGGAGATCATTGAGGTACAAACGCAATATATGAATGCCTTAAACAGTCTGAATTATCAGGAAAAAGAGTTCCAAAGACAAGAAAAATTGTACGAAGCTGGATTCGGTTCTGGGCAAATTTTTCAACGTGCCGAGGCAGAATTGGAAAGCCTCCAAGGACAGGTTGCCGGGCTTAAGGCTCAACTGCAACAACTAAATATTAATCCTGAAACTATTCAAAATGGCAACATCCAACAGAGGATTCCGGTTAGGAGCCCTATAGATGGAGCTGTCCAATCGGTCAACATCAAAACAGGCCAATTTGTACAGGCGCAGTCCGAGATGTTTCATATCATCAATACGAAAGATGTGCATGTAGACCTCATGGTCTTTGAAAAAGATGTTGCCAAAGTAGAGAAAGGACAGAAAGTATATTTCACGATCGAATCATTACCCGGAACTGAATTGACTGCGGAAATAATTTCTGTAAGCAAGAACTTTGAACAGGATCCCAAAGCAGTTCATGTTCATGCGGAAATCATCGACAGGCCCGAAAACCTGGTGCCGGGAATGTACGTGAGAGGGCGAATTGCGGTTGACAACCAACAAACAACAGCTCTTCCCGAATCTGCCATAGTTAGAGATGGGGGTAAATTTTATGCTTTTACGGCAGAAGAGGAAGGAGATGCATGGAGCTTTAGACCTGTAGAGGTGATTACCGGTACCAATGGAGGTGAATGGGTTGAAGTAAAGCTATTAAAAGACCTGCCGGAAGAGACAAGATTTGCCTATAATAATGCCTACTATCTAATGGCGGAGATGCAGAAGGGCGAAGGCGGACACAGCCATTAATTATAAGTAACTTGGAATAAACAATAGACATGGGTCACGATCATTCTCACGGAAACTCTGAAAAGAATCTTAAGCTGGCATTTTTCATCAATTTCGGCTTTACCATTATCGAGATCATTGGAGGATTTCTTACCAATAGCGTCGCGATCATTTCTGATGCCTTGCATGACCTGGGCGATAGTTTGTCCCTCGGGCTTGCGTGGTATATAGAAGGTAAGGCTAATAAAAAGGGGGCTACAAACGAATTTAGCTTCGGGTATGCCCGCTTCAGACTTTTGGGTGCTTTAATTAATTCTGTAGTTCTTGTAGCAGGTTCTGTTTATATTATTTACGAAGCAATCTCCCGACTCCAGAATCCGGAGTCTGTTGATTCAAAGTACATGATCGGTTTCGCAATTCTTGGAGTTTTGGCAAATGGTTATGCCGCCTGGCGCGTAAGTGGAGGAAAATCTTTAAATGATAAGGTTGTGAGCTGGCATCTTCTGGAAGATGTATTGGGATGGGTCGCTGTTCTTATTGTGGCGATCATTCTGCAGTTTAAAGACTGGTACATTCTGGACCCAATCCTTTCTCTGGGCATTACGCTTTACATCCTATGGGGAGTCGGCGGAAGACTCAAAGACACTCTTCATTTGCTCCTCCAGGGAGTTCCGGCAGGATTAGATATGCAGGAAGTTAAACGGCAGCTACAGCAGGTTAATCACGTTAGTTCTATTCATCATATGCACGTCTGGTCCCTGGACGGGGAACACCATGTGCTAACGGCTCACCTGGTCCTGGAAAAGATCAGCCACTTCGATCAAATAGATGACGTGCGGCAGAGGGCTATAGAATCTGTGGAAGAGTGGGATTTCAGCCATCATACGTTTCAGTTAGAACTCGATAAGGAAAAATGCCCGCTGCTGAAGAGTCACTAAAATTAATTTACTAAAGCTTGACGTAAGTATGTACAAAAGTATTTTCACTATCCAGAAGATGGACTGTCCTTCCGAGGAACAGATGATAAGAATGAAACTTGACCCGGTTGATCAGGTAAAGCATCTGGAATTCGATATTAATCGGAGAAAACTCGAAGTATATCATACAGGGAATGGGGATGAAATCCACCGCGCCATTAGCCAATTGGGTTTAAATGACAGACTTGAGGAAACAACTGAAGCTGTCTTGCCTTTGCCCTCAGATGATTCGCATCAAAAGAAAATTTTGTGGTGGGTACTCGGAATCAACTTCGGGTTCTTTCTTCTGGAAATGACCACCGGATTAATTTCAAACTCGATGGGTCTTATTGCCGATTCTCTGGACATGCTTGCAGACGCCTTTGTTTATGCGCTAAGTTTGTTCGCTGTGGGAACATCTATAGTAAGAAAAAAGAGAATAGCAGGAATAAGTGGTTATCTACAAATGGGACTGGCTTTGGTGGGATTTGCAGAGGTATTGAGAAGATTTTTTTCAAGTACCGATATGCCTCTGTTCGAGTGGATGATATTTGTTTCCATTTTTGCCCTCGCCGGAAATCTGATCTCCCTTTGGCTCATTAACAAAGCCAAAAGCGATGAAGCTCACATGCAAGCCAGTGCCATTTTCACTTCCAATGACATCATTGTTAACGGCGGAGTAATACTGGCCGGAGTTCTTGTATATTTCCTCGACAGCAAATGGCCCGACCTGATTATTGGAGGTATTGTTTTTTCGTTTGTAATGCGAGGCGCTCTTAGGATTTTGAACCTGTCAAAGTAGAGTGATTTGGTTCAGGAATCAGAGGAGCATTATAACAGAAGTTTAAGAGGGAGCAGGATGTAAATGATTAATTTAGAGAGTACGAAACCCTCTTTTTGTACTGAAAATGAGCGAATTCTTAATGGTTTTATTACTTGCTGCTATGCCTGCTTTGGGGAACTTTTCAGGCGGTTTGTTGGCAGAGTGGATCAATGTTTCCGATAAAACCTTGAATTTGGCGCTTCACTTCGCTGCAGGTATAATACTCGCTGTTGTAGGTTTGGAATTAATGCCTACTGCTCTTGAAGTAGAGCAACCTTGGATCCCCATTGCAGCTTTTATGGGAGGAGGCTTCACTTTTCTTCTTTTGGAAAAAGCGGTTCATTTCATTAAAGATCGGTTCGGAGGTGAAGGCAAGGCAACGGGATCTGCCTGGGGAATTTATTTGGGAGTCGCCATTGATCTTTTTAGCGATGGCATTATGATAGGCACAGGCTCTACTGTATCAGTGTCTTTAGGGCTCCTTCTCGCCCTGGGACAAGTTCCTGCAGATATCCCGGAAGGTTTTGCCACAATTGCCACCTTCAAGAGCAAGGGAGTGCCTGAAAAAATGCGCTACTTACTTGCAGCCGGTTTTACAATTCCTATTCTCCTCGGCGCTACAATTGGTTTTTGGACAATGCGCAACAGTGGTGATTTGATCAAATTCAGTCTGCTCGCATTTACCGCCGGTATCCTGCTCAGCGTCGCCATCGAAGAAATTTTAACAGAAGCTCATGGCAAACCCGATCCTGCCTATGCTTCCGTTCTTTTAACCGCCGGTTTTTCCCTGTTCGCATTGCTAACCGTTTATTTAGAAGGCTAAAAAAGAATAAATTATGAATACCTGGTTATGGGCTTTGGTTCTGATTGCAGCTGTCTGGGCAGCTCACTGGGGTGCGGAGCACTTGTCAAAACCTTTGAAAAAGTTAAGAAAACAATGGGGTTTTTCGGTAGCTGCCGGTGGTGCCTTAATTGGTTTGGCAGCAGCGAGTCCTGAAATAGGAATTAATATCACCAGTGCAGTAACCGGCGTGGGAGATATTGGTCTGGGGACCATGTTTGGATCTAATGTTATTGCTATTCCTTTAATGGTCATAACAGCTTACATTGCGACCAGGCATCTAAAAAATAAGAACAAAGATGAAGGACACCAGGAGCACAAGAAGGAGCACCTGCTAAAAGTAGATCCCACGGCCGTAACGGTCCAGGCTTTACCGTACTTGGTAATTGTAGCAGTAGTAGCTATACTAACTGTTCCTTCTGCCTGGAGAGGGTTACAGCCCGTGGATGGCTGGATAATGTTGGGAATGTATATCGCTTTTCTTGCTCAGGCCCTCCTTAGAGGAAAAAAAGAAAGCGAAAAAGTGGAATGGAAGAAAAAGGAGATCTGGTTGGCGGTAGCAGGTCTGGTTGCTTTAGGTTTAGGCGCCTTTTTCACAGTTCGTGCTACAGAAAACCTGGTTTCCTCCTTTGGATTATCACAAATAGTGGGTGGTTTATTTATTACAGCTCCAATGGCTGCATTGCCCGAAGTTTTTGCTACCTGGAGTGTAGCTAAAAGTGGTCAGATAACTTCCGGTGTCACCAGCGTCATAGGAGATCATGCCGTTACACTTACAGTAGCATTTTTCCCTCTTGCTTTAGTTGGCCTGCCGGTAAGTAACTTTCCTTTATTTGTGACAGTTTTGAGCTTTGTAGGCCTGGTGGGTATTCTTTATGCTGCTTTCATTCATATGGGCAGCAAGAAAAGTGGACATGGTTTTAAACTGTGGCAGGTGGTTACCCTGGGAGGTGTGTTGCTCGTTTACATAGCAGTTGTTCTTTTTGGGGTACTAAATATCATGACTAATTGACCCGGTATTTAATGATGACTGCTTGTTTTGAGGAACTTTGATATAATCACCTGATCAGTACAATGGGAGTTCCAGAGGCGTCTATAATTCACAGGCATGGAATATATCCTTATAACGACTACTTTTTTAGTTTTCATTGTCTATCCTGGCCCACAACACCGGATGGGAACTTGCCTGCTGAACTTCGCACTGCAACGTCTTAAAAACACGCCACTGCTCTTTATTCAACGGCCATACCGCCTTGCGGTTCAATCCGCCTCTGTTCATCTCTTTTAAAAGTTGGGGAGAAAGCAGGAAGTAATCCTTCTGCTTGATATTTACTCCCATCCTGTAAGCTCCCAGGCTGTAATAATCGGCATCTTTTCCTGTGTCCACATCTACATTGAAGGATGTATGCTTCTTAATATCCTGTAGATCGGTTTCGCGCAGTAAAGGGGATAGGGAATCGCAATAAGAAACAGCATTTAGTGTACCCGCTACTATAACCTTCCTGTGCCCCTTCTCACGAAGCTCATTATAGACTTCAGCGATTTTTGTCGCCTGCTCCTTTCTTCTGTCATCGCTTATCGCTTTCTCAACTTCCGTATCAGTCAAATGTGCCGAAAGTATCCATATGTCATCTCCTTTTGGGTTTTTGATCCTGTATTTATGAAGGTCTTTATCAAATAATTTACCTCCCTCGATCCCCGAAGTATTGGCGTAGCTCTGGATAGAATCCACCTTAAAACCTTTCCGGGTGAGAATGGCCAGATCCCGGTTTTCAGGATCATTTCCGGGAATTACGAAGATTTCAGAAAAACGAACCTCCTCGGGAAGATAGTGTTCGTTGAATTCCACCAGGGACTGCCTGTCCTCCACCTCCTGTAAGATCAGTATATCCGGGCCTACTTCATAGATAAGCCTGGCCTTGTTGCGCACTGCGGCTTCATTTATGGGACTGGAATTCAGCTTTACCCATCCATTCCAGTTTGAAAGTTCTGTGGCTTTATACTCTTTAGCAGCATCTCTTTTTCGCATATACAAATTGCCGGCTTTTCGACGCATCACGACATAAGGTTCCAGCGCTGAGCTGTGGAACCCCAGCAAAAACGTCAGCTCCCTCATTCTGGTGAAATCATTTTCCGCTCGTGAGTCTTTGCACATTAAATTTTGTAATTCGTCCATCCAGGCTTTGACGGATTCACTGAGTGTTCTTTTCACCAGACCAGAATCACGATGAAAAAGGTTTTCGATGTTATAGAATGCTATTTTCATAAGGCTTGCTTTTATTTTCGTTTATCTTTTGCATTTTTTTGGAAGGATACCTGATTGAACATCTGCCGCATTCGGCTTCTTACCCGCTCCCCATAACGTTCTTCAATTTCACTGGCGCTAAGGTTGGTTGTCGCATGGGTTCTCAGCTTGTGCTTCTGAAAGAGATCGTGCCGCGAGAGTAGAATTTCGCCCATTACCTCACACTCCTGTCCAAAGAACTTTCCGGGAGGTTCTAGCCCCAGGTCATCAAAGCAGAAGTATCCGCTGTCGCCATAATCCTGGACCGTCTTAAACCCCAAATGATTGAATCCGAAGGTGATGTTCCTGGAAGAAACCACCTCATATGGACGCTGAGCCGGGGTGATGAATTTGAACAGCCGCATAAAGCTCGTCTTCCCGCAGCCAACAGGCCCGGAAAGCAGAATACCTTTATTAGGATCGAGCTTCAGCTTTTCACAATTTCTCAGGTCCCGGATAAAATAATTGCTGAGCCTATACAACAGATCTCGGTCCTCCTCATAGATCCTGAAATGCTCCCCGAAAAGCTTTTTTCCTTTCACCTGCAAATAATCCAGGATCTTGGGAAAGTCATAGATGATCTGCTCTCCTTTTTTTCTCCCTAGGCTGTAGGTCACTCCCCCTTCCCTGATCTCATAATGGTTCTCCATAATCTTTGTCTTTAGTTGTTTTTAGGTTCTCGATCCGGCCTGGTTTGGAGGCGCATGTTTTTTTTATTTCAGAAGCGCGAAGCATCCAGTTTTCAGCCGCTGCCTGCCAGTCTTCTATTTCAGCGCCCTTTCCGGTTTTCCATCCTGTAGACTGGTAGTAGTTAAAAAATTTATTTCCCTCCACGTCCTTCCAGCCTTTTTCAGAAAAAAAATTCAAAACTTCCTCTTTAGCTATAGGTTTACTAATTGTTTTCTCTTGTCTATTAGTGTTTATATTATGTGGTACTGCTCGTTCCCCGGTAGTTGCACCGGTGGTATCACCGGTTGTGGTTGTGGTTGTGCCACCGGTTGTGTCACCGGTTGTGTCACTTTTACCTCCAAAGCCGATAAGTTTGACCTGACTGCCTTTGAACATGTCCCGGGAAGGGTAATAGACCAAATACTTTCCTTTATCCAAATCTTTTAAACATCTATGGTAGGTTTTGAGAGATCCTATTTTACACATTTGCATGACCTCCTGTCTGTTGATGATAAAAACTGGAGAGAACCGATTCATATTCCAGATCTGAAAAAGGGTTAGATAAAGGCTAATGTGGGTTGGCCTGAGGTTAGAGTCTTGGACAATGCGTCGAAAGACCTTGTTAAGATGATCTATGTAATTCATCATTTTGCTTATTGAAAATCGCACACCTTGTTTTCCTGCATCACCCGCTCAATTTCTGAAGCATCATAATAGATCAGCCCCCCTATCTTGGTATAAGGAAGGGTACCGTTAACCCTTAGATTCTGCAGGGTGCCCGGACTGATCTTGAGCATCTTCATAACATCTGTGGATTTCAGCCATTTCTTTGGAGCTGATCCTGATTTAATGTTTAGCAATTCTTTTAACTCTTCCAGAAGTTCCATTTTGAACTCCCTTAGATCATCTGTGGTAATAATGGATGTTGGCATAAGATTGGATTTTATCAAACCTGTGCAGATGCAGGGGTTTGTAGTTATAAGAGCAAAATTGCAGGAGATTGCAGGATAAAACCGCCAAGGAGAAGCCTACCTGCAAAACTTTTTAATTGTCGAAAAAAGGTGAAAAAAGAAGGGAAAGAATAACCAAATGATCAATTTTAAGAACAAATTTCAAGAGAAAAGGCAAAATGCCTACCTGGCTCAATATGGGTCAAATTAATTGTCCAGATCCTGCATTTTATCTAAAAGCTGGGATTTTAACCTGTCGATAAATTTCACCGGATTATTCCGTTCCCTTAACCTTAAAAAGGTATGGTGGTAATCCCCTGTATCTGTAGAAAAGAAATCTTCAAAAGCTTTTATCAGATCTTTCAAACTACAACTTCCGCCATTGATCGCACCACTTTGATGCAGGGCATAAATCAGTTCTGTCAAAGCTACTTTCGAGGCCGTCCATTGAAGTCCGGACTCCTTCTGCAGGTTCTTTGCAGGTAAAACATCCAAGTCTCGAAGCCTGGATTGAAGAAAAACCAACAAAAGCTGATAAGCTTTTATTTCACTAAAGATAAGATCATGAGAAGTGCTGAAATCGGGATCCCGGTAATAAAAGGTATTTTTAGAAGGCAAATTTTTATCCTGGAATTTTCGGGTAAAATAGAATTCATCCAGATAGTTGTGATCCAATTCGACATACTGAATAAAATCAAGGTTGGCCAGATAGAATGAATTGATATCATCTATTTTTTTGACCAGGAATTTCCGTTGTAGAGCCTCCCCTACTCTGGAATACTCCATTTCAAAAGCTTGAAGATGAAAATAATAGACCATAATTGCAGCAGGAAGTTGCTTCTGTTCTTTAAAGAACCGGATCTCTGCAGAAGTATCGCTAAAACCTTTTTCACGAATCCCTTTCCTGTAGAGTTCCAGAACATGCTGACAAAAGGTGATGATCTCTATATAGATCATCATTTTTTTCTGCCCGCTTTGTTCAATTTCCCGTATCTTCTTTTCAAAATCTTCTTTGATAAGTACTTCTTCCATCCTCCCGTATTATTTGTATTCTCAAAGTAAATCTCCCATAAAACAGCCAAGAAAAAAAACGGGATAGGCCTCTATTAATAAAGAACGTGAGGGAATTTATAAAGCAAGGGAAAGAATTATTGCCGTCATGACTCCTGCGAGATAAAAAAGAAAACCACCTCAATGAAGGTGGTTGAAATTGAGAAAATTAGTATTAATTCTATTGTGATCTTGGCTCTCTTTTCATATTGCTTTTGGCAAAGCTAAAGATCTTACTATAATTTTGGACTGTCTCGTCATAGGTTCCGCCGGATTCATGACCGGATTCATAATCAGTATCCATCAGTACAGGGGTATCGGCAATATTGCTGCTTTGCAATCGGGCAACATATTTTCCACTGTCCCAAAGAGGGATACGATCATCTTTGAAACTTGGCATTATCAGGGTAGCCGGATAGTGTGTTTCAACTTTAATATTCAAATAGGGATCCATCTTTATCAATCCATGAAATTCCAGGCTGTCTTTTACCGTTCCATATTCGAGATAACTGGTACTGCTGGCTGTACTTGAAGATTCCAGGCCCAGCGGATGCATACGTGGAACTTCAGCAATAAATGAGGAATAAAGATCAGGACGTTCATTGACTGCCATTCCAGCTGTAATTCCACCCGCGCTACTGGTATAAAGGGCGATTAATCCCCTGCGAGTCAAGCCTCTTTTGATTAAAGCTTCTGCACAGGCGTTGAGATCTTTCCAGGAGTTATATTTCAGATTTTTCATTCCCTGGATGTGCCAGTCTTTACCTTTTTCGCCTCCTCCCCGAACATGTGGAAAGGCAAGGATCCCTCCCTGGAGTACCCAATCCAAAAAGATAGGGGAATAAAAAGGACTCATATTTTCACCATAAGCACCATAAACATACATGAAAACCTCATTACTTGAATTGTAAACTGTTCCTTCCTTATAGACGATGGAAAATGGCACCTCGACACCGTCATGGGATTTAACCATGATCTGTTCAGAACGCAATCCGTCAAATTCCGGGGAATGTTCATGATTTTGAAGCAGTTCTTTTACTATTGATCTATCTTTCTTAATGATATACCGTGTGTAATCTGAAGTCCATCCATCAAGGACGATTCCTATATTATTGTGAACAACCGATCCTCCGAAAAAAGAACTATATCCCGGAGAAAAAGGAGGATATATTTGAAACATTTCGTTTGAATCCTCAATTACAAATATCGATACTTCCGCCCCATATAAAGACTTCGTATAGTAAATTTTATTTTTGGTAACTTCAAAATGTTTAATAGGATTTTCCATACTCCCTGTGGCAATGATCTTTGGATTGGAAAAATTCTGATCTGCAATATCCACTTTAGCCAATCTATTCCCTCCATCGGTCTCCTGCCGAAAAATGAATTCGTTTCCACGAATTTCCCCCTGATTGTAATATATCCTCTCTTCCTCTTTAAAAAAAGGTTTCCAGTTTGGTGTCCCTTCCAGAATGTCAGCAACTGAAGCTATATAAGCATTATAATAATCACCCGAACTGGCAGAATAACCGATGATGTATTTGTCCCTACTGGAGCCTATCTTTACCTTGGGATAAAAATTCGACGGGATATTCAGAAGATCAGTCTTACCAAAAATGAAATGCCGTTTTCCAGGGTCATCTCCCAACTTATAAATTACTGAAAAGGATTCCTTCTTATAACCGGCTTCAGATTTTTCGACAACCGGAAAGTAGAGATAAATAAAACCGGAACTATCGGGGAGCCATTCGATTCCGCCAAAATCTGGATTAATATTGGTGATCTCCTCCTTTAGCAGTTCCCTCGCATCCAGATCGTATAGTATTATTCTGGATGAGAACCCGTCATCAGCCGGAAATCCTATTGCAACTTTTTTTCCGTCATATGATGGACTAATGTAATTTATGTGCAGGTCCCCTGTCCCATGTCCGGCAGGATTGAATATTTCTCTTTCATTCCCTAAAAGGTCCTGTCGAAAAAATAATCTTGCCACTCCACTATGTTCATCGTGTTTTAAATAAAAATAATTCCCTAATTCATTAATACGGATCATTTCAACATTTCCATCGGGAAAATTTTGTAATTCACTAAATCTCACCAGATTTTTTTGATAATTATCATTATGAGCGAAATAAGCTTCTGCCAGTGAATCCTGGGAATGAAACCAGTTCTGGATCTCTTTTTCTTCCAATCTTTCGAGATTGCAAAAGGCGTCGGAAATCACTTGTCCGAAGCGGATATCAATTCTTTTTTCTCCCACAACGCTTGGATAAACCAGCGCCTTACTGTCTCTTGTCTGAGCGGAGGCTTTAATTGCAAAGACACTACAAAAACAATAAAGAATATAATATATGTATTTCTTGTTCATTTTTGGATTTGTTAGAAATCCCGGAACGACTGCTCCGGGATTTTGATTAATCTGAAGGATTGTTAGCGTCCTTTCTTCGGTACTCTCACTTTGTCCCTATCAATGGGTCCTTCTTCCCCTCCACCTCTTATTTTGGACGGATTCTTTAAAGCTTTTTCCTTGAAATCTTGCATTGATTTTTTCATGATTAAAATATATAAATGGTTAATAATAAATTACTTGAGCTAAATTACGTGTAAATTGATCTAAACTACAATATCTCTATATCGCCATTTATAAATGACGTGTGGTTTCCCTTGATTTAAGTTCATTTAAAAACTTGGAAGGATATACTCCCGTCTTGTTGTAAAAAGCTTTTGAAAAAGATTCTGCCGTTTTAAATCCGAACATTTCGGCCAATCCCTGATAGTTATATCTCAACAATTCAGAATCATTACCTAATCTATGGATGGCACATGAAATTTTCAGATCTTTCAGGTAATTAGGAAAGGTCATTTTTTTATAGTGATTAATAATTAGAGACAAATAAGTCGTATTGGTTCCAAGCTCTTGTGCTAAAGTTGACATGTCGAGCCCCTTTGACAGGAAAAGATCGGAACTTTCGAATAGTTCTAATTGTTTTAAAATGAATTCTCTGATTTCCTCCGGAACTGCTGCGGGATGCTCCCCCAGCTTTCTTGGAATAACTTTTTTGTTTTCTATTCCGTCCAAAAGTAATTTAAGACGGATCTTCATCTTTCTGGACCTGTAGTAAAAGAACCCGCCCGAGGTAAGTGCAAGTCCTGCAAGGAAACCTACTGCAGTAACAGCGGTGTTTTTAGCTTTTAGCTGTTCTTCTGCCTGCTTCTTTTGACGCTTTAAATATGGTAGATCATAGCTTATCATGATTTGATTTAATATTCCTCCCTGATTTGATGAAAGTAAGCTATCGTAGTGAATAAGTTTTTCGATATATTCCACCTGTTTTCGCTTTTCATTTTCAAGGGTGGAATGCATTACCAGCTGTTGGTAGACATCTTTAATCTCGGGAAAGGGATCTCCGGTTGTATTCACTATTGAATCTATTTTCTCGTAGTACTTGATCGCCAGTAAATGATTTTCTTCCTTTTGTTCAATCTTTCCTAAATAATATAATTTTATCGCTTTACTGGTGCCATTTAAATTGTGGAGATACTTAAGGATCGTGTCTCTAGATTTTCCATAATTACTTCTGAAAAAGTTAATTTGAGCATCAACGAGGGAAAAATCCATAAACGTTAAATCATCTGAATACTTTAAGGCTTCAATATGTCCTCTGCGTGTATAGTCGCCGGCAGAATCCAGCTGAAAAAGTCTCAAATGGGTTAGAGCTAAATTATATAGTAAGTTTACGTGGTCATGGTAATGATCTTCTTCATAATTCGGCTCCCGGGCCAGAAGTTCTAATGTTTCTTTGTAAAGATCGGCCGCAACATAATGCTGCCCCTGTATATTCCGAATGGCAGCAATACTCAGGGCTATTTCCCTTTGTTGACTAGTATTGTTCTTTTCTAAGGCGAAAGTGTAGGCTTTCAAATAACTGGTCAAAGCTTCTTCAAACTTCCCCATGCTGTAATAGATATGAGCTTTGAGGAAATAACCCAGAGTAGGATAACTCAAGTGGTCACTTTTTTCTGTCACCAAAATTATAGAGTCTGAATAGGTCAGGGCCAGACCAGGCTCCTCAGTAATAACCCGATAGTAATAGGCTCTCGCCATTTCAATATCATTACCATTTTCATGAGCCTTTTGAATATGAATTTGCGTCAGTTCTCTTAAAACTATGAGATTATTATCTTCAAGGGCTTTATCTTCTTCTCCCTCTATTTCCTTATAGGTGGATTCTGTAGTAATTGGCAATAAGAGTACACCCTTCTTCTGAGATAATCCCAGTTGTACTGAAAAAACGAGTAGGATCGTTATTCCTACATATTTCTTATCCAGATTTGCCATAGTCATGAATATTAGATTTGGCGGCCTGACCAAAGGTGTCGAAAGTCGTTAAAAATCCGTCCCAGGACGGTAGTCTCCTCAAGAATTATTTCCGCTGTTCCCAACAGTTCCTGTTCGAAATCAAGTTTTTTTCCGTAGGAGGTAACTAAATCGTCCATCTTCAGGTAAACCACGTACCCCGGCTCTTCACCTTTTCTAGAAATACCTGAAATTGTCTCTACTCGTGCTTTCAGCACACCCCATTCTCTGAAAGGATAATTTTTTAATTTTATTACTCCCTTCTGACCTTTCTGCAGCTTTCCGGAGTTGGCTACAGGAAGGCTGCACTTTGCAATCAATATTTGAGAACCAAAAGGAGTAATTGTAAAAATATCTTCCCCTGGTTTCAGATTTTGAAATTTTCCCCAAACATCAAAAAATGTGAGTGTTCCCTGTATCGGACTTTTAAAAAGATACAATTCTTCCCACTGAGCAATCGCATTTAAAAGATCTTGTCTGGCCAAAGACAATTCCGACTTTTGAAGACTAGCATTTCTGAACTCCATATTTTTTGATAATTGCTGCCTATACTCCAACCCCTTAAGAACTGACACCAGTTCATTTAATTGTTGCTCGAGAAATTGAATTTGTCTTTCCTCTGCCAACGATTCCATTTCTACTTTTTCGAGGTCCACTTTGGATAAAATTCCCTTTGAGTATAAATTTTGATGTCTTTGAAGATTGCCGTTAACTAAGAATACGGCCTGGTTTGCCATTACCAATTCTGCTTCTTTGTTTAAGATCGCCCGTTCCTGATTTCGTATTTGATCATTTAACCCCTTCTCCAGAATAAATTCATTATTTAAAGATTCATCCAAAATAATTTGCTGGTATAGGTTCAGAAACGTACTATAGTAAGGTTGAATCAGTGTGCCAAGGCTTAGTGCTGCAGGGAAATTGTGGTTGAGTTCTTCTAATGTTCCTGGTTCTGGTTTATTGGATTGAAGATTTGATACTAAGAAAGCTATGTCCTTTTCATCTGCGTCATGCATCATTGTTGCCAGGACAGCTCCTTCATAAACTTTCTCACCCGATTTATAATTGATCCCTGAGATCCTTCCTTCTTTCCTGGCTCGAATTATTACGGGTGGATTTTCTGACGTTACAATGACTTCTCCTGTAATTATTTCGTTATAGCCAAAAGAAGATGCTGCTATAAGAAGGATCAAAAAGAAGATAAATATGACTGGCGTGCCCCAGCGCATAATTGTTCCGGGTTCAGCTATGATAAAATTCTCTATGTCATACTTACCCTTCATGATTTCAATTTGAAAGCTGATTTTTGATAAGCTTATGGTACCTCCCTCCCCTGGCAATCAAATCCAAGTGATTGCCCTGTTCAACAATAGATCCCTGGTTCATTACCAGAATTTGATCTGCCTTTTTCACGGTAGACAATCTATGGGCAATAATTATTACCGTTTTATTTTTATAGAAATCCGCAAGATTTTCTGAAATGACCTTTTCATTTTCGGCGTCCAGAGAACTGGTAGCTTCATCAAAAAATAAATATTCGGGATCCTTATAAACCGCCCTGGCAATGAGAAGACGCTGTTTTTCGCCACCGCTCAAAAGCTGACCCTGTTCTCCGATTCTCGTCTCAAACCCTAATGGTAAAGATTCAATCAATTCGGTAAGATTAACCATGCGAATGGCCCGTTTCAACTGTTCGTGGTCTGTTGGTACGTTTGAATTAGACTCGGTGATATTCCGTTCAATGGTGTCATTAAATAATACACCATCCTGCAAAACACTTCCACAAAGCTTTCGCCAGCTCTCGGAATTGATATCTTCAAATCGTTCACGGCCAATGTAAATTTTTCCACTTTTCGGGGAGTAGATTTTCAGTAAGAGCTTTAGAACGGTGGTTTTTCCCGAACCGCTGGGTCCTACAATTGCAGTAGTTTTTCCTAATGGAATAGAAACTGAAATTGATTTAAGTATAGGAATACCACCGCCCTCACCATATCCAAAAAACATATCTTTGATCCTTATCTCTCCCGGCTCAATTTTCGTAGAGCGATTCAACACCTGATCTTCTACTTTTTGACCGTGAATTTCAGACAGACGATTAAGAGACAACATCGCCCGCTGACAACTCACCATAAATTCGGTTAGGTTCGCTACCGGCATAGTCAGTCCTCCTACAATAAATTGAATAGCCAGCATGGTTCCCAATGAGATATCTCCTGAAATAACTGCTTTAGCCGACCAGAAAATAATGAGGATCTTCATAAATTCATTAATAAACCTACCACCGTTAACCTGAGCCTGGTCCACCCTCAGAGAGCGGGACTGTAGATGAAATAATGTTGTCTGATTTTGCTTCCATTCACTTTTCCGCCTATGTTCGGAATTGTTCAGCTTAATTTCCAGTACTGCTCTGAATATTTGAAGAAAAAGGGATTGTTCCTTCCTGTTAAGATCAAAGAGCTGGTGATCCAGGATCTCTTTCTTTTTCATGAATGAAACAGACCAGGTAATGAAGAATACTGTCCCAATGAGGAAGATTAAAAAGATTGTGGTATTGAAAAACGCCAGCACGACGCCAAAGGCGAGGATAGTGAAAAGGTCAAAAAGGATGGTAAGAAATCGTCCTCCAAGAAATTCATCGATTCTATGGTGGTCGTATATACGCTGCATAAAATCTCCTGTGGTCTTGGAGTCAAAATAGGATATGGGTAATTTCAGTAACCTGTCAAGAAAATCAGAGATCATGACAATATTTATTCGGGTACTTAAATGAAGTAGTATCCAGTCTCTAATAACTTCAGTCGCCGCCAAACTAATAAAGAGTAAAAGCTGGGCAATAACTATAAGATATATGAAGCCGATATTTTCATAGTTGATCCCATAATCCACGAGACTTTGAGTTAGGAAAGGCAGAATCAACTGGATAAGGGAAGCCAGAAAAAGCCCTAGAAATATTTGATGAAAATATTTTTTGTAGGGTTGTAAATAGTTGAGTAAAAAATTAAAGCTACCTGTGGGAAACTCGGAGGGATTATATCCGGAATATTGTGCTCTAGGTTCTATAAGAATTAACACGCCTTCATTGGAATTCTCTCCGGCCCATTGGCGTAAAAACTCCCGATGAGTATATTTCATCCGGCCTAATGCGGGATCAGACACATACACATATCTTCGACTGACTTTATAAATTACAAGAAAGTGATTTCCCTGCCAATGCGCTATTGCCGGAAGTGGCATTTCCTCGATAAGTTCATCAATAGTCGCAGTGATTCCTAAGGAAGGAATACCAATTTTTTCAAGTGCACCAGTCAACCCCGATACCGAAACACCTCCCTTTTGGAGACAGGATATTTGCCTAAGATAATCCAGGTGAAAGTCTCCACCCAAAAAGTCGGTAATGATCTTAAGACAGGTCGGTCCACAGTCCATTTGATCAAGCTGGCGATAAGCCGGAAAATTTGCAGTTCTAAACATCTCCCCTCCAGTACATTTCCTCAACCTGAATTGCTTCAGCTTCCGATTCACATATATTAACTTCCGTTATTCAGGAATTATCATTCTCCTGAATTGATGCTCATAAAAATTTCAGATAGTCATGACCTGAAATGTGGCATCATATTAACTCTGATTGTTTTTCGGAGGTTATTTATTGGGGAGATCTTTCATAACGTTCTAGAACGATCATATTTTCAGTTTTCAGCAGAATTAAAGAATGTCTAGTCTATAATTAATTCTTCTCTTCTTCAAAGCTATTTTCACCTAATTAACTGAGGGTGAAATATATAAAATTTAAAATTCAGATAATCTCGTCGTTGGGAATTATTTAACAGCAACAGGAGAAGATTTTTTGCAGTACAGTGGATTATTAGTTCGACGCGATTACATCTTCCTGGATTCAAAAATCTACTACTTTGTCCAAAGCATCATCTGCCTCCTTACTTAAAAAGTTTGCTTGATACATCATGGTGGTAGTGATAGAAGAATGCCTATATAATTTTTGTAACATTTGTATCGGAATTTTATCTCCTGAAATATTCCCAAAACTATGCCTCGACATGTGCATACTTAGAGCTTTTTCTATCCCTATTTTTAAAGCGATATTTTTCAGGTGCCTGTTGAAGTTTCTGGTTACGGTTTTTATCCTTGTTCTAACCGTGATTTCATCACTGAGATCCGTTCCCCAAAGTTCTGAAAAAATAAGCTCCTCATTTTCTCTTTTAAAACCTTTATAATGTGTCAATAATATTAAGGCTTTTAGGGGTGCCTTCATAGAAACCAATTTGCCGTTTTTACTCATTCTGTAATATAGCCGATCATCCCTAAAATCTGACCATTTCAGCTGAATAACGTCAGTAATTCTAATGCCTGCAAAATAAAAACTCAAGAGCCAAACATTAAGTGCATGTTGTTGGGCAGGAGTTAAGTTCTCCACAGTCTCAAGTTTCTTTACTTCCTCTACTGTTAATCCGACCTTCTGTGATTCGGGAATTTTTATTTGGTACCTACCTTTACCAAAAGGATAATTGTTTCGATCAGCATGATTGTTGGATATTGCAAGATTGTATATAGTTCTTATACAAATCATAAAATTCGCAACCGTTCTTTTAGTTCTACCTTTCTTATAAAGCAGAAAAGTTTCAAATCTTCGAAGCAGAAAACTATCAATCTCTTGAAATTCGATATTTTTATTGGCACAAAAATTTACAAACTGTTCTATTCTGTTCTTTTCAGTGGAGTATTGATTAGACTTTTTACGTGCTAAAATATTCTTTAAGTAAATATCAGCCACGTACTTGAAATTGACATCTTTTGCGCCGACAACCGCTTCTTTTATCTTTCTAAGAGATTGAGGCTTTCGGGAGAATTCAGACTCCAGTAATTTTTCATTACAGGAGGTCAATTTCGTCAATATCAGATGATTCAATTTCGTGGAATTAGGGTGAGAACTTTTCACCCTTTGTTTCTTTTCATCCCAATATTGTTTTTCAATATATTGACCGACAAAAATAAAACTGGATTTCCTATTTTTAGTGATCCTGATGGCTATAGGATATAAATCATTTTTGTTGCTTTTTTTTCTCAAAACTGCCTTAATAGTAGCCATGCCTTTTTTTATAAAGATAACTATTCCAGGTACAACATAGGTACAACATTTAGTGTTTTTTATTGGTGTTTTTTGATGTCAAATCAAATTGTTCACCCGCCTAATCATTGATAATGATCTACTTATCTTTAATTTAATGTTTTAGACAATCATTTCATAACCCGGAGGTCACGAGTTCAAATCTCGTTCTCGCTACAGAAAAAGCCGGAATCTATTTCCGGCTTTTTTTATCTCCTTATCTCAATCCCTGCTGCTACAATTCAATCTGTATTCTTACTAAAAAGGAAACCGTATGGCTTTAGAGATTCTACGTTTTGAAAGATCACGGTAGCCATAGCCATGACCGGAATTGCCAGCACCATTCCCGCAAGCCCCCAAACCGCTCCTCCCATGATCACGAACAGGATCACAAAAAATGGATGCAGCCCTACCTTATCTCCCACAATGTAAGGCTGAAGAACATAGCTTTCAAGAAACTGAGAAACCGTAAAAGTGATAACTATTCCCCACAACACATTTATATCACCTGAAGTGAGATATCCAAACACCATTGCCATAGCAAAACCAATGATATTGCCTATCCATGGAATTATGGTGAGAAGGGATGCAATGACGGCTACGAGAATAAAATTTTCTACTCCCGAAAAACCTAAACCAACAGAGTAGAGCACCGCCAGGATAGCCATTAGGATCAATCGCCCTACCAAATAATCCTGGACTCTCCCTGCCGATTCCTCCAGAACTTCTCCAACTTCCTTCTTTTTTTGAGATTCAAAAAAAGAAAGCATGAACTTCCTGAAGTGGCTACGATAGAAAAGCAGGAAAAAGGTATAGATGAAGGTGAGAAGATAAGCTCCCATAAGATTCATAGAAGACCTCACAAAAGTCAATGCTTTTGCTGCTTCATTCACTTCTTCGCCAAAGAACGGAATTGATCCGGCAGGATAATATTCCTGTAAGGATTCTTTATTAAGAGGAGTGTGTTCAAACAAAAAGGCTTTAAAATCTTCAATTTCAGGAGCCATTGCTTCTTTAATTGCAGGCCAGTCGTTGAAGAAATTCTGAATTTGCATAGAGCAGAGACTGAGAAAAAGGAGGGAAAATATAAAGAGAAGCAAAGTGCTCAAAAAGGAGGAAAAACCTCTACTGCTTATATATTGTTCAATTTTCCTTGCCGCAGGTAGAACCAGAAGAGCTAGTACTACAGCAAAAGCCAAGGGTGCTAAAAAAGATTTTGAAGTTGACAGTCCACTAAAGAGGAAATAGGCGCCAACAATCAAGAGAAAAACTTTTACAGATAATTTAAATCCGCTGGTCATATAGGTTGGTTTTATAATTCGGAATATTTTGCACCGTTTACAGGCTTTAATATAGCTCATTTAATATAAAAGACTCAATTTCATAACTGACCTTCCCCTTCGAATTCCTTCCGGACATATTCATCAACCAATGAAGCCCAACCGCCTCTGTTTTATTTTAATTCTCTTCAATTACACTCGTCATGATGAGCTGCTAAATAATAGCTTAAATTAGAGCTCCATCCTGTTAATTGAATATTATTTTCAGCTTAATACTTTCTTAAACTCCTTGCTATCGGCCGAGCTTGCCGGTAACTTTAGGGAAAGTGATATAATTTAAGATGAGAAAAATTTTCAATAGATCTCATTTTTGGCAGAAGAGCCGGTATCACCCATGAACTTCTTCTCCTTACTTCCTGAAAAAAGGTATGTCAAGAGGAGGATGTCAAAAAAAAAAAGAAAGTAGCAGTAACTGTGTTTTCTTTACATATAACCCAAACATTAAAAAATCATGAAGACGAAAAAGATTGTTCCATTCCTCTTAGGTATAATATTTACCCTGTTTTTCTCCATAGACAGTTCTGCCCAGAACATAATTCAGGATGATGCGAGCAGGCAGGTCGAAATGGCTGCGAAGGAACGAGCAGAAAAGTGGAATGATGAGTTAGCATTAAGAGCTAAACAAATGGTCCTCCTGGAAAAGAAATTCATAGAATTCGATCTTAAGAGATTAAAAGTAATGGATGCCGATATATCCCCGGAAGAAAAGGTGGAAAGATTAAAAGATCTAAAAATTCTTGAAACAAAAGACATCCGGGACATCCTTACTCAACCTCAATACGACAGGTACTTGCTCCTGTTAGAAAAAGAAGGGGAAGAACCCAATGCCGGACAGTGAAAAATTTCAACGGTGCTGTTTTACAATTTTATGGAGCGAGCATGAAATTCACATAGAACAGTAGTATTGAAAGGATAAACACTAATAAAAACAGGAGCTTTATGAACCTGATATCTCTTTGTCGTGTCTCAGTATTCCAGGCACCGACCCTTGTTTCATAGTTTTCAAGCTTCAAATATTTTTCAACCCCGATCTTTTTTGCTGTCTCCCCTCTTTCTGTAAGAAAAACTCTCCCATCTTCTATTCTTATCAGGTCATTCCCCTGGAGGTTTTCGAGGTAACTTCTGGATGAATTTCGGGTAATTTCATCTACAGTGGTTCCGTCTTTAAGTAAACTGAAAGAATAAACATCCTGATTTAAGGTCATAGCTGCTAAGGATTAAGGACTTCCTAAATTTATAAAAACTATTTTATCTACAAAATTTGCTTTTCATCGATATAAAGAATTATAGATCGCATAAAAATCTTACAACCGTCTTAGCTGGTGATATAACAACCAGGACCATCCCTTTTTCCTTTCTCCATTTATCATTGTATCTTAAATCAAAATTACCAGGATATGCAAAAGAAAATATTAGGAACAACAGGCTTAAAAATATCACCTATAGTTTTTGGCGGAAACGTTTTTGGCTGGACACTAGACGAGAAAGAATCCTTTAAAATGCTGGATGAGATCTTTAAAAAGGGAATTACGACTATTGACACTGCCGATTCCTACTCCCACTGGGCTCCGGGAAATAGCGGAGGGGAAAGTGAAATGATAATTGGAAACTGTTGAAGAAAAGAAGAAATCGCAACGAAATAATTATAGCTACTAAAGTAGGATCAAATCCCGGAAAAGAAGGTAGGGACGTAACAAAAAATTACATCATAAAGGCTGCTGAAGAATCTCTGCGGCGTTTACAAACAGATCACATTGACCTCTATTTCACTCACTGGGACGATGAGGCCACTCCTGTTGAAGAAACTCTGGAGGCTTACAGACAACTAATTGAGCAGGGGAAGGTACTCCATATTGGTGCCTCCAATCTCTCTCCCGAAAGAATAAAATCTTCATTAACAGCTGCAGAAAAAAGTGCCTTGCCTAAATATAAGGTATTGCAACCTGAATACAGTTTGGTAGAGAAAAAGAGGTTTGAATCTGAATACCGGCCCATAGCAAAAGAAAACGAAATGGGTGTACTTACCTACTTCTCCTTAGCCAGTGGTTTCCTGACCGGAAAATATCGTCACCCGAATGATATTGAGGGAGCACGGAAAGAAATGATCAAAAAGTACTTCACTGAGGAAGGGCTAAAAGTTCTAAAAACCCTGGACGAGATCTCAGAAAAGCACTCAGTCTCCAATGCCGCCGTCGCTCTAAGATGGCTTATGCAACGCCCGGAAGTCTCTGCCCCCATTGCCAGTGCTACAAAGGAAGAGCACCTCAAAGCTTTCGAAGAGGCTGTCAACATGAAGCTCTCCAAGGAGGATATGGAAATTTTGAATAGCTAACCCCGAGCTATCTTCAGCTAATTTTTACAAGTCCGTTGATAAGCTGCTGGCTGGCCTCCTTATATTCTTCAACCAGATTTTGAGATGTAAAGGTGATAAATTGAACGGTCCCTGATGCATTGGAATAAAAATATCCCGAATAAGATATCTTCATACCATCCATGGTGCCGTCCAGCTGCAGGTAAAGCACTTTTTGGTCATTCACCATTCGGTACTCCTGCTCTACAATACGAATATCGGGCGCGATCTGTCGGGCATTTTCTATCGCGACATTTTTTAAAGTTTCTAATGGCACCTCAATTTTCTCAGTAATGATCACCCCGTAAAGATCTTCGCCCTTAAGCACTACCTCATATTCGGCATCTTGATTGTCCTTAGACTCACCGAAGGACCATAGCCTGGGATCAAGCCAGAATCCCACATCCATGCGTTTACTCTTAAGTAGAAAAGAAGCACTTTCACTTTTGGTAAATTTCTTAGGATTGATAGGAATAGTCACTGCTTCAGCATCTTCAGCGTTTGCATAAGCATAAGTTCCATCACTATACAACAAGACTTCCTGCCCTGTATCGGTAACTGCGTGGGTTTGGGCCATAAGACCAGAACAAAAGCTAAGGAAGAAGGCTGCAAAGGAAAAAATAGTTTTCATAGTAGTTGGTTAGTTGGAACTACTAATTTAACATTATTTTAAAAGTTTGCAACAGTATGAAAAATCTTTAAATAAGGTGGTTTAGAAGTTCTTCTAAAGTCACAGAAGATTGTTCCCCGCTCTTCATATTCTTCAAAGTGAATTTACTATTCTCCATCTCTTCACCTCCCGCAAGTACCACGAAAGGAATTTCTCTCTTGTTGGCGTGGTTCATTTGCTTCTTCATTTTTGCCTCTTCAGGATAGAGTTCAGCAGCAATTCCGGCGTTACGTAATTGCTTAATAGCCTTTAAGCAGTAGAGACTTTCTTTGTTACCAAAGTTAATGAACAAGGCTTTCACATTTCTTGCCACTGTTTCGGGAAACAGGTCGAGTTCCTCAAGTACCAGGTAGATCCTGTCCAATCCAAATGAAATACCTACGCCACTTACCCCGCTCATTCCAAAAATACCGGTAAGGTCATCATATCTTCCGCCGCCTCCAATTGAACCCATCGCAACACCTTCGGGAGCCGATACTTCAAATATTGCACCCGTGTAATAATTGAGCCCGCGAGCAAGGGTAACATCGAGATCTAATCTAGCCATCCCGAGCTCCAATGCGTTTATCGCATTGTTAATGAATTCCAGCTCCTCAATCCCTTTTTTGCCAATTTCGGAAGTCTCTAAAATATCTTTTAATACCTGAATTTTTTCTGAAAAAGTTCCCTTAAGATCAAATACCCGCTGAATCTTTTGAATAGCTTCTGAAGAAATTCCTTTCTCCTTCATCTCCTTTTTCACTCCTTCTTCGCCTATCTTATCAAGCTTATCAAGAGCTACAGTAAAATCAATGAGCTTATCGGACTCTCCAATAACTTCAGCAAACCCGGAAAGGACCTTCCTGTTGTTGATCTTAATGGTAACACCCTTTAGACCAAGGCTGGTAAAAACAGCATCATACAGCTGGACGAATTCAACCTCCTGCCAAAGGCTATCACTGCCCACTACATCGGCATCACATTGAAAGAACTCTCTAAAACGTCCTTTTTGAGGCCGGTCTGCCCGCCATACCGGCTGGATCTGGTAGCGTTTAAAAGGAAATTCTATTTCATTCCTATGCTGCACTACATACCTGGCAAAAGGAACGGTAAGATCATATCTTAAAGCCTTTTCACTTATGGATGGAGTGATTTTCAGACTATCCTTTTCACTATAAGCTTCTTCATTCGCCTTCTTCAGAAAATCTCCGGAATTAAGGATCTTAAAGATCAATCTATCGCCTTCTTCCCCATATTTTCCCATAAGGGTGTCACTGTTCTCGAAGCTTGGGGTTTCGATAGGCTGAAATCCAAACTTTTCAAACTGCTCTCTAATGCTTTGTATTATAAAGTTCCTTTTTGCTACTTCAGAAGGAGAAAAATCCCGTGTACCTTTGGGAATAGAAGGTTTTTGCGCCATTTTTGATCTAGTTCTTTAAGAAGAGCAAATATCTGAAAAATATAAAGAATGCCGGTATACAGATTTGAAGAGAGTTTCTGTAACAAGAGCAGTTTAATTGCGTCTAACTCCTAAACTGAGAGTTTCTAATGTTTCCACTCCTTAAAGAAAATGTGCGTATTGCGTTCTTTTCAATTAAAAGTCAGGTTCTAAGAACCGTTCTAACGGTATTGATCATAGCAATTGGAATAACTGCGCTTGTGGGTATCTTAAGTGCCGTAGCAGCGCTTGAAAATACAATTACGAGCGATTTTGCCTCTATGGGAAGTAACACTTTTAACCTGCAACGATATGATTCCCAAATTAGGGTCAATGGCGGGGACAGGGATAAGGTCAATCCAATTATTACTTATAGAGAAGTAAAAGACTTTAAGGAGAAGTTCATCTATCCACAAACAGATGTTGCAATTTCCTTTACCGGAACCTCCAGTGCCGAAATAAAATTCGAGAACGACAAGACAGATCCTGAGGCCAGTGTTCTTGGGGTCAATGAGAACTACGTGAACAACTCGGGTCTTACTGTTGAAGAAGGAAGAGATTTCAACATTTTTGATATCGACAATAATAACAATGTAGCCATTATAGGTGCCGATGTTAAGAACGGACTCCTGGAGGGGCTGGATCCGCTGGACAAGATCATTTCTATTCGAGGTGTGAAATTCAGAATTATTGGAGTACTGGAATCCAAGGGGTCCACCTTTGGGAACAACCAGGATCTCAGGGTGCTTATCCCAATACAGGTGGCGCGTTCTATGTTTACCAATCCAAATATCAATTACAACATAAGCGTTAGGATCGAGAACCAGGAAATGTTGGAGGGAGCACAAGATGAGGCCATCATCACCTTTCGCAACGTAAGAGGATTAAGCCCCGTAGAGGAGAACAATTTTGGAATTGCGAAAAGTGATGACCTGCTCAACAGGATCTTTTCTATAACCCAGTACCTCAACATTGCTGCCTGGGCCATCTCCATAATTACCATTTTTGGATCTTCAATTGCTCTTATGAATATTATGCTCGTTTCTGTGAGTGAAAGAACCCGGGAAATTGGGGTACGAAAAGCTTTGGGAGCCAAGAAGAACACCATTGCAATGCAATTCTTCATGGAAACTCTTATTATTGGTCAAATGGGAGGAATAATAGGAATTGTCCTGGGAATAACTATAGGTCTTATAGTCTCAACCTCTGTAGGCTTTGACTTTACAACTCCGTGGGTAGCCATTCTTTGGGCCACCGCTATAACTCTTATTGTGGCGGTTCTTGCCGGCAGTTACCCTGCAGCCAAGGCCGCAAAACAGGATCCTATTGAGTCGCTGCGTTACGAATAAAGTAGGCAACAGGCAGGAATTAGGGGGCAGTTTTTTCTGCTGCAGGTTACAACTGACAGGACCTGGTTTTCCGGAACTCTAAATCACTTTACTACCAACTCAAGACTGCGCACTGCTGACTTAGATTAGTGTTCACGGTTCAGTGATCGGTGATTAATTCTGGCGGGGATATCTTTGTGACAGTCTCCCAACTTTGAACTCTCGACTCCTAACTCAGATTCAGGTGCTTTTCAAAGAACCCATATAGTTCACCTTTTGTGATCACTGCTCCCTGCTGAATTAGTGCAAAAATGTCCTTATTCCTGTCGTCACTTATATTCTTTGCAGAAGTATATAACGAAACTCGATCATCCATTAAATTTTGTTGAAGCCATGCATAACCCTGACGTGTAGTAATGTCTATTGCCTCGTTTTTCACTTCTACTGCGATAAGATTAATGGTTAGTTCGGTAATCTTGAAAAGATAGATCTGGTTTGGAGAAAAATGTTCAAGGTATTCTGCCTTGTTCAGGACCCCTTCCCACACCAGGTCACTAAAGACATCGAGCTCCTGCTCTGCAACCTCAGGTTTATTTGTTTTTATCTCCTCCCACTCATCTCCTGTAATAGATTGAGCTGCAAGAAAATTAATGAACTCCTGATGCAGTTCTTCAAATTGTTCTTTTGTTAATCGGGCGTACTTCATTCTGAGGGTTTGATGTTTAAGGTCTACTTTCTAAAGATCTTTTCGATTGACTATGAACTTTTAACCATTAACCAAATAAAAAGCCCACTCCGTTAGAAGCAGGCTTTTATTATATCTGGTCAGCAATTAAGCTTCTGCTACAACTTCAAAGTTGAAGTTGGAAACAACTTCACGGTGAAACCGCAAAGTAGCTTCATACTGCCCTAAACGCTTAATGTTACCACCTGCAATAGAGATGTACTTCTTCTCGATCTCAACACCTTCTTTTGAAAGTGCTTCAGAAAGATCGGCATTGGTTACAGATCCATAGATCTTATCACCGGCACCTGCTTTTGCAGTAAGTTTAATTTCCAAACCTTGAAGTTTTGCAGCCTGAGCTTTTGCTTCTTCGATTTGCTTTTTCTCTTTATAAGAACGTTGCTTTAAAGTTTCATCCAAAACTTTTCTAGCAGAAGGGGTTGCCAACACAGCAGCACCTTGAGGAATAAGAAAGTTTCTGCCGTATCCTGGTTTTACAGTTACAACATCATCTTTAAATCCTAAATTCTCTACGTCTTTCTTTAATATCAATTCCATAATAGCCCCTTTTTATTTTAGTAAATCGCCAACATAAGGCATTAATGCTAAGTGACGTGCACGCTTAACGGCTACAGCCACTTTCCTTTGATATTTCAAAGAAGTACCGGTCAAACGACGTGGCAAAAGTTTCCCTTGCTCATTCACGAAGCTCATTAAGAAATCAGGGTCTTTGTAATCAATATACTTGATCCCAGATCTTTTGAAACGACAATATTTCTTTGTCTTGCTAGTCTCGATATTAAGAGGAGTAAGATATCTTATCTCTCCGTCTTTCTTTCCTTTAGCTTGTTGTTCAATTGATGACATACCTTACGCTTTTTCTTTGTTTCTGTTTCTTCTCTTTTCAGCCCAGGCCACAGCGTGTTTATCCAACTTCACAGTTAGGTAACGCATCATGCGCTCATCTCTTCTGAATTCTACTTCAAGAGGGTTGATTGCTTCACCGGGAGCAGTGAATTCAAATAAGTGGTAAAAACCACTCTTCTTGTGCTGAATTGGATAAGCTAGTTTTTTTAGCCCCCAGTTCTCTTTTGATATCATCTCGGCACCGTTAGAAACAAGAAAATCTTCGTATTTCTTAACTGTTTCCTTTATCTGGTCATCAGATAAAACGGGATTCAAGATGAAAACAGTTTCATAATGATTCATAAAAAATTTACTTTAAATTAAATTGGCTGCAAAAGTAACATTATTCTTTAATATTACAAAGCTGAAATTTACTAGGTAAACTGCTTCTTTAATCGATGAAATCCATATTTTACTTTTTTTTATAATTTTTTTTAGCTATTATTGCTAGTGCTAACCTTGTTATTGTGGAAGAAGTAATACTTAAATGTGCTGTCGTTGATGATTCCAGCTTGCAAAGGCTTTCTATTGTAAAGCTCATCAAGGACCATCCTAACCTTAAGCTGGTGGCGGAATACAACAATGCCATAGAGACCAAAAATGGCCTATTGGACACCGAAGTAGACCTTATCTTCCTCGATATTGAAATGCCTATTCTTTCCGGCTTTGACCTGCTGGATGACCTTCCAAACAAACCACAGATCATTTTTGTTACCGGAAAAACCAAGTATGCTTTCAAAGCTTTCGACTACGATGCAGTAGATTACCTTCATAAGCCAATTTCCAAAGAGCGTTTTTTGAATGCCGTGTCTAAGGCGATCAACCTATACCGCCTTAAACATGAAGGAGCACCGCCAGAAGATGACAACTATATCTTCGTCAAGAGCAACCTGAAAAATCGTAAGGTTTTTCTGAATAAGCTTAAGTATATCGAAGCTCTGGGAGACTATGTTAAATTTGTGACCGAGAAGGATAATTTTGTAGTTCTTGCAACTATGAAGTCATTTGAAAGCCAGTTACCTTCCAACAAATTTCTTAGGATCCATAAGTCTTACATTGTAAATCTCGACAAAATTGAACGCTATAACAGCCGGAATATTGAGATCGATAAGCAACAGATCCCTTTGAGCAGGCATAAGAAATCTAATCTTATTGAGGCGCTGGCCGCCAATCAATAAGGATCCACGTTTATTACCGTTTTCACCCCTCTGTAAGCTCCTATCGCTTTAAAGCTCTGGAGAATTCTACCTATGACATCTTTTGTTTTGGATAAAGACTGCCCCTGCGGAATCTTTATAAGAATATTCTTGTAATACTCATTCCTGATCCTGGCTACCGGCGGAAATTCCGGACCCAGCACTTTTTCCCTGAAGGTGTTCTTTAATGAGGTCGCCAGCCAGTCGGCACCTTCATTCACTCTTGAATAATCCCTCCCCTTTAAGCTGATCCTGATAAGTCTGTAGAATGGCGGATATTTGTAGTTCCGGCGATCCTCCAGCTGCTCTTTATACATTTCCAGGTAACTATTAGTGGAAACCTGCTGTACTATCTGGTGGTGTGGGTTATATGTCTGGATCAATACCAGTCCTCTTTTCTGGGTTCGCCCTGCTCTACCCGCTACCTGCAACATCAATTGAAAGCTGCGCTCATGCGCTCTAAAATCTGGAAAGTTTAATAGTGTGTCAGCATTCATGATCCCTACCAGCCTCACATTCCGGAAGTCGAGACCTTTTGTGACCATTTGCGTTCCTACCAATATATCTATATCACCAGCCTCGAAAGCCTCTATGATCTTTTCATATCCATATTTTCCGCGGGTAGTATCCTGGTCCATTCTCCCTATCTTGTGATTTGGGAAAAGAGCTTTTAATTCGGTTTCCACCTGTTCGGTACCAAAACCTTTAGTGGAAAGTTCATCACTACCACAAGCCATACATTTTTGTTGCATCGCCATATGATAGCCGCAATAATGGCAGCGAAGCTGATTGTTATGACTGTGGTAAGTGAGACTAACATCACAGTTAGGACATTGCGGCGAATGTCCGCAGGTATTGCATTCGAGAATCGGACTAAAACCACGCCGGTTCTGAAAGAGAATTACCTGCTCATTATTGCTCAAAGTCTCCCTTATCTCTTCCAGCAGCCGGTCAGAGAAGTGACCTGTCATCCGTTTCTTTCGATGCTTTTCTTTAATATCCACAATTTGGATCTCGGGTAAAAGCACATTTCCGTACCGGCGATCCAGATTCACCAAAGCATACTTGGAATGATCGGCATTAAAATAAGATTCCAGGGAAGGAGTCGCCGAGCCCAACAGCACTTTTGCCTTCTGCATCTTACCCAACACAACTGCCACATCACGGGCATGATATCTCGGCGCAGGATCATACTGTTTAAAAGTGGATTCATGCTCCTCATCTACTATGATAAGTCCCAGATCCTGAAATGGAAGAAAAATACTGGAGCGAACTCCAATGACTATTCTGGCGTTCTCTGAATTGCGAAGTACATTTTGATAGACCTCAACCCTTTCATTTACCGAATATTTGCTGTGGTAAATAAGCACCTTTTCCCCAAAGTAGTTCTGAAGCCTCGATATTAGCTGAGCGGTGAGTGCGATCTCCGGCAGCAGATACAACACCTGTTTCCCCTTGGAAATAGCCTCTTCAATGAGTTCTACATAAATTTCTGTCTTGCCCGAAGAGGTGATCCCATGAAGTAGACTAACATCCTGAGTCTTGAAAGCTTTATTTATCTCCTCCAAAGCAGTGCTTTGATGCTCATTCAGTTCAACTCTTCCTGATACCTCCTCCAGATCCGGGTTAAATCTCGAGGTCTCAACTTTCAATTCTTCCAGGACATTCTTATCAATTAAAGCTTTTACAACTCCTGCAGAAGCTCCACTCTTTTTTATGAGATCAGAATGTTTTACTAAAGTATTCCCTTTGGCCGACATTCCAAAAAGGGTAAAAATCACCTCCCTTTGTTTGGGGGCCCGGCTAAGTTCATCCAGCAACTCATGCATTGCGGTTTCTTCTGAAAACCTTTCATGCAGTCTAACATATCTTTCTACCTTCGGCTTATACTGCTCGTAGATCTCCTGGTTTACGACCACCACCTTCTTCTCCACCAGTGCATTGATCACCGGAAGTACAGTTTTCTTATCCAGAAGCTGAATGATCTCATTGATCTTCATGGATGACTGCCTCTGTAAGGCCTCAAAAAGGAGAAATTCATCATCTGTCAGATCTTCATCCCGTACTTCGGCTCCTTTCAAAAGCTGCACAATTGTTTCACTTTCCAGCAGGAAAGCACTTGGTATGGCTGCCCGCAGCACCTCTCCTTCCGTACACATATAATAGGAAGCGATCCAACTCCACAACTTCAGCTGAGCTTCAGTCACCACCGGGTTCTTGTCCAGGATCTGCTCGATAGGCTTGGCCTCATAGATCTCAGGGTCCTTCTGATGCACTTCAGAAACAATTCCCGTATAGATCTTTGACTTTCCGAAGGGAACTGCAACACGCATACCGGGTCTAAGGAATTCTGCTTCATCACTGCTTACGCTGTACGTAAAATGCTTCTCTAGCGGAAGCGGAAGAATAACATTGATGAAAAATGGCATTTTAGAGGCTGGTGTTTGAGACAAAAATAAGAGGAATTACTGCAAAAAAATAAACCATCCTAAAAAGAATGGTTTATTGAATCATATAATATGTCTTTTAGTTTGCGGCTAAAAGGTCATCTTTTAGACCATCATCTGCCGGCCTGTTAGAAAGCCAGATCCCAAAAAGGGCTTTTTTAAACTCCTTTCCTTTCACCACTCCTTTTTCCTTACCATTCTTATAAGCTACGACTCCTTTTCCCGGAATATATACCAGGTCAAAAATGTCATTTTTAGTTATGTCTTCTTTAAAGAAACCAAGGATAGTGTTGATCTCATTTTGAATGGGAGCTGTATTTCCATTTGTGGATTTCTCGAATCCTTCGGTGACCGCTTCTACCATTTTATCACTACTAATAAGTTTGGATACAATGTGCAGTTTTATAGCCATTGGCTTATCCGAATTGAGGATCTCCTGAGCATTTTTATTTTTTTGATCCAGGTAAAGTCCGGCAGCATAAAGGTCGATCCATAGTTTCTCCCTTACTCCGGCTCCATTAAGCTGCAGGGTGTGCTCCTGGAATTTTTGAGTAGCAGGAAGGGTTACACCCCCAACCTTTTTTTGAGCTACCGCAGTCGAGGTTACCACAACAGCCATAAATAACATTAGCAGGTTCTTCATAATTTCTATTTAAGTTTAAGTTTAATTAAAATTTTATTTTCTTCTAAGCTTCATTAGGGAAGCATTGAGTTCAAAACCGAGCAGCAATATATTAGAATTTATCCATATGTAGAACATTAAGATCAACAATGCCCCAATTGAACCATATAGTTCGTTGTAAGATGAAAAATTCTCAATATACAATCCAAATAAATAAGTATTCAATAAAATAAAGATCGTACAAAAGACAGATCCTATTGAAAAGAAGCGGCTAAGCCTGCTTTCCTTGGTTCCAAAATAATACAAAGTGGCAACAGCCAAATAGATCATAGCGGCGAATATCACATACCTCCCAATATTTGCCCAAACTACTGCATCATTTACTACCTGCAGCATTTTGAGATCTTCGGTAAGATAGGTGAGATAAACCCACACTACCACAGTTATAAGCAATAACAGCGCCAGAATTAAAGAAACCCCTACAGCTATAACATATTGCCTTATTATGGAACGGTTTTTCTTGGTGTGATAGGAGAATTCAAAGCCGGTAAATACAGCATTGACTCCATTCGCCATCAAGAAAATAGACAAGAGGAACACAAGGGAAAGAAGTCCTCCTCTTTTTCTTGCTGCAATATCGTAGAAGATATCATTAAAAAATTCGCTGGTCTCCGGTGGCAACAGGGAGTCAATAAAGGCAAGAAACTCTAACTGAAAATCATCTATAAAATTAATGAACGGAATAAGGTTGAGAATGAATAGCAAAAAGGGAAAAAGCGCCATAAAAAAGCTGAATGAAATGGCACTGGCCCTTGCTGAAAATGTCCCTTTCACCAGTCCGGCGTAGAAAATAATGTACAGATCAAAAAGAGAAAGTCCCTCCAGCCCCGGAAGAATGATCTTCTTTGCCCGGCTGGTCCACCAATAGGTGAAACCTTCCTTTTTCTTTGTACTTGTTGTTTCGCCGTTGCTCATTAAATCAAACAGCCTTTAAGCTGAGGTCGAGGTTGTGGACTGAGTGAGTCAACGCACCACTCGAGATGAAATCTACTCCACACTCTGCATATTTTCTTGCAGTTTCCAGAGTTATACCTCCACTCGATTCGGTTTCACATCGCCCATTGATAAGGGTCACTGCCTCCCGCGTATCATCATAATTAAAGTTATCGAGCAAGATCCTATCCACTCCTCCCGCTTTCAAAATTTGCCGGATCTCGTTGATGTTCCTGGCTTCAACAATGATCTTTAGGTCCAGATTTTTATCTTCCAGGTATTTGCGCGTTTTCGCTATTGCTGTCTCTATTCCACCCGCAAAATCAATATGGTTATCCTTAAGCATGATCATGTCGTAAAGAGCGAACCTATGGTTTTCTCCGCCACCTATCTTCACGGCCCATTTTTCCAGTGCCCTAATCCCCGGTGTAGTTTTTCGGGTGTCGAGAATTTTGGTGCTTGTACCTTCCAGCCTATCTGCAAAAGTGCGTGTTTTGGTTGCAATGGCACTCATTCTCTGCATGGCATTAAGTACGAGGCGTTCGGCTTTAAGAATAGACTGGGAAGCCCCTTCAACGTAGAAAATTATATCTCTGGGTTTAATCCGGCTGCCGTCCTGAACCAAAACTTCCACTTTCATATCGGGATCTACTTTTTTAAAAACCTGCTTGGCAAATTCTACACCTGCAACAATTCCGTTATCTTTCACCAGAAGTTTAGCTCTCCCCCTTGCTTCTAAAGGAATACAGGCCAGCGAACTGTGATCTCCCTCGCCTACGTCCTCTCTTAACGCATTTTCAATAATTATTTCAATTTCCTTTTCAAATTGTTCTTTTGAAATCATTGCAGTGCCTATTTTTGCTAAAGTTACAAAGTAAACACTTAAATTTCATCATGACCATAAAATTGCTGACGATAGGAAAAACCGATGATTCTGCCCTGCAAAAACTCATTGACACCTACGTCAACAGACTTGGACACTACAATAAATTTGAGCTGGAGATCCTTCCAGATCTAAAAAGGACAAAAAATCTTTCTGTGGACCAGCAAAAATCTGCGGAAGGAAAATTAATAATTGACAAGCTCAATACTTCAGATTTTGTGGTGCTGCTGGATGAAAACGGAAAACAATTTTCTTCTGAAGGCTTTTCCGAATATATTCAGAAGCGGCTTAACAGCGGAATGAAGCAGCTCATCTTCATCATTGGCGGCCCCTATGGTTTTTCAGAAGAAGTTTATTCCCGGGCCAACGGGAAGTTATCCCTCTCAAAAATGACATTTTCACACCAGATGGTTCGGCTGTTCTTTGTAGAACAATTATACCGGGCCTTCACCATTCTTCGGAATGAACCTTATCACCACAAATAGAATTCAATGAAGCTAGTATTTGCCACCAATAACAAGAACAAGATCAAAGAAGTTCAGGCGCTAATGCCTGAAAGGATCCAACTGCTTTCGCTGGAAGAAATCGGCTGCAATAAAGACATTCCTGAGACCTCACCAACTATAGAAGGGAACGCAATTCAGAAGGCAAAATATGTAAAAGAAAAGTATGGCTATGATTGCTTTGCCGATGACACGGGACTTGAAGTAGAAGCTTTAGAGGGTGCTCCGGGAGTTTACTCGGCCCGGTATGCTGGGGAGGCAAAAGACAGCAACGCCAACATGGAAAAACTACTCCATGAACTTCAGGGAAAAAAAGATCGCAGCGCCCGTTTTAAAACGGTCATTGCACTTCATCTTGATAGTAAGCTCCATACCTTTAACGGAATTTGCTCCGGAAACATCATTTTTGAGAGGAAAGGGCTACAAGGCTTTGGCTATGATCCTGTGTTTCAACCAGAAGGAAAAGAGGTGACATTCGCCGAAATGAGCCTGGAAGAAAAATCCCAAATAAGTCACCGTGCACGCGCAACCCGCCAGCTCATTGACTTTTTGTCCTCTTTAAGCCATTAAATATAAATGTAATAAGCTGCCAAGTAATCCTTACCTTTGCCGCTTATTAGATATGTATGAATAAATTTGAACAATTAGGATTGAATGACGCCCTGTTACAGGCAATTAATGACATGGGGTTTGAAACTCCAAGTGAAGTACAGGAAAAATCGATCCCAATTTTATTGCAGGAGGACACAGATATGGTGGCCCTTGCACAAACCGGAACCGGAAAGACCGCAGCATTTGGTTTTCCGCTAATCCAAAAGATTGATGTAAACAGTAGAAAGACTCAGGGCCTTATTCTTTCTCCAACCCGTGAGTTGTGTTTGCAAATTACCAACGAATTAAAGAATTACTCCAAATATTTTAAGGGCCTAAATACTGTAGCGATCTACGGGGGAGCCAGTATAACAGATCAAGCTTCGCAGATCAAAAAAGGAGCACAGATCATTGTTGCGACCCCCGGGCGTATGCAAGACATGGTCAACAGAAGACTTGTTGACATTTCGGCCATTGAATATTGTGTTCTCGATGAGGCAGATGAAATGTTGAACATGGGATTCTATGAGGATATTACAGAGATCCTTTCCCATACTCCTTCTGAAAAAAGCACCTGGTTGTTTTCGGCTACTATGCCTAAAGAAGTTGCAACCATTGCCAAGAAATTTATGCGTACTCCTGTGGAGATCACCGTGGGTACAAAGAATATGGGAACCTCAAATGTTTCGCACGAATATTTTGTAGTTAATGCCCGAGACCGTTATTCGGCTTTAAAAAGACTGGCAGATGCAAATCCCGATATATTTTCGGTGATCTTCTGTCGTACAAAGCGTGACACTCAAAAAGTAGCAGAACAGTTAATTGAAGACGGTTACAACGCTGCAGCCCTTCACGGGGATTTGAGTCAAAACCAGCGTGACCTGGTGATGAAAAGCTTTAGGGCTAGACAAATACAGATGCTGGTAGCTACAGATGTTGCTGCCCGTGGAATTGATGTTGATGACATAACGCATGTTATCAACTACCAGTTGCCCGATGAAATTGAAACCTACACGCACCGTAGTGGTCGTACAGGAAGAGCCGGTAAAAGCGGTGTTTCTATGGTGATCGTTTCTAAAAGTGAGGTGCGAAAGATCAAGAATATTGAGCGCATCATTGGTCAATCATTCGAGAAAAAAGAAATCCCTGATGGTAGAGAGATCTGCGAAGTTCAGTTGTTCCACCTTGCCAGCGAAATAAGCAAAACGGAGATCAACCACGAGATCGACAAATACCTCCCAAGCATTTCTGAACTTTTTGAAGGACTTTCTAAGGAAGAACTACTGAAAAAATTCTTCTCGGTTGAATTTACAAGATTCTTCAACTACTATAAAAATGCTCAGGATCTAAATGCAAAAGGATCGAATGAAGTTTTCGAAGATGATGGAGACAGCACCAGGTTCTTTATTAATGTAGGTGCAAAAGATGATTTCGATTGGATGAGTCTAAAGGATTTCCTAAAGGCTACTCTAGACCTTGGAAGAGACGACGTAAACCGTGTAGAGGTTAAAGACAGCTTCTCCTTCTTTAACGTTGACAGCTCAAAAGCCGAAGAAGTTCTAAAAGTATTTCAGGATTTCAAGCACCAGGGACGCCATATCAATGTGGAGATCACCAAGAAAAGCGCCGGCAAAGAACGCAGCGGCGGAAGAAAAGGTGGTTTTAAAGGAAAAGATAAAGGAGGTCGCAGTTTTGATAAACCCAAAGGAGCAGATAAAGGCCGCAGAAGGTCTGCTGATGCGCCTTCCGGAGGAAGAAGAAGATCATCTGATGCAGGAACCGGCGGACGCAAGGGAAAGAAGAGCGGTGGCCGCAGCAGCAGCATTGAAAGTTCCATTAAAAGAAGAAGGTCAAAAAAATAGAGTTTTTGATGTTTTTGGTACAGTTTTCCCGAAGGAAAAGAGAAGCTTAAATTGTAAAATGAAAAAAGTTTTAATCCCCCTGTTCTTATTTTTGGGTTTAATGGCTTTTGGCCAGGAATCTACAGTGGTCACAGGGAAAGTTCTTAACGCGGCCAACGATGTACCTATTGAAAATGCACATATTGTGAATCTCAATCAGGTTATAGGTGCCGTTTCCGGGGAAGAAGGAAAATTTGAAATTAAGGCCGAGGTGAATGATACATTGTATTTTTCCTACCTCGGTTTTAAATCCATAAGGGTAAGAGTTACAAATGACTGGCTTAAATACGGGGAGGTAAAGGTCAAAATGACCGAACTTGGTATAGCTTTGGAAGAAGTTGTAGTGAGTCCGATCCAGCTAACCGGTTACCTGGAGATCGATGCCAAGAACATTCCTATTTATGAAAATTACCGTTACAGTATCTCCGGACTTAACCAGGGATATGAAGGTGGTGAGTATAGCCCAAATGCTGTTTCAAGGGTTCTAGGTGCTGTTTTTAATCCGGCAGATGCTCTTTACAATATCTTTGGTCAACAACCAAAGCAGATGAAGAAGCTAAGGGAAATGAAACAGGATGATGAAATAAGGAATCTTTTACAAAGCAAATTTGACCGGCAAACTCTTATGGCTGTTCTGGGAATCAACAGGATGGATATAGATGAAGTGCTGAGACGGTGCAACTACTCTACAGACTTCATAAATTCTGCCAACGATCTTCAGATCCTGGATGCCATGAGCGGTTGTTATGAAGAATACAAGGTCCTTAACCGCTAGAAATAAAATTAAAAAGTTTAAGGTGCTTAAAATTACACTTTTAGGCACCTTTTTTTATTTCAAATTTTCGCACCAGTTAAGCCTTTTTTTAAAAAAAAAGGAAGACAGATGTTATTTTCAAAAAGGGAAACCCAGGGCTAGTCCTTGAAATTTCGCACCTGGAATTTGTTACTCAGAAATTGTTTCCTGGAGTTTGGTGCTTGCAAATTCGCACTTGGAATTTGGTGCTTGGAATTTGGCACTTGGAACTAAATGCTACTTATTTCTCTCGAGATGAGTTTTTAGATTATATAGTCCGGTCTCAAAATCTTTCCCCAGGGCACGTTCCATTCCGTAAAACAGCATTACTACAGATGCTGGGAATTTATGGGAGCCTTTGACTCCCCACACCATTTTTGTGCGATCGGGCTCGACTTCCTTGACAGCCATATAGTTTAAGGAAAGGGATTTGTAAGGCTTAATGAACAAAAGCTGGGTCTCCAATACCTTGCCTTCTTTCACTTTTATGATCTTTTGAATGCCTTCAATATTATTGCTTCCTTTCCAATAAGACGCTGCTCCCACCTTTCCATCTTCACCTTTGTAACGTATCACTACTTTTGGGTCATTGATGTACCAGGGCATCCAAAAGGGTTGTTTTTTAAGCTGTCTTATAAAGGCATAAACTTCAGCTTTTGGACGGTTAATGACAACTGTACGGCTAAGATTGTACTCCTTCTTTGCCCATGCGTGCAGGAATGCGATGAAGGTAATAATGCCAATAACAACATAAAAGAAAAGAGTCATGTTATTCTGTTAGGGGGACCTAAATGTAAATAAATTTATTGTGATGCCTTAAAGCGGTCAATTATTTCCACGGAATTTTTCAAAGTTTTTTTAGCCCAGGCAATTCGCTTAAGAATTTGGTCTTCTTCTGAAAGTCTCCATGGCAGATCACTATTTCTAAGTCTTGAGGTAACATCCTGAAGGATAATCGCTGCCGAAACTGAAATATTCAGGCTCTCGGTAAATCCCACCATGGGGATCTGTAAAAACTCATCTGCCTGCTGCATCACCTCCTCAGATAATCCGTCGGTTTCAGTTCCAAAGAAAAATGCTGCTTTTTGCGAAATATTAAAATCCTGAAGCATTTTTCCCTTATGAGGTGAGGTTGCCACTATCCTGTAACCTTGCTTCCGCAGTGCAGCAATAGAATCAGCCGTTGATGTGTAGCGATTGATATCCACCCATTTTTGTGCCCCCATGGCGATCTCCCGGTCTATCTTCTTAACGTTCACCTCCTCCACCACGTGAACATTCTGGATCCCGAATACATCACAGCTGCGAATTACCGCACTGGTATTATGAAGCTGATAAACATCCTGGGTGGCAACAGTAAAAAAATTTGTGCGCTGGGCGATCACCTTTTTAAAAAGTTCCTTTCTCCTGTCGGTTAAAAAGGATTCCAGGTAATCCAGCAATTGAAGCTTCTCTTCCATGGCAGCGAAATTAGGAAATCCTCTTTGATTTTAGCCTTTGTGGGACCTCAGGAAATCCTCTCTTGCAATTATGAATTCTGAAGAAATCTCTTTAAATTTTCAGAAGAAATTTTTGTAAAATATGAAAAAAGTAGTAGTACTCACCGGAGCCGGTATAAGTGCCGAAAGCGGATTAAGCACCTTTAGAGATGCCGATGGTCTTTGGGAAGGTCACGATGTAATGCAGGTAGCCTCTCCTATTGGCTGGGAGCAGAATCGCGAGCTGGTGCTGGATTTCTACAACCAAAGAAGGCGGCAGTTAAAGGAAGTTGAGCCAAATAGTGCTCATAAAGCGCTTAAGGATCTGGAAAGAGAGTATGAAGTTCATATTATTACTCAAAATGTTGACGACCTGCATGAGCGGGCAGGCAGCAAGAACGTGCTTCATTTACACGGGGAATTAAGAAAAGTGCGCAGTACTTTCGATGAAAACCTCATACTAGACTGGGAGGATGATCTTAATGAAGGGGATTTTTGTGAGCACAATCACCAGTTAAGACCACATGTAGTGTGGTTTGGAGAAGGAGTTCCCATGATGGAGCCGGCCATGGAGATTACCGGGCAGGCCGATATTCTTATGATCGTTGGAACTTCTATGCAGGTGTATCCCGCAGCAGGATTGCTCTACTATGCACCCGAAGATATTCCCGTTTACTTTATCGATCCAAAACCATCTACCCAGGAAACCAGGAAGCTAAAAGTCTTTGCTGAAAAAGCATCTACAGGAGTTCCCCGAATTGTACAGGAGCTACTGGAAGAGGCCCATAAAAACTAAGGAATAATTACTTTTCAGGGTTTGGACGTAAACTGTATCTTTAGCCTTTAATTTTTAACAGACTTTCATGAGCTCTCTTAAGGCTATATCTCCCATCGATGGCAGGTACTTTTCAAAGACCCAACAACTGGTGGATTACTTTAGTGAACAGGCCCTAATAAAATATCGGGTACGGGTAGAAATAGAATATTTTATTTCTTTGGCCGAACACGGTCTACCTCAACTCAAATCTATATCGGATTCCACATTTACAGACCTCCGCGCGATCTATAATAATTTTTCTACCGAAGAGGCTCTGGAAATAAAGGAAATCGAGAAGACTACAAATCATGACGTAAAGGCTGTAGAATACTTTATCAAAAATAAGTTCGACAACCTTCAGCTTTCAGAATACAAAGAATTCATACATTTTGGCCTTACCTCTCAGGACATTAACAACACTGCCGTTCCTTTGAGTATAAAGGAAGCCCTGGAAAACGTTTACCACCCACAACTCGATGCTCTTGTAGAAAAACTGGAGCAACTGGCTGCAGATTGGAAAGACATTCCTATGCTGGCAAGAACTCACGGCCAGCCGGCCTCTCCCACCCGCTTAGGGAAAGAGATAAAAGTATTTGTAGTGAGGTTGAAAGAGCAGATCAAATTCCTTCAGGATATACCGCACGCAGCTAAATTTGGTGGTGCTACCGGGAACTTCAATGCTCATAAAGTGGCTTATCCAGACATTAACTGGAGAAGCTTCGGAAAAGATTTTGTAGAAGGCTCACTGGGCCTCCACCATTCTTTTCCCACCACTCAAATAGAACATTACGACCATATGGCATCCCTTTTTGATGCCCTAAAAAGAATAAATACGATAATTCTTGATCTTGATAAGGATATCTGGTCCTATGTTTCCATGGATTATTTTAAACAGAAGATCAAAAAGGGAGAGGTAGGATCATCGGCTATGCCGCACAAGGTCAATCCAATTGATTTTGAAAACAGTGAAGGAAATTTAGGTATTGCAAATGCCCTTTTTGAGCACCTATCAGCAAAGCTTCCTGTGAGCAGGCTTCAACGTGACCTTACAGACAGTACAGTGTTGCGTACCATAGGAGTGCCCTTTGGTCACACACTAATAGGCTTCTCCTCAACCCTTAAAGGTCTTAATAAATTGCTGCTGAACGAAGCCAAACTCGACGAAGACCTTGAAAATAATTGGGCTGTAGTGGCCGAAGCTATTCAAACCATCCTAAGAAGGGAAGGTTATCCCAATCCTTATGAAGCTTTAAAAGGGCTCACAAGAACAAACGAAAAGATTAATCGAAATAGCATAGGAGAATTTATCGGACAACTGGATGTTTCCGAAGAAATTAAACAGGAGCTGCGGCAGATCACGCCACAGAATTACACGGGAATTTAAAAAGTTTTCAGTGATCAGTGTTCAGTGGCAATAAATTTTCTGAAGTTACCAATTTTAGAATGTTCATCCAGAATTAAAAAATAAGGCCCCAAAAATGACATTTTTGAGGCCTTTTTTTTATGTTATTTCTGTTCTAATCTAAGAAGCCGCCAAGTTGTGGCAAGCCTGCAACATCAAGCTCTCCATCATCAAAAGATTTCAGGAGACGGATCAAAGCTTCAGGATTCATTTTATTTCCTGTGAGACGGGCAATTCCAAAGCCTTTTTCATCATCACTCCCAAAGACAATCAACTCATCTATAGCATCCTCTTCCCCCAGGTAATAAAGTTCTGCTTTCTTAGTACCTCCGCCGTAGCGCATTAGCTGCTTGTACTTGTCGGCTTTTAAAATGGCGGATAATCTTTCCTTCTCGGTTTCATATACTTCCTTGTTCTCCTCTTTTAAAGGAAAGCCAAGAATATTGACCTTTTTAATAGTCTCCAAAGTCGCTTTTTGTTCAGCATTTAGAGCAGAATTATTTCCCGTCAATAAACTTGCAGGAATATCAAAGGCCAGGTACTGGTTGTCGTTTTGGTGCTCCACATAAAACTCCTGTAGGGTGGTTTCATTATTACATGAAACAACCCCAAGGCTTAGTAGCACCAGTATTAAAACTGCTTTTTTCATTTTAATTTGTTTCTACTTTCTCCAATTCTTTACCTCCGGGAATTTTAAAATCGTTGGCAAGTTTGGAAACTTGCGCAAGATTGATCTCTCCAGTAATATTAAGGATCACAGACATGGGCTTGTTCTTTTCCTCTCCTTCCATGAACATAAACAACTGGCTCACGTAATCGTCATTTTTGCCGGGTTTGTAGTAGAACCTTACGGTCTTTCCATCTTCAGACACCCGCATTAGCTCTTCCATGTTTCCCTTCTTTATATAGGAGGCAACATCTGCAGCCATCTGCTTACGAATTTCATCTTTTGTGGTCGATAGAACCTTCATTTCCTTGAGGTTCTCGATAAGATCAATATACGCCTGAGTTTCAGGATCATCAGCATTTAGATCTATTTTAGTGAGCAGCTTAAACATTTTGCTTGTTACCACTACCGCATCTACTTCTTTCATGCTTTCATACTTATCAAAGTTTTGAGCACTACCAAGAAAGGGTACTATAAGTGCCAGTAAGGCTAAGGTCAATTTTTTCATGATTTTGATTTTAGGTTCTTTATTTTACAATTTTATTTTTGGTACTATTAAATTCTTCTATATAGCCAAGATCTTCTGTGCCGGAGTTCATATACATAGCCATCATTTCAAGGGCTTCCTTTGTCTTTTGCATGGCCAGTTCGGGATCTTCATAAGTTCCAAAATCCCCCACCTGGCTTTCCTGCTGAATCACAACTCCCAAAAGAATTACTATAGAGGCTGCAATAGCCACCCAGGAATAAACTTTTTTCCTTCCTTCGGAAAAGCGCCCGGCTTTAGGAGTATAAGAGACTTCTTTGCTGAAATGCTCGGTCCTGGCCTGCTTAAAATAACAGAACATTGGGATGTATTGCTGCAGGTGGGGAGCCACCTCTCCCGAATTAAAGTAGGCCTTTAGCCTTGCTTCCTCGGGCCCTGTGGTTTCGGCCTCAAAATAGCGATCGAGCAGTTTTTCAATTATTTGCGATTCCATAGCGGTGTCTTTTAATCATTTCCTCTTTTATTTTCTTTCGGGCTCTGCTTAATGCTACCCGTATAGCTGTTTCTTTCATCTGGGTCATTTCAGCGATCTCCTCATACTCATATTGCTCCACTTCCCTAAGCTGAATTAGTATCTTCTGTTGTTCGGGCAACTCAGCAATGATCTTTTGAACCCAGTTAAGATCATCCTGTACTTCAACTTTACGCTGCAAAGATGTTTCGCCACACTCATAATTACTGTGAACGATCCTAAGGTTGTTGTTCTGTTTCAGCTTAAGCTGGTCCAAACAATGGTTCTTAGTAACCGTCATGGCAAACGCCTCCAGGTTGTTATAAGAACTTAACTTCTCCTTGCGGCTCCACAATTTCATCATTACCTCCTGCGTTGCATCTTCGGCAGCCTCCTTTGAGACCAGTAGTCGCAAGGCAAGTCTGTACATCTTGTCCTGTACCGGTTTCATGAGACTTATAAAAGTATGCTGCTTCATTTTGGTTTGGTTGGCAGGGCTTTTTTACTGCCCCTTTCCTTTACGACGGATACAAATGAATTTTGTTACCGGAAAACTCAAAATTTTATTTTTTCAAGTAAATTTATAGGAAACAAAAGTTGCTAAAGCTATGAAATCTACCACAAACCTACTCTTATTGTGTTTCCTGTTGCTGCTCTTCAATTCCTGCTACGATGATCTTGATGATGTTATAAGGCCTGCAAGCGAGCTGGAAATCAAGAACTTTATATGGCGGGCTATGAACGACATATACCTCTACAAAGGAGATGTCCCCGACCTGGCCGACAATCGTTTCGCCACCCAGGAGGAACTGGATGAATTTCTCCAAACCTATTCTTCTCCCGAAGATTTGTTTTACCGGGGTTTGGTAGCCGATCAAGATGAATTCAGCTTTTTAGTATCTGATTACAGGGCATTGGAAAGATCTTTTGATGGCATTAATATTTCCAACGGCATGCAATACGGGATAATCGCGTACACCTCGACTTCCGAGGAAGTAGTGGGCTATGTGCGATATGTCTTGCCTAACACTTCAGCTGAAGAACAGGGTATCAAAAGGGGAGATCTCTTCAATACGGTAGACGGTGAACAGCTGACAAGAGAAAATTATTTCCGGTTACTCCAGCCGGCAAATTATACCATTGGTTTGGCGGAAATACAGGAACAGCAGATCGTATCCACCGGAGAAACCGTAATACTTCAGAAGGAAGAATACTCAACTAATCCCGTTTATATCGCGAAAACACTTGCAACCAAGGAGGGAAAGGTAGGATATCTTATGTATAACGGTTTTACCAGCACTTTTGATGCTGTTCTAAATGACACCTTTGCCATGTTTCAAGCAGAAGGAATTACAGATCTTATAGTTGATCTAAGGTATAACAGCGGCGGATCTGTAGAAACAGCAAATGACCTTGCGAGTATGATCACCGGCCAATTTACAGGAGAGATCTTTAGTAAGGAACAGTGGAATGATGAGTATCAAACCCTCCTTGAAACCACTGCCCCCGAAAGCCTCATTAACCGTTTTAATACTAATATAAGAACGGGAGCTGCCATAAATAGTCTCGGGCTGTCGAGGGTATATTTTATCACTACCCTAAGAACAGCATCAGCCAGTGAGCTTTTGATCAATGGCCTCAAACCATATATTGAGGTGGTGCAGATTGGAGAAAATACGACAGGGAAATTCCAGGCCTCCACCACTTTATATGACTCCCCGGACTTCAGAAGAAGTGGTGCAAATCTTAGCCACACCTATGCTGTACAACCACTTATTTATAAAACCTTAAATGCAAATAATGTGAGTGACTACGTAAATGGACTGGAGCCTGATATTGAAATAAGTGAAAATATTCGGAATTTGGGAGTTTTAGGAGATCCTCAGGAGCCCTTACTGGCGGCAGCTTTAGCTGTAATTTCCGGAGAAACTCCACCCGTAAACAACAGCAAACTCCAAATGGAAGTGTTAGGTGAAAGCCAGATGTACGACCCACTATACCAAAAGATGTATTCTGAAGATATTTTACCTAAAGCCGAATCACCTGTGTTAAATTAACAATTCCTTAGGTTTTTTCTTTTATAATATCCTTGATTAGATTAGTTTTAGCGACCATTTAAAATATGTTATACATGAAGAAGTTTTTTATGCCCCTTTTCCTCCTGGGAATATTTTTTACCTCCTGCTCCAAAGATGATGTCGTAGAAGAGGTTGAAGAAAAGAATGAAGAAGTTGAAGTAGTAGAGTTGACTCCAGAAGAACAGAGAGATCTCGATATTAGAGATTTTGTTTGGAAATCTATGAACAATATTTACCTGTACAAAGCTCAAATTCCTGAACTAGCCGACAATTATTTCGCTACTCAGGCCGATTTGGATAAATATCTTACAGAATGGGATTCTCCCGAGGACCTTTTTTACAGTGGTCTGGTCGCTGATGAAGACAAGTTTAGCTGGATTGTTGAGGATTATGAAGTACTTGAAAGTTATTTTCAGGGCTCCAGTAAATCCGCCGGGTTTAGATATGGTTTTGTTTATGCCCCAAACAGCTCCACTAAAGTTTTGGCGTACGTGATATATGTTTCTCCTAATGGCCCTGCAGAAAAGGCAGGACTTAAACGAGCAGATTATATCTCTAAAGTGAATGGAGTAGAAATGACCATTAATAACTACCAGGGTATTTTTAATTCAGATAATTTAGAATTAGGCCTCTCAACCATTGAAGACGGTTTTCTTGTCGATGTTGAAGAACCTGTAACTCTTACTAAGAGTGTTTTCAAAGAAAATTTCATTGCAGTTGAGAAGATCATCACTGTTGAAGGCATAAAAATAGGGTATCTGTATCTTTCGTCATTTCTTGGTGAGTTTGGAATTGATGATGCAAAGCTTAATGAAGCCTTCGGAAGATTTAAATCAGAAAATATTGATGAGCTAATTGTCGATCTTCGATACAACGGCGGTGGATACTCTGAGTTTTCAGCAGATTTAGCCAGTATGGTGACAGGACAATTCAATGGAGAAATATTCACTCAAGAGGTATGGAATAACGATTATCAAAGTTATTGGCAACAAAACAACCCGGAATATTTATATAGCCGCTTTAATAATGAAATAGGTAATGGAGAAACAATAAATAGTTTAAATCTTAACAGAGTATATATAATTGAAACCGGTAGGAGTTATTCTGCCAGCGAAAGTTTCCTGATTGGATTAGAGCCTTATATTGATGTAGTTCATGTTGGTAGTCAAACCGGGGGTAAATTTCAAGGTTCGGTCACCCTTTATGACTCGGAAGGACTTACAAACAAAAAGAATATAAATCCAAATCATAAATACGCAATTCAACCCCTAATTTATAAATTTGCTAACGCCAATGGTTACACCGATTTTGTAGATGGATTAGTTCCAGATATTGAAATTGATGAAGACATAAATAACCTGGGCCAGTTGGGAGATTTGAACGAACCTTTGCTTGCCAGAACAATTGAGGAAATTACAGGTGTCAGTAGCGTTTCTACCGCATACCAAAAGAAAGCTGATGAGAATTCTATCGATTTTCATATAATCCCCACAGAAGACGAGAAAGGCTTATTCATTAATTCAGATCATTCTATTACTCCTTTGCCTTTGATTTTTAAAGAGTAATATTTTAATTTTTACATATAAAAAAATCCCGCCTTACTGCGGGATTTTTTGTTTTCATTATTGAAAAACTATTCAGTGAAAAATGTACCATTTGGATTGATACCTGTATCAAATGTTTGCTGCAGGTTTCCGGTTGCGGCATCATAAACAAGAAGTTTTCCATCGCCAGTGAAATCGGCACTTGCAGAAGTTGCATAGATTTTTCCTTCATGAAGTTTAAATCCATAGAAATTGGCGATCTCCTGCATTTCAAAAATGGGTTCTGATGGTAGGCTTTCTTCTCCGGTGCCAAAGCTGTAAACCTCTTTTCCTATAGTATAAAAGACCTCACCATTCTCTACAACTAGGTTGGATGGATGCCAGGATGAAGAAGCATTACTGAATGTTTTTGCCACTTCTAAAGTAGAAAGATCTATTCTGCTTATTGTACCTGCCGTTTCTCCTGCCCAATCCGGGAAACCGGCACTGGAAACCCACAGGGAACCATTCTCCACCGAAAGACTATTTGGAACATCCCCTACTTCTATCACTTTTTCTACTTCATTCCCAGATATCACACTGATCTTATTATTGAAACTCCATCCGCCCTGGTGGGCTACAAAGATCCTCTCCCCTTCTGCCAGAATGGCTTCGGGACCTTCTTCCACACCTATTTTATCAAGAAAATCAAAAGTTCTCGCATCAAAAACAGCTACGTAATCATCTGAAGGATCTGACGCATCTCCCCAATTCGTCACATAGGCTAATCCCATTAAAAATGTGATTTTTCGCGGGTTTTCCAGTTCGGCGTCAATGGTGGCAACACTTGAAAATGTATCCCATTCCACAACCTCAATTGTATTTGAGACGTTGACCACTATGAAAGCAAGATCCTCGTAAAACCCGATATCTGAAGCTGTATCTCCAAGATCTACTCCATTTACTTCTGAAAATATATTATGGCTCACCTCTTCGGCAGCAGGATCGACGTAAGAGACAGTTGAATTCCCCTGTCCAAAAAGGCCTTCATTTAAAACAAAATATCCCTCCGAATAGGCTCCCGAATTAGCCGGAGCAGGTGTGTTGTCGTCATCTACCTCACAAGAAGTGAGAAGTGACAGGATAAGGAACAGACAATAATAATTTTTGATTTGCATTAGTTAAAATTTAAAAGTTAGTGTTGAGAAAAATGATCGACCTGGCATTGGCCGTGATGGCATACTTTGATAAGAGACATTAAATATATTTTGTACCTCAAGATCCAATTCCAGCTTTTTCCTAACAAGAGCATAGCCGATACCGGTATTAGCTACCATATAAGAATCAAGGGAATATTTATTATCTGAAGAGGTAAATACCTTCCCGTTATAAAGCATTTGAAAATAGCTGGAAAATCTTCCGAAACCGTATCCAGCAGAGGCCGTCACCTTGTGTTCGAGCACATAAATAAGTTGCTTAGCGGTTTTTTGGTCAAGCGCCTGAGTATACGCGTAGGTACTGCTAAAATTCAGGAGGTGACCATTCAGGTTCCTACTCCAGTCGGCCATTGCCTCCACCCCATAATTTCTGGCCTTCTCTGTATTTTCAGGTCTCCAGATCCCGTCTGTAGATGGCACCCAGCGCAGAAGATCTTCGGTATCAATAATATATGCCGAAAGTTTAAGTTGTAGGTTCGAGATCTGCAACTCCTGCCCCACCTCAGCCTGTAGGGATTTCTCCGGTTTCAGATCCAGATTGCCTCCACTCTGCCAAAAAAGATCATTAAAGGTTGGAATCCGATAATTGCGGGAGATATTCACCTTTACAAGATAATCTCCACTTACAGCATAGGAAGCCCCGGCTGAAAAAAGCAAAGGAGAATCATAGCGATCTGAAAACTCAGCTCTTGCACTTATTTCATATTTCAAGGGGTACAGGTTATGTGTAAAAAGCAACCCGGCAGAACCTGTATTCCTTTTCTGAGACCCCTGAAGATTAGTTCCTTCCCCGGCAGTGCTTTGATATTCCAGTAAAGCGAATATTTTCTTGTCGTAATTAAGGTCGTACTCAAGGTCATATTTTACAACCCCCGTCTTTGCTCTTCCATAGCTAAAGTTATCACTATTCCTGTTTTCAAAATATTTGTAATACTCATCCAGATAAGCCAGGCGCAAAGTGGAAGTAAAATCGCCGGAATAACTTTTCCATTCCAGTAAGTTTCTACTGTTAAGATCTTCATATTTACTCCTGGAAGGAGCAGTAAGTGTGCCCGAAAAACCTCTTTCCCCATCGTAGTAGCTGGAATAGAATCTAAAGCTGTTACTGGAATTTAGCAAATAAGCTACAGCCGCATTTATTCCGGTATTGGAATAATCTCCATTCTCATTGTTTTTTTCTGAATTGGGATAAGGAAAATTATTCTGACTGTCATGCCGGGCAATATTGAGCTGAAGGCTTAGCTTTTCTGTAGAAAATTCGGAATCAATATTTGCGAACCAGGTGTCAAAACTTCCATATCGCAGCCGGACCTCATTATTAAAATCATTGTTAAACCTGAAGCGGTTGTTTAAATGCACACTACCCCCAATTGCTCCGCTGCCATACAGTACACTTCCCCCACCCGCTCTAATTGCAACATGCTCATATCCCGATGTGAGGATGGTATTAAAATCTGTTTGCCCTGTAAATTGAGAATTAATATTGATCCCGTTCCAAACCACAGCAGTCTGGGAAGCCGTAGTTCCCCTGAAAGAAGCAGAAGCTACCATTCCCGGCCCATTCTCCCTGAAGTAGATCGGACTATTAAATTTCAAGACAGAAGTAAGTGTCGGCGGATTTTGCTGCAGTACAGAGTCATTTAAAACCTGAACAGTGTTGGTCTCAGAATTACGAAACAGATGCACATCGCTCAGCACCACTTCCTCCAGATAGTTGACAGAATCGAGCTGACTGTATCCTGTGAAGGAACAGAGTAGCAATAGAAATAAAATGTAGAAGACGCTTTTTTTCATCATCCGCAGGCTTTTTTCCCGAAAGCCAAAGGTTTTAATTGCTGAAAATTGGCAGGTCTCCTGGCTCGCGTCCCTTTGTTGACCTTCCCATCCTAATAACTATGCGGACAGTGGTATGAAGCGTACAAAAGGCATTCCGACACATCGGAACTAAGCTTACAGTTGCGGGAACAGCTCAGGCTTATTTGAAGGTAGATTTTAGAAGTACGAAGTAAGAAGTATCCTCTTAATCTCTTCAGAAGTTAAAATAATTGGTACTTCGTACTTCTTATTTCTAACTTCACCTGATTCCCTTTTAATCGATGTCTTTTCTTTCTGAAAAACTTCAGAAAACAATCGAACCAAAATTTCATTGCGAAAATAAACAATTCAAATCTTCCGCCTCCATTAATTTTAAATAATCTTACTTTTGAACTGCCAATGAGAACCATTTCTTACAAGATCGTCCTGTTGCTTTCCATCCTCTTCCTGGGGTGCAGATCTGAAGACAAGCAGAAAACACCACTTTTGACCCGTGAAGGCGAAGAGGTTGAGGTGAAATACGCTTCGGGATTGGATATTGTTGATTTTGGAGATCATATGATCATCACGGTCGAAAACCCCTGGCCAAATGCCGACAGGACTTACCGATACTTATTGGCCCGGGAAGGAGCAGATGTACCCCAGGATGTAAAATTTGATGAAAGGGTTCAGGTTCCGGTAGAAAAAATGGTGGTCACCTCCACTACTCATATCCCCTCCCTTGAAATCTTAGAAACTGAAGGTTCTCTCGTTGGATTTCCCGGTCTTGATTATATTTCATCAGAAAAGACAAGGAAACTTATTGCTGAAGGAAAAGTAAGGGAGCTGGGAAAAAATGAAGCTCTAAACACCGAAAATCTACTCGATCTGCAACCCGATGTGGTAATTGGCTTCTCCATTGACGGAAGCAACAAAAGCTTCAACACGCTCCAAAAAAGCGGAATTCCCGTGGTCTTTAATGCCGATTGGACTGAAAGTTCTCCATTGGGAAAAGTGGAATGGATAAAATTCTTCGGAGCATTTTTCGGAAAAATGGAGCAGGCAAATGCTTTTTTTGAGGAGGTAGAACAGAACTACTTATCTGCAAAGGAACTCGCAAGAAAAGCTGAAGAAACCCCTACAGTGGTGGCAGGCTCTATGTACAAAGATCAGTGGTACCTTCCCGCAGGAAATTCATGGCAGGCACAGTTCATTAAAGATGCCAACGCCAATTACCTTTTTGGAAACACAGAAGGAACCGGAAGCCTTTCCCTCTCTTTTGAAACTGTTCTGGCAGAAGCTGCTCAGGCCGATTTTTGGGTTGGTCCGGCGCAATTCACAGCCTATGAAGAACTAAAAAGTGCCTCTCCGCATTACACCAGGTTTAAAGCCTTTGAGGAGCAGAACATCTACACCTTTTCGAGCGAAAAAGGGGAAACCGGCGGAGTTGTTTTTTACGAACTCGCCCCTATGCGTCCCGATCTTGTTTTGAAAGATCTTATCTCCATTTTTCATCCGCAGTTGCTTCCTAATTACACCACCACCTTTTATAAACCATTGGACTAGTTGGAAACCACCCGCTCTTATACCGCTGTGCTTTTCCTCCTCCTGGGAGTGACAGTGGCGACCTGGTTTCTCAACATTAGCCTTGGATCTGTTAACATCCCTTTTAAGGAAGTAATTGCTGTTTTGTTCTCTTCGGAAACAGCTAACGAAAGCTGGCACTATATCATTACAGAATATCGAATCCCGAAAGCACTTACAGCAGTTTTGGCAGGCTCGGGGCTTGCCGTAAGCGGAATGTTGATGCAGACCATGTTCCGGAATCCTTTGGCTGGGCCTTATGTTCTGGGACTAAGCAGCGGCGCCAGTTTGGGAGTTGCAATCGTGCTCATGGGAGCAACATTGTTCGGTGGTGTTGCCGGCAGCATCTTGTTTTCAGAATGGGGCCTGGTAATCGCTTCCAGTTTAGGGAGTCTGCTCGTGCTTTTGGCCGTTCTATTGGCTTCAGTAAGGCTAAAAGATACCATGGCCATCCTTATTATCGGACTCATGTTTGCCAGCCTCACCTCGGCCGTTGTCAGCGTGTTGTCATATTTTAGTCCGGCGGCGCAGTTACAGCAGTACGTTTTCTGGTCCTTTGGAAGTGTGGGTGATCTAAGCTGGAGCGAACTGGGTGTACTCGGCCTTTTTTGGCTTATTGGAACTTTAATAGCACTCTTCAGCATAAAGAACCTCAATTCGCTACTACTAGGAGAACAGTACGCCCGAAGCCTGGGAATGAATATCGGGAGAAACAGGTTGTTCTTAATTATTTCAACCAGTTTACTGGCAGGAAGCATTACTGCCTTTGCGGGTCCAATCGCTTTTGTAGGATTGGCAGTTCCACACCTTATACGGCAGGTAATTCCCGTGAATGATCACAGGATCCTGCTGCCGGCGGTGATTCTCGGCGGAGCAATTTTGATGTTGTTATGTGATATGGTAGCACAACTTCCGGGAAGTGAGCACACCTTACCCATAAATGCTATAACTTCCCTGGTGGGAGCACCAGTGATCATATGGCTCCTGGTAAGGAAAAGAAAATTCCTCTTTTAAAATTCAGCAGCATAGAAACAGGACCGAAAAATATCATTTTAAAGACTGAAGACCTCAACATTGGTTACAGTAAGAAGCAACAGGAGAATGTAGTTGCTTCAAATATTAATATGGCCGTTGAAGAAGGTGAACTGGTAGCTGTTGTTGGAGTTAACGGCGTGGGAAAATCCACTTTTTTGAGGACCATAAGCGGAGTGCAACCCGCGCTTTCAGGAATGATCAGTATAAGTGGTCAAGACAGGGATAATATTCCGCCGGAAAAGCTGGCGACAATGATAAGCCTGGTGTTAACAGAGCAGCCACTGTCAAAAAATCTTGGAGTAGCCGAACTGGTAGCTTTGGGTCGGCAACCTTACACCAACTGGATAGGCAGCCTTACGGAAGAGGATCGTAAAATGGTAAAAAATGCATTGTCTCTTGTCAGGATCGAAGACCTGCAATTCAAGAAGTGCTATGAACTCAGTGACGGCCAATTGCAAAAAGTCCTTATTGCACGGGCCCTGGCGCAGGATACCCCGCTCATGATCCTCGATGAACCCACTTCTCACTTAGACATGTATCATAAAGCTCAGGTTCTGAAATTGCTGAAAGATCTGAGCCTGTGCACAAATAAAGCGGTGATCTTTGCCACTCACGAGATCAACCTCGCGCTTCAGCTTTGTGATAAGATCATTTTAATGAAGCCGGGCGAGGTAGTTCAGGACAGCCCCCAACAGCTTATCCAAAAAGGGCACTTTGAGAGCATCTTTCCGGCAGACCTTATTGTTTTTGACAGGAACACAGAATCCTTCAGAATAAAAACCTGAAAATACTATCTTTGAGCAAACCTGCTCCTCATGACCGATCCTATCCTCCTCGCAATCTCCTTCGGAATCCTCATTTTTGGAACCTTTGTGGGTTATTTGATCGCAAACTTCAGAAGCAAAAGTGTACAGAATGTACTCAAGGAGAGGAATGAACAGCTCAATAGTCAATTTCAGAATTATAAAGTCCAGCTACAGGAACAGGTACTTCAGCTGAAAGAACAGGCTAAGGAAGAAAAAGAGGCAATAAATAAGCAATTTTTGGATGCCTGTAGAGAACGGGAAGAAATAAGAGGCAAAAAAGACATTTTAAGCACCCAATTGACGGAGCGGAATTCGGAATACAAAAATCTTCAGGAAAAGCTTGAAGAACAAAAAGCTGAGCTGGGAAAACTTCAGGAGAAATTCAGCAAGGAATTTGAGAACCTGGCGAATAAGATCCTGGACCAGAAATCGGAGAAATTCACCAACATCAACAAAGAGAATATTGAGCAGATCCTTCAACCGCTTCAAGAGAAGATCAAGACTTTTGAGGATAAGGTGGAGAAGAATTCTAATGACTTTATTGAGCGGCATGCACAGCTGGGAAAACAGCTTCAGTATTTACATGAGCAGAACATCAAAATAAGCGAGGAGGCTAACAATCTCACAAAGGCTTTAAAAGGCGAAAATAAAACACAGGGCAATTGGGGAGAGTTGATACTGGAGCGGGTTCTGGAAAAATCGGGACTGGTAAAGGACAGGGAATATTTTCTCCAGAGATCTCACGAAACTGAAGAGGGAAAAAAGCTGCTGCCCGATGTTGTACTGCATTTGCCCGGAGATAAGCGAATGGTCATTGACTCGAAAGTTTCCCTTGTGGCTTATGAACGGTATGTGAATGAGGAAGACGAGGAAAAGAGAGGCAGGTTTTTAAAAGATCATTTGCGTTCGCTAAACAATCATATTCAGGACCTGAGTTCGAAAAAATATGAGGACCTCTACAAGATGGAGTCTCCCGACTTTGTGCTAATGTTCATTCCTGTGGAACCGGCGCTGTACCTGGCGCAGAATCTCGATAATTCTTTCTTTTATACAGCTTTTCAAAAGAACATACTTCTAGTTAGTCCGACCACTTTATTATCAGTTCTTCGGACCATTGACACTTTGTGGAGCAATGAGAAACAACAGCAAAATGCGTTAGAGATCGCTAACCATGCTGCTTCCCTATATCACAAATTCAAATTGCTTCTCGACGAACTTGAAACGGTTGGAAAAAGATTAAGATCCACAACAACGGCATACGATGATGCTATGAAGAAATTGACCGGGCAACAGAATCTTATCAAGGATATAGATCAATTGGAAGCCCTGGGGATCTCTCCAAAACAAAAATTGTCTCAAAAGTGGCTTTCCCGCGCAAATGGGGAGGACACACAAAATCAACTGAATTAATAGCATGAAAAAACTAAAGTTCTTCTATTTATTAGCAGTCTGCAGTATTACACTTACTCTTCCGGCCCAGGAAATTTATTTTCCTTCAGAAGATAAATGGGAAGAAAAACAGCCTTCAGATTTTAATATTGACCCTTCAGCGGCAATAGAGTTCGCCAAAAACAATGAATATTCAGAATCAAGAGACCTGCGGCAGGCGATCTTAAAAGGTTTTCAGCAGGAGCCGTACCATGAAATACTCGGCCCCACGAAAAGACGTGGAGGTCCTGCAGGAATGATCCTTAAGAACGGCTACATCATAGGAAAATGGGGAGATGTTGACAGGGTAGACATGACCTTTAGTGTAACCAAAAGCTTCCTGGCAACCACTGCCCTGCTCGCGCATCAAAAAGGCCTGATCAACAGCTTCAATGACCGGGTGGAAAAGTATGTTTGGGATGACACTTTTGAAGGACCACATAACAGCAAGATCACCTGGGAACATTTGCTGCACCAAACTTCTGACTGGAGTGGGCAACTTTGGGGCGGCTTTGACTGGGCCGACAGACCTCCTTCTTCGCAGAATATCGACCAATGGCGCGGGAGAGAACTCAAGGAGCCGGGAACTTCTTACAAATACAATGATGTAAGGGTAAATGTACTCGCCTACTCCCTGCTCAATGTCTTTAGAAATCCCCTACCCCGGGTTCTGAAAGATGAAATCATGGATCCAATTGGAGCATCGACTACCTGGCGCTGGTATGGCTATGAAAATTCGTGGGTAACTATTGACGGACTAAAAATGCAATCGGTAAGCGGGGGCGGTCATTCTGGCGGCGGAATGTTCATCAGCACAAAAGATATGGCTCGATTCGGATTACTTTACATGAACGATGGCAGCTGGAATGGCAAACAACTTCTCACTCCTGAAAGTATTTCGAAGGCAATGCGAGCTTCCAATGTCAACGAAAAATACGGATATATGTGGTGGCTCAACCGCGGAAAAGGCAACTGGAAGAATGTACCTGAACATGTTTTTTACGCTGCCGGATTCGGAGGGAATTTCATAGTCGTTGACACAGAAAATGATATAGTTGTTGTCACCCGCTGGTTAGAACCTTCTAAAATGGGAGAATTCATGAACCTGCTTTACCAAAATCTATAGAATGTCAAAAGAATATAAGACAGTTGCCGAATCTCATGTGACCATATCGGAACTTATGCTTCCCTCCCATTCCAATTTCAACGGGAAGATCCATGGAGGTTATGTGCTTTCCCTGCTTGACCAGATCGCTTTTGCCTGCGCCTCAAAACACTCAGGCGTGTATTGCGTTACCGCGAGTGTCGATACTGTGGACTTCTTAAATCCTATTGAAATTGGGGAACTGGTAACCATGAAAGCCTCTGTAAATTTCGTGGGTAACAGTTCTATGCAGATCGGGATAAGAGTCGAAGCTGAAAATATCCAAACAGGAGAAGTAAAACACTGCAACTCCTCCTATTTTACGATGGTAGCAAAAGACAGCGAAGGAAATTCGGTTAAAGTTCCGGGCTTAATTCTCAAGTCCCGGGATGATATTCGAAGGTTCGCAAAGAGTATAAAACGATATGACAATAAGAGGGTACGACTTAAGGAATTTACTGAAACAGATTTTGTTTCGGAAGAACACCTGCACATCGTAGAGACCTATAATGTAAAGATCGAGCATTAAGTGAAATTCAACGGGTTCATAGCTGCGCTGCTCTTTTCCATCCTTATCGCATGGTTTCTACCTACCGGACCGGAAGTTTTACCTCTTAAAACGATTACCGATATAGGAATAGGATTTATCTTCTTTTTCTACGGACTTAAACTTTCTCCGGCAGAGTTCAAGGCCGGATTCAGTAATTATCGGGTCCACATTCTTATTCAGCTCACCACGTTTGTCGTTTTTCCACTGCTGGTGTTGGCCTTTACGCCATTCTTTGAAGGAGGCACCTCTTCTCAACTCTGGCTGGCTCTATTTTTCCTGGGAGCCTTGCCTTCTACCGTCAGTTCTTCAATTGTCATGGTTTCCCTTGCAAAAGGCGATATTCCTACGGCGATCTTCAACGCCAGTCTTTCAGGTCTTATAGGAATTATAGCCACACCTGTCTGGATGAGCTTCTTTATGGCTTCCTCATCGGAATTTGAATTTGTAGCTGTCATTCAAAAGCTTTTGATCCAGATCATTTTACCGCTGGTTATCGGGCTTTTTCTTCAGAAATTCCTCGGAAGTTTCGCCAGAAAAAATTCGAAGAAAATCAGCTTTTTTGACAAGTCAGTTATTGTCCTGATAGTCTATTCCAGTTTTAGCAGTGCCTTTTCTTCGGAACTATTCATCACAGTTGGGCTGACAGATCTTCTGAAACTCTCAGGCCTGGTAACAATACTTTTCTTTGCCGTTTACTTTGGCCTCGGACTCGTCTCCCGAGGGATGCAACTTTCTACTGAAGATGAGATCACAGCGAAATTCTGCGGAACTAAAAAATCACTGGTGCATGGCTCTGTAATGGTGAAAGTCATCTTTGGAAACAGCGCGGCAAATGCTTTGTACCTTCTGCCCATTATGCTTTACCATATCCTGCAGTTGCTGGTGATCGCTGTTTTTGCTGAAGGATACAGGAAGCGTGTAAATTAGGAAATGAATAGGTATCTTTTTTTCTCCTACTTAATCAAAAGGACCATCATCAAATGAAAACTTTTCAGCAGGAATATGAAGAATTTTTGAAGCTCTACGGTTTTGAGAATAATTAATCTCTGGCAGAATCCCCTCAATCCATTCTTAGATTCCGTAGATATTTACAACAAATAATATCCACCCCATCGCCAGTAGTAATCCACCTAACGGAGTAACAGGCCCTAAAAATGACATTTTTCGCCCCTTAGCTGATGAGATCACCAACCCGTAAATACTGAAGGAAAAGAAAAAGACCCCGAGAATAAGAAACCATCCCATAAGGTTTTGAGAATAACCGGTAAAAGGAAATATTATTCCGCAGAGAATAAGCAAGAGTGCGTGGTACATTTGGTATTTCACTCCGGTTTCGAAACTTTTTAACTGATCCTCATTTAGGTACTTTTTCAATCCATGTGCACCAAAAGCACCAAAAATCACGGCCACAGCACCATAAAGACCTCCTGTAATAAAAACTAATTCTTGCATAATTTCTAAGTGAAATAAAAAATGCCACCTAAAGAAGATGGCATTCAAAAATAGCATTTTTGAGACTTATTATTTACTTAAGTACATCTTTCTCCTCGAATATAGTTCGTAGAAAGTGTCATCTCTTAAACTGTCAATGAACAGGATACTTTCTCCTGTACTCTTCATTTCTGGTCCCAGCTGTTTGTTCACATGCGGGAACTTGTTGAAGGAGAAAACAGGCTGCTTAATTGCGTACCCATCCAGTTTAGTGCTGTATTCAAAATCGGTCACTTTATTTTCTCCAAGCATGACTTTGGTAGCATAATTCACATAAGGCTGCCCGTAAGCTTTGGCAATAAAAGGTACAGTCCTCGAAGCTCTCGGGTTGGCTTCAATGATGAAAACCTTGTCATCTTTAATAGCAAACTGGATATTGATAAGCCCCACCGTGTTCAAAGCAAGAGCGATCTTCTTGGTATGATCTTTAATTTGCTGTAGCACGAGATCACCCAGATTGAAAGGAGGAAGTAATGCGTTTGAATCTCCGGAATGTATTCCGCAAGGCTCAATGTGCTCCATGATCCCAATGATCTGGACGGTCTCGCCATCACATATCGCATCGGCTTCAGCCTCTATCGCACCGTCGAGATAGTGATCCAGTAATAATTTGTTGTTCGGGATCTTGCGGAGCAGGTCCACAACGGTAGCCTCCAGATCCTTTTTGTTGATCACGATCTTCATTCCCTGGCCTCCAAGTACATATGAAGGTCGCACCAGAATCGGGAAATCCAGTTCATCTGCCAGCTCCAGTGCTTCATCGGCAGTTTCGGCAACACCAAAATCCGGATATGGAATATCGTTCTCCTGAAGTAGTTTCGAGAACGATCCTCTGTCCTCTGCTAAATCAAGAGATTGATAACTGGTTCCAATGATCTTTATTCCGTAGCGGTCAAGTTTTTCAGCTAATTTAAGAGCGGTTTGACCTCCCAGCTGCACGATAACTCCTTCCGGATTTTCGTGGCGGATGATGTCATAAATATGCTCCCAGAACACTGGCTCGAAATATAGTTTATCTGCAACATCAAAGTCGGTCGAGACTGTCTCAGGGTTACAGTTGATCATGATGGTCTCATAACCACACTCTTTTGCTGCCAGTACGCCATGAACACAACAGTAATCGAACTCAATACCCTGTCCAATTCTGTTAGGCCCGGAGCCAAGAACCACTATCTTAAGTCGGTCTGATACTTTACTGTCGTTCTCAACATATTTAAAGCCGTCTTTTGTTTCAATTTCAGCTTCAAAAGTTGAATAGTAATAAGGAGTTTCAGCTTTAAATTCGGCTGCACAGGTATCTACCAGTTTGTAGACCCTGTTAATGCCCACTTCTTCACGTTTCTTGTAAACCTGACTTTCAAGACAGTCAACCATATACGCGATTTGCCTGTCCGCAAAGCCTTTTTGCTTAGCTTCTAAAAGCAGGTCTTTAGGTAGAGAATCAATACTATACCTGGAAATCTCCACCTCCAGGGCATGAAGTTCTTCATATTGCTTAAGGAACCACATGTCTATTTTTGTGATCTCATGTATTCTTGCAAGAGGAATTCCCAGCTGAATAGCATCATAAATCACGAATACCCTATCCCAACTGGCATTTTGCAGTTTTTCGAGGATTACATCGTAGTTGGTGTATCCCTTCCCATCTGCTCCCAGTCCATTTCTCTTGATCTCGAGAGATTGGGTGGCTTTGTGAAGTGCTTCCTGGAAAGATCTACCTATTCCCATTACCTCTCCTACAGATTTCATTTGAAGTCCAAGAGTTCTGTTACTACCTTCGAATTTGTCGAAGTTCCAACGTGGGATCTTTACGATCACATAATCCAGAGTAGGCTCAAATAAAGCTGAAGTAGATTTGGTGATCTGGTTATCCAGCTCATCAAGGGTATACCCTATAGCCAGTTTTGCCGCGATCTTCGCAATTGGATATCCTGTAGCTTTGGAGGCCAAAGCGGAAGAGCGGGAAACCCGTGGGTTGATCTCAACTGCAATTATATCTTCATTTTCATCGGGACTTACCGCGAACTGTACATTACAACCTCCGGCAAAGTCACCAATACTTCTCATCATTTTAATAGCCATGTCACGCATTCTTTGGTAGGTGACATCACTAAGAGTCATGGCCGGCGCAACAGTAATGGAATCTCCGGTGTGGATTCCCATTGGATCCATGTTCTCAATGGAACAAATGATCACAACGTTGTCATTTTTATCCCGTAATAATTCAAGTTCATATTCTTTCCAGCCTAAAAGGGCTTTATCGATCAATACTTCGTGAATCGGAGAAGCTTCAAGACCGGCCTCAAGTAACTCATCAAATTGATCTTCGGTATGTACAAAAGAAGCTCCGGTTCCTCCGAGAGTGAAAGAAGCTCTAATTACAAGAGGAAAACCGAATTCCTGTGCTATTTCTTTTCCTTCAAGATATGAAGTTGCAATTTGTGCCGGGGCAACCGGAATGCCAATCCGCCCCATTAGCTGCTTGAATTTTTCCCTGTCTTCTGTAATATTAATTGCATCGATGTCTACCCCGATCAATTTGACATCAAAATCTTTCCAGATGCCTTTTTCATCTGCCTCTATACAAAGGTTTAGTGCAGTTTGCCCTCCCATGGTAGGAAGAACGGCATCGATCTGCGGATGCTCTTTTAGAACTTCAATTATTGATTTTGTGGTGAGAGGTTTTAAATAAACATGATCGGCCATAGAAGGATCGGTCATGATGGTGGCAGGATTGGAATTTATGAGGATAGTCTCTATCCCGTCCTCTCTTAAGGATCGTAGCGCTTGTGTACCGGAATAATCAAACTCACAAGCCTGTCCTATAATAATAGGACCGGAACCAATTATTAAAATACTTTTAAGGTCTTTATTCTTAGGCATTAGGAAATTATTTTGAGTGGGTGTTTGTAAAAATAGGAACCTAAAGGGTATAAAAAAAGGCGTTACTTAAAAAAGTAACACCTTTATTATTTCGGGTCGATTATCATCTAGTGTTTATGCCTTTGCTCAGAGGAAACAGATAATTTCTTTCTTCCTTTTGCTCTTCTGCGAGCAAGCACTTTTCTTCCGTTAACACTCGCCATACGCTCTCTAAAACCGTGCTTGTTTTTTCTTTTCCTCTTTGATGGTTGAAACGTTCTTTTCATGATAATTATCTTTAATCTTCTTTGAAATCGCTTTGAAAAAAGCTTTAAGACCTGCTCTTAAAACTGCGGGCAAATATACAAAGAGTTTTTACTTGCACAAACCCTAATTTGAAATAATTTCCAATTGTTTTTCTTACCTTTGCAGCCTTTAAATTTTACTGCAAATGTTCAATAAAGTCTACAAATTGATCATCACCGGCATCCTGGTGATCCTCGCCATCTGGCAATTTTTTGAAGGGAATATAGGAAACGGAATATTTCTTTTACTTCTTTCGGGGATTTTTGTCTTCCTCTATTATAAGAATGAGATGATCTTAATGGCCTTTTTAAGACTTAGGAAGCAGGATTTTGCAGGCGCCAAAAAATGGCTTGACAAAATAAAAGATCCCGAAAAAGCTCTTACCCAAAAACAGCAGGGTTATTACTGGTACCTACATGGGTTGATGGTTTCTCAAACGAATATCACTCAGGCTGAAAAATTCTTTAAGAGAGCCATCAAACTCGGTCTTTCCATGAAACAGGATCTAGCCATGGCAAAACTTAATCTCGCCGGGATAGCCATGACCAAGCGCCGAAAAAGAGAAGCTCAAATGTTGTTGCAGGAAGCTAAAAAACTGGATAAGCACAATATGCTTGACGAGCAGATCAAGATGATGAAGCAGCAAATGAAGAAGATCTAAAAATGTCTTTTTTGACACCTCTTCTTTAAGATTTCTTTTGTAGGATTTTTATAGTTGTATTTCAACTAATATTCCCGTAGTTAATCGAGTTATTTCTTTGCTAAGCTTCTTATGCTGTACATTTGTGCAAAATTTGGACCCCTAGCTAAATGCGCAAATTTTTTCTATTGTTTCTTACATGCTCCTGTCTTTTGACCGGTTATGGTCAGCAGGAACAAATCAGTTTTTCTCAAGCACTTAGCCTTCACCTTCCCAAATATAAAAAACACGCAGATCAAGCTTATCGCACTCGAGATGTAGAAAGGGCTACTTTTCTGTTCGACTCCCTTGTAAATAATTGTTTAAAGGGAAGCCGGCTGGATAATTTCAAGGTAAAAGATCTAAGAAAGAAGTCCGTTCTTTTGGATGAATTTGAAAAGCCGGTATATCTTACTACTTACGCTTCCTGGATTGCTCCTACCGCAGGAGAAATTCCGGCGTTAAACAAACTTGCCGAAAAATACTATGAGCAGGTAGACTTTGTAATGCTCTTTTGGGACGACCGTGAAACTGCAAAGGAACTTGCAAAGAAGTACAGCAATCACATTACCATCCTCTATGTGGATGAGATGCAGAATAACAGTCCGCACGTTATTAAGATGATGAAGCATTCTCTGGGCTTCCCGACCTCTTTTTTACTGGACAAGGATAAAAAGATACTGGATATTAGAAGAAAGGTCTCACATCCCTTCGGAATTGAGCTGGAAAAATCTTTCAACCTCAATTACGACGCTTTCTCAAATGCTCTTTCCCTACTCCTCATAAAGGATAGCAGCCAGTACTCTACAGCCGAGGAAACTTTTACTCCATAAAAAAGACCACAACTCTATTGCGGTCCCGTTCTAACTCTGAAATTATGGTTTAAGGCGCTGAAGAATAATAACCATCTTCGGGAAGCTCGATAAGATATTCCTTTCCTGACGCATTATTAAGATGAGCCTCCCGTAACCATGGATTGTGGATCTTAAGTATTTTATAGTTGATACCGAAATCCTGAGCGAATTTTGCAAAATCGGTCACTGCGGTGTCTACTTTTACTTTATATGAAGGTATATGCTGATAAAGATCTTTTTGCCTGAAGTTGAACCCATAGCTTTTAGCATTCTCCATAATCTCTTTTAGTGCCAAAATCCTGAAAACGTAGCGCCCGGTCTCTTCGCCCAAAAGCAAATCATAATAGTCTACCACATCCTGTCTTTCCCTTTGTCTGTCTACCCCGTAATTCCCTGCATTATATGCTGCAGCTGCAAGGGTCCAGTTTCCAAACCGTTCTTTTGATTTCTTCAGGTATTCAGCTGCCACCCGGGTTGATTTTTCAAGATTGTAACGCTCATCCACATTATCATTGATCTCCAGCCCGTATTCTTTTCCTGTACTCTCCATGATCTGCCAGAATCCCCGGGCGCCTGCCGGAGAAACAGCATTGGTAAGTCCGCTTTCTATCACGGCGATGTACTTAAGATCATCAGGAACTCCATACTTCTCTAAAATGGGTTCTATAACAGGAAAATATTTATTTGCACGTTTCAACAGCAAGAGTGTATTGGACTGCCAATAGGTATTCACCAACAACTCTCTATCCATTCTTTCAAAGACATCAGGATCTTCCAAGGGAACAGACTCCCCTGCAAATTCAAGATCATCGGGCATAGGAAGGGCATAAACATTATAACCATTCGAAATTTGCTTCTCCTGGTTTTCATCTGTTGGAGCATCCTGCACTGCATTTATACCCAGTCCACAAATCACCAGCAAACTTCCTCCAATAAAAATATTCTTCAGTTTCATATCAATTGATTATTTCTTTCTCTTTCTTCTTTTCAAGCTTTCCGGTAAGGATAATTTCTTCTAAGTGATCATTGAACCACCTAAATCTATTAATGATCATCACATGAGTCCCTCCTTTAACTGTAATACATCCGTCAATATATTTATAAGGAAAGATCTCATCCTTATCTCCATGAATGTGCACCACTTCTTCATAGGGTTCCGGCCTCTCCCAGCACACCATTTTCTCAATCGCCCAATCCAAATAGCGGGTATCGGTAATTGACAAATATTTCTTGTAGAGCTTTGCTCTCTTTGTAGCAAAATCTCCTATTGCTATTTTTTCAAGAGCATCCACGTGCCGGGCCAGGGAAGTAGGCAAAATCTTAAACACCTTTGTACAGCGAGCAAAACGCATCCTGCGTGGTAATTCCTTTTCACTCTTGACACTGGAGATGATTATAACCCTGCGCACTTTAATGATCTGGGCCATTTCCTGAACAATAACCCCGCCAAAAGAAACTCCAATTAACACCGGATTATCATGTTCTATTTTCTTGCATAGTCTTGCCGAATAATCCACGAGTTTTTCGCCCGGTTTTGGCAACAACCAGTCAAGCCAGTGGATCCTGTACTTATCTTCCGGCAACCTGATCATTTCAAAGATACTGGGATTTGCGGCTAAACCGGGCATACAATACACGTGAACTAGAGAATGTTTTGTCATATTTCAGGAGCTTCAACAGCCCAAATGTGCCCAAAAATCGTTAACTTTACTTCCAAATTTAAGGGAAATTGGCCGCTTCAATTAAATATTTAATATAAAATTTCCTCCCGTATTCCGGGACAGCTAACTTTCATTCTTTACACAGAACTTCTAAAAGTGGCTGATTTTTTGATACTAGTTAGAAAAACAAAAATTATGAACCCTCAACTAACTGTTAATGACAATGAATTCCTGCGTCAATTTGAGCTTCAGGTTGATGGAGATTTAGCCAAGATCGAATATGCCAGTCAGGATCGCAAGATCTTCCTTACCAAACTGGAAATGAGCGAAGATCTTAAGGGAAAAGGCTATCTCGAACCTTTCATTGAAAAAGTGCTGGATATCATCAAAGAGCGTGAGATTCGGGTGATGCCAACAAGTCCTACCATTGCTAAGTTCATGCGAAAGCATCGACGCAGATACAAAGATATGCTCCCGGTTGGTATAAATATCTAAAGCAGAACTTTATCCTCCACATAAGAAAAGCGGACTAACCCGTCTTCTCCTATTTCTTTCAATTCAACCTGGTGCAAGGTATTTACCAGCGCAGGATCCCAGGGTGTTTTCACCTTTACATAATTTTCTGTAAAGCCGTGAATATACCCTTCTTTATTCTCCCCTTCAAAGAGGACAGTTTTTGTTTTACCCAACTGTGATTCATAGAAGGCTCGCCTTTTCTTGACAGACAGCCCCCGCAACATCTTACTTCTTTTTTTACGGACCTTCAATGCCACTACATCATCCATTTCGGCAGCCAGTGTATTATCCCTTTCTGAATAAGTAAAAACATGGAGATAAGAAATATCCAGTTCATTTAGGAAGTTGTAAGTTTCCAGGAAGTGCTCATCTGTCTCTCCCGGAAATCCAACTATGACATCCACACCTATACAGGCATCGGGCATTACCTCCTTGATCCTCTGCACCCGGTCCACATATAGTTCCTTTAAATAACGCCGACGCATTGCCTTGAGTACATCATTACTTCCGCTTTGCAATGGAATATGAAAATGGGGAACGAACGTGTTGCTCCCAGAAACAAAATCAATAGTTTCATTCTTAAGGAGGTTAGGCTCTATAGAGGAAATGCGCAGTCTTTCAATTCCTTCAACCTTGTCCAAAGCTTTTACCAGATCGAGGAAAGTGTGCTCGTGTTTCTTATTCCCGAATTCTCCTTTCCCGTAATCTCCAATGTTGACTCCGGTCAATACAATTTCTTTTATTCCTTTATCACTAATCTTCCTGGCATTTTCAAGAACATTTTCCAGAGTGTCACTTCTGGAAATACCACGGGCAAGTGGAATGGTACAGTAAGTACATTTGTAATCACAACCATCCTGGACCTTTAAAAAAGCCCTGGTGCGATCTCCATAAGAATAAGATCCTACGTAAAAATCTGCCTCCCCTATTTCACAGGAATGCACCTCTCCCATTTCATTTTTGGTGAGGTCATTCAGGTAGTTGGTTATCTTAAATTTTTCAGTAGCTCCAAGGACCAGATCAACTCCATCTACGGCGGCCAGCTCTTCAGGTTTTAGCTGCGCGTAGCACCCAACCGCGATCACAAATGCATTTTCATTCGCCTTTTGTGCCTGCTTAACTATGGTCTTGAAACGTTTATCAGCATTATCGGTCACCGAACAGGTGTTGATCACATAAATATCGGCTGCTTCACTAAAATCCACCCTTAAAAATCCCTCGTCCTTAAAAGAACGGGCTATTGTAGAGGTTTCAGAAAAATTAAGCTTACAACCAAGGGTGTAAAATGCTACTTTTTTTGCGTCTTCCATTTCTTCTCAATCACAATCCTGATAGCTAACCTTCAGGAATCCAGTTAAATAAAACAGCCTCTAAAAATGGCATTTTAGAGGCTGCAAAGATACCAACTTTTAAACAATGAACAATTAGCAATGATCAATAACCAGCTAACAATGAACAATTACCAGCAGAAGCAAATACCAAGCACCAAATTTCAAATTTCCTCCTGACCACTGATCACCGACCACTGAACAGTGATCACTAACTCCTCCTGTACTTCTTCGTGTCTTCAAACACCTGCTCCAGGATGGCTTTATCTTCTTCTGAGAATTCAATGTCACGACGAGCCATAACCACTTCAGCGACTTCAAAGGCTTTTTCCGTTTTGTATGTAGTGGTTCCGCCGCTACCGCCCCAGCTGAAGCTAGGGATGAAATTCCGGGGGAAACCGGCTCCGAAGATATTGGCACTGACTCCTACCACTGTACCGGTGTTGAACATGGTATTAATTCCGCATTTACTGTGATCCCCCATCATGAGTCCGCAAAATTGCAGTCCGGTTGGCGCGAATTTTTCTGAAGCGTAATCCCAAAGACGCACCTCGGCATAGTTATTCTTCAGGTTTGAGGTATTCGTGTCGGCGCCCAGATTGCACCATTCGCCTAACACAGAATTTCCAAGGAAACCATCATGTCCTTTATTAGAGTACCCAAAAATGACAGAATTATTAACCTCTCCTCCTACTTTGGAATGAGGACCAACAGTGGTTGGACCATAAATTTTAGCTCCTAATTTCAGGGTCGCATGATCGCATAAAGCAAATGGTCCTCTCACGATATTCCCTTCCATGACCTCTGCACCTGCTCCAATGTAAATGGGTCCTTCCGAAGCATTGAGAATGGCACATTCTACTTTTGCTCCCTCCTCTAAAAAGACATTTTCGGCACCTATTACCTGATTGGTAGAAGATAATTTCTGACTTTTCCTGTCCTGAGTAAGAAGTTCAAAATCGGCTGCAATAGCTTCGCCGTTAAGCCTAAAGATGTCCCAGGTTTGCTCCACCATCATGGCTTTTCCTTCCATTTCTATATTCACACAATCTGCAAAATTTACTTCCTGCTCTTCATATGCATGAAATGCAACAACATCTTCTTCGTAAAAGATGCCCTCGCCAGGCTGCAGGTTCTTTATCTGCTCCACCAGCTCGGTAGTTGGCAGAAATGCTGCATTGATCATAATGTTTTCCTCCATTTCCACCATGGGCCACTTTTCAGCCAGGTAATCTTCGGTAATGGTCGAGGTGGTTGTGTTGAGAAGTTTCTCCCACTTCTCACGAATAGTCAGGATTCCCACCCGAATATCGGCCACAGGCCTTGTAAAAGTAAATGGCAAAAGCTGGGCACGAACAGCTCCGTCAAATAGTATGTAGTTCATTTGAAAATTCTTTTAGGTAAAGGTACAAGAAATTTGATCTGGAAGAAGTAAAACAGCCTTCTCCCCTTTGGAACAAAAAAAGCCCCCTTAACAGGAGGCTTCTATTTTATCATGACGCAAAAATTACTTCTTGAACTTCGCGTATTTGTTCTTGAACTTGTCAATACGACCGGCAGTATCCAACAACTTGGCTTTCCCGGTGTAGAAAGGGTGAGAAGTTCTGGAGATCTCCAACTTCACTAAAGGATATTCCTCACCATCAACTTCAATAGTTTCTTTTGTGTTTGCGGTAGATTTGGTGATAAAAACCTCGTCATTAGACATGTCTTTAAAAGCTACCAATCTATAATTTTCCGGATGGATTCCCTGCTTCATCTCTTTATTCTTTAAAATCTTGTAATTTTTTCGAGGTGCAAATTTAATTAATTTTTCTAAATCAACAACTATTCTGCCCTAATTTTTAAGTAGTAAATAAAGCAACTCCACCTGTGTAACGTTTTGTTATATTTGCTTACTAACCTGTAATTAAACTAACGAACCTAACCAAAATGGAAATTCAAAAAGCTAAAACAGGTAAATTTGTTCTTAATTATGGTCTTTTATTAGGGATCATACTTGTTGTTGTTGGGGTGATCATGTACGTCACCAATAATCATTTGGAGCCGCACTGGTCGTTCATGCTCCTTACTTTTGCTATTTTTATCGCAGTAGTCATCTATGGGATTAAAGCTTTTAAAGCCGAGAACGGCGGCTTCCTTAGCCTTGGCGAAGCTATAAAGGTAGCAGTAGGAATTGGTCTCATTGCCGCTATCATTGGTGGTCTATGGACAATTTTACTCGCAACAGTCATTGAACCCGATTATATGGTACAAATGGAGGACATTCAAAGAGAGCAAATGATCGAACGCTTTCCCGAAATGACCGATGCACAAATTGATAACGCTATGGGAATGGGCGCTGCTTTTCGATCTCCCTGGGTTACCTTTGCACTTGGATTGGTTATGTACATGTTCTTTGGACTAATAATAGGTCTCATTGGCGGACTCATTATGAGGAAAAAAAGACCATACGATGTATAAATATTATTAAATGCAGCTATCTATTGTCATCCCTCTTCTTAATGAAGAAGAATCATTGAATGAATTATATAATTGGATCGCATCGGTGATGCGGTCCAATTCTTTTTCCTATGAAATAATTTTTATAGATGACGGTAGCACAGACGGTTCCTGGAAAACCATCAAAAAGATCTCTGCGGAAGATCCTTCTGTCAAAGGAATTAAATTTAATCGTAACTACGGAAAATCCCAGGCGTTGCACGTAGGTTTTGATAAAGCCGAAGGCGATGTGGTGATCACTATGGATGCCGATCTTCAGGATAACCCGGAGGAAATTCCGGAATTATATCACCTTATCACCAAAGAAGGTTACGACCTTATTTCTGGCTGGAAGAAAAAGCGCTATGACTCTGTTCTTTCCAAAAATATTCCTTCGAAACTTTTTAACGCGGCTGCCCGAAAGACTTCAGGTCTAAAATTACATGATTTCAATTGCGGACTCAAAGCATACCGCAAAGCAGTGATCAAGAACATCGACGTTTACGGAGAAATGCACCGTTACATTCCGGTATTGGCGAAGAATGCCGGCTATTCCCGCATTGATGAAAAAGTAGTACAGCACCAGGCAAGAAAATACGGAAAGACAAAATTTGGAGCAGAGCGTTTCATAAATGGTTTTCTGGACCTAATTACCATCTGGTTCCTTTCCACATTTGCCCGTAGGCCAATGCACCTTTTTGGGGCACTCGGAGTTCTAATGTTCTTCTTCGGTTTTCTATTTGCGGTTTGGATAGGGGCTTCAAAGCTCTACAAACTATATCACGGTCTTCCTAATATTCTGGTGACCGATAATCCATGGTTCTATATCTCGCTCACCACCATGGTGCTGGGAACACTTCTCTTTATTGCCGGTTTCTTAGGCGAGCTAATTCTGCGCAGCAGCAGGGATAAAGAACGCTACCGCATTAGCGAAACTACAGGAGAGTTTTAACAGCTTTACCACATAAATCATTATTTTTGTTGCTGAATTAAAATTTCGGAAATGAGCTACTACGATATAAAATCCAGGGCAGAATCCTGGTTGAGTGCTCCTTTTGACAAAGAGACACAGAAGGAAGTACAGGACTTGTTGCAAAATGATTCACAGGAACTTAAAGAAAGTTTTTATACAGATCTTGAATTTGGAACCGGCGGGATGCGTGGCATTATGGGCGTGGGCACCAACAAGATCAACAAATACACCCTTGGAAAGAACACCCAGGGTCTTTCAAATTATCTTAAAAGACAGTTCCCCGGGGAAGAATTAAGAGTGGCTATTGCTTACGATTGTCGTAATAACAGTGAAGAACTGGCCCGCATAGTGGCCGATGTATTTTCGGCTAATGGAATCAAAGTTTTTCTTTTTTCTGAACTAAGACCAACGCCCGAACTCTCTTTTTCTGTAAAATATCTTGACTGCCACTGCGGAATCGTACTTACAGCCAGTCATAATCCGCCGGAATATAACGGTTATAAGGTTTACTGGCAGGATGGAGGGCAATTAGTACCGCCACAGGATAAGGAGATCGTTGAAGAGATCAACGGGTTGGAATACAGTGAGATCAAATTTGAAGCTAACGAAGATTTGATCGAGCTCATTGACAAAAATGTCGATGAAGCTTTTGCTGAAGCATCTGTCAAAAATGGCACTTTTGAGACCTCTTCTAAAGCGCGAAAAGATCTTAAAGTAGTATTTACTTCCCTGCATGGCACCTCGATTACCATGGTACCCGATGTATTAGAAAGAGCAGGATTTTCACAGGTAAGCATTGTTGAGGAACAACGTGAACCAAACGGAAACTTCCCAACTGTCAAATCTCCAAACCCCGAAGAACCTGCAGCTCTTAAAATGGCGCTGGAAAAAGCCGAGAAAGAAAACGCCGACATTGTAATAGGTACCGACCCCGATTGTGACAGGCTTGGTGTGGCTGTAAGAGATTCAGAAGGGAAAATGGTTCTTTTGAATGGAAACCAGACCATGTTGATCATGACCTGGTTCTTGCTGGAACAATGGCAGAAAGAAGGTAGGCTAAAAGGAAAAGAATTCGTTGGATCTACAATCGTGTCCACTCCTATGCTGCGCATTATGGTGGAAGATTATGGAGTAGAATACAAAGAAGGACTAACCGGCTTCAAGTGGATAGCTAAAATGATAAAAGATTTTCCAAATCTTGATTTCATAGGCGGCGGGGAAGAAAGCTTCGGGTTTATGGTAGGTGATTTCGTAAGAGATAAAGATGCTGTGACCTCCACCCTGTTGGCATGTGAGATCGCTGCGCAAATGAAAACTGAAGGTAAATCCCTTTACACTAAGATCGTTGACCTGTATGTGAAATATGGCTTTTATAAGGAAGACCTGGTTTCTCTTGTAAAAAAGGGAATTGACGGGGCAGAACAGATCAAAAACATGATGATCGATCTTAGAGAGCATCCGCTTTCAGAGATCGCAGGGGAAAAAGTAGTTCTCGTAGAAGACTACCAGAGTTCTAAATCTTTTAATTATAGTTCCATCGAAACTGAGATCAGTACCCTCGAGGTGCCAAAATCCAATGTTCTTATCTACTATACCGAGAACGGCACTAAAGTAGCTGCTAGACCAAGTGGTACCGAACCTAAGATCAAGTTCTATATAAGTGTAAATGCTTCTCTTGATACCGTTGAAAATTACGGAAAGGTCAATCAGGAGCTTTCAGACAAAATAGAAGCTATCAAATCTGAGCTAAAACTGGCCTAGGCCATCCCTAATGAATTACTTCAAGAAAATTATGAGGTTCGCGATCCCTTACAAAAGGTTCGCGATCCTCAATATCATTTGTAACATTTTCTACGCGCTTTTCAGCACCCTGTCATTTTTGGCGCTTATCCCCGTTATCCAGATCTTATTTGACAAGACCAAACGGGTAGCCGTAGAACCGGAATGGGCCGGGCTGGCAAGTATTAAAGATTATGTAGTAGATTCCTTTAACTATGAAGTTACCCGCCGTGTAAATGAAGATGAAGTTACTGCCCTGCTATTTGTTTGCGGAATTGTTGTCATTCTCTTTTTCCTTAAGAACCTCTTTGGCTATCTGGCTGCGTTCTTTATCACTTTTCTTCGGAATGGGGTCCTACGTGATGTACGAAATGCCATTTACGACAAGATCCTGGTACTGCCTGTTTCCTACTTTTCCGAAAAACGAAAAGGCGATACGATTTCCCGAATAACTGCCGATGTAAACGAAGTGCAGACATCTTTCCTGTCAATTCTGGAATTAATTGTTCGCGAACCTCTTACCATTATTTTTACCATTACGGCCATGCTCATCATGAGCCCCACACTTACGGTCTTTGTCTTTATTTTTCTGCCGATTTCAGGATTTATAATTTCTGCAATTGGTAAAAAACTGAAAAGTAAATCCAATCAGGCGCAGGAAGAAAATGGATATTTCCTGTCTCTTGTTGAGGAAACCCTTTCCAGTTTGAAGATTGTAAAAGGATTTAATGCCGAAGACAAATTCAGGGATAAATTCCACACCTCAACCAACAGGCTTAAGCGAATTCTGGACAGTCTCCTCAACAGACAGAACCTCGCCTCTCCTACCAGTGAATTCCTTGGAATTTTTGTGATAGTTATTATTCTCTGGTTTGGAGGGAATATGGTGCTGGTAGAAGGTACTCTCGACGGAGCGACCTTCATCGCTTTTATGGGTCTTGCATATAATATTCTTACTCCGGCAAAGCAAATTAGCAAAGCGACCTATAGTGTCAAAAAAGGAGATGCAGCTGCCGAAAGGATCTTTCAGGTACTCGACACCGAAAGTAATATTACAGATGCTGACAATGCTATTGAAAAAACGGATTTTCAGGAAAAAATTGAGATCGAGAATATATCCTTTAGGTATGAAGATGAGAATGTACTGAAGAACTTCAGCATCACTGTACCTAAAGGTTCTACCGTTGCACTTGTTGGTCAATCGGGAAGCGGAAAGTCTACCATTGCAAATCTTGTGACCAGATTTTACGATGTGAATGAAGGCGCAATTAGTATCGACGGAGTTGATATAAGGGATATGACCAAGAAATCACTTCGGAATTTAATGGGACTGGTGACACAGGATTCCATCCTGTTTAATGACACCATAAGAAATAATGTAAGCCTCGGCAAAGAAGGGGCTACAGACGAAGAGATCATCGATGCTCTTAAAATAGCCAATGCCTGGGAATTTGTGAAGGATCAACCTCAGGGTCTGGATACCAACATCGGCGACAGCGGTAACAAATTAAGTGGGGGACAAAAACAGCGGCTTTCTATTGCAAGGGCTGTGCTTAAGAATCCGCCGATCATGATCCTTGATGAAGCCACCTCTGCCCTTGACACCGAAAGTGAAAGGCTGGTGCAAAAAGCATTGGAGAACATGATGAAGAACAGAACCTCTATAGTTATTGCTCACCGATTGTCGACTATTCAAAATGCAGATCAAATTGTAGTAATGCAAAAAGGGCAGATTGTAGAGCAGGGAAAACATGATGAATTGCTCGCAAAAAAATCGGTTTACCAAAAGCTGGTGGAGATGCAGTCGTTTGAGTAGGTGCAAAATGGGAAGTTAGCTGGCTGATTTTAGAAGTACGAGTGAAGTTAGCAGTACAGGTTTAGAAGTCAGCTAAAAGATCAGTTGCCATTCCGACGTAGGAGAAATCTCTTCTTTTCTCCTGTCAATCCTACACAAAAGGAATCTCTTTCACCCTCTCCTTCCAACGAAGGAAGCCTCCCACATGTTAGTGGCTGCATTTCATAAATTAGAGACTAAACCTTCCCTAAACCTTATCCCTTTAAAAAAGAAAGGTTCCAAAAATGACATTTTTGGAACCTTTTCTTTTCAAGTAGGTCATGGTAGAAGAAAAAATGGATGAAGTAGGTCCATCCATTTTCCCTAAATCTAATCACCGCTTTGGGGCAGGTGGTGAAAAGATCTCCATCATTTGGAGCAAAAAAGATTTACTTTTTCACAATGTGAAGATACTACAAAAAACCAAACAAAAAAATTTTTTGTGTATTTTATCTACAATTTATGCATTTCATCGACATTCTGGCTGTTGAATATGTATTCCCGGCAGTTATAGTTTTTAAATAAATCCTCCTATCTTTAACCGCTTTTAAACTCCGGCACCTTTGAATTCTTCCGAAGAAAATTTAGTTCAACGCCTTCAGGACCCAAAGTCCAGGAATGATGCATTTCGGGAGTTGCTGGAATTGTACCAGGAAAGGCTCTACTGGCAGTGCCGAAATATTGTAAAGAACCACGAAGATGCCGATGATGTTCTCCAAAACACCTTTGTAAAGATCTTCAGGAATATCGAGAAGTTTAAGGGCGATAGCCAACTTTTTTCATGGATGTACAGGATAGCGACAAATGAGTCTATTACCTTTCTTAACAACAGGGCCAAAAAACAGCATATTAGTTCAGAAGAACTTCAGCAACAGATCATTGACAATTTGGAGAATGATGTATACTTTGAGGGGGAAGAAATTCAATTAAAGTTACAAAAGGCTATTGCTACCCTTCCGGAGAAACAACAACAAGTTTTTAACATGAAATACTTTCAGGAATTGAAGTATAAAGAAATTTCTGATATTTTAGGTACTTCAGAAGGTGCACTTAAGGCTTCATACCATCATGCGACCAAGAAAATAGAAGATTTTTTAAAACAGACTTAAACCTTAGGGAGAAATTTCAGTCAAATAATTAAATGAAAGAGAACAGGTTACCATACAGCAACAAATCAGGATTTAAAGTTCCGGAAGGTTACTTCCAGGATCTCGAGTCCCATTTAATGGAGCGCGTAACCGCAGTTGAAAAAGATTTTGGTCAGAGCCCCTTCAAGGTGCCCGAAAACTATTTTGAGCAGCTTGGTGACAAGGTATTTGAAAAGCTGGAAGATCAACCCAAAAAGGGGAAAGTTATTCCGCTTTTCCGCAGAAAGACCTGGTCTTATATAGCAGGAGTCGCAGCTGTGGCAGCTGTATTATTTAGTTCTGTGATCTTTAACGAAAATGGTGAGATTGGTTTTGAAGACCTGGATATCACCGCTGTTGAAAATTACCTTTTGGAGTCCCTCGATATGGACAACCCAAATGCTGCTCCTTATGTTGACTATGAATTAACTGCTTCGGCAAACCCAAATATTGATAAAGAAGCCCTTTTTGAATATTTAAATGAGAATATTGAAGAACCGGCACTCCTACTTAACGAAGAATAAAATGAAAAAGTTTTTGTTTATGTTCCTCCTTCTCGCAGTCGGCTTTCAGGCGTCTGCACAAGACAGGGATGAGCACCGCGAAAAGATCAAGGCTCTTAAGACTGCCTATATTACCGAGGGCTTGAACCTTACGGCACAGGAAGCTCAAAAGTTTTGGCCTATCTACAACGAATACGAGAAAAAGCGCCGCGAACTTTATCGGCAGGAAAGAGCTGAAGTGAATGTGGAATGTTTAAGTGAAGAAAAAGCAGACTCCAAATTAGAGGAGTATGTTGAACTTGAGCGCAAAGATTACCTCTTGAAAAAGGAATATTATAAGGACCTTAAAAAGATCTTTACGGCTCGTAGAATTATGGAGCTTAACAAGGTCGAAGACGATTTTAATCGCAAGCTGATGCGGGAGTATCGCGCCCGTCAAGCCTCGAAAAATTAATACTTAGATTTTGGTTGGTTAGTTGAAATGATCCGGTTGCTTAGGCGCCGGATCATTTGTTTTTACCTGAATTTCAATTTCGCCAGCCGGTTCTTTCCTGCAGCATAGGCAATTGAATCATTTAGGAATCGGATGGTGTAAAAGCCTTCAGAAGATAATTGCTCCCAATTTTCTCCAGCATCAAAAGAATAAGAGATGCCGGTAAATCCTACTGCCACTATTTCCTTACCTCCCCCACCGGGCACATAGCGCACGCTGCTTTTATAGCCGGGCTCCCTGCCTTCTGCAATGAGACGCCAGGACTTACCCCCATCATTGGTCACAGCTTTGTTAGCTCTATTTTCTCCAGGCGCAGTATAATCCCCGCCAATAATGATTCCCTGCTGCTCATTGTAGAAATCCATGGAATATCCGCCCTGCGTACTTTCCCCCTGCACTAGTGGAGTCTCGAACACTTCCCAGGTTTTTCCTTTATTAGGAGTGAAAAATACTCTGGATCGCACGCCTCCGGAAAGGATCCACGCCTTCTCTCCTTCTACAGCAATATTGGAATTACTGGCTGCAAATGCGGCTTCACCTTCGGCTGCCTCGGGTAACTGATCACAGGAAAGTTTGTTCCATGTTTTTCCGCCGTCACGGGTGATGATAATTGAAAGGCAATTTTCCACAGCATCACCCATAGCTATTCCTTCTTTGTCATTCCAGAACGTCATAGCATCGTAGAACACTTTTTCGCCTTCTTCTTTATACACCAGCTCCATTTTTCCGCCGTCGCCTGTCTTGTATAGTAGTGCCGGATTCGCAACGCTCAGCATGAAGAAATCTTCGGAAGTTCCCGCAACAGCTCTGAATTCAGGATAAATAGAATCGTACTGCTGCCGACTCACCCTTACCTGATCTTGCGCGGAATTATAAATTCCATATGCCCCATTAGAGCCCGCAAAGGCAAGATCCTCACCCATAATCTCTATAGCTCTAATACTCAGGGAATCTTCAAGAAGAACATCAATTTCCACTTCCGAAAAAGGCATTCTTTGCTGCTGTTCTGGTTCAGATTTACATGCTGAAAAAGTTAAAATAACTATTAAAAGTAGTCGCTTCATTTATAGGAATTTGCCCGTAAAGATAGATTTTTCCGAAGGTTTAAAAAGCTTACCTTTGCAGCTTTAAATTATTTTTATGCGCTTATACAGAAACCTGGTCTTCGCAACCGTTGATGCCCTGGGAGAAATTTTTAATGAAGGAGAATACGCCGATAAGGTAATTGCAAAAACCCTGAAACGCGATAAACGCTGGGGCTCCCGTGACCGAAGTTTCATTGCCGAAACTACTTATGACATCGTTCGCTGGAAGCGCCTTTATTCTGAAATTGCTGAAGTCAAAGCACCATATTCAAGAGAAAATCTATTTAGGCTTTTTGCTGTCTGGGCTACTTTGAGAGGTATTGAAATTCCGGCCGACTGGAAGCAGATCGAACCTGTGCCTACCCGCCGTATCAAAGGAAAATTTGATGAGTTGAGTAAGATCAGGAAATACAGGGAATCTGTGCCCGACTGGCTGGATGAAATGGGAGTTAAAGAACTGGGAGAAGAAGTTTGGGAAAAGGAGATCCATGCCTTGAATGAGCAGGCGCCGGTTATATTAAGAGTTAACACTCTAAAAACCACCAAAGAAAAGCTGCAACAGGAGCTTCAAAAAGAGGGAATTGAAACTGAATTTTTGAAGGGGTATCCTGATGCGCTACAGTTAAAGGAAAGAGCAAATGTTTTCAAAACAGAAGCTTTTAAGAATGGTCTTTTTGAAGTTCAGGATGCTTCTTCACAATTGGTAGCCAATTTTCTTGAGGTAGAACCGGGAATGCGGGTTGTTGATACCTGCGCCGGGGCCGGTGGAAAATCATTGCACCTGGCAGCACTTATGGAAAATAAAGGTCAGTTGATCGCCACAGATATTTATGCCAACAAACTGAAAGAACTTAAGCGTCGCGCACGCCGTGCCGGAGCTCACAATATTGAATCCCGAACCATTGACTCCTCAAAAGTGGTAAAAAAGCTCTACGGAAGTGCAGATAGAGTACTCATTGACGCTCCTTGTAGCGGACTCGGAGTTTTGAGCCGGAATCCTGATGCAAAATGGAAACTGCAGCCTGAGTTCATTGATACCATTAAAATGACACAGGAGGAGATCCTGAAGCAGTATTCCAAAATGGTCAAAAACGGAGGAAAAATGGTCTATGCGACCTGTTCAATTCTGCCTTCAGAAAATGAAGTACAGGTGAAGAAGTTCCTGTCCAGTGAAGAAGGAAAAGATTTTAGCCTTGCAAAAGAGCAGAAGATCCTCTCCAGCGAAACCGGGTTTGACGGATTTTATATGGCGCTTCTGGAAAAGAAAAATTAGGAATTAAGCTACAGCCTTTTTTAGATTTAATGTTGCCTCCGGATAATTCCGGAGGCAATTCTTTTTATAGAAGACAGGGTTTCTACTTGAAAAAAAAAAATCGAAATGCCTTCGCCTTTAGGCGGAGGATAATGAAAATAGATTTTAAGGGCTTTAGCCCAACCTTCAGCAACCAAAACAAGAAGTCCCAAAAATGGCAATAACTCTCTTTTTCATTATTAAATGCAAACAGCAAATTCCTTCAATTGCCTCCGCCTTTAGGCGGAGGGTTATAAAATTGGTATAAAAAGGGCTTTAGCCCAACTTGAAACAACCAAAACCAGAGGCCTCAAAAATGCCATTTTTGAGAGGCAATATTTTTCAATCCTTTTTGGTTTGAGGCCGAAGGAGTTCTGGCAAAAAATGTAAATTTGCGTACTTACAACAACACACAAAACCACAAGGAATGATCCTATTCTTCGGAAACAAGCCTAACAAGGTGTATGCGGTTCAAACCCACAAAGCACTTTCGGCTGAAAACATAGTCAAATTGAACTGGCTTTTTGGTAACGCACAATATTTAGACAAATCTGCCCTGGCAGATTTTTTTGTTGGTCCCCGTGCCGCCATGATCACTCCCTGGAGTACAAACGCCGTTGAGATCACCCAGAACATGGGGATTGAGGGCATTCTTAGAATAGAGGAATTCATTGAAGTTGACGACAATTATCATGATTTTGACCCTATGCTCTCCCAGCTCTACAAGGGTCTTGATCAGGATATTTTTACCATTAATATCGAACCTGAACCTATCAAGGAAGTAGAGAACATTGCTGCCTACAACAACAAAGAAGGACTGGCACTTAATGATGAGGAGGTTCAATATCTTGAAGATCTTTCCAAAAGGATCGGCAGGAAGCTTACAGATTCTGAGGTCTTCGGATTTTCTCAGGTGAACTCCGAACACTGCCGACATAAGATCTTCAACGGTACTTTCGAGATCGACGGAAAAGCCAAACCTGTGTCCCTATTTAAATTGATCAGAAAAACTTCCGAAGAAAACCCGAACGACATAGTTTCGGCATATAAAGACAATGTGGCTTTTGTCAAAGGACCAAGAGTGGAGCAGTTCGCACCACAATCGGCAGACAAACCTGACTTCTATAAAAAGAAAGATTTTGATTCGGTTATTTCCTTAAAGGCAGAAACACATAATTTTCCGACCACCGTAGAGCCATTTAATGGGGCTGCAACCGGAAGTGGCGGGGAGATCCGCGACAGGCTTGCAGGCGGAAAAGGTTCACTTCCGCTTGCCGGAACAGCGGTTTATATGACCTCTTACTCCAGGCTTGAAGAGAACAGATCGTGGGAAAATGCATTCCCTGCAAGACCGTGGCTTTATCAAACTCCGATGGACATTTTGATAAAGGCCTCGAACGGAGCTTCAGATTTTGGAAATAAATTCGGACAGCCGCTTATCGCAGGTTCGGTACTGACGTTTGAACATTCCGAAGATCGCAGAGCGCTGGGTTACGATAAGGTGATCATGCTTGCCGGCGGAATTGGTTATGGTAAAGCCGACCAGGCGATCAAAGGAGCTCCAAAAAAGGGAGATCAGATCGTTGTTTTAGGAGGAGAGAATTACCGGATTGGAATGGGCGGTGCCGCAGTTTCTTCAGCAGATACAGGGGAATTCAGCAGCGGTATTGAACTAAATGCGATCCAGAGATCAAATCCTGAAATGCAAAAACGTGCTGCAAACACCATCCGCGCGATGGTGGAAGCAGATGAGAATACAATAGTTTCCATACATGATCATGGTGCCGGCGGACACCTCAACTGTCTTAGTGAACTGGTGGAAGACACCGGCGGAAACATCGATCTTGATAAGTTACCGGTGGGAGATCCAACCCTTTCGGCCAAAGAAATTATTGGAAATGAATCGCAGGAGCGAATGGGGCTGGTAATTTCTGAAGAAGATCTTCAGCAAATGAAAAGGATCGCCGACAGAGAAAGAACTCCGTTATACGCAGTTGGTCATGTGACCGAAGACCGGCAGTTTACCTTTGAAAGCAAAAAAACTGGTGCAAAACCAATGGATCTTGCACTGGGAGATATGTTTGGCAGCTCGCCGAAAATGATCATGAAGGACAAGACCATCGACAGGAAATATTCTGAAGTTGAATACAAACAGGAGGATCTTCATAAATATCTTGAGCGGGTACTGCTCCTGGAGGCTGTAGGCTCAAAAGACTGGCTTACCAACAAAGTAGACCGTTGCGTTACCGGAAGGGTCGCCAAACAACAAACTGCAGGACCTTTGCAGTTACCACTTAACAACTGCGGAGTAATGGCCCTGGATTATAAGGGTAAAGAAGGAGTTGCGACTTCAATTGGGCACTCCCCTGTTTCGGCCCTGATCGATCCTGTTGCAGGTTCTAAGAATTCAATTGCCGAAGCTCTTACTAATATAGTTTGGGCGCCTCTCGAAAAAGGTCTAAAATCGGTTTCCCTTTCTGCAAACTGGATGTGGCCGTGTAACAATGAAGGTGAAGATGCAAGACTTTACGAAGCGGTGCAGGGAGTATCAGACTTTGCAATAGCATTGGGAATAAATGTTCCCACCGGAAAGGATTCTCTTTCCATGAAACAACGATACGAAGACGGAAACGTGCTTGCACCGGGAACGGTTATTATTTCGGCTGCCGGTCATTGTGATGAGATCACGAAAGTGGTCGAGCCTGTACTTCAGAAAGATGGAGGTGGTATTTATTACATCAATTTTTCACAGGATACATTCAAGCTGGGAGGATCTTCCTTTGGGCAGATACTGAATAAAATCGGTAGTGAAGCGCCAACCGTTAAAGACGATGAGAAATTTGCAGCTGCCTTTAATGCTGTTCAGGAATTGATAAGACAGGATCTCATCCTTGCCGGACACGATGTCGCTTCCGGTGGACTTATCACTACTCTTCTGGAAATGTGCTTTGCCGATGTTGATCTTTCCGCAGAAATCAATCTTACGAAGCTTGGGGAAAAAGACAGTGTAAAACTGCTGTTTTCAGAGAACTCCGGAATTGTTTTTCAGGCAAAAGACACATCCGTAGAAGACATTTTAAAGGAGAAAGGAATTGAATTCTTTAAGATCGGGAAAGCAACTGAAGGAAAGACATTAAAAATTAAAAACGGGGATCAAAATCTAAAATTTGATATTCCAAAGCTACGCGACACCTGGTCGCGAACTTCTTTCCTGCTGGATGAAAAGCAAAGCGGAAAGGACAACGCTGCCGAGCGCTACAGGAATTATGCAAAACAACCTTTGCATTTCAGGTTTCCTGAAGGATTCACCGGGAAACTACCAGCCTCCCCCAGCCCCTCCAAAGGAGGGGAGCGAATTAAGGCTGCCATAATTCGTGAGAAAGGTTCAAATTCAGAAAGAGAGATGGCATACGCCATGGACATGGCCGGATTTGATGTAAAAGATGTCCACATGACCGATCTAATTACCGGACGTGAAACTTTGGAGGATATTCAATTTATCGCTGCAGTGGGCGGTTTCTCGAATTCAGATGTTTTGGGAAGTGCAAAAGGCTGGGCAGGAGCATTCTTGTACAACGAAAAAGCCAAAGCTGCTTTAGATAATTTCTTTGCACGTGAAGACACTTTATCTCTCGGAGTTTGTAATGGCTGCCAGTTATTTATTGAACTTGGATTATTACATCCAGGTCATGAAGAGAAGCCGAAAATGTTGCATAACGAGTCGCATAAATTCGAATGTAATTTCACCTCTATGGAAATTTCAGAGAATGATTCTGTGATGATGCACTCACTTTCCGGCAGCAGGCTGGGAATTTGGGCAGCACACGGGGAAGGGAAATTCAGCTTTCCTTATGAAAGTGAAAAATACCAGATCATTGGTAAATATGGATACGAGACTTACCCTTCAAACCCCAATGGATCGCACTATAACACGGCAATGATCGTTAGCGACAACGGCCGTCACCTGGCGATGATGCCACACCTGGAACGTTCAACTTTTCCATGGAACTGGGCGCATTATCCAAAAGAGAGAAAGGATGAAGTAACGCCATGGATAGAAGCCTTTGTAAATGCCAGGAAATGGCTTGAAGAAAGACAGTAAAAACAAAAAGTCCGGAAGCAGATCCGGACTTTTTACTTTTAGCTACCATTTAAAATTATTCACTCAGAGGATACTCCTCAAAAATATCATTTACAAGATCTCTTATTCCCTGGGTTGATGTTTGTTCCCCAAGAGTCTCACTAGCTACTCCTTTCCAGACTGTATTCCGGGTTTCCCTGTCAACAAGATTTATTACAACAGTTCCCTCTTCATAGGCATAAGTATCTATATCATAACCCACAATATTATTATAACCGGCATAACCGGGATAATAGTAATCATTATAGAATGGGCTTACTGTAGTCATTCCCGGCGTGTAGGGATAGGTAGCGTAAACGGGATCTGTAGTAGTGGTTACCTCAGTATCAGTGTCAGTACTTATCAGCACAAGTAAATCGGGGTTTTGGCGGTCCAGATTATAACCTTCCTGGCGAAGATTTGTATTTACAGCTTCAATAACCGCACGGCTCACCTCACCCGAATCCATTCTAAGTCCTTCGGCATTCACATTTGAATTAGGCAGATAGGCAAAAGTGTCATATTTGTCAAGATCTACACTAGCTGTTTTTGATGTACTTACTCTGGGTCCACAGCTCAACAATAAGCTTCCTATCATCAATAATAAAATTAGGTTCAATTTCTTCATAGCTTTCTGTTTTATAGTTTCAATAATAATATATAGAATTAAAATACTGAGGTACAGATGTTTAACTCATTTATAAGAAGTTTAACCAGAAAATTGCCCATTCTTATAAAAAAAATGCAAGAACGCAGGAAATGATTTCACCTTTTTATAACAGAATTTGATCAATTGAAGTTTTACCTTAAAAAGAAAAATAAAGATGACAAATAGAGAAAAAGATGAAAAATTCTTCGGCCGGGGCAATCCTGCGATGGAACTGGAAGTAGTTAAAGCAGAAGGCAGTTACATATATGGCGCCGATGGGAAAAAATATGTGGACTTTCTGGGAGGCGCCGGAGTTGGGAATCTTGGTTGGGGAGTAAAAGAAATTGAAGATGCCATAAGGAACAAAGAAAGACCGTCATATGTCTATCCCAACTTCAAATATAAACCCTGGTCTGAACTGGCTGAATTACTTGCAAAGATCACTCCCGGCAATCTACAGAAAAGTTACAGGATGACCGGAGGATCTGAAGCGGTAGAAGCAGCCTTGGAAATGGCTACCATGTTCACCGGCCGAAAAAAGATAGTTTCAATTGAAGGCAGCTATCACGGAAATACCATGGGAGCTTTAAGTATAGGAGCGTCAAAAAAGCAGAAACCTTTCCCCAACCTTCTGGATGGGTGCCAAAAGCTGCAGCTGCCATTAAACAAGGATAGACTGGAGGAGGTAGAAAGATTACTTTCTTCAAAAGAAGTAGCTGCTGTTATTATGGAGCCTGTCATCATAAATCTTGGGGTTATCATTCCTGAAGTAGATTTCATGAGTGGACTTAACCGGATCTGCAAAAAAACAGGCACTCTCTTGATCATGGACGAAGCCATTACAGGTTTCGGCCGAACCGGCAAAATGTTCGCCTCAGAACATTTTGACATTCAGCCGGATATCCTGTGTATGGCAAAAGCAATAACAGCAGGACACGCAGGGATGGGAGCTGTGATCACTACAGAAGAAATTGATAAAAAAGTAGGAGGCAAAATAGGGTTGTATTCTTCATATGGATGGCATCCCGTTGCCGTTGATGCTTCCTTAGCTGCTTTGCATTATCTTCAGGAGAACAGAGAGCGACTTTTTGAGAACATTCAGCAACTTGAAGAGACATTCAAAAAAGGCATTTCGGGAGTGGAATTTGCTGAAAGTCCGGAAGTACGCATCATGGGAGCTGCAATTGGAGTAGACCTGAAGGACGAGGATTATGCTTCCGAAGTAAAGGAAAAAGCCCTAGAACATGGCCTTCTAATAAATACCGAAGGTTCTTCTCTCCTATTCCTTCCCAATTTTCAAATGAGTGCTGAAACTGCAGTTGAGGGAATAGAATTATTAAAAACTTGTGTGTAAAAAAGTGATTTTTGAAATTTTATTTGAATTACATGCTTCTTTTGCTATTTTGCATGAAGTATTGTAACAAATCAATAAATGATCGAAATAAAAAGACTTTTTGATTTTCCATATTTTCAGTTGGAAAATGCGCCCCGGGATAAGTCCCTGGTCACCAAGTATAACGGGAAATGGGAAGCTCTTTCTTCACAGGAGTATGTCGACAAGGCAAATGCTGTGAGCCGCGGATTACTTCGCCTGGGAATACAACCAAATGATAAGATCGCTGTCATCTCTACCAGTAATCGCACAGAATGGAACGTTCTGGACATCGGGATCCTTCAGGTTGGTGCCCAAAATGTACCTATTTATCCTACCATTTCTGAAGAGGATTATGAATATGTGATCAATCACAGTGAAGCCATCTATTGTTTTGTTTCAGACAAAGAGATCCTTGACAAGCTCAATTCCATCCGAAGCAATACACAGCTCAAGGGAGTTTACACCTTTGATGAAATTTCGGGAGCCGATAACTGGAATGAAGTGCTCAAGATGGGGGAAGACAAATCCAATCAGAACGAGGTTGAGGCAAGGAAAGATGCTGTTAAGGAAGATGATCTCGCAACTCTTATCTACACCTCGGGAACTACAGGAAGACCGAAGGGGGTGATGCTGAGCCATAAAAATATTGTCAGTGATGTTCTGTTGAGTTCAGACAGAGTTCCATTTGAATTTGGAACTTATACAGCACTTAGTTTTCTACCTGTTTGTCACATCTTCGAAAGGATGATCCTGTATCTATATCAATATTATAGTGTATCTATTCATTTTGCTGAATCTATTGAAAAGATCAGTGACAACCTGAAGGAGGTTAAACCTCATGTGATTTCAGCTGTACCGAGACTACTTGAAAAAGTTTACGATAAGATCATAGCAAAAGGATCTACAGTAGGCGGAATAAAGCAGAAACTGTTTTTCTGGTCTGTGGAGCTGGGGCTGGAATATGAACCCTATGGGGCTAACGGCTGGTGGTATGAGACTAAGCTGAACATCGCCCGGAAACTTGTATTTTCAAAATGGAAGGAGGGTCTTGGCGGTAGGATAGAATTGATCGTTTCGGGAAGTGCAGCTTTACAACCTCGTCTTGCGAGAGTATTTGCAGCGGCCGGTATTCCTGTAATGGAGGGTTACGGACTAACAGAAACTTCTCCGGTTATCTCCGTAAATGACCAGCGAAACGGCGGATTCAAAATTGGAACAGTAGGACGGGTCCTTAAAGACGTAGATGTGAAGATCGCCGAAGACGGTGAGATTCTCTGCAAAGGTCCCAATGTAATGCAAGGCTATTATAAGGAACCCGAGAAAACCAAAGAGGCCATCAATGAAGACGGTTACTTCCACACGGGAGACATTGGTGAACTTGATAGCGACAACTTCCTAAAGATAACCGACCGTAAGAAAGAAATGTTCAAGACATCGGGAGGTAAATATGTTGCTCCGCAAGTGATCGAGAACCAGATGAAGCAATCAAGGTTCATAGCAGAACTGATGGTGGTTGGGGAAGGAGAGAAAATGCCTGCCGCTTTAATTCAGCCCGACTTTGAATTTGTTCGGGAATGGGCAAAGAGAAAACATATCGAAATTGGCCCAAGCAATGCCGATCTTATCGCTAATGAACAGGTAAAGGCACGGATCCAGGAAGAGGTAGATTTCTACAACCAAAAATTCGGAAGCTGGGAAAAGATCAAGAAATTTGAGCTTACACCGGATGTTTGGAGTATTGAAGGAGAACACCTCACTCCTACTATGAAGCTTAAACGCCGAAATATTATTAAACTTTACCAGAATCTCTACGACGGGATCTACGAAAGATAATCTTGAAATTTTTATTTGGAAATGTCCGGCCTCTGTGCCGGATATTTTTTTTGTACAATGTCAAGATTTGCAGAAATTGGTAAAAGAGGATCTACAGGAATGCCGTAAATTAGGGTTCCAAAAAAGCAATAAATGCGGCTCATCTTTTTTTCCTTCCTTACATTCCTGCTCTTCAGCTGCAAGTCTGAACAACTTCCGCAGGATCAATATTTTGAATCTCAGGATAAAGTTTTTACTTATTCAGGGCGCATTTTAAAAAGTAGCGAAGGCACAAAATTGATCACCTCGGCATCTTCAGTAAAAGCCGATGTCTATGGAGACACAGTTACCGTTTTCCTCAAAACCAATGATTCTATCCATCACTATGTTGCCGTAGAATTGAATGGAGAATACAAAGGGCGCTATAGAGTTTATAAAGACACGTTGAAGTTTGCGCTTCCAAAGGCAGATTCAGCAAACACCATTAGCATTTACAAAGAAACTGAAGCCGCCAATGGATCTTTGATCTTCAATGGTATGCGGGCTAAACAAATTACTGAAACACCCAAAAAGAAGCGTGCGAAGATAGAATTCATCGGGGACTCCATAACTTGTGGAATGGGTGCCGACACTAATAAAACCGGGTGTGAGCAAGGAGAGTGGTTCGACCAGCATAGCGCTTACCTGGCATATGGACCACGCGTAGCACGGGCTCTGGATGTAAATTACGAGGTGAATTGTGTTTCGGGAATGGGAATGTATCGAAATTGGAACGATGAGAACGAACCTGTGATGCCTGAGGTTTATCCATATCTCCACCTTAATGGGGAACAGGGAAAAAGAGCGGAGATCAATAAAGAAAATGCGCCACAAGTGGTGAGCATAGCACTTGGCACTAATGACTTCTCTTTGGGTGACGGTGAGAAAGAGAGGCTGCCATTCAATTCCAAGAATTTTAAACAGAATTACGTTGATTTTGTAAAAAAGATATTCGACACCTACCCCGAAACCAAGGTCGCTTTACTCTCCAGTCCTATGCTAGGCACCGGAGAAGGACAGGAATTAGTAAAAATTCTTAAAGAAATTAAAGAGGAATTAGCAGACCATCCAATTGAGATTTTTGAATTCGGAACTATGGATCTCACCGGCTGTTCAAATCATCCTGGTGTCAAGGATCATGAATTAATGGCAAAAAAATTAATCCCTTTCTACAGGAAATTGCTCAACATATAATAATTATGAATAATTACATCGCGGCTGAAGACCGCTACGAGAAAATGCAATACCGTCGCTGCGGAAGAAGCGGAATAAATTTACCCTTGCTTTCCCTTGGCCTGTGGCACAACTTTGGAGATACCACCAGCTTCGAAAATTCCCGGGCTTTACTGCGAAAAGCCTTCGATAATGGGATCACCCATTTTGACCTCGCCAACAATTATGGCCCGCCTTACGGTTCGGCAGAAACGAATTTTGGAAAGATCTTTAAAGAGGATTTCAGGCAATATCGAGATGAGCTGCTCATTTCCACCAAAGCCGGTTGGGATATGTGGCCTGGACCTTATGGAAATTTTGGTTCCCGAAAATACCTTATCGCAAGTCTCGACCAGTCCTTAAAGCGAATGGGACTTGATTATGTGGATATATTTTACCATCACCGTCCAGATCCTGCAACCCCGCTGGAGGAGACCATGGGAGCTCTGGACCAGATCGTTCGCCAGGGAAAAGCTCTTTATGTTGGTGTTTCACAATATTCAGCAGGGCAAACAGCCAAGGCAGCAGAAATCCTGCGGAATCTCGAAACTCCGTTCATTATACACCAGCCCCGCTATAATATGTTCGATCGCTGGGTAGAAGATGGCCTTATGGACACCCTTGAAAAAGAAGGATTGGGAAGTATAGTTTTTTCTCCTTTAGAACAGGGCGTCCTTACTTCCAAGTATCTCAAAGGTATTCCCGAAGATTCTCGGGCTGCAGTAAAAGGCGGATATCTGGATAAAGAGAAGATCACCCCCGAAGTATTGGAGAAAGTAAAACAACTCAATAAAATTGCCGAAAACCGTGACCAAAGTCTGGCGCAAATGGCAATTTCTTGGCTTTTGAAAGACCCAAGAGTGACCTCAGTCCTTATAGGCGTAAGCCGGGTGTCTCAGTTGGAGGATAATCTGGCAGGATTAAAGAATCTAAAATTCAGTTCCGAAGAACTTGAAGCAATTGAGAATATCCTTAGGGACGTATAAATAATAGGATAACTCTTAGAAGCTAATCTCTTCTGAAAAACAGGTCTCAAAAATGGCTTTTTTGGAAGGTATATAATTAAGGATTTCCTGAAGTAGAATTCGGGAAATCCTTATCTTTTGATTTCAATTGAAGACTTATGAAAATCACGTCCCCATTACTTTTAGTTACTGTACTTTTCAGTTTTTCGGGAGTCTCCCAGGAAAATGATTTAATTGCTGAAGGTGCTCAACCTGAACTTATTGCAGATGGTTTTGAGTTTACCGAAGGTCCTGCGACCGATGCTGAAGGCAATGTATATTTTACAGATCAGCCTAACAACCGCATTCACAAATGGTCGGCTAAAGAAAATGAAGTGACTGTTTTTATGGAAGAAGCAGGTCGTTCTAACGGATTGTACTTTGATGCTGAAGGAAATCTCTTTGCTGCTGCCGATAAACATTCAGAACTCTGGAAGATATCCCCTAAAAAGGAAGTCTCTGTCTTGCTGGAAGGTTTTAGAGGTAAAAGGTTCAACGGACCAAACGACCTGTGGATCGCCCCCAACGGCGGAATCTTCTTCACCGACCCTTTCTACAAAAGACCTTACTGGAGTCACAATGAACAACCTATAAAGGATCAGCGGGTCTATTACCTCACTCCAAATCGCAAAGGCTTATTCATTGCTGCCGAAGGCCTTATGAAACCGAACGGGATCATTGGAACTCCCGATGGAAAAACACTATACGTCGCCGATATTGAGGATAACAAGACCTGGAGCTACAGCATAGGCGCAGATGGAAAACTGGAGAGCAAAACCCTCTTCACAGAGCTTGGATCTGATGGAATGACAATGGACGAGCAGGGAAATCTATATTTGACAGGTGACGGGGTAACTGTCCTCAATAAAGAAGGAGAGAAAATCCTTCACATTCCCATAGACAAAGAGTGGACCGCAAATGTCACTTTTGGAGGGTCAGACAATCAGACTTTATTCATCACCGCTATGGATTCGGTATTTGGCCTGAAGATGAACGTAAAAGGAGCTAAATAATTGATTAAACAACGAATACTTCAAGCAGTTCAGCAGCTTCAGCCGAGATCTTCACTTCGTTATTTTCTGCCGGAATAAGCAAGGTTTCTCCCATAGAAATCCTTTCGGAATTTTCCCCAATTGAAACTTCAGCTTCTCCTTCTACACACATATAGATCACAAAAGAATCCAGGTGAGAATAATTTTTTGAGATGCTTCCGTTTATCGGGAGAAAATTGGTGGTAAAATATTCGCAGCTGGCAATGTTAGTGGAATGGTTTTCTACACTTGTGTATTCCCTCTTAAAATCCTCTTTTTTCTCAAAATCTATAGCGTCTAGAGCAAGATCTGTATGAAGCTCCCGGGGTTGTCCTTTATCGTCAACCCTATCCCAGTCATAAATACGATAAGTTATATCTGAAGTCTGCTGAATCTCCGCCAGTAAAACTCCGGCGCCAATAGCATGAACTTTTCCGGTGTTGATGAAAAAGGAATCTCCTTTTTTTACTTTTTCGAAATTGAGGAGTTGGGTGATCTTTCCGGAATTGAGATGCTCCAAGTATTCTTCCTTAGAAATGCTCTTTTTGAAACCTACATTGATCTCTGCACCTTCATCGGCTTGCATGATATACCACATCTCTGTTTTTCCAAAAGAATCATGTCTCTCTTTTGCGATCTTGTCGTGAGGATGTAACTGAACTGAAAGATCGGTTTTGGCATCGATGAATTTTATCAATAACGGAAATTCAGCTCCGAAGGTCTGAAAGTTCTTTTCTCCTAAAAGCTTTTCCTGATACTCCTCTAAAAGGTCATTTAAATTTTTGCCTTTTAGGGAACCATTTGCAACCACAGAGATATCTCCTTTTACTCCGGAAATTTCCCAGCTCTCACCGAGATTATTTTTATTTGATTTCTTCTGAAGGATCTCTCTGAGTTTGTCGCCACCCCATATCTTTTCTTTTAGGATAGGTTCAAACTTTATAGGATAGTTAAGCATTATAAATTTTTTACCGGCCCAAAGATAGTAAATGAGGAAGTCCCACAGGTAATGATATACAATCCTGATTTGCGGAAAAGCAGAAAATTCCTTCTGCTCAAAAATGGGATTTTCCTATGGAATTTATTTTTTAGGCCTATCTTCCCCTCCCGCAAGTTTTCAATGAGAAAATATTTTCTGATATTATTATTTCTCCAGGCCTATATCATGAATGCCCAGGAAAGGGTACAAATAAATGGCCTTGTGAAGCAGGATAGCATTCCGCTGGGAAATGTTCATGTAAAGAATGTTTCTTCAGGAAAATTTTCTGTTTCCAATTCTTCAGGAGAATTTTTACTCAGCCTTCAGCAGGGAGATACTTTAGTTCTATCCCATATTGGGATGAATGATCTAATTCAGTTCACTAAAGAGGAAGATCTACGGCAGCAGGTGCTAGTCTTTAGGATGACCGAAAGTTCCAGCGAACTACGGGAAGTCGTGGTAGATGAAACTTCAGAAATCAATGCCGTTTCTCTGGGGATCATTCCGAAGAAAATTAAAAAACTTTCGGTCAATGAACGCAGGTTAAAAACTGCGGGAGATTTTAAACCGAAGCACCTTCTAGGCATCATTGGTGGCGGAGTATCTTTTGATGCCATTCTAAACGCCATTAATGGCCGGACAAAAAAGCTCAAGCGAAATGTTGAGATTGAAAAAAAGCAAAGAAATATTGCATTTTTGGAGATCCATTACTTGAAATATTTAAAGGAGGAAATGGAACTAACAGAGCAGGAAGCGCAGATGCTCATTGGCTTTGTAATTGAGGACGAAGAACTTACCCATATCATAGATTCCAATATAGAGGCCAGAATGCAACTTTACCTGCACGGGATGTGGTTTAGACTGAAGGAGGAAAAAACCTCCTCAACAAATTGATCCCTAAGATCCCGGGGTGCAGCAATGGGCTGGATTGCACACACATCTACCATTGCAGTTTCACAGCTAATTTCTTGTTAAACTCTTCAAAATTAAGATGCTTTTTTCTACAATACCTATTATTTTAAGAGAGCTGTTTCGAAGTCGAAAATTTTATACATTTGCTATGCGTGCATAATAAAATTTTCATAACTTTGGAATCCTATGAAAGAAAAGACCATTGATTACGTCCTTCGAGCCACCTGGATCTCTATTGCAAAAATGTATAATGAGGAGGCCGGTAAGGAAGGAAGTACTATGGCCACAGGCTTTGCTCTATTGAGTATCGATCCTGAAAAGGGAACTCCCTCCACCTCCCTTGGCCCTAAAATGGGGATGGAAGCCACAAGCCTGTCGCGCACCTTGAAAACCATGGAAGAAAAAGGACTTATCCTTAGGAAGAAGAATCCTGAAGATGGCCGCAGCGTATTGATCCACCTTACAGACTTTGGGAAGGAAATGCGCGATTATTCCAAAAAGGTGGTGCTAACATTTGATGAAGCAGTACGAAAGGAAATTCCTGAAAAGGACCTGGATAAATTCATTGAGGTTGCACAAAAGATCATGGACCTCATTCATTCCAGGAAGATCTATAACGAACCATAAATATCACTTGCAGAAAGTGATCCATAAAAATTAATTAACAACATGAAAAGACGAATCAACAAAGTTGCAATAATTGGCTCCGGAATTATGGGTAGCGGTATTGCCTGTCACTTCGCCAATATTGGAGTAGAGGTGCTATTGCTGGACATCGTACCACGAGAGCTGACCGACAAGGAGAAGAAGCAGGGTCTTAGCCTGGAAGACAAGCAGGTGCGCAACCGCATTGTGAACAATTCGCTACAGGAAACGCTCAAATCCAAGCCTTCTCCTATTTATCATAAAGATTTTTCAAAGCGTATCAAGACCGGAAACCTGGAAGATGATATTTCAAAAGTATCTGAAGTAGACTGGATCATGGAAGTGGTAGTTGAACGTCTCGATATTAAAAAACAGGTATTTGAAAACCTTGAGAAACACCGCAAACCGGGAACGCTGATTACAACCAATACCTCGGGAATTCCAATTCAACAGATGAACAAAGGACGAAGTGAGGATTTTAAAAAACACTTCTGCGGAACCCATTTTTTCAATCCGCCGAGATATTTGAGGTTGTTTGAGATCATTCCGGGACCAGATACTTCTGAGGAAGTCCTGGAATTCCTGAATGAGTACGGTGAGAAATTCCTTGGAAAGAAATCGGTAGTAGCTAAGGATACTCCGGCTTTTATTGGAAACAGGATCGGGACCTATAGTATTATGAGCCTGTTCCATATGGTGAGGGAACTGGATCTTACCGTAGAAGAAGTTGATAAACTGACAGGACCGGTAATAGGAAGGCAAAAATCTGCCACTTTTCGCACCGTAGATCTCGTTGGTCTTGATACTCTAAAGCATGTTGCCGAAGGTTTACACAAAGGAGTGCCTACCGATGAAGAGCATGATCTTTTCGCCATGCCCGACTACATCAACACCATGGTTGAGAATGAATGGTTTGGTAGCAAAAGCGGACAAGGATTCTACAAAAAACTGAAGAAAGATGATGGTTCGAGTGAAATTCATTCACTGGATCTTAAGACTCTCGAATACAGGCCTCAGAAGAAGGCATCTTTTGCCACTCTTGAACAGACCAAGAGCATTGACAAAGTAGAAGAACGATTCAAGGTTTTGGTTGGCGGAAAAGACAAGGCAGGAGAATTCTATCGCAAGAACTTCGCCGCCATTTTCTCTTATTCTTCAAATAGAATACCCGAGATCACCGATGAACTTTATAAGATAGATGATGCTATGAAAGCCGGGTACGGCTGGGAACATGGACCTTTTGAGATCTGGGATGCTGTTGGTGTCGAAAAAGGCATTGAGATCATGAAGGAGGAAGGTCGTAAACCGGCCGACTGGGTGAATGAAATGCTTGAAAAAGGCAACAAGAGCTTTTATACTGTTAAGGATGGTAATACCTGGTATTATGATATAACAGCAAAAGAATATAAGAAGATCCCGGGACAGGACGCATTTATTATTCTTGACAACATCAGGGAATCCAAAAAAGTATTCAGCAACAGCGGAGTTGTTGTCGAAGATCTAGGGGATGGAATTTTAAATGTGGAATTCCGAAGCAAGATGAATTCTATTGGTGGCGATGTACTAGATGGTTTGAACAAAGCCATTGACATGGCCGAAAAAGAGTATCAGGGACTGGTAGTTGGCAACAGCGGAAAGAACTTTTCTGTGGGTGCCAATATCGGAATGATCTTTATGATGGCTGTAGAACAGGAATATGACGAGCTGAACATGGCGATCAAGTATTTCCAGGATACCATGATGAGAATGCGCTACTCCTCTATTCCAACAGTTGCGGCGCCTCACGCCATGACTTTAGGTGGTGGATGTGAACTTTCACTTCATGCCGATAAAGTAGTAGCTGCAGCAGAAACTTACATTGGACTCGTGGAATTTGGAGTCGGGGTGATCCCGGGCGGAGGTGGATCTAAAGAGATGACCCTTCGTGCAGCTGATACTTTCCAAAAGGATGATGTGGAGCTAAACCGACTTCGTGAGCATTTCCTAACAATTGGAATGGCCAAAGTTTCGACCTCAGCTTATGAAGCTTTTGATCTCAATATCCTTCAAAAAGGAAAAGATATAGTGGTAGTTAATCCTGACCGTCAGTTGGCAATAGCCAAAAAACACGCCTTGCTAATGGCTGAAAATGGATATACCAAACCAATTATGAGACAGGACATAAAAGTTCTCGGTCGTCAGGCACTCGGAGCTTTCTACGTGGGAACAGATCAAATGTTCGCCGGAAAATACATCAGCGAACACGACAAGAAGATCGCCAACAAACTTGCCTACGTTATGGCCGGTGGAGATCTTTCTGAAAACTCATACGTAAGCGAACAATACCTGCTTGACCTTGAAAGAGAAGCATTCTTATCGCTTACGGGAGAAAGAAAGACTTTGGAGAGATTGCAGCACATGTTGCAGAAGGGGAAGCCTTTAAGAAACTAATCGTATAGTGTATAATGTAGATTGTATACTGTAAAATTGAGAAGATTATGAACTACTTTAAAGAATTAAAGGTTTGGCAAAAAGCAATTGATCTGGTAACGGAAACTTATCTTAAAAGTGCTGCTTTTCCTAAGGAGGAATTATACGGGCTCACTTCACAGATAAGAAGATCGGCAGTATCAATTCCTTCTAACATAGCCGAAGGCTGTGGACGTAAGACGAATAAAGACTTTGCAAAATTTCTTGGAGTCGCTCTAGGTTCTGCCTTTGAGTTTGAAACTCAGTTAATCATTTGCAGAAATCTTCAATTTACTCCAGAAAATGATTTTGAATTCCTTGAAAAGGAAGTTCATCATATTCAGAACATGATCATTAAACTTCAATCTACATTATAACCACCAAAGAAGACAATATACATTATACAAAATACAATATACAATGAACAGAACAGCTTACATCGTAAAAGGATACCGAACTGCAGTGGGAAAGGCACCGCGGGGGGTATTCAGATTTAAAAGGCCAGATGAACTGGCGGCAGAAACTATCCAGTTTATGATGGATAAGCTGCCGGAATTTGATAAAAAACGTATTGATGACGTCATCGTTGGTAACGCTATGCCCGAAGCCGAACAAGGACTTAACGTGGGACGTTTCATATCTCTTATGGGATTAAATACAGAAGACGTACCCGGGATGACAGTGAACCGCTACTGCGCATCGGGACTTGAGACTATTGCAATAGCAACAGCCAAGATCCAAAGCGGGATGGCTAACTGCATCATAGCCGGCGGAGCCGAAAGCATGAGCTATATCCCAATGGGAGGATACAAACCTGTACCCGATTATAAACTCGCCAAAGAAGGCCGGGAAGATTATTACTGGGGAATGGGTCTAACTGCCGAAGCCGTTGCCAATAAATACAAGGTTTCAAGAGAAGATCAGGATGAGTTTGCATACAACTCTCACCAGAAGTCTCTAAAGGCGCAAAAAGAAGATCGTTTCCAGGACCAGATCGTGCCAATCACAGTTGATCAAACATACGTGGATGAGAATGGAAAAAAACAAACCCGTTCCTATACAGTAAATAAGGACGAAGGACCAAGAGCTGATACTTCCCAGGAAGTGCTGGGAAAACTTAGACCGGTGTTTACCGAAGGAGGAAGCGTGACCGCGGGAAACTCTTCTCAAATGAGTGATGGAGCGGCCTTTGTGATGGTGATGAGCGAAGAAATGGTTAAAGAATTGAACCTGGAGCCGGTAGCAAGATTAGTCAGCTACTCAGCTGTTGGTGTGGAACCAAGGATCATGGGAATCGGACCTGTGTATGCCATTCCAAAAGCAGTAAAGCAGGCTGGAATTCAATTAAATGATCTTGAGCTAATTGAATTAAATGAAGCTTTTGCGTCACAATCTCTGGCAGTGATTCGAGAGCTTGGACTGGATATGGAGCGCATGAACCCTAACGGAGGTGCCATTTCCATGGGTCACCCATTGGGTTGTACGGGAGCTAAACTTTCGGTTCAATTATTTGATGAAATGCGCAAACGGGACCTGAAGAACAAATACGGCATGGTCACCATGTGCGTAGGAACAGGACAGGGAGCCGCGGGAGTGTTTGAATTTCTCTCCTAAACAGAAACAAGAACCAAGAGACAAGAACCAAGACAAAAAATGGGGAGGCACAATTTTAAAAAGATGAAGATCTGGCAGGAAGGAATGAGCCTGGTTCAAATCACCTATAGAATTGTAAAGACTTTTCCCGATATAGAAAAGTACAACCTCACCACACAATTAATAAGATGTGCGGTGTCTATACCTTCGAATATTGCCGAGGGAACAAGTAAAAGAACTGACAAACATTTCGGTCAATTTCTTGACACAAGTTTGGGTTCAGCCTTTGAATGGGAGACACAAATAATTGTAGCTCACCAAGAGAAATATATTGATGAACAGCAATTTTTAGAATTAGAAAAGAAGATTCAAGATTTACAAAGAATGATTTCAGGCTTCATTGACGGCTTGGATAAAAAGTCTTAACTCTTGATTCTTGGCTCTTGATTCTGAAATAAACAAAAATAAAACTACTAAATACAATGGCAACAGAAGCAGACAATAAGAAACACGACCTTCTTCGCGGGGGGCAGTTCCTTGTGAAGGAAACCAAAGCAGAAAATGTTTTCACACCCGAAGATTTTTCTGATGAGCAGAAAATGATGCGGGATTCGGTACATGAATTCGTGAATCGTGAACTTATGCCCAAGAGGGAGGAGTTTGAAAAGAAAAATTACGAGCTTACCGAGGAACTTATGAGAAAGGCCGGAGAAATGGGCTTTTTGGGAGTTTCAGTTCCGGAAGAATATGACGGCCTGGGAATGGGCTTTGTAACTACAATGCTTGTGGTAGACTACATTTCGGGAGCTACGGGATCTTTTTCTACGGCTTTTGGGGCACATTCAGGAATTGGAACATTGCCTATTACTCTATACGGAAATCAGGAACAAAAGAAAAAATATCTTCCGAAGCTTGCAACAGGAGAATGGTTTGGAGCATATGCTTTGACCGAACCGGGAGCAGGTAGTGATGCAAATTCAGGTAAGACAAAAGCTGTTCTTTCTGAAGACGGAAAATACTACAGCATCACCGGGCAAAAGATGTGGATCTCCAACGCCGGATTCTGCAATATGATGATCGTTTTTGCCCGTATCGAAGACGACAAGAACATCACCGGATTCATTGTAGAATATGATCCCGAAAATCCTAACGGGATCTCTTTGGGAGAAGAAGAAAAGAAACTGGGAATCCACTCCTCTTCTACCCGTCAGGTGTTCTTCAATGACACCAAAGTGCCTGTAGAAAATATACTTTCAGAAAGAGGCACTGGATTTAAAATTGCCATGAATGCTCTAAACGTTGGGCGTATAAAACTTGCAGGAGCCTGTCTAGATGCACAAAGAAGGACCATTGATGCTGCAGTACAATACGCAAATGACCGGGTACAGTTCAAAACTCCTATAGCCCAATTTGGAGCTATACAGTCAAAAATTGCTGAAATGGCAACTTCGGCTTATGTAGGAGAATCTGCTTCTTATCGTGCTGCAAAAGACATTGAAGACAGGATAACGATACGTCAGGAAGAAGGCAACTCCCATCAGGAAGCTGAACTTAAAGGTGTGGAGGAATATGCCATAGAATGTTCTATTTTAAAAGTCGCAGTTTCAGAAGACCTTCAGAATTGTACAGATGAAGGGATACAGATCTTTGGAGGAATGGGCTTCTCGGCCGATGCACCAATGGAATCTGCCTGGAGAGATGCAAGGATCACCCGTATCTACGAAGGTACTAACGAGATCAACCGCATGCTTTGCGTGGGAATGCTTGTAAAGAAAGCCATGAAAGGTCACGTGGATCTTTTAGGCCCTGCTACAAAAGTTGGAGAAGAACTCACCGGAATCCCTTCCTTCGAAAAACCCGATTTTTCTGAACTCCTTGCTGAAGAAAAGGAAATGGTGAAAAAACTGAAAAAAGTCTTCCTTATGGTAGCAGGTAGTGCCGTTCAAAAATACGGACCTCAACTTGAAGATCACCAGCAGTTGTTACTGGCTTCAGCCGATATTCTTATCGAGATCTACATGGCAGAATCTGCCATTTTAAGGACCGAAAAGAACGCAAAGCGTTACGGTGCAGAAAGCCAGCAGGAACAGATCGCAATGTCGAAATTATATCTATATCATGCTGTTGACACCATTAATCAAAAGGCTAAGGAAGGTATAGTTTCCTTTGCTGAAGGTGATGAACAAAGAATGATGTTGATGGGGCTAAAACGCTTTACCAAGTACGAAAACCAGCCTAATGTTGTTGAGCTACGTAAAACCATTGCGGCTAAGGCAATTGCTGAAAATAAATATCCCTTCTAAAGTTAATTTGCATTGTTGAATCTGTTGAAGGTCGCCACTGGCGGCCTTTTTCTTTTGTTATTTCTTTAACAGCTTAAGTGCCCGTCATTTTTTAGCTTATGAAAAAGGAAAAAGTAAGTCTATGGAAGATTCTACGAGAAACATTCTCTTTTTTCTGGCCGGTTTATTTGTTCTGTATTTCCTGGTACATTTCTTACTGAAGAAGTTAGGGAAAGATCCGCACAACATTCTCCCACACAATATTGCCAGCCGATTAAAGGTCCCAATGATAACGTTATTTTTGGCAGTGGCCATTCAGGCGGGGCTTATCAACCGCGAGATCATTACTGACGAAGGACAGGTCAATTTTTTTCAACATGTGCGTTCTATTCTCCTAATCTTCAGCTTTACCTGGTTTATTATCGTTGCTATAAGGATCACCAAAAATCAATTTTTAAAACGCTTTGACGTTACCGAAGCAGATAACCTTAGAGCCCGGAAATTTTACACCCAATTCAACATTATTGAGAGGATCGCAATATTTGTGGTTGTGCTTTTTGGTTTGGGAATAGCCTTGCTCACCTTTGACGGGGTTGAAGAAATTGGAGTCAGCCTCCTCACCTCTGCAGGGATTGCAGGTATAATTTTAGGTCTTTCAGCCCAAAAGGTCTTCGGAACAATTTTCGCCGGGATTCAGATCGCTATTGCACAACCCATTCGGCTGGATGACGTGGTCATAGTCGAAGGAGAATGGGGTCGCATCGAGGAAATCAAACTGACCTATGTCGTGGTTCAAATTTGGGATAAACGCCGACTGGTTTTGCCAACCACATATTTTATTGAAAAACCCTTCCAGAATTGGACCCGGAATTCATCAGACATTTTGGGAACAGTTTACATCTATACCGACTTTGATCTTCCTATTGACAAATTGCGGGAGGAATTGACAAGGCTTCTTAATGCTACAGAACTTTGGGACCGGAAAGTCAATGTGATCCAGGTTACAGATCTCTCAGAAAAGACAATGGAGCTAAGAGCTCTAATGAGCGCCAAAGATGCGCCTACAGCCTGGGATCTGCGGGTATATGCCAGGGAAAATCTTCTCAAATACATTCAGAAGAATTTCCCCGACAGTCTGCCGCGAACCCGTTTGGAAATTAAAGAGGGGGCTCCTCAGCCAAAAGGTCCTTCAGGTGAGCTTCAGAAGTAATATTCTGTGAAAAATTCATTGCTGTCTCTATCAGGGCCAAATGTGAATAAGCCTGAGGGAAGTTCCCTAACAGACGCTTTGTTTCAAAATCAAGATCTTCACTAAACAGCCCTAAATGATTACTATAAGAAAGTAACTGGTCGAACATTTTAAGCGCCTTTTCTTTTTCACCTATTTTATAAAGGCTATTGATGAACCAAAAGGTACAAATAGTGAACGAAGAAGAAGGAGTCCCAAAGTCATCTTTGTTCTTATATCTAAAGAGCAGCCCGTTGTGACAAAGTTCTCGCTCCGTTGCATGTACAGTACTCACAAACCGAGGATCTTTAGCCTTTATAAAGCCATATGTCTCCATCAATAAGGTTGAAGCATCCAGGTCTTTAGAGCCATAAGACTGGGTATATGCCTGCACCTCTTCATTCCAGCCTCTGTGGTAGATGTCATCATAGATTTCCTGCCTAAGGGTTTTCCATTTCTTATCATTGATCCCGTTCCTAAGAATCTCCCCAATTTTTACAGCACGATCTACAGCTACCCAGCACAAGAGCTTTGAAAAAGTGAAGTGACGTTCTTCACTTCTAAATTCCCATATCCCTTTATCGGGCTGCTTCCAGTGTTCTTCTACGATTCTTACAATACCCCGCACAATAGTCCATAGTTCCTCACTATTTTCCAGGGTGGTTTCGAACCTTAAGAACTGTTGGTAAATGACCTCCATAAGGATCCCATAGATGTCGTTCTGCTTTTGAATGTAGGCTGCATTTCCTATTCGCACAGGTTTTGAACCTTCATATCCCTCAAGGTGGTCTAAAATGTGTTCTGTGAGCTCCTTTTCGCCATTAATCCCATACATGATTTGCAGCTTCTCATCTTTATGCGGAATGAGATCAATGATGAACTGCAGAAAGTTTTCAGCAGACTGGCGGTGGCCTAAAGTGCTCATTACTTTTATAACCATTGAAGCATCACGAATCCAGCAAAATCTATAATCCCAGTTTCGTACCTCACCAATAGTTTCGGGTAGAGAAGTGGTCACCGCGGCAAGCACCGCTCCTGTTTTTTCATAGCTCATTGCCTTAAGAACAAGAGCACTTCGCATTATTTGCTCCTCATAGTGAGGGAATTTCGTTGTAGACTCACTCCAGTTCATCCAGTAGGTCTTGGTACGCTGGAATTTTAAATATGCCCTGTCAAGATTTTGTTCTCTTAGTTTCTCATGGTACCCCATGAGGAAATAAGCATCATCCTTCAAAGTGATTTCCTCTCCCTTCAGCACGTCATCGAGACCAAGGCTGGTATAAAGATAAAGCGAATCGTAAGTGCCTTTTTTGGTGAAACTCTTAAGAAAATAGCGATGATTTTCAGTTACAGTTTCTTCCAGAGCATAATTGAGTTGCGGCGAGTAATTAACTTTAATTTTCGGGTTTCCTTTAAGGATCCTTACATAGCGAATTATATCTGGAGGGGTATAAAAGACGCCATTATCTTTTCTGTATCTCGGCATGAAATCTATCACTTGAAAAGCCGCCTCTTTTGAAGTGAATGTCGTGGACAGGATATTGGTTCTCCACAGGTATTTCTGAGTGATCTTATAATCATTGGAAACCTCGAATGAAAAGTGTCCTCCTTTATTTTTGTCGAGTAGTTTGGCGAAGACAGAAGCGGAGTTGAAATTAGGCAAACAACACCAGTCTAACGAGCCCAACTTTGAGATCAATGCGGCACTTTTACAGTTGCCGATCAACCCATAATCTAATGTTTTCATCTAGTCTTAAAGTTCTTTTAAAATGGTAGGGTGCTTATTTTAAATTTCGGAAATTTAAGGAAAATGAATCAGATAGAACCCGCTTAAATTTTCCTATGGGCAAAACAATAATAATCTCTAATCGCCTACCCTTACAAATAAACATTACCGAAGATCAAGAAATAGAAGTTACACCCAGCGTCGGCGGCCTGGCTACAGGACTAAAAAGCTTTCATGAAGAAGGAGACAGCATTTGGATAGGATGGACAGGCATGGCTGCTGAAGATATTCCCGAAGACCTGCAGCAAAAAGTAGATGCCGAATGTCAAAAACAGGACTGTGTGGCCGTTTCCCTTACCTCCGAAGAAATTGAGAAATTCTACTATGGATTTAGTAACCGAACCATTTGGCCCCTATTCCATTACTTCATGGAGTATACAGAGTTTCAGCCAGATTACTGGGAAGCCTATAAACAGGTGAATGCAAAATATGCCGATGCAGTTTTAGAGCGACTTAATGATGACGATGTTGTATGGGTACATGACTATCAACTCCTGCTACTGCCGGAGTATATTCGAAAAAAGAATTCGAAAGTAACTATAGGCTTCTTTAATCATATTCCTTTTCCTTCTTCCGAAGTTTTCAGAACTCTACCCTGGAGGGAAGAGGTGCTAAAAGGAATGCTGGGAGCAGATCTTATTGGCTTTCACACCTATGATTATGAACGGCACTTCCTGCGTTCTGTAAATAGAATTTTGAGGTATGACATCAACTTTAACAGCGTCAATATTGGAAGCCGTATTGTGAGGTCAGATTCCTTTCCAATGGGAATTGATTACAAAAAATTTTGGAATGCAGCCAAAGAGCATTATAGTCAGCCAAGGAGTGAGAATTCAGACATTCAAAAAAAGCTGGATTATCACAAGTATGTAACCCGCAACACCAAATTAATTCTCTCAATCGACCGGCTGGATTACACCAAAGGCATTGCCAACAGGATTAGAGCTTTTGGATATTTTTTAGAGAAATATCCCGAGTATCAGGAAAAGGTAAGGCTAATAATGCTTGCTGTTCCTTCCAGAACCAATGTGCCACAGTATCAATTACTTAAAAAGGAGGTTGATGAGCTGGTGGGACGTATCAATGGGCGGTTTGCCACTATTAACTGGACCCCAATCTGGTATTTTTATCGCTCCATGCCTTTTGAAAATCTCATTGATTTGTATACCTCAAGTGATGTCGCTCTCATTACCCCCACAAGAGACGGAATGAATTTGGTAGCCAAGGAATATGTGGCAACAAGGACAGATCATACCGGGGTTCTGATCTTAAGCGAAATGGCCGGTGCGGCTCACGAACTCAATGAAGCCCTTATCATCAATCCCAACAATTTTGAACAGATAGTAGATTCAATAAAAATGGCTTTGGAAATGCCCGAGGAAGAGCAGGTGAGACGCAATAAGCTGCTCCAAAAAAGACTAAAGCGTTATAACGTCGAAAAATGGGCCAATGATTTCATGAAAAGCTTACGAGAAACCCGAAATTCAAGAAAAGCATTTAAAGCTATTGAATTGACAGATAACGTCAAAAAGGACCTTTTTGACAAGTATAGTGCAGCACAGCACCGCATCCTCTTCCTGGATTATGATGGCACTCTTCGGAAATTTGTAGACAAACCCGAGGAAGCCATGCCCGACCCCGAATTGATTGAATTGATCAGCAGGCTTGGAGACCAAAAAAATACCCGCGTAGTCCTCATTAGCGGAAGGGACAAAGAAACTTTAGGAACCTGGTGGAAAAATGTGCCAATCGAACTTATTGCTGAACACGGAGTTTGGAACAGGCCTGTAGGTGAAAAATGGCAGATGACAGAAAATTTGAACAACAATTGGATGGCTTCTGTTAGACCTGTTCTTGAGACCTATGTAGACCGTACGCCGGGAACTTTTATCGAGGAGAAAAATTTCTCCCTCGCATGGCATTACAGAAAAGCCAACCCTGAACTGGGCGAGGTGAGAGCCAACGAACTGTCGGCAGTTCTTAAGGATATGATCTCCAATCACGGCTTATCTGTACTTCAGGGAAATAAAGTGCTCGAAATAAAAAACAGCGGGGTGAACAAAGGAAAAGCTGCCAATAAACTATTAGTTGAAAAATATGATTTCATGTTTGCCATTGGTGATGACTGGACAGATGAATATCTATTTACAGAACTACCAGATCAAACAGTAACGGTGAAAGTAGGAATGAATAAGACCGAAGCTAAATATTATATCGATAATGTAGATGAGGTAAGGGAGCTCCTGGATCAATTTGTTAGCCTTACCCGTTAACCCTGGACGGAATTTTAGCTGTTAAATATCAGCTAAAATTTTTGTCACTTTTAATTCAACCTTAACTAAGCATTCCCTTACAAGCCCCACAAATAGAATTATATTAGTACCTGGATATTTAACCATTATCAATTAGAAAATAACAGAACATGAAAACAGGAAAAATTTTAGCAGGAATACTTTCAGGAGCCGCACTTGGTGCCATAGCAGGTTTGCTCTTAGCACCTAAAAAGGGTTCTGAAACCCGTAAAAATATTGCTGATAAGAGCAACGAATATATGTATGGAGCCAAAAGTAAATACAACGACATGGCCGACAATCTTTCTCATCGTTATGACACCGTAAAATCAAAGATTAGAGGAAAGTCAAAACAACTGGAGACAGAGATGGATGGTGATGACAAGATCATATACTAGGCAATCCATACTTCCAATAAAAGCTGCATATATCATGCAGCTTTTTTTATGCTCTATTTTTAGTATTTTGCCGATGAAGAAATTAAAAAATAATTATGTTCAAAAATGCAATTTTTGCCACTTTACTTTTTTGTGGCTTAACCAGTTTTTCACAGGAGGTAGCACCACCACAGGTTGATCTTAGAATTTACGATATCATTGAATCTGTATCTGCTGAAAAAATTGAAGAAGATATTCGCCGACTTGCCGGCTTCGGCACCCGCAACACCTTTAGCGACACTGTCTCCAATACCCGTGGAATTGGAGCTGCAAGGAGATTCATTAAAGCCGATTTTGATGAAATAGCTAAAGAATGCGACGGATGTCTTGACGTTTTTTATCAGAAAGATTTCGTCACTAAGGAGGGCAACCGCAGAGTACCTAAAGACGCGTGGGTGGTAAACGTTGTGGCTGTACAAAAAGGAACTAAATATCCTAACCGGTACATCATTATGAGCGGGGATATAGACTCCCGCGCCAGCAATACCATGGATTTCACTACAGATGCACCCGGAGCAAATGATAACGCCAGTGGTATGGCCGGTGTGATGGAAGCCGCAAGAGTACTTTCCAAGTATGACTTTGAGAACAGCATCGTTTATCTCGGACTTTCAGGTGAAGAACAAGGCTTGTTTGGAGGCCAGGGGTTTGCCCAGATGGCTAAAGATGAAGGTTGGGAAATAATCGGAGTTTTAAATAATGACATGATCGGAAACATCGAAGGCGTTGACGGAGTAATAGACAACCGCACCTTCAGGATCTTTTCTGAACCTGTTCCTCCTACTGAAACTGAAGATCAAAGGAGAATGCGTAGATATTACGGAGGGGAAGTGGATGGAATTTCCCGACAATTAGCAAGATATGTACATCGCGTCACCGGGACCTATATGCCCGAAATGAATCCCATGATGGTCTACAGACTGGATAGGTTTGGACGTGGTGGTCACCATAGACCTTTCAATGATCTGGGCTTTGCCGGAATAAGGATCATGGAAGCTCATGAGAATTACACCCAGCAGCACCAGGATATTCGCACTGAAGATGGAATTGCATATGGCGATGTTATCGATCATGTGAACTTTGATTACGCTGTCAAACTAACCGCTGTGAATGCCATCACCATGGCAAGTCTCGCCTGGGCACCTCCTGCTCCCGAAAATGTCTCAATTGGGGGGATTGTGGAACCTTCAGCTAAATTAAAATGGGAAAAACTTCCCGGTGAGGACGTTGCAGGTTATAAAGTTTACTGGAGAGAAACTACTGCGCCCCAATGGCAATATTCGAGATATGTAGGAGATGTTGACAATTTTACTCTTGAAGGGATCGTAATAGACAATTTTTATTTCGGCGTTTCTGCTGTAGGTAAGAATGGAAACGAAAGTGTTATCGTTTTTCCGTCATCAACTTTTTAAATCTGCCGCAAATCAAATAGATATAAAACGGAATAGGGATCAAACGATCCCTATTTTTTTTGAATGAGCAATTGCCTTTCCACTATCTTCAAAATAACAGGTAGCAACTCCAAGATCTTCAATGTTGTCCAGCACTTTCTTCACCTTATCCTTTTGTTTTTTGGAAGTTTGCCTTATATAAATTGCTTTTATGTTCAATGGAAACATCTTGGTGATCCTTTCATACAAATAAGCATCTTGTTGAGAATCATCCCCCATTAGGACATACTGAAGTTGTGGATAGAACGAAATAATATCTTTGATCTTTATAAACTTATGGTCGTGCCCTCCCCTGCCCGTAAATAGGAAATCCCCAAGACCTGTCTTTATACTTTTAAGTTTAATTACCGCTTTGGGTAACCTGTGTTTTCGGGAAAATTGTAGAATGAACTCGTAAAGGTTCCATTCGCTGCTGGAGACATAAAAAAAGGAGTTAAACTGCCCCTCCTCCTGTCCTGCCCTGCTAAGGGCCTGGTAGTGGGGAACCACATCATCAAAGACTTCCCTGTTATTGATGTTTTGAGTAAGGATGACGTATAACTTCTTAAAGAAATTGTGGGTGTGGGAGATCAAAAAAGTGTCATCAATATCCGAAATTATTCCAAGCTTACTTTTAAAAGGCTTAAGCAACTCTCCTGTTTCTACCACCCCAAATTCTCCTATTTCACAGGCAACACTGTATTGATGCCAACCACTTTCCAGAAATTTGTTGTAAGGCAGATTGAATCGAAAATAACCATCATCTGTAGTTTTGGTAACCACTTCCAGGTCCTTAAAATTCAGCTTTATTGTGGCATTTTTGATAGGACTTATAGTGAACATCTTATATACAGATTTTGCATGGCGGTACCCTTTGCGATCTATTTCATATTTATCTGGTGCCCATGATTTGAATACATGTCCAAAAACAACAAGTTCCTGGTCATTTATATATCCTCGATACAGCTTTATGTCAAGCCTCATATTTGTATATTTTTAACTGCCTATCCTCCCCAAATTAGTTATTTTTAGGCACAAGCTCAATAGAATGGATGACTTTAAGAGGGTTTTAATGGTTGTTAATCCTATCTCGGGAGGATTGGATAAAACGGACATTATTGAGGAGGTCAAAAAACAGGTAAAGAATAAAAGTTGGGAACTAAAGATCTATTATACCTCCGGAAAAGGAGATAAAGATGCTTTATTTTCCATGATTGAAGATTTTGCACCTCATAGAATCCTCTCTGTGGGAGGTGATGGCACTATAAAATTAATTGCTGAGTTACTTAAGGATGATTCGGTTCCAATTGGGATCTTCCCCGCCGGCTCGGCAAATGGACTGGCAGAAAACCTCAACCTTAATGGTGATAATGACGAGCTTACCAGTATAGCTCTTGGAGATAAATTTAAACGCCTTGATTCCATACTTATCAATGACGAGCTGTGTCTTCATATAAGTGATATAGGTCTAAATGCAGCTTTGATAAAGAATTACCAGGAAGGGAATATTCGGGGAAAGCTGGGTTATCTCATCCAGTCTATTCCCACCCTTATCAAAAGCGACTTCCCTTTTCAGTTCGACATAGAAGTGGATGGAAAATTTCTATCCAGAAAAGCAGTTCTTATAGCGGTAGCCAATGCCCGCAAATATGGAACAGGAGCTAATATCAACCCACAGGGGAAATATGATGATGGAAAATTTGAGATCCTCATCTTTAAGGAATTCAATATACCTCAGATCTTAAAAACCTTCAGGGAAAACGTGGAACTTGATGATGACTTCCTGGAGATCATTTCGGGAGTTGAAGCCCGAATCTACAGTGAAAGAACCATTCCTTTTCAGATTGATGGAGAATATCGGGGTGACATTAGAGATGTCACTGCACGAATTTCTCCTGTCAAGATAAAAATTGCAGTTCCCTAAAAAAATTCTCTACATTTTCTTCCACGCTGGCATTATTGCAATCAATTGGCATTTTTAATGCTTAATTAACAATACTTTAGGCTGCCCTTAATCAAAATGGGGTTCAAAATCAGTAATTTAGATATCAATCTAACTAATAAAAAAAGAAGAATTATGGCAGAGATCAAGATCGAAAAGAAAAAACCTATTTGGCCTTGGATCATCCTTGTTTTGGTTATCCTCGCAATACTATACTTTTTAGTATTTGCCGATGATGACGGTGACATTGATGACGTAGAAACCGAACAGGTTGAAGAAACCGCCTGGGAGGAAGATGATGAGACTACAACCTGGGATGAACAAACTGACACTACCGGCTGGGAAACCGATGGTGATACACTTTCAGCTACGGGTCAGGGAGTATCAGGTTATCTGGCATATATCGCAGATAACAACAAAATGGGAATAGATCATGAATACACTAACAACGCAATTATTCACCTTATGAACGCCGTACAGGCAAAGGCTAATGAAATGAACTATGACATTAGTGCAGATATGCAAAGTGTAAGGCAGGACGCCAGGCAAATTGAAAAGGATCCTATGGCATTAACCCACGCAGATAAGATCAAAGCTGCAGGTACCAAACTGGCTAACATTATGGAGAAGATGCAAAAGAAAGGATATCCTAATCTATCCAGTGATGTCAATGAAGTAAAAACTGCAGCCCAGAACATCAACAGTACTACGCCAACCTTGGAGCAAAAGGACCAGATCAAGAAATATTTTGATGAGGCCGGGGATTTATTAAGAAAAATGAGCTAAACCACAAAAAGAAGAGATTATGACAGACAGAAAAGAAAATAGAAAACATTTGTATTACCTAAACGAACTTTCAGACTTTAAAGTCGACAGTGATGATCCCGATGTAAGAGGATGGCCTGTGAAGGATGCCGACAACAAAGTGGTTGGAAAAGTGGATAATCTATTGGTAAGTAAAGAGAAAAAGAGGGTTGTTTATCTCGACGTCGAGGTAGATAAATCCATTATAGATGCAGATCACGATCCTTATGGAAAGCCCGCTTCCAGCGACGTACATGAGTTCATAAATAAAGATGGTGAAAACCACCTAATTCTTCCCATAGGTTTAGCGAGATTAAATGTCGATGACAAATATGTTTATACAGACAGGATCGATCATCGCACCTTTGCTGAAACCAAAAGGTATGAAAAAGGTTATGACATTGACCGGGATTACGAGGTTGTAGTGCTGGAATCTTATAACCGGGATGACCGCAGAGATTCAGATGTTGACCGCAGGGACAGAGACAGGGATCTTGGAACCGAAGGTCGAACTACCGACCTGGACGAAGAAAGAAGAAGAATGCAGGAAGCTGACAGACGCAGAGATGACGACAGAGAAGGAAATATTGCCGGACGCAGTGGAACTTTGGCAGATAATGACCGAAGGACAGTTGATCGTGATCGAGATGCGCTCACCGGAAACGAAAGCGGAACCTATTCTGACAGCCGCAGAAGCGGAAACATTCCCGAAGATGATTCATTCTATGACAGAGGAGAATTTGATTACTCCAAGTATCGCAGATAACCTGAATTATCTGTAGAAGACTAAGAGCTTTTAAAAAGTGAAAATTATTCTGTTGTTTGAAGAACCTCAATGAGATCTTTAAGTGAATATGGAATAAAGAGTTGCTTTTTAAAAGCTCTTTTTTAATTGCAAATTCTGGATCATGAACTATAAAAAAGTAAAATTCACTAATTCTGAAGGACTTGAATTGTCGGGTTACCTGGAGCTTCCACTTAATGCTCACCCTCACAGCTACGTCCTATTCGCCCACTGTTTTACCTGTAACAAGAATTACTTTGCTGTCAAAAATATTGCACGCGCCCTTTCTGCCAGCGGCTATGGGGTACTGCGTTTTGATTTCTCAGGGCTTGGAGAAAGCGATGGAGAATTTTCCAATACTACCTTTTCGGGAAATGTTGAGGATCTTCTTTCTGCTGCTCAATTTCTCGAAGCGGAATATAAAGCACCAGAGATGCTAATTGGCCACTCTCTGGGAGGAGCTGCAGTCATATTTGCAGCAAAACAGCTTCCAACGGTAAAGAGTGTCGTCACAATAGGTGCTCCATCCTCTCCAGTTCATGTGAAGCATTTACTGCGATCAAACCTGGAAGAGATCGAACAAAACGGCGTTGCCGAAGTTAATGTTGGCGGCAGGAATTTCACGATCAAGAAGAACTTCCTGCAGGATATTAATACTCATGACCTTAGTGAATTTGCAAAGGATCTAAAAAAGGCATTTTTGATCATGCATTCTCCTCAGGACTCCGTTGTGGAAATTAGCAATGCTGAAGAATTATACAGAAGTGTCAAACATTCCAAAAGTTTTATTTCCCTTGATGGTGCCGACCATTTATTAACGAACAACAAAGATTCAGAATACGCGGGAAGAGTGATCGCCTCCTGGGCTTCCCGTTATCTTGAGGTCCCTCAAGAAGAGGAACTGGAAACCGACCACCAGGTCGTAGCTAATCTCGGGGAAGAAGGTTTTACTACCCAAATGAGGGCCGGTAAACATTATTTCACTGCAGATGAACCAAAATCTTTTGGGGGTGATGACTTTGGACCATCACCATATGAATTTCTCTCTGCAGGCCTTGCCGCCTGCACTTCCATGACCATTCAAATGTATGCCCGGCGCAAAAAGTGGCCCCTTAAAAATGTAGAGACCCATGTCGATCACAAAAAAACTCATGCAGAAGATTGCGAGAACTGCGAAAGAAATACTGCCAAAATTGACGTTTTTGAAAGGGTAATAGTGCTAAAAGGCAATCTTGATGAACAACAACAAGAGAAACTTCTTGAAATAGCAGACAAATGCCCTGTTCATCGTAGTCTCTCCAACAAGGTTAAAATTACCACTAAGCTGGAAAGAACAAAAGAATAAGTCATCTTAACTCCTATTCCCAAAATTTCTTTTAATTTTTTCATTAGGTTCTGTTTAGAATTAAATCATATTCACTAATAAAGTTGAAAATAATAGAGTGATTCCCTATTTATTTTTATGATTTTCCCCTTGCAGAAGTCCCTATAGAAATTACCCTCTCATTGTTAAGCTCTCCTTAATTTTTTGGCTACGGCGGGAGGATGCTATAATTTCGTTAATTGTTAATAATTAAAACTAACCATAATATGAAAAGTATAGGATTATCTGTTTTTGTTTTTACCGCGCTATTGCTAACCGGTTGCAAAAATGAGAACCAAACGGCAGATGAACGGGTAGATGAACATACGAATCTCACCCAGCAGGAAGAAGAGGCAGGTGCAGATGACACTTATGTGCAAGACGAGCTAACCTTCCAGATAGAATCCCGGAGTGGTAGTAATGTTTCAGGAACGGTAACTTTCATGCAGGAAGGTGATGAGGTTACGATGACAGCTGATGTTTCGGGACTTGAAGAAGGAATGCACGCAATTCACCTTCATGAAAACGCCGACTGTTCTGCTAAAGATGGAACATCTGCGGGGGGTCACTGGAATCCCACTTTTGAAGATCATGGAGAATGGGGTGACGCAGGGGGATACCACCGTGGAGATATAGGAAATTTTGCTGTAAATTCTAATGGAGAAGGTAGCATTACCTTTACGACTGACCAATGGTGTATAGGATGTGAGGACGACAAGAAGGACATCCTGAACAAGGCAGTGATCATTCACGCAGGCGCAGATGATTTCACATCTCAACCCAGCGGAAATGCAGGAACCAGGGTAGGATGTGCCGAAATCAAGATGTAGATAAATAGAAATATAGAAAGATAAAAAAGCGGCTATTGGCCGCTTTTTTACTTGTTATTGTGAAGAAATTCACTGGCTAAACCTTTTTTTGATCTACCTCCAGGTTTTCTTTATTGCTTTTAAACGGTCTGATGATCAGCCTGGCGGCTTTATCAAAATTCACATAATTATAAACCCAATTAAAAAACGTGATTAATCTGTTCCTGAAGCCCACCAGGAAATACAGGTGAATGAACATCCAGATAAACCAGGCGAAGAATCCACCAAATTTGAGTTTACCAATATCCACAACAGCCTTATTCCTTCCCACGGTTGCCATAGTACCTTTGTCAAAGTACTCAAAGGGTTCCATCTTTTCCCCTTTTAGGATACGCTTTAAATTCTTAGCTAAGTGTTTCCCCTGCTGAATTGCCGGCTGCGCCACCATGGGATGTCCTTTAGGATAATTTTCATTCCTCATCAAAGCTATATCACCTATAGCAAAGATATTTTCATAACCCTTGACCTGGTTGAAAACATTCACTTCATACCTATCTGCCCTTTCTACAATTGAAGATGCATTAAGACCCTTGACCGGTGCCCCCGAAACTCCAGCTGCCCAAATGAAGGTAGAGGTATGAAAAGTAAGATCTTCTTTGTTGGTAGTAACCTTATCTCCATCATACTCCTGTACCATCACATTCAGGTGAATTTCAACACCCAGTTCCCTCAAAAATTTTTCAGCTTTCTCGGATGCTTTTGAACTCATGGGAGGGAGCACCCTGTCAAGACCTTCAACTAAATGGATCTTCATTTCTGAAGGATCAAGATCCCTGAAGTCACGCGGTACGATGTGGTTCCGAACTTCGGCAATAGCACCACAGAGTTCCACCCCGGTGGGACCTGCCCCTGCTACTACGAAATTAAGCAGGGCTTTTCGTTTTTCGGGATCTTCGGTAATTACAGCCTGTTCCAGATTTTCCAGGATAAGACTGCGAATATTCAAAGCCTGTGGAATGGTCTTCATCCACATTGCATTCTTCTGAATACTTTTATTTCCGAAGAAATTAGTCCGGGAACCTGTAGCTAAAACCAGATAGTCATAAGCCAGTTCGCCAATTGAGGTCTGGATAATATTCTCTTCAGCATTGATATGTTGTACCTCGGCAAGCCTAAAATAGCCGTCTTTACTACGACGGGTGATCTTGCGCAAGGGATAGGCAATAGAATCGGGCTCGAGACCCGACGTGGAAACCTGATAAAGTAATGGCTGAAAAGTATGGTAGTTGTGGCGATCGAGCAGGACCACCTGAATTTTCTCCTTTAAGAGATGTTTTGCTATTGAAAGCCCGGCAAAGCCGCCGCCAACAATGACAACACGGGGATACTCGGATATTGGAATGTTCATCCTAAGCTTGGTTTATTCCAAAGTTAGGACTTTCCCAAAAGAAAAAAGAAGATAAAGAAACTTTAAGGGAATTGTAACAAGTAGTATAAATTCGCTACCTATAGAAGTCTAAATATTATTTTGAAGAAAGAACTGGAACACGAATTTGTAAGCAATCTTGAAAAGCACCAGAACATTGTGCACAAGATATGCCGCATGTATACAAATGACCAGGAATCTCACAATGATTTGTTCCAGGAGATCACTATACAGCTTTGGAATGCCTATCCCAAGTTTAGAGGTGACTCGAAATTTAGTACCTGGATGTACCGTGTTGCCCTTAATACAGCCATTACCCTCTATAGAAAATCAAAAAAGGATCTGCACACGCAGGATTATGATGAGGTAAGCTTTAAGATCAAAGCAGAAGTTTATAATGACGAAATTGAGCAACAACTAAAATTAATGTACAAGGCGGTAAAAGAATTAAATGACATAGATAAAGCATTGGTGTTTTTATACCTGGAGGACCAATCTTACAAGGAAATTTCAGACACTCTCGGGATATCTGAAGTGAATGCGAGAGTAAAGATGAACAGGATTAAGAAAGCCCTTAAAAACATAATAAATCCGTAGACCTACCACATGGATGAACTTGAATTTTTAAAACAAAACTGGAAAAGGCAGGAAGAAAGTCTTCCGAGGCTATCCTATGACGAGATCTATAAAATGATATGGAAGAAGTCATCTTCTATAGTCAAATGGATCTTTGTTATAAGCATCGTGGAGCTGCTCCTTTCCACTTTGCTCAATATTTTTATGGCCGATTCCAGCTACTGGGAGCAAATGGAACAATTACATCTTAAAAAGGCAACTATTTACATCTACATTGTAAGCTACCTTATAACATTCTATTTCATCTATTGTTTCTACCGCAATTACAGAAGGATCTCCAGTACAGACAATGCTGCTACTTTAATGCGCAACATAATAAGGACCAGAAGAACTGTGAAAACTTACATCGCTTACATCTTGATTTCCACAGGCTTGTATTCTATTGTTATTGCATATTTTACTATACAAAATCACCAGGTAGTAGAGCAGGTAGAAGATGCCTCAAAATATACTTTTGACACCATACAATGGGTGAAATTCACCATCGCCGGGATAATTATTCTCGCAATTTTTCTTCTTGCAATCTGGCTGTTCTATAGATTGATCTATGGAATTCTCTTACGGAGGCTGAAGAGGAATTATAAGGAATTGAAAAGACTTGAAATATAATTATGGATCTAAAAGATGTCAATTCAGAATTATTAAAAAGAGAAGAAGGATCTGCGTCGGAACTACAATCTCTGCTGAAGGAACTCAAGACCCGGGAATTATCTGAAGCTACTATATCTTTAATCAATCGGGAAATTGACCGTCTCAACTTCCTTGCTCCTGAAGCAGTTACCTCCAAAAAAATAAAGCCTGTCAAAAATGCCATTTTTAAGCAGCTAGAAAAACAGGAGAATCTGGTGCCAAGGAACTACTACGCCACATTATGGCTACCGCTTGGTATGACGGCTTTTGGCCTACCACTTGGAGTTGTGGTCTATATCTTGACTGGAAATGTGGCCTTTATCGGCATAGGTTTACCTATCGGGATGGCGTTGGGCAGTTTTTACGGCGCCACCCTGGATAAAAAAGCTGAAAAAGAGGGACGGGTTTTAAATTTCACTGAAAAGTAGTAGAAGCTCTACTTCAAAAGTCCGGAGAAATACCTCTCAAAAATGACATTTTTGAGGCCCTACAAAATCCTGGATTACGAGTACCTCGTAGATTGCTTTTAGTAAATAATATTCAATATAAAATATTCAATATAAAATTTAGTACTCCCACTGCCGTGTCTTGTTCAGAGCTTCCATTGCCTCCAGCTCTTCCCTTGGGATTACTTTTAAAAATGAAGGATGTTGCTCAATAGCGTATTCCAGCTTCTCGACGATCTCCTCCACAGTTTCATTTTCATAATCAATAACTAAAGGTTCTTTGATTTGAAAGCTCTGAAGAATTCCTTTCTTCCTGATCCTAAGTCCTTTTTTGTCAAAAGACCTTCTAAAGCCGTCAATGACAATGGGTATAACAATAGGTTTATACTGCTTGATAATGTGTGCTGTTCCTTTTCTAATAGGTTTGAAGGGTTTGGTCGTACCTTGAGGAAAAGTGATCACCCACCCATCTTCTAATGCAATGCCAATATTCTTATGATCATCTGGGTTTACTTCCCGCTGCACTTCCTTTCCTTTTTCCCTCCACGTCCTTTCTACGGAAACCGCGCCGGCATAAGCCATCATTCGGGTAAGGAACCCGGCGTTCATGGTTTCCTTTGCCGCCACATAATAGATATTAAGCTTTGGCTGCCACAGGTAACCTACATTTTTTATGGAGTCTACCCTGCCGCTTAGTGCCGCATTAAACACATGAAACATAGCAGTGACATCGGCAAAATAGGTTTGATGATTAGAAACGAAAAGAACATTACGGTCGGGGAGATTTTTAATAATTTCAGATCCTTCAATTTTCAGTTCATTGAAGCCCCTGTATCGTCTGTGTGATAGCACTCCGAAGATCCGGATCAGCCATTTTTTGAAAAAAAGATAATGCCCAAAAGGATTCTTTTTCAATATCCCCATTTGTTCCCTTACATTTTACAGAAAGAACAAAGATACTTATTTAAAACTTACAGCAGCTGCCTTAGGATCTCTTTCATTTCGCTTAACATCATAGCCGTAGCTCCCCAAACCACATGACCGTTCAATAAAAAAGCCGGCACTTGGATCTCTTTTGCATAAGAAGTACTTAAGGTTTCCTGGATCAAACAGGAGTCACTCATAAAATCTTCCAGTCTTATTTCCAGTACTGCCTCCACTTCTTCTTCCTGAGGAACCAGAACCGGAGTTTTTTTAGTAATTCCCATGAACGGATGGACCCAAAAATTACTGGGAGGAATGTACAGCCTGGACATTTCCCTCACTATCTCAACTTCATGTTGCGGTATTCCTACCTCTTCTTCAGTCTCCCGCAGCGCCGTATGCGCAAGATCCCTGTCTTCCACTTCTACCCTGCCACCCGGAAAACCCACCTGGTTTGAATGTACCCCTTTATAGGTTTTTCTAAGGATCAGTACGAACTTAGTCTCTCCTTGCTCACCCGGATAGAATACAGAAAGTACAGCAGCCTTTTTAGGATTTTGTCTATCAATATTCAGATTTTCCATTTCCTTCATTCTCAGCATGGGAGCCAATTTAAAGTGCGCCTCCTCCCCAGGAAGCGTAATTTTCCTTAAATTCGGACTTAAATTGAGAAAATCCTGAAAATCCATGAGATCTAAATTTTTCCTGATTTTAATAGTGGCCGCAGCCGTTTTTGCAAGTTGTGAAGATAAGCAATCTTCCACACAAAACGAGGTGGAAAGCATGTTAGAAGAACCTGTACAACCCGATTCAGCAAGTGTTGACAATACCACTGTGGATGAAGTAGTCGAGGCAGAAGAGGAGCAGGAAGAACGCGAAGGTCCGCTCCTGGTGCAGGAAGAATTGATCCCTTTCCTTATGGAATACGGCAAAAAACATGATGAGAACAGAGTTCGTATCAAAACGCGCTTTGGCAACATTGATGTGGAGTTGTTCAGAGACACTCCCCTACACCGGGCAAATTTCCTGTACATGGTAAACCAGGATTACTACGACGGCACCTTCTTCCACCGCGTAGCCGACGGATTTGTCATCCAGGGAGGGAATTCAGATAATCCTGACACCAACCAAAAAAGACATTATATTGGGGATTTCCTTATCCCAAGTGAATTTGACGCCGGTCACCCACATGTGCGTGGAGCACTGGCAGCTGCAAAATACGCCGAGCAGAATGTGAGTAAAGCTTCTTCTCCATATGAATTCTACATAGTTCAGGATCCCGACGGTGCGCCGCATTTAAATAACGACCATACAGTTTTTGGACGGGTGATTTCGGGCATGGATGTGGTAGATGAGATCAATAAAGTTCCAACCGATCAAAGTGAGTGGCCCCTGACCAATATCCACATAGAGATGGAAGTGCTGGATTGATCACTGTCTCGTGTAATAATTGTAATCTTTTAGAACAGTCTCTAAAAACTGAACAGGTGTTTCTTCAGGAGTTACCTGAAGTAAAGCGGAAACCTTATTGGCCAGTTTCCCAATGACCCGGTAATTTGAACTCCTAAGGGAAGTGCGGTAGATCTCCTTGATTTCCTGCACGTCATTGTCTGAAAGTATGGTGACCTGCGGATAGACCGGGCGATAATCATCGGGAATATTTACCAGTAAAGTATTGTCTAATCCAGTTCTTACCCTTTCAGAAATTACAGTTGTACCCGCTGCCAGATCTCCAAGTCGCTGGCCTTTGCCATTCATTAAAATGGTTACTACAGCTACACTTCCACTGGTTAGCGTGATATCAACCAGCCTAAGCAGCCAGCGGACCAGGAAATTTGAAAATGCCGGTTTAGAACCGTCCAGCTTCACCACGCGAAGGTATAAAGCAGCTTTCCCGGGGGTTTGACCATTCCACAAACTTTCCCATATAAGGTAATACAGCAGCAAAGGCAGTAAGATTACAGACATAAAGAGCCATTCCTGTCCCGAATCTGCATTTAGTCCACCCATTAGTAAAGCCGCCAGGATAATATAGGCAAGCATTATGAGTCCGTCGATAAGAAACGCCAGGATGCGCTCTCCTACCCCGGCAGCATTTTGAGTAATACTGATATTTTGGGCAGTTTCAATTTGAAAATTATCCATTTAATATGTTTCTTTGAGACAAACTAGCAAAGAATGCGCGAGGCTGCTTTTGTGAAGCAAAATAAGGATAAATGGCAAAGATTTGAAAGCGCCCTGCAAAATAATGCTTTAGTTTCTCCGGGGGAGCTATCGGCCTTATACCTTGAGGTGACAGATCATCTAAGCTACGCCCAGACCTTTTACCCAAACAGCAACACCCTACAGTACCTTAACAGCCTGGCGTCCCGGGCCCATCAAAAAATCTACAGGAACAAAAAGGAGCCAAAAAACAGGTTTCTTACGTTTTTTATAGAAGAGTTTCCAAGGGAATTTTACCAGTACCAAAAACAGCTATTATTGGCTTTCCTGGTTTTCGTCTTATTTGTTGCCGCCGGTACTTTTTCCGCGGCAAGTGACGGAGCATTTGTACGCTCTATTCTGGGTGACGCCTATGTCAATATGACTCTGGACAACATTGCCAACAATGATCCAATGGCTGTCTACAAGAAAATGGGAGAGATGGAGATGTTCCTGGGGATCACCATCAATAACGTGAGAGTGGCGCTTATGGCCTTTGTTTTTGGGATATTTGCGGGACTTGGGACACTATTTATTGTAATGCAGAACGCCATCATGCTCGGCTCCTTTCAGTATTTTTTCTATGAGAAAGGGTTGTTGTGGGAGTCTGTAAGAACTATCTGGATCCACGGAACCATTGAGATCTCGGTGATCATAGTTGCTGCATGTGCAGGCCTTGTGGTGGGCAAAGGAATTCTTTTCCCCGGCACCTTTTCACGTCTCACCTCTTTTGTCCGTGGAGTTAAAGCCGGATTAAAGATCGTCATCAGCACGGTTCCATTTTTTATAATCGCGGGATTCCTTGAAGGTTTTGTAACCCGACACACAGAAATGCCCGACTGGCTGGCGATCGTTATTATCAGCGCCTCTCTTGCTCTTATATTATTTTACTACGTTTTTTATCCAATTATTCTACATAGACAACAATTAAATGTCCCAACCAATTGAATTCCGAAGACAGCGCGAGCTGGGAGATATCATTACAGATACCTTTAAATTCCTAAGACAAAACTTTAAACCAATTTTTAAAGACATTTTCAAGATCACAGGTCCCGTTTTCGTGATCCTTATCTTTGCCATTGGCTTTTATTCCTACCTTGGAATGGATTTCATGTCCAATCCATTCCTGGATGACACTTCTGAAGTGAATATTGAAATGTTTTTCATTGCCGTTTTCATCCTTTTCTCTTCGCTCGTCGCATTCTATGTGTTACTTTACAATACGGTGCTGCATTACATAAAGAGTTACATTGAGAATTCGGGAGTGGTAGACCATACAGAAGTTTTTCGCGGCGTAAAGAACGACTTTGGCAAAATGTTAGGGCTTATGCTGCTTGTTGGAATAATAACTGTCTTTGGATTTATGCTTTGTGTCCTGCCGGGAGTTTATGTATGGGTGCCTTTATCTCTGGCACCGGCTATGATGATATTTGCCCGCACCTCTGTAGCAGATTCCATCAGCTATGTTTTCAACCTCATAAAAGACAACTGGTGGATGACATTTTTCACTCTTTTCGTAATCACACTGCTGGTATATATCATCGGCATGATCTTCCAGTTTCCTTTGATGATCTATTTCTTTATTAAGGCAATAACAGTATCCCACGAAGGCAGTGTGGCAAATCCTGCCGATCTTGTCGACTGGGTTTACGTTTTTTTCAATACCCTTTCTTCTGTTTTCCAGTATCTGCTCTCGGTTATTGGAGTGGTAGCTTCGGCTTTTATCTATTATCACCTGGACGAAAAGAAGAATGCCACAGGCACCTATGAACGCATCTCAAACCTGGGGTCTTAAAAATGGCAAAAATCTTCCTCTTTTTTGTACTAGGTATCAGTCTCACGGTCTCTGCCGGGGGGCTGACTATTCCTGTACAAACTGCGGAAGAAGAATTGGTACCGCTCGATTTTTCTGAAGAGACCATTGAGCGGTTCAAAGAAGATCCCGATTATGACTACTCCGAAGCTATAGCCGAAGATCACTGGTGGACAAGATTCAAACGTTACATCAGGTTGCAGTGGCAGCGTTTTTTGGATTGGATGTTTGGTGACTACGAAGCTCCTCTCCTGCTGGCAATTCTCCTTGATATTTTGCCATACCTGCTGCTCGGATTGTTGCTGGCTTTTATTCTCTATCTCTTCGGAAAAATTAACCCCGGAAATCACATTTTTGGAACCCCTGATGGCGGAGAGGTTCATTTCACGGAAGAAGAAAAGATCATCAAGACCAGAAATATTAGGAGCCTGATAGAAAGAGCCGTTGCATCTGAAAATTACCGGCTCGCCGTGAGATATCATTTTCTTTATCTCCTTCAGCAGCTATCGCGGGAAGAGATCGTTGTCTATGATCCTGCCAAGACCGATGAGGAGTATGTACTGGAAATCAAAGATAAAGAACTTCAAGGCATCTTTAGAAAGCTAAGCCGCATCTACGACTATGTCTGGTATGGAGATTTTACTCCAAACGTCACAGATTATCAGAAGATCAAACATGAGTTTGCTAAGTCCGAAAATTTAATTCAGCCCCAGCATGAGCAAAGCCTATAAGATCACACTCGCCCTGCTGGTACTGCTGCTGGTATTTCTAACCTGGGTGGAAGCGAATGAACCTCAGGAGATCAACTGGAGCCCCAGCTATTCTGCTTTAGATAAAATTCCATTAGGCACCCGGGTCCTGTTCGAGAATCTGGAAGAACAGGAACTTGACCTACAGGAAGTAAATACGCCGCCATTTGAATTTTTACAGGATACTACTGTTACCGGAACTTATTTCTTTCTCAACAACCAACTGGCAATAGATCAAAACGAGCTGAAAAGGATATTTGCATGGGTAGCAAAAGGGAATACCGCTTTCTTCATTGCCGAAAACTTCAGCGAAAATCTGCTCGACACTCTGGATCTAAAGATGGAGACTTTGGTACCCAAAAATGGTATTTCTTCAAAGCCTTTATTGAATCTCGCAGATCCAAGGTTAGCCAATTCCCGTCCGTTCCTGTTTGATAAAGAAACCTACCAAAACGTTTTTGTATTTCCCGATTCTCTTCCTAAAAAAGTGCTGGGAGTAACCCAGCTTCAGCAGGATTCAGCTGCGATAAATGCTCCAAAGATCAACTTCTTGAGTGATACTGTAGGAAAGGGTATGGTATACCTGCATTCCACTCCAAAAGCTTTCAGTAATTATTTTCTGTTGCAGGAAAATAATGCCCAATACGCCGAAAAAGTACTTGCGTACGTCCCTGCTCAAAAAACCCTTTTTTGGGACCATTACTACAAGACAGGAAAGACCTTCCACACCTCTCCCCTGTTCGTGATCCTGAATAACAAAGCCTTAAAATGGGCTTATTACTTTGTGATCATTGGCAGTATACTGTTTATTATATTTGAAGGTAAACGTAAACAAAGAAGCATTCCTGTGGTAGAGCCACTGCGAAATCAAACCCTCGATTTTACGCGTACAATTGCGGGATTATATCTTGACAGGAAAGATTATAAAGGCATTGCAACAAAAAAGATTGCCTTATTTTTGGATCATGTGCGATCTCATTACAGGATCTCAACACATGAGCCCGATCCATATTTCTTTGATCGTCTTGCCGGGATGAGCGGCAACGATACAGAGGAAGTCAAGAGTTTATGGCAGCTTATGGATCAAATTAAAAAACAGCATTCGGTCACAAAGGAGGAACTGTTAGAATTAAATAGGGCCATTTTGGCTTTTAAAAAGAAGTAAATGGAAAACGAAGAAATAAAGAACGAAGAGATCACTTTCGAGAACCGCATTCCTCTTGAGGAACTGAAGTCGGCTGTAGAAAGTTTGAAGTCTCAGCTTTCTGAAATAATCATTGGACAGCAAAGGTTCATAGATCTTTTGATCGTAGGCTTGTTAGCCGATGGACATGTGCTTATTGAAGGGGTTCCGGGAGTTGCCAAAACGATCACCGCCAAGCTTTTCGCAAAGACCTTAAAGACCGGCTTTAGCCGAATCCAGTTCACGCCAGATCTTATGCCGAGTGACGTGCTGGGAACTTCGGTGCTCAATGCAAAGACTTCCGACTTTGAATTCAAACCGGGTCCAATTTTCTCGAATATTGTTTTGATCGATGAGATCAACCGGGCTCCCGCAAAAACTCAGGCTGCACTGTTTGAGGTCATGGAAGAACGGCAAATCACCATCGACGGTAAGCGTCACAATATGCCACCACCTTTTATGGTCATTGCGACCCAGAATCCTATTGAGCAGGAAGGAACATATGCCCTTCCCGAAGCTCAGCTTGACAGATTCCTGTTCAAAATAAAGGTGGACTATCCCGGTATGGATGAAGAGGTGAAGATCCTTCAGACTCATCATGACAGGCAGGGAGTAGCACCTCATAATAATATCGAAGCTGTTCTTGATCCAGAAAAGCTTCAAGTCCTGAGATCACAGATCCAGGGAATCAGGATAGAAAAGAAATTGCTCACCTATATTGCAGAAATCGTTACCAAGACCAGGAATCATCCACATTTATATCTTGGGGCTTCTCCGCGGGCTTCTATTGCGATCATGAATGCGTCAAAAGCAGTTGCCGCTGTAGAAGGTCGGGATTTTGTAATTCCCGAAGACATCAAAAAAGTACTGGATCCTGTGCTGGGCCACCGCATTATCCTTTCTCCCGAACGCGAGATGGAAGGAAGTACCACGTCCAGTGTTATAGAAATGATCACCCATTCTGTCGAAATCCCGAGATAAATTGATCAGCTTCCTTAAGGCATTGTACCTGCACCAACGCTTCTTTGTTATCGTTTTCACCCTGGCGGCAGGTTTCCTGTTTTCCTACTGGTTTCAATGGCTCTACCCGTTTCTATGGATTATTACAGTGGTATTTTTCCTGATCACATTGGCTGATATATTTGCACTTTTTAAATCCTCCGAAATTACTGCGGAAAGGATCCTGCCCGAAAAATTTTCCAATAGTGATGAAAATCCGGTAGAAGTTTTACTTCGGAATAACTACAGTTTTAAAGCCCGGATTGAAGTTATAGATGAGATCCCGATACAGTTCCAAAAAAGAGATTTTTCGCGGCTGTTAAAAGTTCCGGCAAGATCATCTTCCGCTTTCAGTTATTCTCTTCGACCGGTAGAGCGGGGAGAATATCTCTTCGGAGATCTAAATGTCTTTGCTTCCACTCCACTGCAGTTAGTAAGACGCCGAAAGGAATTCGGAAAGGAGCAGATGGTAAAGGTATATCCTTCCTTTATCCAGATGAAGAAGTACGATTTCATGGCTATAGATCGAAAGATCTCTCAGCCGGGGCTCAAGAAGATCAGGAAGATTGGTCACACCATGGAATTCGAGCAGATCAAGGATTATGTATTGGGTGATGATGTGCGAAGTATAAACTGGAAGGCCACTGCCAAACAGGGCGATCTCATGGTAAATCAATACCAGGACGAACGGTCGCAGCCGGTATATTCGGTCATTGATACAGGAAGGACTATGAAGATGCCGTTCAATGGTTTAAAATTGTTGGACTACGCGATCAACAGCTCTCTCGCATTTACAAATATTGCCCTCAAAAAGAAAGACAAAGCAGGCCTGGTCACCTTTTCAAATAAGATGGAGAAGATGCTACCTGCGAGTTCAAAAAAGGCACATTTGAACCTGATTCTAGAGTCTCTATACAATATCAACACCAGGTTTAGAGATTCAGATTTTGGCCTTTTGTATACCCACGTGAATCGCCGATTGCCGCAACGTAGCCTTTTATTACTTTACACCAATTTTGAACATTTAAGTGCTCTTCACCGGCAAATGCCTTACCTCCTGGCCATTGCTAAAAAGCATTTGCTTGTAGTCATCTTTTTTGAAAATACAGAACTGGAAGATCTTATCTCGGCAAAAGCTGAAAAAGCTTCGGAGATCTTTGATCAAACTATCGCTGAGCAATTCAGCTACGACAAGAGATTAATGGCAAAAGAACTTCAGAAATACGGCATTCAGACCATCCTTACCCGCCCCGAAGATCTTACGGTCAACACCATCAACAAATATCTGGAGATCAAAAAAAGAGGAATTCTGTAGTAGCTAGGAATTAAGCGCTTCTTTATAAGTTTCCAGCGCTCTTGCCCTACCGAATTTATGGTCAACAACAGGTTCTACATAACCTGCTCTAAAATCTTTGATCCAGGTCTTCACATATTCAAGCTTTGGATCAAATTTTTTAAGCTGAGATTCGGGATTGAAGATCCTGAAATATGGCGCCGAATCACATCCTGTACCGGCAGCCCACTGCCAGTTGCCATTGTTGGAGGCCAATTCATAATCCAGAAGTTTTTGGGCGAAGTAAGCTTCACCCCATCGCCAGTCGATCAATAAATGTTTACATAAAAATCCCGCAACGACCATTCGCACCCTGTTATGCATCCAGCCCGTCTCGTTGAGTTGTCGCATTCCGGCATCAACTAAGGGATAGCCTGTTTCTCCCCTGCACCACAGGTCAAATTCCTTTTCATTATTTCGCCATTGTATCCGGTCATATTTTCTGCGGAAATTCTCATGCTCCACATGCGGGAAATGGTACAGGATCATCATAAAAAATTCCCGCCAGATCAATTCATTCAGCCAGGCCTCATTTTGCTTCAAAGCCTGCTTCACCAGTTGTCGTACGCTTACAGTTCCAAACCTTAGGTGAATTCCGGCTCTGCTGGTGCCTTCGGTATAGGGAAAATCCCTGTTCTTATGATATTTTTTAATTAGCGCTTCAGAAAGATCGGCTTCAGGAACCTGTGGATCTATTTCTTCAAAGCCAATTTCCTTCAGGGAAGGAAGAGGTTTATTTTGCTTTTTTAGAAGGTTAGAAAGATGATCTTCCGAAGAAAACTCAGGAACAGATTCTTTTTGCAGTCTTTCCTTCCATTTTTTGGAGTACGGCGTGAAGACCGTATAGGGGGTTCCGTCAGGCTTCATCACCTCCGTCTTTTCAAACAATACCTGGTCTTTATAGGTGTGAAAATTCACCTCATTGGCTTCTAAAAGCTCCTGTATTTCTTTATCCCTCCTTCGGGCATAGGGTTCATAATCATGATTGGTATACACCTGTTTAACAGGGTACTGAAAAATGAGCTTTCCAAATGCTTTTTTTGGAAGGTCATGTAAGACAAGGAGTGAAGCACCAAATTCAGAAAGTTGGGTATTGATCTTTTCCAATTGGGCATGAATGAAAGCAAGACGACGGTCCTTTTTATCAGGAAGAGAATTGAGAATATCCGGATCAAAGATAAAGATAACCTGCACCGGGAGTCCACTGTTGAGAGCATGGTAGAGAGCAGCGTTATCAAAAAGGCGGAGGTCCCTTCTTAACCAGCAAACAGCTATGTCTTCTTCTATAGCTTTCTCCATGGTGAATACTGTCGGTTTCTGTAACCATGCATCCCGCTGCTAATGAGAATAACCGCGGCTGCAGCAATGGCAGTGTAATAGATAAGGTTTACATCTCCTTTATTTGCTATGCCCACTGCTATTATGCCCCAGGCTCCTACTAAAGCAAATTCTCTCATGTTGCGGGTCCAGGTGATAGAGACATGAATAATGCCTGCAACAATTATCATAAGTACGGTCCAGGTAACTTCAGAAATCCCAAACCCGTCCCAGCCAATTGAGGTGAGATAAGCCGCCACATTTGCAATGAGCGCAACGCTTATCCATCCTGAATAAAAGGAGAAAGGCCACCAGAAAAAAGCGATGACCGGAAGAGGCTCATCATCGAGTTCCATTCTTGTTCTGAACACAATTATCAAAAGTGAAAGAAGAAGGAGAACCATAATAATGACAGAAGTATCTATATAGTGGTATAACCATGCGAAGATCCAGCTCATATTCAACAAACAGCTTATGACAAACCACCAGCCTATTTTCGGAACTAATTTTTTCCCCCTTACACTTATTGCCTGAAAAATAACAAAGACTCCTAACCCCAGGTAGATCAAGCCCCAGATCGAAAAAGCATAACCCGCCGGAGTAAAAAGATTCTTATACTCCGCAGAAACTGATGCCATAGTCTCTCCATTGATAAAACCGGTATTAGAAATATAACTGAGGGCAACCATTGCTATAAAGGCAATGATATTAGCAATCTGCAAGGTCTTCATAATGCTGTGGTTTTTAGTTTTGACGCGGCAAAAGATCTCTTCCTGCTAAGGAGGTACTTATAAATCAATAGGTTCATAAGGATCAATTCGGCTCCGTAAAAAGCATCCTCTACAGGAATGGTCCCTATCCTAAAGTTCATAAATTCTTCAGGATTGTACCACACTACCTGTTCTTCTATCCAGCTTCCGGTAAGAATTCCATTTACAATAAAGAAAGGGATGAGCAGCACGGCGTAAATGACATAGAAGCGGGTAAGCCAGTTTACCTTCAGCACAAATTCAGCAAATAAAAGAAGGAGGGCAAAACTTAAAAAGGTAGTGGCTGTATAGTATTTTGAAAAATGTATGATCCCAAATACAAGTAAGAAGATCACAAGAAAAAGAGTGATGCTTTTTTGCATTTTAGGGCCACCTATTCTTCCCAGGAAAAGGTCGAGACAGTGAAAGGTGAAGACACAGGCGTAGGGAATACAGAAGAAGAAAAGAACTTCTTCTACGGGCAGGTTTCCTATTTCTATTCCTGTGAGGTAACGGTCATTAAATCCCCAAACTCCTAAATGCGTGAAAAGCATATCCCAAAGGACAAATATAAGTCCTGTTAAAAATACTGCCGGAAAAAAAGCGCGCCAGGTCTTATAAAATTCAAGCTTTGGGTGAAAAGAAAATACGAAAGGAATAAGGATGGTAAAAAAATTGACCAGCAGGTAAGTGTATTGCATCAGGCAGTTTTTCGTTGGTCCCTAAAATACTTCATCGGCACCCAAAGCATCCCAAAGCATTCTCCATCTTCCTTTCCAATATGTTTATGATGCATTTTGTGAGCTCTTCTTATGGCTTTAAAGTAGGAGTTATCTGCTTTGCGGAGCACCTTAAATCGCTGATGTATGAAGAGGTCATGCACAAAAAAGTAAGCAGTTCCATAAAGAGTAATTCCAAGGCCTATCCAAAAAAGAAAATTGTAACCTGCTTCCATTCCTAAGTAAAGGCACACAATTCCCGGAATGGCAAAGATGAGGAAGAAGAAATCATTATTTTCAAAGAATCCTTTTGACTCTTTCTTGTGGTGATCCTTGTGCAGGGACCATAACAGCCCATGCATGATATACTTATGGGTAAACCAGGCAACTCCTTCCATGGCAAGAAAAGCTGTCAAAACTATGAGAAAATTTATTGCTATTGTTTCCATAATGCATTTTTCAAATCAGTCTAAGTTACTGAATTTCAATTTTTTATTCCAATCTTTCTTTTTCGGCGGAAGTAAGACCTTTTGAGGTCCTTAAGTAATTGAGGATCATACTTTGAAGATGAGGGTCCTTAATACTACGTACTCCTCCTAAAAGTAGGGTCTTATCTTCCTGAAGGTTTTGACGGAAACCTAAAAAGCCAGGAGCTTCAGCCTGCACGGCAAATCGCAGAAATCTAAGTTCAAGATTTTGCTTATCGGCCTCTATTGCAGTGGTAAGGTAACTTTTGCCTTTGTTGAAATGGGACATCTTCTTGAATGGATTCCCCACATGCTTGGCCATCATCATATGTCCTGCAGCTTTGTAGCCCAGTATCACCGGCTCGTTGGCACTCTTCTTTTCGGTCAGGGCAAGAAGTTCGCGGGCTGCCTCTTCCTTCTCGGCCGCCTCTCCATATAGATCTCGGGCCTTTTCAAGCAGTGAATTCTGTGAGGTCATAAAAGCAGTTCCTAAAAAAAAGTAAATCAAAAACCTGATCAAACCATTCTCATTTTACATTCTACAAGGCTATTGATCATCAAACCGACCTTGCGGCCATTATTGATCCTTATCCTTCCCGAAAGTATTCGCTTTGCCGGTAATCTCTTTATCTTTTTAAATAAAGACTGATAATACACATATGCCAGGTAAACTCCTCCCTTTGAAGAAGCAGGCAACATTTTGATTCCCTGCAGGGCTACCTTAAAATCTTCTTCAATTTCTTTCTCGATCTGTTTCTTTGCTTCAGCCGAAAAATTCTCCATATCGACGCCGGGAAAGTAGGTCCTGCCCAATACATGGTAATCATCCTTAAGATCCCTCAAAAAGTTCACCTTTTGAAAGGCTGCTCCCAGCTTCATTGCATAGGGTTTTAACTCCTCAAACAATTTTTTGTCACCTTCCGTGAAAACATGCAGACACATTAACCCAACTACCTCGGCCGATCCTAAAATGTATTGCTGATATTTTTCATCTGTATAATCCACTTTTTGAAGGTCCATTTCCATACTCTTCAAAAATGTTTCAATCAAATTCCTGTCAATCTCATACTCGTGTACCACTTCCTGGAAGGAATTAAGTATTGGATTTGCAGATATTTTCTGCTCAAGTGCCTCATGAGTATCTTCCCAGAATTTCTTTAGCAAATATTCCTGGTCAAAGCCTTCAAAACTGTCAACGATCTCATCGGCGACCCGCACAAAACCATAAATCGAATAGATTGGGTTCCGCAGCCTGTCGTGCAAAAAGTAGATGCCCAGGGAAAAACTGGTGCTATAGGAGCGTGTGGTGAGCCGGCTTACCTGTACCGACAGATCATCAAACAGTGACTTCATACTTCTTCTTTTTTAATTCTTTAATTACTTGTTCTGCCGAGATCTTTCCGGAGATAAGTGACGGAGGTACTCCCGGCCCCGGAACTGTGAGCTGACCAGCATAGAACAGATTCTTTAATTTCTTATTTCTGATTTTGGGTTTTAGCACCGCCGTTTGCTGCAGCGTGTTCGCCAAACCATATGCATTTCCTTTATATGAATTGTAATCTGTTATGAAATCTGAAACACAGTAGCTCTTCTTAAAATCTATCTTTCCTGAAATACTGCGCCCAATCTGTTTTTCGATACGGCCCATCATGATCTGGAAAAATTTCTCTCTCACAGCTTCACCATCTTCTAATCCCGGTGCTAGTGGCATAAGCAGGAACAGGTTTTCATGACCTTCGGGAGCTACAGAATCATCGGTCCTGGAAGGACAGCACACATAGAATAAAGGTTTTTTGGGCCATTTGGGATCTTTATAAATCTCTACCGAATGTTCAAAAAGATCTTCATCAAAGAACAAAGTATGATGTTCCAGTTCGGGGATCCTTTCTGAAATACCGAGGTAATAGATCAAACAGGATGGTGCAAAAGTTTTGTTCTCCCAGTACTTCTGCCCGTAATTTTGAAATTCCTTTGGAAGCAGTTGTTCTTCTACGTGTTGATAGTCGGCTGCGGCAATTACTGCATCAAATTCAAATTTCTCCCCATGGACTCTAAGTGCTTTCACTTCATTATCACCCGTCATTATCTGTTCCACCGGAGCATCTAAGTGTATCTGAACTCCCTGTGCTTTGGCAACCTTCACCATGGCTTTTATTACGCTTCCAAAACCACCCTGGGGATACCAGGTGCCCAGTTTTAGTCCCGCATAGTTCATGAGACTGTAAAGTGCAGGAGTATCCTGCGGCATAGCGCCTAGAAATAATACGGGAAATTCCATAAGGGAGATGAGTCTGGGATCGCTAAAATACTTGCGGACGTGCTTGCTGAATGATGAAAAGACCTGCAGGCGCAATGCACCTTTTATGAGATTAATATCTACAAATTCCGTAAGGGAAATGCCCGGCATGTAAACCAGTCTTTCCATTCCCTCCTCGTATTTGTACTGTGCCTCTTCCATAAACTTATCCAGCTTAGCGGCACTTCCCGGTTCAATATCTTCAAAAACTTTCCGCAGTTGTTCATAGTTCTCCGGGACACTGAGCTTTTCATTTTTGGGAAAAACAACATCAAAAGACGGATCAAGAAGATCAAGCTGATAGAGATCCTCCACCCGAAATCCAAAGTCTCCGAAGAATTTTTCAAAAACCTCAGGCATCCAATACCAGCTCGGCCCCATATCATAAGTATAGCCATTGGAGGTAGAAAACTGTCTCGCCCTCCCACCAGCACTGCTGTTTTTTTCAAAAACATGCACTTCATGGCCGGCATCACCAAGATAGGCTGCTGCACTCAAGCCTGAAAAACCTGCTCCTATTACCGCAATTTTTGACATTTTAGGCGACATTTATTGGATTCACTTCCTTCTCGAGATCTTCTACCGATCTTAGCTGGACAATATTTTTCTTTCCCTTCAATAGTTCCGGATCTACTCCCCCGCCGGCGATAAGGACCTTACGTTCTCCTGCCAGCTCCTGTATTTCATTGAGATATTCTTCCGCTTTTTCGGGCAGGTCACGATGTACCATAAAAAGTAGAAGATTGCTGATTGAAACATCTTCAAGTGTATGTATCACAGAAGACAAGGGCACATTAGGCCCAAGATAGATCACATTTTTACCCTGGCTTCTCAGAAAGTAATTTGAGAACAATAGACCGAGTTCATGGAACTCATCTTCGGGCAAAAAGAGCAACCAATTATCTTCGGCCTTTGAAATTGGGGGAAGAGAGTCAATAGCCGTGAACATTTTCTGCTTTAAAAGATTCGAGATATAATGTTCCTGGGAAGGCGGAATATTATTGATCGACCACATGAGACCTATTCTTTCCAATAAGGGATAGATAATTTCCACATAAGTTCTTTGTAAGCCAAACCGCAATAGGCAATGTGAAAACGTCTTCTCAAAATTACCCTCATCATAGCTCATTCCTCCCGCAATAAGCTGATTAATAAAATAATCATAGTCATTTTTTAAACCTGCATCCTTCTCATATTCCGCCCTCATTGTAAATAGTTCCTCATCACTCATGGTGCAAAGGCGGGAGATTTTGTTTCCCGTTCCCGACAAACTCACAATATTAAGAAGGCGCCGCAGTTGGGCCCCGTCATAGTAACGGGTATTCCCTTCAGAGCGGTGGGGGTTCAAAGCATTGTATCGCTGCTCCCAAATACGTATAGTATGAGGCTTAATCCCTGAAAATTGCGAAAGCTGACTAATGGAGAATTGGTTCATGTTTAAATATTTTAACCCAAAATTAAACATAAATATCTTTGATAAGTGTTAATTTCAGATTAATATTACCTCGAAATTTTCACGCACCTATTTTTTAGCGGGATTTCACTGTTTTAAATATATGAAAATAAGGATTTTAAAAGAGGAATGGGAACAAGAGAAAATTTTGTAGCGGAATAAGTATCTTTGAAAGATATGAAACACACGAATAAAAGTCTTCTGCTAAAGGGACTTAAATATTTATCCGGTGCATTACCTCTTTCCTTTATTGGGCCGGTGGTGCTTTTTAGTTCCTTCAAAAATCAGGAGCACGACTGGTTCATTCCTATCCTTCTTTTTGCGTTGCTGGCTATGGCCGCAGCCATATACCTTATGTTTAAAGGAATAAACACAGTGATGAAGGCCTTCTTTGATTAGGTGTCATAAATGGCATCTTTAAACCTTTACTTTTGAAAAAATTAATTCTCTTCTGGTTCCTAATGTCCTTCGTAAAGCTTGGGGCACAAGAAAATTTTGTGGTAAACGGAACCATTAAGGATGCACAGAACAACGAAACATTATTTGGGGTCAACATTGTTTTTCCCCAATTGCAAATTGGAACTGTTACCAATGAATATGGGTTCTATTCGGTCAAGGTGCCAGCCGGGAGTCACAGAATGGAAATTTCTTACCTGGGCTATGAATCCATTTCTCAGATCGTCGAGGTACAAAAGAACATAAACCTCGATTTTCAGCTGAATCCTGCAGCCCAGGCTTTGAAAGAGGTCGTAATTGAGGACGACAGCGAAAGGTTAAACATTCGCCAGCCCGAGATGAGTGTCAACAAACTCGAGATTTCTACAATTCAGAAGTTACCTGTTGTTTTTGGCGAAGTGGATGTTATTAAATCCCTGCTTCTGCTTCCAGGAGTTTCCAATGCCGGGGAAGCTTCCTCTGGATTTAATGTTCGTGGAGGTGCAGCCGACCAGAATTTGATCCTTTTGGACGAAGCTACAATTTACAACGCAAGTCATCTCTTCGGATTATTCTCAGTCTTTAATCCCGATGCAATTAAGAACCTGAAGCTTTATAAAGGAGGTATCCCGGCCAATTACGGCGGAAGGGTATCGTCTGTACTTGATATATATCAAAAAGATGGAAATAGCCGCGAATTTGAAGCCAATGGCGGCATTGGACTCATTTCCAGCCGACTCCTAGCTCAGGGACCAATTGAAAAAGGGAAAAGTTCGTTTTTAATTGGAGGCCGAAGTTCTTATGCTCATCTCTTTTTAAAACTAACCGACAACGAAAACTCAGCTTATTTCTACGACCTTAATACTAAACTTACTTTCCGGCTCGATCCAAAGAACACCCTTCTTTTTTCCGGATATTTTGGTCGGGACGTATTCAGGATCACCGAAAGCTTTAATAATGTTTATGGAAATTCGGTTTTCAACCTGAGGTGGAATAATGTTCTAAAGGAGAATATCTTCAGTAATATGTCTATCATCTACAGTGATTACTACTATGGACTTACTTTGGATTTCGTGGGCTTTAACTGGAACAGCGGTATCAAAAATGTCAATTTCAAGTACGATTTTGACCATTACCTTAATAGAAGAATAAACCTGGATTACGGTCTTCATACCACGTGGCACGAATTTAATCCGGGAGAGATAGAACCAAGTTCAGACTCTTCAGGAATTATTCCGGGGGAGCTTATAAAGAAATATGCTTTAGAGTCGGCTTTATATATCTCCCTGGAACATACCATTTCGGAAAGACTTTCCGCAGAATACGGAATTAGGTATAGCAATTTTCTTAGAATGGGACAGGAAGAACTTAATCTCTATTCCGGGGAACCTGTAGTTTATAATGAGGAATTTGGGATCTATGAAAAGGCAGATCCTGTAGCTGTTAAGTCTCTTGATAATGACCGGATCGAAAGATCATTCGGAAACCTCGAACCAAGACTTGCCCTGGCCTATGCTTTTAATGATGATCAAAGTGTAAAGCTGAGCTATAACCGAATGACACAGTATCTGCACCTTATTACCAACACCAGCTCTCCTACTCCACTTGATGTGTGGGCGCCCAGTGGTAAATATATTGAACCACAGAAGTTAGACCAGCTAGCAATTGGTTATTACCGTACTTTTCTTGACCAGGAATATTCACTTGAAATTGAAGGGTATTTTAAAACACTGGACAATAGACTCGACTATATCGATGGTGCTAATCTTATAGCCAATGATGCCATTGAACAGGTAATCCTGCCCGGAGAAGCCAGAGCCTATGGTGCTGAATTACTACTGAAGAAGAATAAAGGCAGGTTTACCGGCTGGTTCGCCTATACCCTTTCAAGATCTGAACAGCGTACTCCTGGAAGAAACTTCACAGAACCCGGGATCAATAATTCAAAATGGTATGCCACCGCTTATGATAAGCCACACGACCTCTCTTTCACTGCATCCTACGAACTGAGCAGAAAATGGGATCTCAATGCTAATTTTGTATATCAAACAGGATTGCCAACGACATATCCAAGTGGTCAATATAGATTTGAAAATATGATCATTCCGGTTTACAGCGCCCGAAACAGCAACAGGTTACCAGACTATCACCGATTAGACCTTTCGGCCACTTATACGTCTGCCAAGAAGAGAAAAGGCAGTTACAGATCCTCATGGAATTTTGGGATCTATAATGTATATGCACGTAAGAATGCTGTATCCCTTAGCTTTAGACAAAACGAGGACACCTCCCGAAATGAAGCTGTTCGTCTTTCTCTCTTTGGAATAGTCCCATCAGTTACCTACAACTTTAAATTTTGATCATGAAGAAATTGCTGAGCATGCTTATAATTTTCATCCTCCTGTCCTGTGAGGAAGTTGTTGAGGTGGAATTGGAAACATCTGCACCAAGACTGGTAATAGAAGCTTCTTTATTGTTCAATGCTGAAACAGAATCAGACCTTCAGATAATCAAATTATCAACCACAGCGCCTTTTTTCGAGGAGGATGTTCCGCCGGTGACCGGAGCAATGGTTAAAGTTACAACGGGCACAGGGGAAGAATACATTTTTGAAGAAGCTAATGAAGGAATTTACCAGAATACCGATATAGTGGCCCTCCCCAATTTAGATTATAAACTAGAGATAATCTATCAGGGCGAACTTTATACGGCAACAGAGCGATTCATTACTACCCCTGGACTCCAATATGTTGAGCAGGACCTTGGAGGTTTTTCAGGAGGTGAATATGAGTTCAAAGTCTTTTACGAGGATCCTGAAGAGAGTGAAAATTTTTACCTTTTTCGATACCTGAATGAACAGATCTTTCTTCAGATCTACACTGACGAATTTACAAACGGAAACTTGAGCTTTGCTTTTTTTAATGATGAAGATGCCATGCCGGGGGACCTTGTACAATTCGAGGTCCAGGGAATATCTGAAGGATTTTATGAATATTTATTCATTTTAAGATCCCAATCCGGCGATAATAACGGCGGCCCTTTTCAGACCCAGCCAAGCATTGTCCGTGGTAACATTGTCAACCAGACCAATCCTGATAATTTTCCATTTGGTTACTTTAGGCTTTCTGAAGTGGATGTACTCAATTATGAGGTAGAGTAAATTGAGATTGTTACGGCACGGATTGCAGATCCGCGCCAACTTACCTGAATAGCGTAAAATATTTAACTGCCCCGCTATTTTTTCCGGAATGTCTCCAGGTTTAGTCGTCACCTCCTAATAAAAAGGGGTGGAACCGCAGGGAAGTGGTGACGAGGTGGTGCATGGAACCGGGAGGTGGTCTTCCAGTAATAAACTACTAAGAAGCATCCTTCGATTCTGCTCAACAATTCAGATTTAGGAAAGAAAACCCTCCCCGTCCGCCAGGTTGGCAGACTTCCCCTCCCTTGCCTGCCGGTAGGCAGGGGAGCTGAGATCTGTTTCCAGATGTCGCTTTGAAGGAAAGTAGACCCTCCCCGTCTCCGCTTTGCGGAGCCTGCCCCTCCCTGGAAGGGCGGGGAGCTGAGATCCGTTTCCATATCTGGATTTATTGCATAAAAAAACCCTTCATCAAATTCATGATGAAGGGTTTAAAAGAAAGGCGGCGACATACTCTCCCACAAGATAGCAGTACCATCTGCGCTAACGGGCTTAACTTCTCTGTTCGGAATGGGAAGAGGTGAGCCCCGTTGCTATAACCACCTTAAATCGT